>NZ_ABCM01000018.1 GCF_000170795.1 Pedobacter sp. BAL39
CCAAGGCCGAAAGTGGCGTTCTCTGTGCTGTGATACATCCCCATAAAAAACACCTGTTGATTGGCGATGCTCAGCTGCGCTCCCGCATCCCAGATGTTGTCAAAACCTTTGACTCCCCGGAAGGCAATTTTAGGCTCTACATCCATGCCTTCAGTGCCATCGCTGAGTTTAAAGCGATAGCTGACGGCTGTGAAAAATGTAGCGACATCGGCAAGTTTTACCTCGTCCTTTTTAAGGATGCTTTTAAGGTTGGGAACAGATGCCTGGATGTTCAACCTTTCTGAAGTATAGGCAATACCGAAATCGCCGTCGAGGTAGGTTTTCCGGTCATTGTACTGGCCTACCATAGGGTCATTCGGGTCACCATTGATGTCGGAGTTCTCCAGGCGCTGCGTCATGAAACCCAGCGACAGACCGAAGTGCAGCTGTTGGTTTTCTGCGGCAAGGGGCAGGTGATAGGCATAACTGCCCATTACACGTGTCTGCCTTTGAAGTCCTGCGCTTTCATTGTTGACGTTCAATCCGATACCTACCTTCTCAAAGCCATAGTCAGCAGTCAGATTTTGGATCAGCGGGGAACCGGGCACATTGTTCCATAATTTACGGTATGCCCCGTTCAGCTTTAGTCCGCTGTTAAATCCGGCAAAGGAAGGATTAATCAGGTACTGGTTGCTGTAATATTGTGCCGACAGGGGATTGAGCTGAGCGCGGCTTTCCTGTATGTTCGACAAGAGAACAGCCAGCAGCAGCACATAAGTAATCCTGGTCATGCTATAATAATTGTGGTTAATTTTCTTCATCTTGGATGTTAAAATGTGCGCATTGCCCGGACGTGGCTATTGGAATTTTTGCCGAACTGCTGTTGACTACCGTTTCCGACAGAAAGATTCTGTCTCCAGGTTTCGGCTGAACTAAATTCTGAGGAACTCCAATAGAGATAGGAATTTACGTTGCTCAATAAGGACCTGCTGAGGTAAATCTTCTTCAGTTCATCCTTACTCGGTAGGTACCAGTCAGTATAGTCGCCACCTCTGTAGTCTGCACAAAGCTTAGCCGGAATGTTGGCATCACTGCAGGAGGCCATAATCAGGGCTGTATTTGACGATCCTGTTCCAATCGCAATGCCGGTTGCAGCAGTAGTTGTTCCGCGGCATCCCCACTGACTGTATCCTACATCTTCATTTGAAGCAATCAACCCGTGTGTTTCTCCTGCTACATATCCTGCATCCCCATTCTGGAAAATGTAAACGATAGTTCCACCCTGGTATGGAACACCTGGAGCAGGAGGGACGTTGAACTGTTGCCCCGATTTACTTAGCCCCGTGGTGCTGCCAACCGCCCCGTTTTTATTCAGGTACGCAGCGGGGTTGGTGATGATCTGACCATATTTGTTTAGCCCCTGTGCAAATGCACCGGCGCTAAACAATAAGATGGTCGCGATTAGTGAATATCTTTTGATGTTCCTCATAACGGCTTAGTAATAAAAATCGAACTGAATCCTGTCGCCGGCAACAAGTGCGTAAGCACCATTGTTAGCTGCAGTATACGTTAGGGTAGTGCCAGATACGCTGTAAGCAGTGTTACTAATGCGGATGCCATTCACAAACATTTTCACTTTGCTATTCGCAGAAGGAGCCTGAGATAAGGTAAAGCTGGTTTGTGCAGTAGCAGCAGTCACCTCATCAGCCACTTCGCGAACTGCGGCAGCCGCAGTTGCAGAAATGGTACCGTTAGCAATCGTAATGTTGGTTCCGGCAGTAACCACTGTACCATTGGCTGCCAATAGCTCTGTCGCCAAACCGCCCGATTTTATAAAAGACGTTGCAGTAACTGTATTCGAAAATTTACCCGCACCGGTCACGTCGAGTTCAGACTGAGGGTTCGTGTTGAATATACCCACTTTACCAGAGTTGGTGAAAGACATGGCACTATAGGCAGAAGTGTTGTTTACATTGCTGATCTTCAGGTCCAGCTGCAGGGCGTTGTTGGCACCCGAGGTTTCGAAGTCCGCCCAGAAGCCATAAGAACTTCCCTGAGCATGTCCTCTTTTAAACCTGAGCATGGTTTGTGATGTTGCTGAAGCACGGATACCATTGATGGTCACCACAGGTGTTGCCGATAGTGTTGCATTTGGATAAAGGTGGTCGTCAATGCTCGTTCCTGAGCCAACTTCTAAAAGGCTGTTTGCATTATCCCAGAGGAAGTTTGCCGCACCTGCCTGTGTATTTGCTGCTGACCAGTAGTTCATTTGCCCGGCTGCTCCGCTACCCGTGTGACCGCCAAAGACCGATGTGCTACCGTCTGCCATTAAAAACTGACTGGAGGTACCACCTGGTTTCACAAAGGACTGTGCCGTGAGTGTACTTGAAAAAATACCAGCACCAGTGACATCAAACTCAGACTGAGGATTGGTATTCAATACACCGACCCTTCCTGTGTTGGTAAATGTCATGGCACTAAAAGCATTGTCGTTAGTTACATTGCTGATCTTCAGGTCCAGTCGCGTAGCATTATTGGCTCCGAGGGTCACGAAATCGGCCCCGAATCCATAAGAAGTTCCCTGGTTGTGTCCTCTTCTCAGGCTAAGCAATGTTTGTGTCGCAGTGGATGCTGGTTGACCAATCAGGCTCATCAGTGAGGTATTGGATAATGCGGAATTGAATTCGTAACCTCCGTTAGCAACTCCTGAACCCACTTTCAGCAGGTTGTTGGCATTGTCCCAAAGGAAGTTTGATGCTCCGGCCTGTGTATTTGCAGCCGTCCAGTAGGTCATTTGTCCGTTTGCTCCGGTACCAGAAGAACCGCCAAAGGTAGACACACTACCATCAGCCATTAAAAACTGACTGGAAGTACCACCTTGTTTTACGAAACTGCCGGCAGTCATTTTATCGTAGGCCGTGATGGTACCATCCCTTAAAAAGGTCATCAACGGTTTATCCGTAGTACCATCATTGTGATTCAGGGTCAATCCATAACCAACACCGCTATCGGTTAGTAAGCGGAAGTTCATGGAGTATTGTCTGAAGCCTAATGAAAGTGCTGATGTTGCTCCGAACCCACTGTATTCATATCTTAAATTTGCCTGGTTCTCTCCGATTTTGAAACTTCCGATTTCAGGTGTAGAGGTAAGCAGGTTGATTTTACCTGGCTGGGCGCTGTTATAGGTCATCGCACCGTTGTTTACATTCAAACTCGCCAGGTTAGCCACCGGGCTGGTAATAGATGTTGAAGCTAGTAAAGGATCCAGGATCTGGGTGTTGTTGCCTTCCTGGTTGAAAATCATCCTTGGCACATCGGCGCCATTACCATTGTTATTGGCGATGATCAGACTGGTGATTACGCCTGAATTGTTACCCGCCTTGAACTTCCAGTTGGTTTGCCTGTAGCCCAATTGTAATGTGTTCATGTTGTCGGCCATTTTTCCCCAGCTCAGGCTTTCTGCTTCCTGATTGTCTTTTGGACCAATCTGAAAGGTTGCTGATGGGGTAGAGGTCAATATGCCCAGTCTATTATTGGTATTGTCCCAGAAGAAATTGGCATTGTCCTCGCTGATGCCTGTCCCATTTGAAAACAATACCGATCCATTGGTGAGTGCAGGCATTGAACTGGAAACGCGGCTGTCAACATAAGTTTTAACTGCGTTCTGAGTAGGGAAGAGTACATCACTGGTTCCCAACGTAGTCGTTGTGGATTTATTTGCTGCGTTCTCCTTAGTGGCTTCTGCAGTTGTTGCACGGTTAGTTTCTGCCGTTAGTGCAGCATTTAAAGTGCTTTCAGCATCGGTAGCCCTGGTTACTTCTGCAGCCACTGAAGTCGTTAACGTTGTTATTGCAGTGTTTAATACTCCTTCAGCTGTGGTGGCCCTGTTTACCTCAGTTGTTATCGCAGTTGCATTTGTCGCTATCGCAGTTGCATTTGTCGCTATTGCAGTTGCATTTGTTGCTATTGCAGTTGCATTTGTTGCTATCGCAGTTGTATTTGTTGCTATTGCAGTTGTATTTGTCGCTATCGCCGTTGCATTTGTCGCTGCTGCTGCGTCAACGTAAGTTTTGACTGCATTTTGCGTAGGGAAAAGCACATTGCTGGTACCCAGTGTAGTTGTTGTCGATTTGTTCGCTGCGTTTTCTTTTAATGCGATGGCAGTTGAAGAACTCACATTCAATCCATCTACATAGGTTTTAACTGCATTCTGAGTTGGAAAAAGTATATCGCTGGTACCTAAAGTAGTTGTAGTAGACTTATTAGCCGCATTTTCTTTAGCAGCTTCAGCGGCTGTTGCGCGGGTAGTTTCTGTTGCTATTGCAGTGCTCAAAGCCCCTTCGGCAGTGGTTGCTCTGGATACTTCCGCTGCTAATGCAGTCGCATTTGTTGTTGCTGCTGCATCAACGTAAGTTTTGACTGCATTTTGTGTAGGGAAAAGCACATCGCTTGTACCTAATGTAGTTGTTGCCGACTTGTTCGCTGTGTTTTCTTTTAATGCGATGGCGGTTGCATTTGTTGCTGCTGCTGCATCAACGTAAGTTTTGACTGCGTTTTGTGTAGGGAAAAGCACATCGCTGGTACCTAATGTAGTTGTTGCCGACTTGTTCGCTGCATTTTCTTTTAATGCAATGGCAGTTGAAGAACCTGAATTCAATCCATCTACATATGTTTTGACTGCATTCTGCGTCGGAAAGAGGATATCGCTGTTGCCTAGCGCAGTGGCTGTAGACTTATTAGCTGCATTTTCTTTGGCCGCTTCAGCAGCGGTAGCCCTTGCCGTTTCTGCACTTAATGCGTTAGCAGTGGTGGCAATCGCTGCATCGACATAACTTACAGTTGCTTTTCCATTAAATATCAACCAGTCTTCTTTGCTTAGAAAGCCATCTGTGCTGGCATTAGCCTGAGCCATTGCAGCGGAAACATCACTCGGTGTCCATGCGGACCCTGTCCATTTCAACACCTGCCCATTTACGGGAACTACAGCACTTACGGCCGATCCCTGAAGCTTACTCACTTTGGGATTTGGAAAAGTACCGCTCAGATCACCTCCGGCTGCTCCCCCTGGCGTAGCAGAGCTTGCATAGATCGCGTAAGGTACAGACTGAAGCTGAGAAGTACCCATGTCAATGAAGCTCGCGCCTCCTGCAGGATCGATCTCCACCTGAAGAAATTTGTTGCCCGTAGACCAGTTGATGGTCGACATGGCACCACTTTGAGAAAGTGCACCGCTGCTGCCGATCACCAGGCTGAAAAGTCCAAATTTATTGGTGGTGGTTTTACGCGTTTCTGAATATACAGAATTACCTGTAGCACTGCCATCGTGAATGGTCAGCTTGATGGCAATGGGTTGTTCCGTAACGGGGTTTCCGTCTGCCTTGCGCGCCACACCCTGATAATTGATCTGGGGTAACTGCTGTGCCAATGCCTGACTGCTGCACATCAGCATAAATGCGAATGCAGCTAAAAAGAGCTGTTTTTTGTAGAGTTTGAACATATAGAAGGTAAGTGCTGGTGTGATTAATTTAAGATGGTAATGAAGCCTTTGATGATGCCTGACTTCCCATTTTTGTTGAGTTTGATGATGTAATAGTAGGTGCCTTCAACAAGGCGGGTGCCGTTAAGGTGACCTGTCCAGTCGTTCTGATAGTTTCTGGTGGAAAATACCGTCCTGCCCGCACGGTCAAAGACGGTTACCTCATTATCCGGATATTTTTCAATGTCCTCGACGACCCATACGTCATTCCTGCCGTCACCGTTAGGACTGAGTATGTTTGTCGCATTGACGAAAAATCCCGGGCTGAGCGTCTGACTTGCAATGATGGGCTGCAGCAGACCATTTGTAATGATTGCTTTGCTATTGATCATGCTTTCTACAAGCACCATTTCTCCGACACTCCATTCAAAAATAACTCCGGTGTTCTGGGTGTAGGTCTGCCCCGTTGAATTGATGACGGCCTGGTTCGTCTGCTGTGCATAGGAACTAGCTGCAAAAATGGGAACAGCTAAAAGTGAGAAGATGTACTTCATACAATTGAGATGTTTTTTAGATGGATGGTTAAAATTTTAGCACCGCCCCGTTAGATTACCCCTATAATCCTTCGCCCGGTTTGGTGCTGGAACAAAGCTAACCTGTTGATAGGTGTTACAACATACAGATGTCGTTAAAGACCTATCACCATTCAATAGTTGCAGTAAAAAAAAACGGGTTTATGAGGCGTTCTGCTCGGAAAAATAAGATTTGGGCAGTACACCGGTCTCTTTTCTGAACGCATTGTAGAAGGTGGATAAACTTTTAAAGCCAGCATCATAAGCAATGGCTTCGATGGTCATTTTTCCGCACAATAGCGGATATTCATTGAGAAAATGGCGTACACGATAGCTATTGATCCAGTCGCGGAAATTCTTGCCAATAAAGTTATTGACGATGAAGGAGCAGTGGTGAACCGGAATACCCAGTGCCTTGGCCATATCTACAATCTGAAACTCTTTCTGGAGGTAGGGTTTTTCCTGCTCCATATAGCTTTTCATGATTTCAGGATAACTTGCCAGTTGTTCGGGAAGCAGGTTAATTTTCTTGTCCATGGATGTTTTTCCCCCTGGCTTTTCTACAGGCCCGGTATCTGTTGTTGGGAATTCTACCTCCGGGGCTCCAGAAAAAGCCGAATTGTCAGAAAGTGATGTTGCCTCGTTTCCTTCTGTGCGCTTATCGAGATTTACCGAAACAAACAGATATCCGTAAAACATTCTGGGATTGTGGATCACGAAAACAATGATGCTGATCAATACTGCGCAGTTCAGCATTACGATCATCATGTTTGCATAAGGAATACTGCGGGTGGCGAGCTGCAGAAATGCGATCAGCTGGAAGAAGGTGGCTGCATTCAATGCGAAAAATATCCACCTCGTATCCATCAGGCCTGCATTTTCTTTGAGCCTGAACTTTGATTTCATCACTGCATACCATGACAACGATAGGTAAACAAGCAGGAGCAAGGGACGGCCGAGGTAATAAAAGTAGGCTGGAAATAACCCGTTTTCTTTAGAGATAAACATCTGGCCACGCTCATTGATCTGCCTGATGATCATGTCCCAGTCGGTAGTACTGGTATGATTCCATGGAAGGACATGTATTACAGCAAATAGAAAAGGGGTAAAATGCAGCCAGTCTTTAGGGCTTAACCGTGTTTTATTATCAATAAAACAAGTAATGTAGAGATAAAAACATGCGGGGCCAATATAAAAAAGAGGGGTGAACAGCTGATAAAAAGATTGAAATAGCAAATGCTCATTAGACTTGATCAGCAGAAATACCAGTGCCTGACCAAATCTGCTAAAAAAAACCATTGCCAGCAAGCGGTTTAATAACCGGTTGCCGTGGCTGGCAAAAAACAAGTGTATGGAAAACAGCAGTAAAAAGAAACAGCTGATGCTAATAATAAAATTCAAATCCCCCTAAATTTGCTGCAAGATATATTAATTATAACAGATAACGGTATTCCCCTGAATATATATCACACTCCTGAAAGTGGTCTTAAAATTGGAGCTTAATTACGTTGTCAAGCTCCTCAAGGGCGATTTCCGGATATAAGTAGATTCCGTTCTTGTCTTGTTTATACTTTATCTTTTTTTTGTCTACAAAGTTGTAAGCGCCCTTTAGTTTTTTCTTTTGAACCGGGATAAAGATCCCTCCCTCAGCATCCGGATTCAGGACATGTGCATACCAGATGTTGTCCTTCGCGGTAACTGCTCCCCAGGATTGCAGGGGAATCATGTTTCCCCGGGTTCCGTAAATGGTTTCTCCATAAGTATTCAGCCATTTCCCAATGCTGACCAGGGTATCTGTGAACTCCGGCTGGATTTTCCCATTGGGCATAGGGCCTACATTGAGCAGGAAATTGGCATCATTGCCGGCGGCATTGACCAGGTAATGCACCAGCTGTCTAACGGACTTATAGTTTCTATCGTTGATGTTAAAACCCCAGCTGCCACTCATTGTCTCGCAGGTTTCCAGAGGAAGATCGCCAATTTTAGCATCCCCACTAAAGCCAGATGTATTTTTCCCAGGAAGATCTTTCTCAAAAAGCTGGAAATCCTCTCCGGCTTTGGGTGCCTGATGGTGGTTGCTGCCGATCATAATCTCCGGGTTCAGCTCATGAATCAATCCATAAATCTCATCATAATGCCAGTCGGCGGTTTTACGCTCCCAGTCGCCATCAAACCAGATGCCCTTTACCGTTGGGTAATTTTTGATTAGCTCAGTGAGCTGTGTTTTCATAAACTGGATGTAGCTGTCCCAATCGCCTTTTTCTGGTTTACCATTTACGATCTTACTGCCAAAAGCATAGTCGTCACGGCCCCAGTCGAGAAAGGAATAGTAAAACCTCAGCTCAATGCCTTCTTTTTCGCAGGCCTGGGCGAGCTCCATCAGCGGATCACGTTTATAAGGAGTGGCATCGACAATATTATAGGAAGACGCATTGGTCTTAAACATGCTGAAGCCATCATGGTGTCTGGAAGTGACGGTAATGTATTTCATTCCCGCCGACTTGGCCAGATTGACCCATTCCTCAGCATTGAAGGCTTGCGGATTAAAGAAGTCTGCCAGGCGCTGATAATCGTGATGCGGGATCTTGCGGCTGTGCATGACCCATTCACCATCGCCTAAAATACTGTAAATGCCCCAGTGGATAAACATGCCGAACTTCATGTCCTGGAAATGTGCCCTCGCCTTCAGGTTGGATGCTGATGGCTGGTAATTGGACTGGGCAAAAATCATGTTGGTGCTGAACAACAAAAGCAACGTGAAGCATATTCTTCTTTTCATACAGTTGGTACTTGGTGTATGAAGTCCAAACTACTGAAAAAAATCTGAATATTAATTAGTTGAATATACTCGTTGGATAAAAAACATCGGGCATCTTTAAAAGCAGACGCCCGATGTTTAATTTTAAATGATCAGGGAATTAAAAACCAAGACCCAATGCAAATGCCTTTACAGGTTGAGGAAAGTCCACACCTGCGGTTGCAGCACCAGAGGTCAGGTTGATGTTGTATATCTTTTGCGCACCGGATACAGTGAGGATGGCATAGGCACTGTTGCTGGTGCCGCCGATGTAAGATCCATTGCTTGCTTCTGCATTTACGCCAAGTGGTCCAACTTCTACAAGTGTACCGGCATTGGCGGATCCTGTTTGCACAATTTATCACTTTGTGCATCGATATCATAGAGTACCGTACTAGCTGCATCAAGCCTGAAAAGCTCCACGACCAGTCGATGGAGATTTATTATCTGCCGTATGATAATGGGAACGGTACAGTTGAATACTTCGAACCCTGGGGGGAAACGATGCCATAAACCTTTGAGCGAGCGGACTGCTGGTTACCAGCCGCCGCCACCTCCGCCACCGCCACCGCCGCCGGAAGAGCCGCCACCACTGCTTCCGGAACTCCAGCTGGAGCTTCCTGAAGATCCTGAAGAAGATCCTGTATCTGGTTTACTGTCGCTGACAGCACTGCTGAATGGGACGATGAATCCGCGACTGATATTCTTATGGTTAAACCGGTCGCCGTCATACCAGTCAGGGCTGTAATCTGCATCATTCAGCAGTTCTTCAAATTTAGCTCCCCATGCATTTTCGACATCCAGTGCCAGGGCATAAGGAAGGAATTTCTCAAATAACTCCGGCGTATGTTCAGGTGGGTTCAATAGGTTCAGGCGATGTTCCTCAGCCGTTTCCAGGTACATCCGGAAGCCTTTGATTTTACTGATCAGCTCGGTGCCTGCCACTGTTGGTGCCTTGATCAGGAAAACATACAGGCAGAACATGACTGTGCTGGACATAACAAATACCAGTGACACGATAGGAAGGTGGCTCAGGTTCAAAATCAGCATTCCCAACGGAATCCCCCCGAAACCTGCACCCCAGATCATCAGAAAAATTCCTGCAGCAATTGACTTCCGGATGTTTTTGATCCCCATCACAAAGCACACTCCGCCAATCACAATAAAGGGACTGAAGAAAAGCATCATCAAGGGTGTTCCTGTTTCAACAAAGATCATAAAGATCACAAAAACGCCTGCTGTCATCCCTGCGGACTTAATGAGGTGGTTTCTGTGGCTGACAAAAAAATCTTTCAGGTCGAGCTGTGGTTTCAGACGGTCACGATGTGCGTTTTTTGCTGCATTGATGGTTGGTCCATTGGCCTTGTTGATGTATATCCTGTCCTTTTTGCCAAGAAAACGTGTATAGATGGCTTCTTCTTCTTTTGATAGCAGGCCTGTAGCTGCCGTCGACTTTTCTACGGCATAATCTTCTTTTTTACCAATGCCTTTCCTGATTTTTACTACCTTCTTCACCGCCATGTTGATGACGGAGATCGCGAAGGACTTGTCATCTATTGTTTTCTTGTAAAAATAACGTAGCAGGGCCGGCGACCAGTTATTGGGGATGTTAAACGTAGGTATGGTCACTGGCTGTTTTGGATCGCGACCATAGCGCGACCAGGTGATGTAATAATAAGTACCCAGTCCAATCAGTAGAAGCAGTGATAGTGTGATCTTCAGGTAGTCCTGATAAAAAAGCTCAAAGTTGGAAGGCCTGTGGATGATGCCTTTCGTGAATGCTGCAGCAATGGTGAATCCCGTTCCTGAGGGTAAATAGTCTTTCGTTTTGAAAGTCAGTGTCTGGTCGGCGTTCACGCTGAACTCACAGTCTTTACCTGTTGAACCCTTAGCCCCGGTATAACAGGCCGTTTGACCGGGGGAGGCGCCTTGAGGAAATGTGATCGTTGCTGAAGCTTGTTCAATGTTAAAATCCCAATCACTGCCGGTTACATTCCAATAGATCTCGTCGTAATTTTTAAAGAAACCAATCTGCCCTTTGGTCTCATAACTGATCTCATAAGTGTACAATCCGGGACTCAGGATGACATCTTCGTCGCCAATGTAAATGCTACGTACGCTGCCATCATTTTTAGTCTTATAATTCTCCTTTTTTCCATCTTTTAAAATGCCGGTGATCTTGAAGTCCGCGGGTTTCCTGTCGCCAAAAATGTCCTTACGATAGATGGGTATACGTCGCACCAAGCCGCGTTTGATCTGGTTACCATTAGCGTACACCTGGATCTTTTCAGTCAGGTGCATCATTCCAGAAGTGTCAATCCTGATGTCCGTATGAAAAGACAGGATGCGTTCATACTGGACTTCCTGTGCTTCTTCTTTTGGAGAATTCTCTTCTACAGCCTCTGTTTTTGGTTCCGTCAGCATGATCTCCTGAGCAGCAGTTGCCGATGGCCAGAGTGCGGTGATGATCCAGAAGATCAGTAGCTTATATAACGTCAAATGGTTGATTTTCATTTGTATCTGATTTTCATGACTTATTCATTCCAATGGATGTTTTGAAGGTCATGAGGGTTTAATTGGTGTAAAATAAGGATTGTTGGTTGATGGTGTTCTATCAAAAAGAAACTTTTACAGAGGAGCGTTCCACTACATTGTCAACTTCAAAGAAAGTCCCGTCCTCAAATCCGAAGATCTTGGCTACCAGATTAGAAGGAAATGACTGTACCTGGATGTTGTTCTCCCTAACCGTGCCATTGTAATACCTTCTGGAAAGTTCAATTTCCGTTTCGAGGGTTTCCAGTTGTGTCTGCAGCTGCTGGAAGTTGGCATTGGCTTTCAGATCTGGATAGTTTTCTGCAATCAGCATTAGGCGGGCAATGTGTTGCGAAAGATGGTTTTCGTTGTCTATTTTTTCCTGACCCTGTTGCGTCTGAATGGCTTGCGTGCGTAAGGTCGCCAGTTCCTTCATCAACTGTTGCTCATGACTGGCATATCCTTTTACCGTTTCAATCAGATTCGGAATCAGCTCGTATCGCTTCTTTAAATAAACGTCGATGCCACTCCAGGCTTCTTTCATCCTGTTTTTCTTGTTGACAAGTGCATTATAATAAAAGATGCTGCCAAATATCAGCAACGCCAGTAGGGAGATTGAGGTGTATAACATAGGTAGGAGGAAGATAGAAAAAAGTAACAAAACATCATAAAAAAGAATGCGATATCCGTTTTACAGAAAAAACGAATGTTATCTGCACTCAGATATAAAGTTTTAAACCGAGGTTAATCAATGGTGAGCACAAGTTTAAGTAATCATGAGGAGGAGTTACAGATCAGGAAATCAGCTGAAATCAATCACATCAAAAAAATATGCTCAGGATCGAATGATGTTTTTTTAATAGTGATGTTTGTTTAATTATGTTGGGTATGGCCATTTTTTTCAGTCTAATTTGTTAACATTGTTCTTAAATAAAAAATCCATTGAACTCCAGAGGGGATGAGTGCGTTAACTGATTATAGTAATCTTGCAGATACAGAATTGACTGCCTTGTTAAAAGAGGCAGATGAGCAAGCATTTACGGAAATCTATAACCGGAACTGGAAACTTATCTATGCACATGTCTACAAGATGCTACGGGATGAAGACGAGGCAAAAGATGTGGTGCAGGAAGTTTTCGGAAATCTCTGGATAAAAGCTGCCTCCTTAAAAAACACACTCAATATATCCGGTTACTTATATACTGCAGCTAGAAATAAGGTATTTGACCTGATTGAAAAAAATAAGGTGAGGAGCGACTATCTCGGGGAGATCGCCAGCTTTGTTTCTGATCCTTTAAATGAAAAGGTAGATCACATCGATGAAAAGCGCATCATGGAGATTCTCGAAAGGGAAATTCAGAAGCTGCCCCCTAAAATGAAAGAGATCTTTGAGCTCAGCAGAAAAGAAAATCTTTCACATAAAGAGATCGCCGGGAAGCTGAATATATCCGAGCAAACGGTAAAAAAGCAGGTACAGAATGCTTTAAAGGTAATTAAACCTAAGCTCAATGACATGGGCATTAGCATTGCCGTACTCATATTGCTGCGCTAAATGAAAATATTTTAAAAATCTTCTACCCCCAGGTTACCGTTCAGCCGTTTACCTGTAAATGAATTCCAAAAGGATGAATAGGCAACAGGCAAAAGAATTGGTTCAACGGTATAATCAGGGATTGGCAACAGCGGAAGAAAGAGATTTGCTGGAGAACTGGTACCTGCACAAATCCGATAGCCTTAGCCTTGAAGAGGACGAGATTGATTTCAATCGCGTTGATGCTACTTTAAGACTGGCAACGTTTACTTATGCCGGATTGAAACTACATTCAGACGCTCCTCAAATCAAACGAATAAAACTATGGCCGCGCATTGCGGCGGTTGCTTCAATCGTTGTGGTGCTGGCTGCGGGGCTGTTCTACTATGCGAATACCACAAATAGTAGATCCGGCCGACTTAACCTTTCAACGAGCAATGATATTGCGCCTGGTTCCAATAAAGCTGTGTTAACCCTTGCAGATGGCAAACAGCTGATCTTAACGGGAGCGAAAAACGGAGCGCTTGCAAATGAACAGGATGCGCGGATTAAAAAAACTGCCGATGGCCAGTTGGTATATGAAGGAACGACTGAAACTCAGGCGGCTGCTTTGTACAATACCATCACGACACCGAGAGGCGGCCAGTACACCATTATGCTTTCAGATGGAACAAAGGTAATCCTAAACGCTGCCTCCTCTTTGAAATATCCCACTGCATTTAAAGGCAAAGACCGAACTGTAACGTTAACAGGGGAAGGATATTTTGAAGTTGCGCACAATAAGGCTAAGCCATTTAAGGTGATCAATAACGGTCAGACCGTTGAAGTGCTGGGCACACACTTCAACATCAACTCATATACCGATGAACCGAATATCAAAACGACATTGCTGGAAGGTAGTGTGAATGTGAATGGTACCCTCATCAAACCAAATCAGCAGGCGCTGGTAGGAGGTAGTCAGCTGATTGTCAAAGAAGTCAATGCTGCCGATGCCGTTGCCTGGAAAGATGGTGTATTCAAGTTTGATCATACGGATATGAAAACCTCTATGCGACAAATTGCCCGTTGGTATGATGTAGAAGTCGTATATGAAGGAAATGTAGAAAACGAGCAGTTTTATGGAAAAATTGACCGCAGTTACACCCTTTCAGAGGTGCTTAAAGTACTGGAATTGAGTAATGTTCATTTCAAAATTGAAGGAAAGAAGATTATTGTCAGCCCATAAGGCTTAGGGAAATATAACCGACCGGAAGCACAGTTGAAAAGACAATTTTCAAGAACATAACTGTCTGATAAAAAACTTAAAAACAGGCAAAAGAATGATAAAAATAACAAGCTAAAACAATCAACTAAAAATAACCAACAACCTAAACCAACCAACATGATCAGATTTTTACAAAAAAGCGGGTAACCCCATAACCGGTTGGCCGAATATGAAAAAGCCCGGAGAAGGCTTCGACACTTTTCTCCGGACCTGCGTTTGGGCCAGTCTTATCCGATAAATCGGAGTGATGAATAATTCTTGAAAATTAATCCAAAACCCAAACAGTACAAACGTATGAATTTATACTCATATGCGAAAGTTTCCCGTGGGGGGCGACTGCGTAAAATAATTATGGTCATGAAACTGATATTTTTCATAATCACTGTCGCTTGTATGCAGGTATCAGCAAGTGGATACGCGCAAAAAATAAGCATCAATCAGAAGGATGCAGTGCTTACAAAGGTATTCTCAAGCATTGAAAGCCAGACCGGTTACAGCTTCTTCTGGAAAAATACCGACTTAACGAAAATAAAGGTCGACGTCAAACTGAAAAATGCACCTTTGGAGGATGCCTTGAAAGAAATCTTCGAAGGTTTGCCACTGACCTATTCCATTACGAAAAAGTCAATCATCGTGCAGGCAAAAGCGCCGTCTTTGCTGGATAAGATCGCAGACGTTTTTAAGGATACTGATGCCCGTGGCATTGTATCAGATGCCAATGGTGAACCGCTGCCAGGTGCTACAGTTGCTGTTAAGGATGGGAAAGCCAGGGCCATCACCAATACACGTGGTGAGTTTATCCTGAAAAATGTGCCCGATGATGCCATCATTCAGGTGTCCTTCATGGGGTATATGACAAAGGAAGTACCTGTCGGGATCCGCTACCTGGCCATCAAACTTGAATTGAGCAACTCCAAACTGGATGAGATCCAGGTGATGGCCTACGGAAAAACCAGTCGCCGTTTTTCAACAGGGAACATCACCACTGTTACTGCGGAAGAAATTGCCAAACAACCCGTATCAAATCCTTTGATGGCGCTGGTGGGTAAGGTGCCGGGGATGATGATTACCCCAAATACAGGCCAGGCAAGCGGAACGATTAAAGTAGAAATCCGCGGACGGAGTACGGTCAGCTCACAATTTCCATCGGATCCCCTATATATCATCGACGGTGTACCACTTACGTATCTGGATGTGGGCGGTAATTCCAGTTATCAGTACGGCTCTTCCGGTGTCATCCAAAACGGCATGTTTACTTCCGGATACGGTCAGAGTCCGTTGTTTAACATCAACCCTGCGAGTATTTCGAGTATTGAGGTATTAAAGGATGCAGATGCTACCGCTATATATGGATCCAGGGGAGCCAACGGCGTCATCCTGATCACCACCAAAAAAGGGAAAGCGGGCCCTACCCGGGTCACCACAAATATTTCTCAGGGCGTAAATGCCGTCACCCGATACTGGGACCTGTTAAATACCCGGGACTATGTAAAAATGAGAAAGGAAGCTTTTAAAAATGATGGTATTGTGCCCACACTGCTCAATGCACCGGATCTTATTGCCTGGGATACGACAAGGTACACCAACTGGCAAAAGGAACTTTGGGGAAATACCGGCAAGGTGACCCGTGTGAATTTGAATATTTCCGGTGGGAATGAAGATACCCAATTCAGCATCAGCCCCGGCTATGGTAAGACCACAGACATCATGACCTCCAGTGGATCTGACCAAAGTGCCAACCTGGCGTTTAGCATCAGCAATGCTGCATTCAACAAAAGGTTAAAGACAAATTTCAGGGCCTTACTTTTTCAAACGTTAATACAATAACACAGCGCCCAGACTATATTGTCGCCCAATGCACCGCCGATATACGATAGCAACGGACAGCTCAACTTCCAGGAATGGAATGATGCCGGAATGCCTTATGCTTACCCATTCGGATCGCTTAAGGCCTTGAGTTATTCAAAGACCTCACTGGCAACCGCAAAATTAATGCTTTCTTACGAGCTGCTCAATGGACTGCAGTTGAGTACCAGTTTGGGGTACAATACCAGTCATAATGTCGGCGGGGGAGAAATGCCTATTTCCTCGCAAAACCCCTTGACTAATCCGACAGGCATGATGGTGGTGGGTACTAATGACAACCAGAACTGGACCATTGAACCTCAGCTCAACTATGAAAGTGTGATCGGGAAGGGGAACTTATCTGTGCTCCTGGCTGCTAGTCTGCAGGGTACTGTAACCTCTGGTCAGAGTATTCAGGGGCTTGGTTATGAAGACGACAACCTGCTGGGGTCGATAACTTTGGCACCTTTCACCAGACTTTTCGATACTTACGGACAGTATAAGTATGCTGCGGTTTCTGGTAGGGTCGGCTATAACTGGGAAAAAAAGTATTTCATCAACCTTAGCGGCAGAAGAGATGGTTCGTCGCGCTTCGGCCCCGGAAAACGTTATGGGAATTTTGGTGCCCTGGGCGCTGCATGGATTGCGTCAGAAGAAGCCTGGGTGAAAAATGCACTTCCTTCATTCATGGGCTTTTTGAAATTCCGGGGCAGTTATGGGTTAACGGGCAGCGATGGTGTGGGCGACTACCAATACATGAGTCAATGGTCCAATCAGCCGAATTATAGCCCTCTATACCCCTATGGAGGCGTTACACCACTTACCAGTATGCATGCGGTAAATCCGGACTACCGTTGGCAGGTGAATAAAAAACTGGAGTTTGCCACGGAGATGGGATTCTTCAACGATAAGATCACCTTGATGGTCGCTTATTATCAGAACCGTTGTGGCAATCAGCTGACTTCTTACCCAACTCCCTTTTACACGGGCTTTGGTAGTGTTACTGCCAACTGGCCTGCAACGATTCAAAATAGTGGATGGGAATTCTCTGCGGCTAGCACGGTCATCGCTAAATCTGATTTTAAATGGGATCTGAGCCTGAATGGGGGGACGAACAAAAACATACTGATCGATTATCCTGATCTTGAACTTTCTCCTTACGCTACGGAATATGTGATTGGAAAATCTGTTAACGACAGGTATTACCTGCACTATATTGGTATCGACCCAATGACTGGTCAATATGCCTTCGAAGACCGCAACGGTGACGGTACGGTGGGTGTTAATTCCGCCGCAATACCGGGTAAGGGAGAGGATGACCGCTATGTAGTAATCAACTCAGACCCGAAATTCACTGGAAGTTTATCCAATAGTTTCCGGTATAAGAGCATCGCGCTGAGTTTCTCCCTATATTATAAAAATCAGATGGGCCTCAGCGCGTTCTACAGCGGCCCACCAGCGGGAGGTTTTTTCAATATACCTACTGAAATTTACGAAAACCGCTGGCAGTACCCTGGCCAAAATGCCAAATATGCCGCGCTGACTACTGTGAATGGAAGTGGATCGAATTCGCTGGTAGGATCGTCTGATTTGTACTATACCGATGCCTCTTTTCTCAGACTTCAAAATGTCGCTTTTTCATATACATTGTCAGATAAGTTGTTGAAAAATAAGGAACTGAGTTTTACCGTGAATGCACAAAACCTATGGGTACTTACAAAATATAAAGGTATTGACCCTGATACACAGAACTTCGGTTCAATGCCTACCTCAAAAACAATTACTGCTGGCCTTAACCTGACTTTTTAACCATGATTATGCTTAACCATCATACATACAAGTTACTGCTGCTGATACCAGCATTGCTACTGGTTTCCTGTAATAAACTCCTGGAAATTTCAGAACCAAAAAATAGTCTCACCACAGAGAAAGTGTTTAATAATGAAACACAGGCATCAGGCGCAATGGTTGGTGTCCTTACTCAAATGATTAATGTATCGGCGTATACTGCCTTCAGTTCGGGTTTGACCAGTCAATTGGGACGTTTCTCCGCAGATGAACTGGACAAGGTGGTCAATCCTAGCGACAATTTCTACCGTAATGCGGTTACTGCACAAAATGCTGAATCCAATGGGCTGTGGAACTCGGCGTATCAGTTTATCTATGGATGTAATGGCGTGATTGAAGGAATAGCCGAATCCAAATCTACCTTACTGGGAGAACGGGTGAGGAAAGAACTGACTGCAGAAGCCAAATTCGTCCGTGCCTTTTGTTATTTCTACCTGATCAACACCTTTGGGGATGTGCCGCTTGTGCTCACTACCAACTTAGCTAAAAATACCAATATTAAAAGGACACCAACCGCAGAGGTCTATGTGCAGATCATCAGTGACCTAAAGGATGCGGCAAGCGTCTTACCAGCAGACTATTCTACTGGTAAAGGGGAGCGGATCCGGCCCAATAAATGGACGGCGAAAGCGCTGTTGTCAAGGGTTTACCTGTACTCAGGCGATCATGCCAATGCCATTCTGGAGGCGACAGAGGTGATCGGCCAAACCAGCCTCTATCAACTGGAAACTGCCGATTTGAACAAAGTTTTCCTGAAAAACAGTTCGGAGACTATCTGGCAGCTGCAACAAACTACGCAGATGGACCTCAGCGGCAACGCGGTGCCGGAGGCAATTTATGTTTTACCCAACCCACTTCACACAGGTGTCTCCGGCGACCTTTCAGCCAACCTACTCCGGGCTTTTGATGCCGGGGATCTCCGTAGAGCAGCCTGGATCGATAGCACTGACTTTGTTTCAGGAGGCAAAACGGGGCATGCCAGATTTATGTATAAATATAAAACTGGTGCGCATAATAAAGTCTTAAATGGGGAAGCTTCAGAATACTATATGGTGCTGAGGCTCGCTGAAATGTATCTCGTTCGTGGCGAAGCTAGAGTGTTAAGTGGTGCCATAAGTGCTGGTATTGAGGATGTTAATGTGCTGCGTCGCCGTGCTGGTGTTGATCCTTTGTCTACAGCTCTCGGCCGGGAACAGGCCATTGCTGCTATTGCCAGAGAGCGGCAGGCTGAACTTTTCGGAGAATGGGGCCACCGCTGGTTTGACCTGAAGCGTACCGGTAAGGCTGAAGAGGTGCTTTCTGCGATTCCCGCCAAGCAACCCTGGAGAGGTAATTATCAGTTGCTATACCCGATCCCAAAGTCAGAGCTGGAAAGGAATAACCTCCTCGTTCAAAACCCCAATTATTAGAATCATACTGTCATCAAATAGATCATCATGAAAAAACTGATTTTCCTATATATCCAGAGCGCCTTATTCTTATCAATGCTCCTTTCCTGTAAAAAGGAATTGAGCCAGCAAGATACTGCGTCGCTGACCATTGTCAATGCGATGTACGGTTCCGACCTTGCATTGTTTAATTTTGACCCCAACTTTTCTCCGGCAGTAAAGCCAGCCGCAGGGATGGTTAGAAGATATCGTTCCTATGATCCCGGGGGGCATATTACCATTCCCATTAAAGAACAGTTCCTGAAAGTCTACAAATATCCTTTGAACACACAGGATCAGTCGGTTTTTCAATATAATTTCACACCTGCTGCAGGAGATGCCAGTACCTTGTTCTTCAGCGGAACGATACAACAGCCTGAGTCGGTCCTGATTACCAATCTGCCACCGTATCATGCGGTTGCTGACAGCGTTCTGGGTTTGCGTTTTGTCAATCTTGCTCCCGCGAAAACACCGGTGCGCATCCGGATTTCAGGTGAGGGAACGGACTTAACGGTGACTAATCTGGCCTACCAGGCGGCTACAGATTACCTCTCCGTAAATGCGGATGCAAAAGTTGGAAATGTATTGGTCGAAGTGTTTGACCAGGCATCAGGTAGTATTTTACAAACCTACACGCTGATGGATGTGGGCACCACCACGATGGAAAAAAACAAGTGGCGATACCGGAACTACACCCTGGCATGGTTGCCCAATGATTTAAATGGTAATCTGGCCGCAGAACCTTTTCTGATCGAGGACTTTTAACAGCACCATAGCTTCATTTTAACCCTTTTACTCCGCAAATTTTGCGGAGTACTGGCTGGCTAATGTCTCATTTATCCAAATTATCAACATCAAAACTATCTAATACAATAATATATGGAACCAATTGTTCGTATCAGCGGACTGTCGCACCGTTATAGTACCAGCTGGGCTATAAGAGACATCAATATTGAAATCCCTCGTAGTGGAATTGTGGGGTTGCTTGGCTCTAATGGTGCCGGCAAGTCTACGACCATGAACATTCTTTGCGGCGTGCTCAGGCCAACAGCGGGATCAGTAGTCATCAACGGCATTGACCTCAGCAAAGAACCGGAACGTGCCAAGCAGGAAATCGGTTTCCTGCCACAAACGCCACCACTTTATATGGACTTAACCGTAGATGAATACCTGATGCACACTGCCATTCTGCGCTCTGTAGAAACGTCAAAGCTGAAATTAGCCCTCGAAGAAGTGAAGGAGCGATGTGGCCTTAGCCACATCAATAAAAGACTCATCAAAAACTTATCAGGAGGATACAAACAGCGGGTAGGCATTGCCCAGGCCATCATCCACCATCCGAAACTGGTGGTGTTTGACGAACCAACCAACGGCCTTGATCCCAACCAGATCCTTGAGGTACGCGGATTGATCAAAGACATTGCCTCCGAGCGTGCCGTGATCCTCTCTACGCACATCCTTACCGAAGTGCAATACCTCTGCAAAGACATCGTCATGATTGAAAGCGGCAGGATTGTCTTCGCCGATACTATGGAGGCCTTCGACAACTACATTGCTCCGCACAGCATGCTGGTGACCATGGAAAGTGCCCCGCCTGCGGAAGATCTGATGGCCATAGAAGGCATCATCCGTATAGAAATGCTCACCGAAAAACAGCTGAGGATTTATTTTAACGGCGACCGTACGATCTCCGAGACGGTGGTGCTGGAAAGTGCAAAACAAGGCTGGCGGCTAAGGGAGCTGAACATGGAGAAAAACTCTTTAGACGAAACATTTGCCCAGTTATCCAGGATCTCCAACTAAGACATTCATTACATGAAAAAAATAATACAGATAGCCAGACTGGAACTCAGCCTGCTATTTTATTCCCCGATTGCCTGGCTGCTCATCATGGTGTTCTTCGTGCAGATGGCCCTCGACTTCGTCTCGGGGCTGCGGGCAATCCAACACCTGCAGCAGTTCGGCTTCGAATTTCCTTTCCTTACCGATGTATTGTATACCACCAGCGTGGGCAGAACCCATGGCATCTACTTCCTGATCCTCAAAAGCCTATACCTGTATACGCCGCTGGTGACCATGGGGATCATCAGCAGGGAAATTCACAGTGGAACGATCAAATTGTTATACTCCTCGCCGGTAAAAATCAGCCAGATGATCTATGGGAAATTCATTTCCATGCTGGGATATAACCTCGTCATCGTCTTTGTTACAGGCCTTTTCCTCGTCTGCGGCCCCTTTTTTATAACTCATTTTGATTATCCACACCCATTGGTGGCCATGCTCGCCTGCTTCCTGCTGCTGAGTGCCTATTCGGCAATAGGGATTTTTATGTCTAGCTTAACGACCTACCAGGTGGTCGCTGCCATCAGCACCTTTATGGTGCTCGCCTTTCTGAATTACATTGGCGGGTTCGGTCGGGGCATCGATTATGTCCGTGACCTGACCGACAGCCTTTCGATGCCGACGCGTGCCAACCGCATGGTGGGAGGTTTACTGACCAGCAGGGACATCATCTATTACCTCGTCATCTCCGGGATGTTCCTTGCTTTTGCGGTGACCAGGCTGGAAATGGCAAGGGCATCGCGCTCATTTGTACATCAGGCCAGCCGTTATCTGCTGATCGTTATTGTCGGACTTGCTGTAGCTTACATCAGTTCCAGACAACCGCTGACGATGTATTATGATGCTACCGATACCAAGGTAAACACCATTGTTAAGGCCAGCCAGAAAATATTAAAGGATATGGGTGATGAGCCTGTAGAGATGACCGAATACATCAACGTCATGGACGATAGTTATATGAATGGTGATCCTGCGAACCGTTTGGGTTCCATTGCCCGCTGGGAGCCCTACTTACGTTTTAAGTCCAACATCCGCCTGAAATGGGTGTATTATTATGACAGTATCCCTGTACCGCAATTTTATGCCGCCAATCCCGGCAAAAGCCTGAGAACGCTGTTCAGGGAAAGGGCAAAACTCCTGGAACTCGATACTGCTGATTTCCTCAGGCCGGATTCCATCCATAAGCTGACAGACCTGCATGGCGAAGGCGGACGTCTGGTGATGCAGCTCCGTTATAAAGACAAAAAGACCTTTTTACGCACCTATAATGATGGTGAGGGCTTCTGGCCGCAGGAGGCAGAAATTGCAGCTGCTTTGAAAAGGCTGATTGTGACGCCGCCGAAAATAGTTTTTGCCATGGATGGTTACCAACGGAGCGTCGATAAGATAGGGGACCGCGACTATAAAATGCTGTTGAACATGAAGACCTCACGCTCCTCACTGATCAATCAGGGTTTTGATATCGATAGCCTCTATCTGGAAAATAGTGATATACCCATTGGGATCGCTGCATTGGTAATCGGCGATCCCAAAGTAGCCTATAGCCCGGCCGCAATTGTCAAACTTCAACATTACATCCAGTCTGGCGGCAACCTGATGATTGCTGCAGAGCCCGGTAAACAAGGTGTGATCAATCCTTTGCTGGATGCCCTTGGTGTGAAAATGCTGGATGGAACGATCGTCCAACGCAGCAGGGATTATTCTTACGGTCTGGTGACGCCTGCGCTCACTGCTGCTGCAGTAACCATGAGCCCGGCACTGGCAAAACCTTACCAGGATAAAACACCTGTTTCCATGCCTGGGGTAGCCGCATTAAATG
Source organism: Pedobacter sp. BAL39 (assembly GCF_000170795.1). Classification (GTDB taxonomy): domain Bacteria; phylum Bacteroidota; class Bacteroidia; order Sphingobacteriales; family Sphingobacteriaceae; genus Pedobacter. The sequence goes on from NZ_ABCM01000018.1 coordinate 22,933, forward strand.
TTGACCATAAACACGTTGATCATCAATCGGACTTTAAAACAGCGCCCCTGCTGATGACTGATGCCCATACCGGATGGATCAAAAAAGGTTTGTTTGTGCTGGATTCAGCCGCGCTTGTTTTTGAAGTAAACAAGGGTGACCTGCATGGTGCTTTTCCTACAGCCTTGATGCTCAGTCGCAAGCTGAACAATAAGGAGCAAAGAATCCTGGTGTCCGGTGATGCTGATTTCTTCAGCAATAAAGAATTGGGACGCAACAACATCAAAACAGCAAACGGATCTTTTGCAATCTCTGTCTTCAGCTGGTTCTCCGGCGGAAAATTTCCGATAGACCTGTCGCGCCCGCCATCAAAAGACAACAAACTTAACCTGAACAAAGCAGGAGTGAAAACTGTGCAGATCATCTATTACGCCGTGCTTCCAGCTACGATCATCTTGTTGGGAATGGTTCTCCTGATCCGCAGAAAACGTAAATAACTATGAGCTTTATAACCGATAAACAAACGATCGATGACCTGAACATCTTCTCCAAATCGGGGAGTGATTCCATCTATCATATCTTTAATAAAACGTATACCCAGGGAGGGGCTTCCCTGTTGGAAGAGCTGTTCCGCAACCCGCTGTCGAACGCGGCCGCCATCAATGAGCGGGTAGCGATCCTAGGGTACTTTCAGCAAAGCAAAATTTCCTTCCCGCTTCAGGGCAACCGCTTCGAGGAAGCAGAAAGGTACCTGTCCAATACAGATCCCCGCAGTCGCCTGTCCAACCAGGGCTTTAGCATGGCCGACTTCAAAACGGCCGGCCAGAGTGTGACGGCGCTGATTGAAATTCTGCAGGGACTGAAAACATTCTTATTGGAAATTCAGAGCAAGGTTGCCGGCAACCCATACGGCAAACAGGTTACCCTTACGCTGGACCTCCTTCATGCCAAGGAGCTGGAACTCGTCTTTGCCGATCATGGCAAAGGAAAGATCTCTTCGGGAAAAATTGTAGAATACGACAACATCCTGCGCTTCCAGCAACGTTCACTGATGGAGAAAATCTTACAACAGATCTATCACCTGGATGTCTACATCTCCATCGCCAGGGTAGCCACTGAGCATGGTTATACCTTTGCCCATGCATTGCCGCGGGATGCCAACAGGCTCAGGCTGATGGAAGTGTACCACCCCCTGCTTCATAAACCGGTACCCAACAGCCTGGAGATGACGCCCGACAGCAACATCGTGTTCCTGACTGGTGCCAACATGGGTGGTAAGTCTACCTTCATGAAGTCCCTCAGCATTGCCATGTACCTCGCGCACCTGGGCTTCCCGATTGCCGCTAAACAAATGGAGTTTTCTGTTTGTGATGGCATGTACACGACCATCAACCTGCCGGATAACCTCAGCATGGGCGCCAGTCACTTCTATGCGGAAGTGCTGCGTGTAAAAAAGGTAGCTACCGAACTCGGAGCAGGTAAAAACCTCTTTGTAGTGTTCGATGAGCTTTTTCGTGGTACCAATGTTAAGGATGCTTATGAGGGTACCATCGCCATCATGGAAGCCTTCGCCCGCAAGCCGCATTCATTGTTTGTGATTTCCACCCACATCATGGAAGCAGGTGCGGTGTTGAAGGAAAGATGCGGGAACATGATTTTCCGTTACCTGCCAACCACCATGTATGATGGGAAACCGGTGTATTCCTACACGCTGACAGAAGGGATTACAGACGACCGCCACGGAATGATCATCATCAACAATGAAGGGGTGATCGAACTGATCAAAAATAAAAAACAGGCGAAACAACAACATCCGGATTTCCTGGCCGACAAACAAACAGGCGACGACCTTAACCTCCAGGGTAAATTCAAACAGCAATCGATCTATAGCTTGTTCAATCATCTGCAAACGCGCGGTGGGGAGAAAGTGCTGGAAGGGATGTTCGCAAGGCCTTTAAATCATGCGGAAAAGATCAACACAAGGGCCGCACTGTTTGCCTTTTTTCAGCGCCATAAGGTCATCTTTCCCGTGATCAGGTCGCAGGTAGAATCTATGGAAGACTACCTGGCGGGCGGTGCAGGTGCTTCATTGCCAAGGGTGGCCTGGAGCATTTTTGCCAAGAAATTTAAACAAACGCTCTTTCATAGTGCTGAACTGCTGCAGCTGCAGGCCGGACAATCGGTCACCATTGAAGTACTGCAGGCTTTCAGGGAGTTCTTCGCAGATCTGAAAGACAAAAATGGGGTTGACGTTTATCAGAGTGATTTAGATACCGCGCAAAGGACGATGCAGGACTCCAGACTTCAGGAGATTCTCAACGCCCCTGAAGCGCAGCTCTCCATGATGCAATTGATCCGTAATGATTACATCATCCGCCATGCCATGATCAACGAGATGGAAACGCTATTGAAACTCATCTATGAATTGGATGTATTTGTTGGTGTGGCAGCGGTAGCGGCAGACCAGGGTTTTGTGTATGCGAAAGCCCTGCCTCCCGAGGGGATGTTACTTGATGTGGAAGGCTTCCGCCATCCTGCGCTTAAAAATGGGGTAGCGAATAACCTTCACTTGACCAGGGAACGCAACATGCTGTTCCTTACGGGAGCCAACATGGCGGGTAAATCTACCTTCATGAAGTCCCTGGGCATCGCAGTATACCTGGCACATATGGGTTTCCCAATTGCAGCCAAAAGGATGGAGTTCTCGGTTAAAGATGGCCTTTTCTCCTCCATCAATGTTTCTGATAACCTGGACATGGGATATAGTCATTTTTATGCGGAGGTCTTGCGCACCAAAACCGTGGCACAGTCGGTCAGCGAATCGCAGGACCTGTATGTTTTGTTCGATGAGTTGTTTAAAGGGACGAATGTAAAGGATGCTTACGATGCCACACTTGCGGTATGTAAAGCATTTGCCGAAAATCGCAACAGCTTTTTTGTGGTGTCCACACACATCATAGAAGTGGGGGAAGCACTCGGCGAGGCCTGTGATAACCTGCAGTTCTCTTTCCTGCCTACCGTCATGAAGGATGGTGTGCCAACCTATCCGTATACACTGGAATCGGGCATCACGACCGACAGGCAGGGCATGATCATCATTGAAAATGAGAAGATTATTGAACTTATCCAGGCAAATGATCCGCAATCACCTAACCTTATTCAAAATTAATATGTTGCTCAGATATAAATTTTTAAGCCTTTTAGCGGTGGCATGCTGCGGCTTCTTTGCCTGTAAAACACAGATGGCTGATCAGCCTTTACTGTTGGATCCGGAGCTGCGTACAGGTAAACTGCCTAATGGGTTTACGTACTACATCCGCAGGAATAAAACACCACAAAAGCGGGTAATGATGTATCTCGCAGTAAAAGCAGGTTCCATCCTGGAAACCGACCAACAGCGGGGGGTAGCCCATTTCGTGGAACACATGAGCTTTAACGGCACAAAACACTTCCCGAAAAAGGAACTTTCCAACTACCTGGAGAAATCCGGGGTACGCTTCGGTGCAGACCTCAATGCCAATACCGGACCTGATGAAACGGTATACCAGCTGCCCCTGCCTTCGGACAATCCTGAATTGCTTGCCAATGGTTTGCAGATCATGCGCGACTGGGCACAGGAGGCCAATATTGAGGCGGAAGATGTAGCCAGGGAACGCCATGTGATCCTGGAGGAGAAACGTTATCGCCAGGGACTGCAGCAGCGTTATGAGGAGCAAAGCATTCCCGTTTATACAAACCAGTCGCGCTACAGCTCCCGTTTACCTATAGGTACAGAGCCGGTATTGCAAAAGGTAACTGCGGAGCAGATCAGGAGCTTTTATAAAGACTGGTACCGCCCGAATCTGGAGGCCATTTTGGTCGTTGGTGATATTGACGTTGACCAGATGGAAAAAGACATCAAGGCGAAGTTTTCAGACCTCAAAAATCCTGTAAAGGAAAAAGAACGTCCCGCATACCGCGCGACGCTTACTGGCAAAAACCAATACATGCAGTTCATAGACCCGGAATGGGGTGGCATTGCGGTAGAAGTGGTGATGAAACAGCAGCAGTCAAGGATGCTCAGCACCTCAGACTACAGAAACAACCTGATGAAAACCTTGTTGTCGCAAATGATCAGTGCCCGGTTCCGCCAAATGCCCTTCGTCAGCTTTACCTCCATTACCGGTGGCTTGATGTCGATGTCTGTAAATGTGAACAGCAAACCCGCGGAAACAGGCCCTGCGCTGCAAAGTGTATGGCTGGAGCTGCGCAGGATGGAGGAACAGGGGTTTACTGCTGCAGAGCTGGAACGTGTGAAGAAAAACCATCAGGAAAAGATGGCTGAGGCATGGAAGGAAAAGGACAAAACAAGTTCAGAAACGCTGATCAGGCCCTATCTCACGCATTTCCTGACTGGCGATATCGCCCCCGGTATTACCAGGGAAAATGAACTGACAACGGAGCTGCTCCCTGAAATCAGCCTCTCGGAAATCAATGACCTGATGAAGGCTTATGTCAAAGATACAGACCGCGACATCATTGTAAAAGGATCTGAAGAAAACAAAGCCTTTTTGCCGGATGAGGCGACCATACTGGGCTGGATTGAAGCGGTCTATACAGCGCCTTTGACGCCTTTTGTGGATGATGTACAGGATCTTCCATTATTGAGTGATACACCAAAGCCCGGCAGGATCACTGTTGATGAGCCTGTAGAAAAAGCGGGCCTTCAAAAGATCACGCTAAGCAATGGTCTGAATGTACTGCTTAAGAAAACGGATTTCCAGAACGATCAGGTGCTGTTCAAAGGTTTTGCCGAGGGAGGTGCTTCTTTATCGGATGATGCCGATTACCTTAGTGCGCTCAATGCAGCAAATGTTGTTGTTGCTTCTGGTGCGGGAAATTACAATGCCCAGCAGCTCAGTAAATACCTGTCGGGCAGGCAGCTGCAGGTAAGCCCGTTTATCAACGATACTTACCAGGGATTTGGCGGCAGCAGCACCAAAGCGGAGCTGTCGACCGCACTTGAGGTCGTCCACGCTTATGTCACTGCGCCACGGAAAGACCAGGAGGCTTTCAACATCCTGATGAGCAGATCCAAAGACCAGCTGCTCAATAGAAGCAATGGACCGGCTCAGGTGTTTTCAGATACCGTAGCCCTGGTGCTGGGAAACAACCACATCCGCAGAAGACCGCAGACGATGAAAAGCCTGGAGTCCCTGCAGCTGGATAAGGCTTATGAGATCTACAAAAAGCGTTTTGCGGATGCTTCCGCCTTTACCTTTGTGTTTGTAGGTAATATGGACCTGGAAACCATGCGTCCGTTGTTGGAGAAATACCTGGGCTCATTGCCCTCTACAGGTGCAAAAGAGCAGATTCGCGACGTGGGTATCAACATTCCTCCAGGCAGGATTACCAAAACTGTATACAATGGTGCTGTACAAAAATCAAGCGTTTTACTGGCCTATTCAGGTGCTTTTGACTATACTTTTGATCATACCATACAGATGAATGCGCTTGCAGACGCCTTGAAAATCAGCCTTACCGAGCGGCTGCGCGACCAGGAGGGTGGTACTTACACACCAAATGTGCAGATGACGCTCAGCAGATATCCCAAAAGCAGGTTTGGCCTCTTGATTTCTTTTGATTGTGCTGTGCAGAACGTAGAAAAACTCATTGCTTCCGCACAGGATGAACTTGATAAAATGAGAAAAACCGGTCCCTCTGAAGAGCACCTGCAGAAGTTTAAAGCAGCACGCAGGATAGGCCTCCAAACGGGCTCCACCAATAACGAATTCTGGCTGGACTACCTGACCGGACAAGTGATGAACAAGGAGTCGCTGACGCAGTTTTTTGACTACGGTGCAGCATTGAATCAGCTTTCTGTGAAGTCGGTTCAACAGGCGGCAGCAAATTTTATCCAGGATAAAAACTACGTAAGGCTGGTGCTGATGCCGGAAAAAACTAACCATTGATCTCAACATTATGAAGAAAATTATACAGATAGCAAGGCTGGAGCTCAGCCTGCTATTTTATTCGCCTATTGCCTGGTTATTACTGATCGTACTGCTGGTACAAATGGATCTGTTTTTTATTCCGGTCATTCCAGAATTAACAAAGACACAAAGTTTTGATGCCCTAACCAGCAGCCTCTTTACCAATCCAGAGAAACTGGGTATCCTGTCAAAAATGCTCGAACACCTGTATCTATATATCCCATTGATTACCATGGGGATCATCAGCAGGGAGACGAGTAGTGGCAGCATTAAACTCTTATATTCCTCTCCGGTTAGGTTAAGTCATGTCATCTATGGGAAGTTCATTTCCATGTTGGTCTATAACCTGATGATCATTGCTGTTCTGGGGTTGTTCGTGCTCATCGGCGCATGGTTCATCCCTCACTTTGATTACCCGCATATCCTGGTGGCCTTGCTGGCAATTTATCTGTTGATCAATGCTTATGCTGCCATCGGGATTTTTGTGTCTAGTTTAACCAACTACCAGGCGGTCGCGGCCATCAGCACTTTTGTGATGCTGGCAGTGATGAACTATATTGGTAAGCTGGGGCAGGACCTGGATTTTATCCGCGATCTGACGCATAGCCTCTCTATGCCAAGTCGTACGGAACGCATGATAGCCGGTTTGTTGAATACCCGTGATGTGATCTATTATTTCGTGATTTCAGGAATGTTCCTGGCGTTTACGGTCACGAAGCTGGAGTTGGAAAGGTTATCCAAATCAACTTTACAGCAGTCCAGCCGCTACGCGGCGATATTGCTGATCGGCTTAACGATCGCATACATCAGCTCCCGTCAGCCAATGATTGCTTATTACGATGCAACGGCAACCAAAGTCAATACGCTGACAAAAGCTGGTCAGGAGATCCTTAAAAATATGGGTGATGAGCCCATTGAAGTAACGGAGTACATTAACGGACTGGACGACTCTTATTTTAAGTCGACCCCTGCGGAACGAATTGAGGACATTTCCCGCTGGGAGCCTTATTTCCGTTTCAAACCGAACATCAACCTGAAATGGGTGTATTATTACGATAGTGTTCCTGGTATCACGCCCCATCTTAAGGAGCAGAAAATGAGTTTCAATAAGTATGTGACCACCATGGCGGCGATCAATGAGATCGACCTGGGGAAATTTCTGAATGCACAGGAACTCGCAAAAGAGGTGAACCTGAAAGGTGAGGGGGCGCGACTGGTCATGGGGCTGAAGTATAAAGGAAAAACGACCTTCCTCAGGACGTTCCCGCCACCCGATGGGAAATTCTGGCCCGGAGAAGCCGAAGTCGGGGCAGCCTTGAAACGAATGATTTTTATGCCGCCGAAGCTGGTTTTTGCCACGGATGGATATCAGCGCAGCATGGATAAGGTTGGCGACCGTGATTATAAGGTGCTTGCAAATAGCAAAACTTCTAGGGCCTCACTGGTCAACCAGGGATTTGATGTAGACAGTGTTTCCCTGGAGCATCAAGAGATTCCTAAAAACATTGCTGCCCTCATCATTGCTGATCCAAGGGTGGAGTTCAGCGTTGTTGCCAAAGCGAAGCTACAGCAATACATCCGGGAAGGTGGTAATCTGATGATTGCCGGAGAACCGGGAAAACAAAATGTAATGAATCCGCTGCTGGATTCCTTAGGTGTCCGCATGCTGGACGGCACTGTGGTGCAGCGAAGCCGCGACTATTCCTTCGATTTGCTGACGCCAACGCTTGCTCCTGGTGCGGTGGCCATGGACAAGGGGTTGCAACAGCTTTATATGTACAAAATGATCGTGTCCATGCCGGGGGCAGGGGCACTGAGTTATGTTAAAGAAAGCCCTTTCACAGCTCATCCCTTGCTGACTTCCAATGCGGAAAATAGCTGGCTCAAGAAAGGGAGGTTTGTGCTGGACTCTGCGGCACTTACGGTAGATCATCTGAAAGGGGATGAACAGGGGAGTTTTCCTACTGCGCTGATGCTGACCCGCAATGTGAACGACAAGGAGCAACGCATCATCGTCTCTGCGGATGCAGACTTTTTCAGCAATGCCGAACTTAACCGCAATAACATGCAAACGATGAATACGGTCTTCGCCATGAGTATGTTCCGCTGGTTCTCTTATGGAGAGTTCCCGATAGATGCGAGTCGCCCGCCATCAAAAGACAACGCAATTACCTTAACCAAAAATCACGTGAAACCCATACAGATCTTATTCTATGGCGTAATTCCGGGTGTATTATTTTTAATTGGATTGGTGGTACTGATCCGCAGAAAACGTAAATAATTATGAGTCATCTATTTCAATCCATTAGTGTAGCGTTTCTCATCACGATTGGCCGATATTTTATCATTGCAGGTATCTTTTTCGTAGTTTTTTACCTGCTTTTTCCCAAAAGCCTGTTGCGAAACAAAATTCAAAGCAGGCTTGCGGGGAAGGCCGATTTTCTCAGGGAAATATTTCATTCGTCCATATCGAGTGTGATGTTGACGATTACAGCAATCATCGCGCTGTCGGATTTCCTGAGGCCATACACCTTCATCTATACCGACCTACATGCTTATCCTTTGTGGTGGATCCCGGTCAGCCTGGTGCTGACCCTAATCGTCCACGATGCCTACTTTTACTGGATGCACAGGATATTACATCATAAAAAGTTATTTAAGGTAACACATCTGGTGCATCACCAGTCAACCAATCCTTCTCCCTGGACTTCCTATTCTTTTCATTTCCTGGAAGCGATAGCAGAAGGAGCAGTGGTGATCCTGCTGGTTTTTTCCATGCCCTTACATCCGCTGACCATCGGGTTATTTGCGCTGTCGTCCTTTGTGATTAATGTATACGGGCACCTGGGATATGAGATCATGCCTAAAGGTTTCAGAAATACTTTTCTTTTTGAGATCATCAACACTTCTACTTTTCATAACCTGCACCATCAGAAATTTAAAGGGAATTACGGGTTGTACCTTCGGGTGTGGGACCGGCTGATGGGGACGGAGCACCCTGATTACGTAAAGAATTACGATCAGCTGCAGAAGAAGCGGTTTGGTTAATTCTGATCTTGTTCATTGAATTGACAAGAAGCCGGGTCATGATGTAATGGCCGGGCTTCTTTATGTATAAAAGATCTACAGCATGACAGCTGAAAAGGTTGGCATTGCACAGTTCTGAGCATATTGTTTACAATCGGCTACCCAATCGCATCAATCCCGGTTTTTTCCTGCAGGGACCTCGTATTTTTATTATAAAAAAAATATGAAAAAGTTATCGCTATTCATCGCTGTATGTCTGATGTTAAACTTATCATGCAGCAAAAAGGCTATGGAAGAGGAGCCCGGTTCAAATGAGAAAAAAGTTAAACTCAGTTTTGCGGTCGCTGCGGCCCCTGAACTGGAGGGGCAGATTGGTATTGCTGAAGCTCCTTTGTCCAGCCTGATTAAGCAACTCACTTTTGTGATCTACAGAGATGGTTTAAATACCGAAGTGGCCAGACAAACACAGTTGTCGGTAGATCCGTTGTTTGGACAGCTGTCTTTTGAACTTCCTATTGGCGAGTATAAGGTGGTTGCCATAGGCTCTAAAGCAGAATTCGGAATCAATAAGTTTTATCGAAACAATGAAATTCCTGTCATATTGCCATTTTCAGCGGCCAATATGGAGTACTGGCAGCCGAACAGTACCATGGGGGACAAACATTATAAAACTGATGATACATTTTTTGGAAAAAGATCAATTACTGTAGGAAGCGGCACATCTCAGCAAGTAATTGTTCAGCTTAAGCGGATCGTCGGGAAATTGGAAGTCATTGTTGAAGACGTTGAGACTTTTACACTCGATGTGGATAATGAAGCAACCGGTTATATGTTCGACTCCGAAAAGTCATTTGGCATTATAGACAACGACCAGTTTCAAATTACCAATGAAAATGGTCCGATTAGTCTTTATATCCTTCGAACAGATCAACCTCTGCGTATAGAGCTTTCTATCGGTACGAATCTCTCTTCAAGGCGGGAGCTGACAGTACCGATCTATAAAAATAAACGGACAATTGTGAAAGGGAACCTGTTTACTCCTATACCTCACAGTTTTAGTGTTTCCATCGATGATCAATGGTTACCCGATACGGCAGTAGTCGACTTCTAAAAGGAAAAGGAAAGGGTTGCTCCATCCAGACACATCCCTATTCTAACCATGAAAGAGGGTGTTGGTCGAAAATCGCTTTTGCATGGTAGTGCATGGACATTCTTGTAGATCATAGCTGCGGACCATTATTTAAGTGTTGGCTATAGTTTTTGAGTACCAAAGGAATTACTGATAATCCGAAGTCCGGCAGGTCAGCAGACCCGGTCGTTGAGTCTTCTTCAGACGTTTGGCCAGGTATCTCCTGTGTCTGCTGCGGCTCATTGCTGGTTTCGAACGCGAGGCTTTGGTTTTTAATAATGTATTCGCGTAATTCTTTTTCATAGTTTCCAAAAGCAGTACGCAGGTCGTCATGGTGAGCAGCCAGTTCGCCAGCCAATACGTAAGCACCAACTATTGCGACTGAAGTGCTTTGACCCAGGGAAAGCGATACGCTGTAACCGGCATCACCGACCAATACGATACGTCCTTTTGCCCAGTTATCCATTATCGTTTGGTTCACAGAATCAAAATAGAAATTGGATGAGCCCTGCATCAATTCTTTTATTTTCGAGATTTTTCCACAAAGGTCGGTAGCCCTTTCAGTGATCAACCGCTTTTGTGCGTCAATATCCCTATGATCATATTCCAAGGGTAGCTCGGAACTGAATCCCAGATATGTCCTGGCTTCGCTTTCTTTCTCTTTAGCTATGCACACAGCGACCGGTGTGCCTTCGTATTGAAAGATCATTTCCCAGTGATCGAGCTCAAAATAATTCGGCATCGTAAATATCGCTACATAATGCCCGAGGTAACGGATGAACTGTTCATCTGCACCAAATACTATTTTCCGTACGTTCGAGCGTATACCGTCTGCGCCGATAACCAAATCAAAACGCTGTGGCTTCGCCGTCGCGAACGTCACGTTAACGGCTTGATCATCCTGGTCAATCGTAACAATGGTATCATTAAAAATGTATTTTGCATGATTATCAACCGCGTCAAATAGGACTTTACACAGGTCATCACGTAATATCTCGACATCCGGGCTGTCATGCCTGCCGCCGGTAAGTGTCTGCTCATGGGTGCTGTATATCTCACTGCCAGATACAGCGTCGACGATAGACATTCCTTTCAATTTGGTACTGTTTTCCCGGATTATCCCTAATATGCCCATTTTTTCAGCTACCTCTAAAGCAGGTCCGCGGACATCCACAGCCTGACCTCCGGGACGGATATGTGCCGCGCGTTCAACTATAGTGATATCAAAGCCATATTTCGTTAGCCAGTAAGCGGTACTCAGTCCTGCTATACTCGCACCCGAAATGAGTACATGTAAGCGTTTTTCATTTCTTATCAGTTCCATTATCATACAATTTATTGTCTATGCAAAGAAACCGCGCATCATATGGGAGGCCAAGGGCGAAAAGGAGCAGGTATTGGACAAAACGGAGTTTTTCAAAAAAGCTTGCTCCGCCAATACGCCATCATCTTAATATTTGATGTTATCCACGCAGAGTCAGAATGCCGTCATAAGTAATGGCCATTAAATCCTTGATATGCACCGTCATTTATTAAAGCGTATTTTTAGGTGTTTGATTCCAATAAATATGGTAAAAAAACCAAAATCGATTCCCTTAAATTTGATGGTTGATAAGTCCGACTCGGGTATTGTCATCGGGAAGGCCTCAGTAATCGGCGTACGTACATTTGAAGAAGGAGCACAATCCCATCGCGATGACTATCATTTATTTTTTTTGCAGGAGGAGGGGGCTTTCGCTATTGAAATTGATTTCCAAAGCTATCGGATCATACCCAGGTCAGTGGTTTATATCCAACCCGATCAGGTGCACCGGATCGGAGCATTTGAAGACGCAACAGTCAGTTATTGGATGATCAATAACGACAATCTCCATGATGAACAGCGTAGAATGCTGGAGGATCTTTCACCGGTCAGTCCAATGCAGTTGGACGAAGAAACATATGATGTTATTTCAAATGCGGTATCGCTCTGCCTTCAAATAACTGAGCGAAGAAACGATAAACTATATCATACGCTTGTAAAAGATAGCTGCAACACCTTAGCGGGTCTGGTCGCTTCGCATTATGCAAAAGACATTAAAACCATAGACGGATTGTCACGATTTGAGGTAATTACTAAAGCGTTCAAGACTATTTTAGCGCATAATTTTATCAGCACCAAAAAGCCAGCTGCTTATGCCGCATCACTTAATATATCTGCACATTATTTAAATGAATGCGTTAAAAACACAACGGGCCATTCCGTATCAAGGCATATTCAACAGCGGCTTGTGTTAGAAGCGAAGCGGCTGCTTTATCATTCCGGCAAGTCCGTAAAAGAAATAGCTGCAGAACTCGGCTTTGACGATTATCCGTATTTCTCCCGGTTGTTCAGCAAAGCTACAGGAGTGAGTCCTTTAGCCTTCCGGAACGGCATTTTGTCTAGATAAGCTAGACCATTCTTGCAGAATGCATCATTTCTCTTACTGCTCACCCTCATGAAATTTACCCTTGCCGATCACGATCTGACGATGTGCCAGTCCCCAATAATGGAGTCCTTCAAGTACTCCTTCCAAAGAACGACCGTGTTCCGTTATGTTATAAACCACTGTTGGGGGGAAAGTGGCGTGAACTGTTCTTTCAATGAGTTTGTTGGTTTCAAGCCTTTTCAATTCAGCAGAGAGTGTTTTGTCTGTAATGCCCAAGATCGCTTTGGCCAACTGTCCGAACCGCTTGGGGCCGTCTGACAGGGAAAAGAGGATCAGCAATTTCCACCGTCCTTCCAACGCCTCCAGCGCATCTCTAATGGAGAGCATGGTTTTTGGGCAACCGCCTTTGTTCAGCATATCTATTTGTTTACGTTACTATCTCATTGGATAGTGCTATCCAATGAGATAGTACTATCCAATGGTGAGTAAAGATAAGTATTTTTGTGATATGGAAATACGACAATATACTTCAAAGACACATAACATTACATTATGGATAGCCCAGATTATTCTTTTTTTGTTATTTATCAGCGGAGCTGTAACGAAGCTATTCTTTCCCGCGGAGAAACTGGCTGCTATGTGGCCATGGACAGCCGTCAATGGGAATCTGGTGATCCTCACCGGCATTCTTGATGCACTGGCAGCCTTTGGGCTTATCCTACCCATGATGACCGGCATTGCGCCAAAGCTTACTTTTTTTGCTGCATTGGGGGCTGCTGGCCTCATGATGGGAGCTATTGTATTCCACATTGGCAGGGGGGAGGCCGAACACATTGGGATCAATGTATTCACCTTATTGGTGGCGCTGTTTATAGCCTGGAATAGAAAATCAGTGAAGTCCCCTAGTAGCTAATTAAATAGAGTCTTTGGTAAAGTTAAACCCTCGTGTGCCGAAAAGCATACGAGGGTTTGATCATATGAAGCCACCTTTTTCCGGATGATTACATGTTAGCGCGACATCTCTATCATGGCTGATAGCTCCTTAACTGCAGCCTCATCCGGCCACACCAATCCACTTTCCTTGAAGCGTATTTTGCCATAGCCATCAATGATAAATTTTGCTGGAATTCCCTTCACGCCAAATGAAGATACTGCAGGATTACTTTTTGTAACCGCATTTTTAAGGTCCATATACAGAGGCAAATCCAGATCATGTGTCAGCAAGTAATTCACAGCGTCCGATTTAGGGTCTTTAACAGTCTCCCAGGTATGTATAAAAAGAAACTTTACACTGGGATCATTCTTGTATTTGTCGACCAGCATTTGCATCGCCGGAAGAGATTTCTTACAAGGTCCGCACCAGGTCGCCCAAAAATCGAGAATAACGATTTTGCCTTTAAAATCTGACAGTGACACTGCTGTGCCCTTGATGTCCGTAACTTTAAAATTTGGAGCCTGCTCATCGAGCATTTTGGCAGCTATTGTTGTCTTGTATTTTTCTTCAAACTGATTGGTTAATGCTGCGAGGTACGCATTTGAATCTTTTCCTGGATTCACTTTTGCGTAGGCACTTTCTAATTCGGCCTTATACTGATCATCGGCTAAACCTGCCAGTATTGCTTTTTCCAGCTCTGGAAGCGCTTCCTCGTATCCGCCTGTTTTGCTCATCAGGTAGTAATATTCTGCGGTCAGGCGCGCAGGTTTTCTTACCGCCTGTTCATAACATTCTTTGATAGCAGCAAAGGCTTTTTGATAGTCTCCCTGCTTATCCATTACCTGACTATACAGATGCAACACGAACTGACGGTCTTCCGGCGCATTTGTTGAATTTGCCAGTTCTTGCTCAATTAAAGTTTCTGCAGCTTTCAAATCAAAGGCCATGATTCCTGTCGCCACTGATCCTACATACATGATCCTTGCAGTTTCTACAATCTGGTTAAAATGAAATAATGCTTTTGCCGAGTTCTTTGCAACAACAAAATTATCTACAAGTATAGCCCTGTATTGGTCAAAACTCTCGCCAGGGTGTTCTTTCACCAGTCGTTCAAGAATCGCTTCTTTTTTTGAAGGATCAATGAAGATCTTCAAAGAATCAAGACTGGCCTTATAAACGGGTTCTGCCTGCTGACTGTAGCCTGAATATCCTGTAGACAGGATCGTGATGAGCATAAGTATTTTTTTCATATCGTCTATAGATTTTGTCTGGCCTGGGCAACTTGTACAATCTCACCAAAGCCGGTAAATTTCTTATCGTAATTACCATTGCTGAATTCTCCCTGTGCGTTGATGCTGAAATAATATACTTCACCCGCGGCACCATTGTTGACCCCGATCACCAGTTGTTTGCTGGTGTTGCGCAACATCTCAATATCCTTGATGACGTATCCTGCTGGGAAAGTGTAAATCGGGCGTGCTGATTTTGCGAGCATGTCGTACAAATACACCTTATTGCCAACCGTATAATAAAGTTGTTTTAGGATGGAAGAGGTTGCAAAATTATTTGCAATGCCAATTTCCGGACTATTTACCATTTGCTGATTAACCCCAGGCTGGGTATTGCCGAAGTTATCATAGGTTAAGGACATTAAGTGGCGGCCGTTATCATCTTCCATGATGAAATACCACTCAACTTCTTCTTCAAATAGGGTTGATATGCCACGATCATAAGCAATCATTTTTCTTCCTACATTTGCCATGTCAAACGAGCTTGTTGTTGTAGCAGGTGCATCTTCCAGAATTCTTGAAAAAATACCCATTCGCATGAATCGCATTTTGGCATTGTTATAAAAATAGGTCAGGTTATAAGTATTAGGAAACACACCCGGGAACAGGTCATAGTCGCCAGGAATGCGTTGGCTGAAAGGCTTCACATTGTCTGAAGTTGAGCCTGAAATGCCAGCATATAAACCGCCGTCCGCAACAATGAACTGGTCAAATTTCGAAGCGTTTAAGATAAATACCGGTGCACTTTTAAAGGGAAGCGGTGTAGCTAAATTTGGAAGTATAGAACTTTTATCCCCAAGCTCCAGCCAGTCGTTCATGTTAAAACGGTAGACATTTTGATCTGTGAAATAATAAAAGAAACCCCCTTTCCCAAAATTATATAAGCCTAATGGCTTTCCTGGATAGGTTTTATTATTAGCCACTTCCATAGGATTTTCGAAAATTACCTCATCGGTACGGATCAACGAAACCTTGCCTTTTCCATCTTTACTACTGACAATGTACCAGCCATTGGGATAGACTCCTGTTACGACAACGGTGTAACGCTGTAGGGTATAAATGCCATTTTTATTACTCGTTACCTTATAAGTTATCAAATACGTACCTGGACTTAAAGTTATTTTTAAGCGCAAATTTTTAGATTGGGCAATCACTTTTGAATCAATGGTCCAACTGTAGGTAAATGAATCACCTGCAGGCATGGTTTCTACTAATGTGGGTGTAATGATCAGCGAATCCAGTTGAGGTATTGTAAAACTGGTTGTTGCATCGGTAATCTTAATGTCGTTAATTGGCTCATATTTATACAGGTTGTTGTCTTTACTACAGGCAGATGTCATCAGGATTGCGACAATCATGCTCAGCTTAAAAAAATGTTGTAAATGCATAATATCTAAATTAAGGGAAAGAAATCTGTTGACCGTTCTCATCTAACAATGGACCGTTTTCGGCTTCATAAGTAGCCAGTGCATTTCTTAATGCCACAGGGAAGTTCAGCAAACCATCGGAGCCGATCTGCTCATAAGAAAAATCTGTTATACCTAGTACTTTAACCATGAACTTGTATTTTAAGGCACTGAATGCCCCAAAATCCGCCGCAAGGTACACCTCCCAATAAGCAGGCTCAATGTATTGGGCGGTCACATCTATCTTCAGATATCTAAAATTTTCCTCCGTACCCTGGCTAACGCTATTGGCAGGCGTTTGGCCTAAAGTACCCAAAGTAAAGTCCTTGGTTTCTGAAGGCTCCAACACAATTCTATATACATTACTTGCCATTCCAACAGAGTTGATCAGGACAAGAGGATAATTAAATATGGAGACTCCGGGCGGAATTGCCACTTCGTTTAGCTCAAAATCCACGCCCGCAGTTGCCGATGTTCCTGCGGCTGTCTTTAGCAATACAGTACGCGGCTGATCAGATAGCCTTCCGGTAATCCTCAAGGGTATAAACATCGTATCCCTTGTTTTTACGGTGCTTTGAAAGGCAAAAGAGTAACTTCTGGTCGCTGTGGTATGTAATTGTTGAAAGGTGTAAGCAAAGAAGCTAACGCCATCTTTTCCCTGATAAGTTTCTACCGCTTCTTTCTTACAAGAAAAAAGGGAGAAGACCATCGTCACATATAATAAGTATTTCATAATACGAGTGTGATTAATTAGCATAATTCGGATTGAATTGAAGTTCAGCAGCTGGAATTGGCAGCACATACTGCTCTGGGGCCATGTCAATATTACGGAACTGCATTCTCAGTGTTTTAGTGCGTTTATAGTAAAAGAACAATTGGCCTTCCGCATAAAACTCCTTCTGGTACTCCCTGGTGATCGCTGCGGTAAGTGCAGTAGCTGTAATAGTTGTTGACAGATTGGAAAGCCCCCTGTTTTGGCGCACCATATTCAAATATCCGACACCAACAGCAGGCGTCTCCGCAGTTTCAGCCAGGATGTAATACATCTCGGCAAGGCGAATACCAGGCACGTACTGATCCAGTAAATTGTCGGTAATGGTGGTTGTAGCGGTTGAGGCCTGCCAAAATTTAGAAGGGAACAAGCTTCCGCCATCCTGCTCAAGGCGGTAAAGGTACCTGAAGTCTGTACCTCCGCCCGATGTGGTTTCATACAGTGTAGTAAAGTTAGTAGAAGTACGCGTGAGGGTTTGTCCTAAAATGCCCCTAAATCTAAAATATCGTTGTACGGTAGGTAGTATATCTCTAACTCTAATCATAAACACCTGTTCGTTGAAATATAGACGGTCGCGTACCAACAATCCCGTGCTGACCGCTCCGGCCGCGGCCTGGGTGACAAATGCGTATTTAGCAGAGTTGATCACTACATTGGCGGCAGCAGTAGCGCCAGCTTTATCACCGCTGTATAATTTTATTCTTGCTTCCAGTGCTTTTATGCCATAGTAATTCAGCTTAATCCGTCTGCTCCTCAAATCGCTGGTTACGATCGGATCAACCGGCAACAACAAATTAGCGGCCTCCGTCAGATCGGCCAAGGCGAATTTCACTACCTCAGCAGTGGTAGACGGTATAATTGCGTTTTCGCTGACTTCCTTTTTGTAAGGGATGGCTTTTAAATTGGCACCCGCAGTATATTCAGGGCCGAACATACGCAATAAATCAAAATGTAAAAATGCCCGTAAAGCCAAAGTCTCACCGCGCAGCAGTGCGTAGGAATCATTGCTTAGCAAAGACCTTTTTGTTTCTGTATTTGCAATGATCTTATTTGCTGCGGCAATTGTGCTGTAACTGGTAGACCAGATGGCATTGGTATACCCTGCGACCTCTGCTGAAGCATAGTTCAAGACTTGTGTTTGTTGCAGTGAAACGTCGGCATTGGTATTGAGTGTTGAATAGTTTTGTGCAAGCGCAGATACAAAACCCATGGAAAGGTTATCTCCGTAAAGACTGTTGCTGGCCAGCTGACCATATACACCAGATAGGGCCTGCTGGAAACCAGCTTCTGAAGTAAACAATTGCTCTTCTGACAAACTTGTTTTTGGCGTTACATCCAAAAATTTCTTACAACTGGAAAACACCGCAACTATTGCCAGAATTCCTATGATTAATGTTGTTCTTTTCATTGGGATATGAAATTTATTTTTTGAATTTAAAATCTTGCATTCAGACCGAACGTATATTCTCTTGCAAACGGATTGTCTGTGCCACGTTCAATTGCAATGGTGCTGAAGTTGGCAAGGTTATTTGTCGTTGCACTAACGGTCAGGTTCTGGAAGCCCAACCTCTTAACCAATGGCGTTTTGAACTGATAGCTTAAATTAACTGAACTGAGCTGAATGTTGTTGTCGCGCTGCACAAATCTTGAAGTAAGTTGTGTTGGTATTGGTGTACCGGAAGTGATCCTTTTGTAAGGACTTACACTACCAGGTCCGGTCCAGCCCAGGTCATAAGCTCGTCTGTCTACATTATGGCGCGCATCAACAGCTTCCACCCGGTTTAACAGTGTACTGTTGTACAGATCAGCACCATAATTATAATTGATGCTAAAGTTTAAGGCAAAACCTTCGTATAGGAAATTTGAAATTACAGCTCCCGTCCACTTGGGACGGTTATCACCAACATAGGTCTTATCATTAACATCCCAGACAAAAGTTGGCGTACCATCTGATTTAAGGTATACTTCCTGACCAGTAACCGGATCAATACCCAATGACCTGACCGCATAAATAGCCGTCGTTGATCTGCCTTCAATAAACTGTGCATTTTCAGCAGTCTGATTCGGGTTATTGGTATTTAGTGCAGCATTGAAGGCTTTCAATTTCTCAGAAATTTCTTTTAACACAGATTTATTAGTGGCTGCGTTCGCAGAAACATTCCATTTTAAACCCTTACGAGGTTGAGACAGTATGGTATAACCCAGGTCGAGCTGCAATCCCCTGTTCTGGATTTTACCTAAATTTTCAGTATACGATGGAAAACCTGTACTAGGCGCCAGCGATACCGTAGTGAGGGCATTCTGGGTAACTTCATTATAAAATTCAGCATTGAAGGTCAAACGGTTGTCCAGAAATGCTGAAGCAATACCAATGTTCGATTTCAATACTTGTTGCCAGCTTAAATTCGGGTTTCCAAGTCCACCAGGGAAAGCACCCACTTCGCCAAAATAGCCAGTCGACGTGCCCAGGTTGTACCTGAATTGTGCTGCATAAGGACTTTGTACAGATGTACCTGTAGATCCATAACTTCCACGAATTCTCAACAGGTTGACTGCTTTGCTATCCTTCAGGAATGCTTCATTATTCACGTTCCATCCTAAACCAGCAGACCAGAAATTACCAAATTTGTTGTTTTCTCCATAAGCCGAAGATCCGTCTCTGGTATAGGTTAAATCAGTAAAGTACCGGTTATCATAAGAGTAGTTCGCGCTTCCCGTATAGGAAAGATTGTTAATTGTACTTTCTGACCCCGTAGGCCTGCTGTTTGCGTACTGTGCAGCAAACAGGAGGTTATCTAAACGATCGAATGGAAAACCCTGGGTAGCAACGGCGTAGGAATTAAGGCCTGCGCTGGCGAGTCTGGCTTGTGCAAATACAGTAATACCATGCATTCCAAAATTTTTATTGTAGTTTACGGATCCGGTACCGTCCATTACAAAAGTAGTACTGTTGTCGATGGAATAGGTACCCCTTGCACTTAAATCTGAGACGCCATTGAACCGGCTATCGAGAGCCGAGTAGAAATTATCTACAGTCCCGTTCACTTTTGTAATGCCCAGGGCACCGTTGAACCATAAAGACTTATTGGCATCGTAACGTATCGAGGTATTGTTCCTTAAATTGAAATTCTTATTTCTATTGTCAATGGTATTGTAGGTAATATCCATCAATGGGTTTAATACAACGGAACCCGCTACACCGAAGCCCAGATTGATGTTCTCCAGGTATTTGTTGACATTCCCATTTTCATCGTAAGGTTTCCAGTATGGGTTCAGATCCAGGTACTCACTAAATGAACCGTAAGGTGAATCGTTGGAATTTACCTGCGTTGCTATGGTGTTATTTCGGAATGTCAGTTTATTCGTTCTATAACTCAACATAAAACTTCCCGAATAATTTTTCCTGTCCTGTCCCTTCATTACCCCCTGTAACAGATTACTGCTAAAGATAAGGTTAAAGTTTAGCGACTGGTCACCTCCGCGCAAAGACAGATTTGTCCTGTTGTTGATCCCAGTTTGAACAGGAATAGCTTTCCAATCTGTATTTACACCGCTCAGCACCGCTTTATACCGTTCAGAATTGATATAATCCCCTCTATAGCTGTCAACAAGTCCTACACGACGCTCAAAATCCAGTTTTTCTGTTGCATTCAGCATATTGTAAACAGACAAGTCAGGAGCTGATAAAGTAAAATTGTTGGTTATTGAAACTTCAACTTTTCCAATTGGTGGAAGGATCGTGGTTACCACCCAAACACCATTACCTCCACGGGAGCCATACATGGCGGTGGCCGAAGCATCCTTTAGTAAAGTTACGGAAGCAATTTGATTCATGTCTAAGTCCACGATCGCCTGTAAGGAAACCTGGAATCCATCAAGAATGAACAATGGTGTATTGGGGTTTCCAATAAGTTCAGATCCTAAGGTTGGGTAAGATGTCTGCCCACGCATGGTCACTTCCGGAAGTGCGTTGATGTTTCCTCCTATTTTGTTATTGGGGATTATTCTGAAAGACGGATCAAGGGCAGCAACGGCGGCAAACACATTCACCGGGTTCACTGCCTTCAGCTCAGCGGCAGTCATGGTTTTGGCTGCACCGGTATAGGTACTGAGCTTCCTGTCCACCATACCCGTGATCACCGTCTCATTCAATGAGAGCTGATCCTCGTCCATGTAAATGGAATAGTTGGAATTGGGTGAGATAGGTACATCGACAGTCTTATAACCTATAAACCTGAATTCTAAAGATTCAGCACCTTTCGAAATGCTGATGGTAAATTTTCCATTTTTATCTGTCTGGACCGCAGACTTTGTTCCCTTGATAGACACCGTAACGCCTGGAATGGGTTTGCGGTCTTTGGCATCACCTACAAAACCGGAAATAATTTCCTGACTGACCTGTGTGCCTGCTTTGACGACGACCGTTTTGTTGCGGATAATAAAATCCAGGTTCTGCCCGGCAAAAATCTGGTTAAGAACAGCTGGTAGTTCCGCATCCTTAACGTTGATGGTTACGGGAGACGAATTTTCCAACAAATTGTCCGTATAAAAAAAGTTGTAACCTGTCTGTTGGTTCAGTTCTTTAAAGACAGATCGGAGTGAAGCACTTGACTTGGTTAAAGTCACTTTTTGGGCAAGGCTCGACGCACTTACCTGCATAAAGCATGCTATTATTATTACGATGGTTAAGCGCATAGTGATCAATAATTTTAGGTACAGCCGCTTAGGCATACCAAATTTCCTTGATTTTTGATACATTAGTAGTTGGTTTGGTTAAGCAGTCTCTTTTGCGTTGGACCGTACAGAGCACTGCGGTTATCACTTTGATTTTTAATTGAAATGTTCCAAACTTTTACCAGGTTCTGATGGCTAATCGGAGCCTGGTTTCGTTTAAACATTTTTGGCTAGTGTAGTTTTCTTCTCATGTGGTTTAGTTCAAGATTAGTATTCTGTTAATTATTATTTAGGTATTATTTTGATACATATACAGTTCTTCCCTTAATATCAAAGCGGGCTTCTCCCGTTGATTCTACGATTTCAAGGACTTTGGACAATTTATCAAACCGTGACACTTTACCACTGAACCGCTGGGTGGTCTTCTCGCCGATGTAAACAACCTCGACGTTATACCAACGACTGATCATTTTCATGATCGTTTCAATGTTTTCACTATCTACTACAAATTCATTATTTGTCCAGGCAACAGCGAGGTCGGTATCAGTTTCATTGACCTGTATTTTACCTTCATGCAGCTTAGCTTGCTGCCCGGGTTTTAATACTTTGGAATTACCGGATGCAGATAATTTAACGCTTCCTTCCAGCAACGTAGTTTTTTCTACTGCGTCATCAGCATAACTGCTGATGTTAAAGTGTGTGCCCAAAACTTCTATTTCCTGTTTGTTTGTCTTCACAATGAATGGGTGCAGCTTATCTTTCGCTACTTCAAAATATCCTTCGCCGATCAGCTTAACCACACGTTTTCCATCTTGCATCAGCGCAGCGGTATAGGTAAGGGTTGAAGCTGCATTTAGATAGACCAGTGAACCATCAGGCAAACGTACCTGGTAAGTCTCCCCCCGGGCGGTAGACAAGGTATTCAAAGCATTCGGATCGGAAACACTTTCATCAACTTCATACACCAGTCTGTCATCACCGGATTTAGTGATGGTCAGTCCCGCTTCCCTGCCAATTACGCCTTTCGAAGCATTTGCCAGGCTGATCTTCCTGCCATTTGCCAGGGTAAGTGTGGCACCAAAATCACCGGGTTTAACATCATATACCACAATTGGGGCAACAGGGGCAACTTTTTCCGATGGGCTATTGAAAAAATAAATGCCTGTGAATGCCAGGGCCAAAACAGCAGCAACACCAGCAATTCGTAACCAGAGTTTAAATGTTTTATTTCTTCTGGTGTGTATAACCTCAATGGCGTCTTTAATCTGAAAAAACAAATCGTGGTCAACTTTTGCCAGCACTTCATCAATGGAGGCGTTAGTTGCGTAACTTTCGTCCTCGATTTCTAGAACATCGGTGATGATGGCTTTCAATGCTTCCTGATCTTCATCAAGTTGAAAGTAATCCATCAGACACTGTGTTTCCTCCAGGGTAGCGGTGTTGTCGAGGTATTTTTTGAAGAGAATATGGAGTTGGTCAGCTGGTTTCAAGGTTCAATTTTACAGCTAATACGGAGCTGAGCAAAAATATCCTTAGCCGGTTAATAAAAAATTAACAATTAATTTCCAAAAATGCCGATCAGGATCAAAAGCCTTTGAATAAAACACCCAAAACTACCGAAATGGTAAGCGCAGAAGAATCTCGAAAATGAGCTTTCAGAAATCTATTGGCTTGCAGCATGTGGCTACTAATTGTTTTTGCATTTATGCCCATAATCTCCTCTACTTGCTTATAGGATTTGCCCTCTAATTTACAGAGTGTAAATACCATTTTGCGCTGAGGTGGCATAAGGTTTATGGCTTCCTGCAATTTTTGAGCATCTTCTTTACTGAGCATATCTTCTTCAATATGAAGATAAAGCTCTGAACTCGACGCAACGATTTTATTCAATAACCGTTTATCTTTTGCAACTTTCCGAAAGTAATCATGTACCAGATTCTCGGCTATACGAAACAGATAAGATTTAAAAGACTTCTCTGTATCAATATGTGTCCGTGATTCCCATATTTTAAAGAAAAGCTCCTGCAGGATCTCTTTTACCAAGTCGTCAGATTTGAGCAATTTGAACAAATTTCCGGCGATTCGGAATTTGTAGTTATTGTACAGGATTTCAAATGAACGCTCATCACCGTTTTTCAATTGAACTAGTAAAGATTTCTCATCGGTATGATTGATGTTGACCATTTGCCTTACAAAGATACATTAACTTTAAAAAGAAAAGATAGTAATAATTGCTAACAAACGCACGGTATTATTCAGCATCCAATCTATTTCTGATGTTGCGATGTTCTGCACATCCTGCTCTGCCTTGATGTAGTTTCGCTGAATCATACCCGAATCTACGTGCTGTTTAGCAATCTTTTTACTTAAAATTCAATCAATGAATTATACATAAAAATATGTCCAACTAAATACAACATTTTTAGATATCGTGCAGTTCAATGGTTGGGCATGATTGGACGGTTCTGTGACGGCTATCCTACCAGATGATAAAAAAGCAAAGATTATCAATAATAGCATCAGCTTACTGCTTGAATATCTGCTGCCGGTGATTCAATCCCCATTTGTAAAGACTATTTACAATCTGTTTTAAGCTTTTTGCATACGGTGTTACAGAGTATTCGATTCTTACTGGATAATCGTCAAAAACAGTTCGTTTGATCAACTGATGCTGTTCCAATTCTTTTAATTCCTTGGCAAGCACTTTAGGCGTTATTTTAAGTACTGAGGCTTCTATCTCTTTAAATCTTTTATTTCCGTCTAAAAGGGCGACTATGATTAGTATTTTCCATTTGCCGCTAATCACATCAAGTGTGTCCCGTATAGCAAGCATTTGATGCATGCAATCTTGTGAATTGTCCTTTTTCATCTATGTAATTTACTTTCCTTAAGGAAATCGCTTCCCTTTGGAAAGCGAATTTAAATAACTTTGTTTCCGTTTCCAAGACATAAATAAACAATCGTATTGCTGTCCAAAAGCAAGATAAACTGTTAAATACTCACATTAATATAAACGAACAGAATGAATTCAAGTCCACTATTTTCCCCATTTCATAATCAAAACTTAAGTTTAAAAAACAGGTTTGTTATGGCTCCCATGACCCGATGCAGGACCGGGAGAACAGGTGTTCCTACCGCTATGAACGCCGAGTACTATGCACAGCGCGCTTCAGCTGGATTAATTATTAGCGAAGCAACAAATGTTTCACCTGAAGCATTAGGGTTCGCCTTTACACCCGGTATTTACAATGATGAACAAGAAGGCGGCTGGAGACAGGTAACTGATGCGGTTCACGCGGCCGGTGGCAAAATATTTTGTCAGCTATGGCACGTTGGTCGAATATCACATTCTTCCATGCAGCCGAACGGAATGCTGCCAGTTGCTCCTTCGGCTGTCAAGCCGGACGCACGGTGCTTTACTGAGAATGGCTTCAAATCGTGTGCCACACCCCGGGCTTTAGAATTAGAGGAAATTCCGGGACTAATCGAGCAGTTCTTTCATGCTACGAAAAGAGCAAGGCAGGCCGGTTTCGACGGAGTGGAAATCTTGGCGGGAGGCGGGTACCTTATCGATCAATTTCTTAAAGACAAGACGAACCGACGAACTGATGATTATGGTGGTTCCATTCCGAATAGATCACGGTTTTTAATAGAAGTTGTCGAAGCTGCAATAAAGGCTTGGAGCCCCGATCATATAGGCGTTCGTATCTCACCGGTTGGAACTGTTAACGATATTGACGACAGTAATCCAGAGGAGTTATTTTCGCATGTAGCGGAGCAGCTTAGCGCCTATGAACTAGCGTACCTACATGTTATGGAGAATACTGTACCCGGCTCACCACGGGAGGATACTTATGATCTTTTAATGGAAAAGCTTCGAAAGCTCTACAAAGGTGTCTATATAGGAAACAGCGGGTATGATCTGAAATTGGCGATAAACAGACAACAGGATAATCTCGCAGATCTGATTGCATTTGGCCGGCCATTCATTGCTAATCCGGATTTGGTACAACGCTTCAAAATTGGTGCAGCTCTTAATGAACCGGACAACTCAACATTCTATGATGGGGGAGGGTCGGTTGGCTATACCGATTACCCGTTTCTCCCAAATGATTCTGTATGGTCTACCGGATAACGTCATTGTTTTCTGCGGTGCTTGCCATATAGATGCTTATCTATCTCTTGGATACAATAGCATTTAATTTCGGAGCATATAATTCCAAATATTCGCGAAAACCTTTGGCATCAATATATTTGTGTACACGATGTTATAGGCAGCTATAGGTGGTTTTTGATCAGCGGCGCAGCTGGATGGATTAAGGAACAGGACATGAGGTGTTTGTCACTGCCTATTATCGCCTAATCGCAGAAGTTGCAAACCAAGAACATGATTAAGGAGACGAAAACACTAAATCTGTGGGTCAATTGACCCACAGATTTAGTGTAATACAAACTATTTATTTTATAGAAAATTCTCTCAGCTCCGTCAATTCTATGGCTAATTCTTTTTTATTTTCTTCCGTCACTCCCGGATACATTTTAACTTGTATATGTGGCATACGTATAAAAAATTAATGTAAAAGGTTTTTCTTGAATTCGTTGGGACTCGGTGATAAAAATTGTTTTTCCCATTTTTCTAATATGTTTTAGATTCAAAATTAGACAAAGTGGACACCAGCTGACTGATACAGATGTAGGAATCTCTTATACCTTTTTACGGAAGGGGGGACAGACATTCAGGCTAATCTTTACTATGGGGAAATACATCAGTATCATTTAAAACTTATTTAATGGGCAGCTGTACCGTACTTTCCAATTCGTTTTTAAATAGCCTGTGTTTTTTTTGGTTGGTGCCTTTGGATAGCAGCTTCACTGCAGTGGCAAATTGTTGGATAACTCACGTAGTTAAACGAGTTTCGGAACCGCAAAGGATAAATGTTGGTTTTGCCTTAAATAACTTGGTAAACGATAAGGATCTTTTTCTGGAAAATCTTATCAATGAATTATACACAAAAACATACACAACAAAACACAAAATTCATGAAAAATAGGGGTAATTTTTATTTAGTTAGAAACGGGAACGATTTAAAACCGTGTTTAAAGTACAGATAGGCTAGAAAAAAAGAAAGGGTTGCTCCATCCAGACACATCCCTATTCTAACCAAATATAAACCTGTATGAACGGGTTTTCTCTTTAGGTTCTCCTGTAGCGAGCCCAGATCAGATGATCCTTTACTCAAGCTAAACAGCGAACAATTATTTCAATCTCTCAATCAGGCAATGTTAGCTTAACATTTGCGTAACATTATCGCCTTTTGTTGAAACAAATATAGTAAATATTTTAGAGTGTACAAAATACACTATGCTTTTTTTTCTTAATCCAAGTAAGACGACGCTATTAAGCCATTAAAATGGCTTGTAGATATCATGAATGGTGATTTTGCTAATGTAATTTTAATGTCATAGGTGTTTTTTATGCCAATTCGTGTATAAAATGTACAATCAAATGCTAAAATTGTATAATATAAAAATGTCAATATTTGATTTTATGGTTTTATTTCTCAGGCAACTTGCAGATCAAAGACATGTAATGTGTGTGTTTTATAATTTTTCTACTAAAAATGGTTGGTATTTTGTGTTTTTCCGTGCTAAAAGATCGTTTGTTAGCTTTTATTTTAGTTTTTAAATGTGAATTATCGGCTTTAATGCCTTTTGATTCACCCAAATTGATGGCTCTTTAAAGTTGCAACGGGGGATTTTTAAATTATTTATACCCAGTCTGAACTACATAATTTAAGGTTGACAGGAAAATAAAAGCACATATTCTTGTATGTTTGCCTGACCAATCAGATTAAGTATGAAAAATTTGAGTTATCCATTATTAATCGTTCTGTTTTCCAGTGCCATCATGTTTAAAGTGTTTGGGTTGATCTGCGGAATCATGAACGATAATCTTTTTGAAATTAAGACTTGCTTTTTAAAGTAGTTTGTCAGTCAATTCCAGACTGCCTATTATTTTTGACACTAATGTCTTTTTATCAGGAAAGTATTGTCAGGAAAAAAGGATAGCAGATTTTAAAAATACGTTTTAGTACAACTGAATAGACCTTCTTGATAAACGTTTAAGATACGGTTATAACCAGAACCAGCTGTGATTAGGGGATCACAGCTGGTCTTTTGGCAATCTAATATAGGGGGAGATATTATTCTGCGCCGTATCGCCCAATAATCCTGCCATAGATGCAGGAATGGCAATAAAAAGTATTATTTCTGAGTGTTTTCCAGGTAGGTGCTGAGCAGATTTTTAAGATAGATATCAGGTTTAGGCATGGTGATCACTGTACCGGGTTCCTTGTCCTGCGATTGTTTAAGGTAGTTTGCTTTGATCTTTCCCCAGTCTCTTGAATATAACTGGATAAAAGTTTCTACAAACTGTTCTCCCGTGTAGTCTTTTGGAAGCTTACTCAACACTGCTTCAATTTTCTCTTCTTTTCTATGTAATACTGCCATGATGTTTTTTTAATTTTTCAAAGTTACAAATTTTAACGTCTCCTTTGCTGCCGAAGACCTGAAAACAGGCTGACATTAGCTATATTCGCTTTATATGCCGCATGTAAACCTCTATTTTCTTCCCGTACTGCTGTTGCTGATTGCCGTAATGGTATTTTGTATGCGGGCCAGAAAGCTGACGATCACAGCGGGTATTGCTGCATTGTTTTTGGGTGCCCTGGTTTATTTGGCTGCCAGGGAGCGAGGGTTGATCCTGCTGTTCACCTTTTTCATTTTGAGCGTGCTGGCTACGGCTCATGGAAAACGCAGGAAGGCCGGGACAGACTCCGTAGCCAGGCATCCTGAAGGACGGGATGTATGGCAGGTATTGGCCAATGGCGGCATGAGTGGGTTACTTGCTGTCGCCATACTCATCGATCCGCTCCATCAATCTTTGTATCTCCTGATGATGGCGGCGAGTCTGGCTGCAGCATTGTCGGACACCCTTTCCTCGGAACTTGGAACGGTGTATGGCCGTGGCTTTTACCACATCCTGAACTTCAGGAAAGACTTCAAAGGACTGGATGGTGTGGTCAGTATCGAGGGTACGCTGATTGGCGCTATTGCCGCGGGGTTGATGGGCTTGATTTATGGAGGATGGAGCAGACTCAGTATGTATGTTGCAGTGGCCGGCATCCTGGGGAACCTTATGGATTCTGTGCTTGGTGCCGCATTCGAAAGGCGTCAATACATTGGGAACAATACCGTCAATTTTCTAAATACGCTGTTTGCGGCGCTGGTTGCGCTATGTGGTATGCTTTTTTTAAGTTAACTTGTCTTTTTTGCTGCGTTAAATTTGTGTTATTGAATTTTTGCTTTCAGCCCGTCTGCAATTGAAAACTTAATATAAAGATTTGTCGCTCCTTTTATTCATCTGATTATCTTTATGGTCAAGATCGGTAAAGATGTATTGGTACGAAGACGAGGTAAAAAGGTTGGAGCGTGAGTGTTCTTATACAGGTCATGAGCCTGATGTGATTTTCTATGGTAGCTCTTCGATCCGGCTTTGGGATCAGCTGCATGATGACTTTGCAGGACTTAAAGTGGTGAATCTCGGTTTTGGAGGTTCTACGCTGGCGGCTTGCGTATGGTTTTTTGAGCGCATTATGATGCATTATGAACCAAAGGCACTCGTGGTTTATGCCGGCGACAATGACCTTGGGGATGGCAGGAACCCGGAGGAGATCTTTATTTTCTTCCAGCACCTTATGGTGAAGGCAGCGGCAAGGTATGGCGACCGGATTCCCTGTTATTTTGTTTCCCTGAAGCCAAGCTCCAGTCGCTGGCACATGGCAGATAGTTTCCGTTATACCAACAACCTCATTGAAAGTGAAATCATCAAGCTGAGTGGCAACTGGACATTTATTGATGTATTCAAAAAGATGCTCGATAAATCAGGACATCCTCAAAAGGAACTGTATGCCCAGGATGAGCTGCACCTTAGCAGGGAAGGTTATTTGTTGTGGAAGGAAGTCATTCGGCATGCAATAGGTTAATCATTACCACGAATTAACAATTATCTAACATATAAGGCTGATCTTCCACAAGATAACCATCGGGCAGCATGAACAGAGAATACCACAAGTGGTTTAGTCATCGGTTAAACCGGGATATGGAGCTTTTAATTTTTGGCCATGGCGGAAGGGTCATATTGTTCTTTCCGACCAGGATGGCCAGGTTTTACGATTATGAAAATTGGGGCATCATTGCTGCTATGCAAGCTCAGATCGACAGGGGGGAGGTTCAGCTCTTTTGTGTCGACAGCATTGATGGAGAGAGTTTTTATAATCCGCATCTGCATCCTGCAGCGCGTATGGAAAGGCACCTGCAATATGAGCGTTATATCCTGGAGGAGGTGATTCCCCTGATGCATCAAAAAAATAACAGTGGATGGCATCAGGTGGCGGGTTGCAGTATGGGCGCTTACCATGCCATGAACCTCGCCATGAAATATCCCTGGTTGTTTAAAAAGGCTGTAGGCATCAGCGGACGCTACGACCTCACTTCCAGTCCGGGGCATTTTAAAGACCTGTTTGATGGCTATCACAACGAAGATGTGTATTTTAATATGCCCGGTCAGTACATCTCCAACTTGTCTGATCCTTACCTTCTTGACGCCGTAAGACAGATGGAAATTATTATTGCCATCGGCGAAGCGGATCCATTTCTGGCGGGCAATAAGGAATTCAGCAATGTGCTCTGGGAGAAAAATATTCCCAATCAGCTTTATCTGTGGCAGGACGATGCACATCGCGCAAAATACTGGCGCCAGATGGTGCCCTTGTATTTGTGACAATTGGAATGGGGCACATACCGTCGTCATCTATATTAAGTTCTGTTACTGTTTACGTTTGATAGGTGATTCAGAGGGTTTTTCCAGAGGGTTGCTAGGGCCTTGATACAGCAGATTGATGTATCAACACCGTATAAATTATGGAGCATCGTTGTCTTAATATGAGGCTTATCCAAAACCAATATACTATGAAGACAGGCCGGGAGCTGAAGGTTTTAAATTAAAATCGGGTGATGCAATGACTCATTCATTGCTGAACAAATATTCACAAAGGAATTGTATTTTCAAAATTATTCATTGTGGCTTATAAAATAGCGGAAGATTTAATTTGATCAGTTCTTTTTGAATGGTTTTTTCTTGTAAAGTGACCGTCATCACTTGTTAATTTTGGTGTTGTAACTGTAATTATGACGTTTTAAGTGTGAAAAACCGCTAATCTGCTGAGTGCTATGATATAAATATTCTTTTTTGTGCTCAAAATATCACCAATATGCTATTTTTGGAGCGACACAAAAACCATAACGAATGAAATTGAAATTTTTATTAACGCTTACAGCAGCGATGCTGTTCTTTTGCCGGACGGGGTGGGCACAAACTTTTGCTCCCGACCTCTACTACAAGATTGTTAACGATAAGGGTATGGCCATCGATAATGGCAATACCGGTGAAAATGATGCGCTGTTGATGCTTACAGCGAATGTAAAGGAAAACCTTGGGCAGGTGTGGACCATATTGCCGGCCAAAGACGGAACTTTTACCATTACAAGCTCGAAGTATAAGAGCAGCATAGACAATGGCAACAGGCCTGACGATGAGATGACGCTGATGCTGCAGTGGACAGCCAGTAAGGAGAATCCCAATCAGCAGTTTCTCATTAGCCCGGCGGCTGATGGTACCTTCTATATCACCAACCGCAGGAAAGACAAAGCATTCGACTACCGCAATGATGGGAAGCTCATCTATACTAAAGCAGATCCTGAGCGTGTGCAGCAGCAATGGAGGATTGTGGAGGTGAAGGTTAAAATTCCTAAAGACAAAAAGGTTGTCAGCAAAAATGTATGGGAGAACGAGCAGATCTTTGGCATCAATAAAGAAGCTGGTCGCGCTACTTTTATCCCATTTGCTTCAAAAAAAGAAATGATGAAGGATGAGTACTTCAAATCTCCATGGCTGTATCCGCATTCTTCGAGGTATCAGTTGCTGAATGGACAGTGGAAATTCAACTGGTCTAAGCAGCCTCAGGATCGTCCTGAAGATTTCTATAAACCAGGTTATGATGTTTCCTCCTGGAAAGAAATTCCGGTGCCTTCCAATTGGGAGATGCTGGGTTATGGTACACCTATCTATACGAATATTACCTATCCTTTTAAAAATAACCCTCCTTTCATTCAGCCTGTCAAAGGGTATACGGTAGAAAATGAACCTAATGCCGTTGGATCGTACAGAAGAGAATTTACAATTCCCGATGACTGGAAGGATAAAGCCATTACACTGCATTTTGATGGTGCTTACAGCG
Source organism: Pedobacter sp. BAL39 (assembly GCF_000170795.1). GTDB lineage: Bacteria > Bacteroidota > Bacteroidia > Sphingobacteriales > Sphingobacteriaceae > Pedobacter. The sequence continues at coordinate 54,881 of NZ_ABCM01000018.1, forward strand.
GACTTTTTGTGTATGTAAACGGCAAAAAGGTCGGCTATAGCCAGGGTGCCAACAACGTGGCAGAATTTGACATCACCAAATATGTTAAAAGTGGTGTAAACACCTTGGCTTGCGAAGTTTATCGCTGGACAGATGGCAGTTATATTGAAGATCAGGATATGTTCCGTCTGAGTGGTATCCATCGCGATGTTTACCTGCTGGCTACACCAAAAGCACATTTACAGGATTTTTATGTTTCTGCTGATTTCAGTGGTGATGATTACGGCAAAGCCAACTTTAAGCTAGATGCCACTATGCGCAACCTGGGGAAATCCGGACCTGCTGCGGGATCGTTACAAGTAAGCCTGCTGGATGCCCAGGGACAACCTTTACTGGAAATGAAAAAAGCAGTGGATGGCATCCGTGGCGGGCAACAGCAGCAGCTGAACCTTTCCGCAATGGTGACCAAACCTTTGCTCTGGACTGCAGAAACACCAAATCTTTACACTGTGGTACTGGAATGGAAGGATGCTGCAGGAAATACCTTGGAAGCAACCAGTACGAAGTTTGGTTTCCGCAAGATAGAGATCAAAAACAAAGTGGCTTACATCAACGGAGAAAAGGTATTGTTCAAGGGCGTAAACAGACATGACATCCATCCGGTACTTGGTAAGGCCGTTCCGGTGGAGTCGATGATCAGGGACATCACCCTGATGAAGCAGCACAACCTGAACACCGTACGTACCAGCCACTATCCAAACGATCCGAAGATGTACGCCCTTTATGATTATTACGGATTGTACATTATGGATGAGGCCGACCTGGAATGTCATGGTAACCATAGCCTTTCAAATAACCCGGACTGGCTGCCGGCAATGATTGACCGCCAGGAGCGTCTGATCAGTCGCGATAAAAACCACCCATCGGTGGTCTTCTGGTCTTTCGGTAATGAATCCGGTGGTGGTGATAACTTTATCGCCATTGCAAAAAGGGTGAAAGAACTGGATGGCAGTCGCCCGACTCATTACGAGGGCAGGAGCGAGGTTGCCGATATGGACTCGCACATGTACCCTTCCATTGATGGCATGGCCAGGATGGACCGCAGAAATAGCGACAGACCATATTTCCTATGTGAGTATGCGCACTCCATGGGCAATGCCCTGGGCAACTTTGTCGAGTATTGGGATTATATTGAGAATAAATCGCAAAGAATGATTGGCGGCTGTGTGTGGGATTGGATTGACCAGTCGCTGGTCAAACCGGGAGAATCACCGACTGCATTTTACTATGGCGGCAGCTTTGGCGAAACGCCAAATGACGGCGACTTCAGCAATGACGGTCTGGTGACACCTGACCGCAATGTGACGCCGAAATTACTGGAAGTCAAACGTGTGCTTCAGTATGTGAAGTTCATTCCGGAAGATTTGACACAAGGGAAAATCAAAGTGATCAACAGGTACGATTTCCTCAACCTGAATACTTTTGGCCTGAGCTGGAAGCTGTTGAAAAACGGTCTTGCGGCGGATTCAGGAAAGATAGAGCTGGCTAGTGTATTGCCAAACGATTCTTTATTACTGAATGTTCCCGTTGGAAAACTGCAGCCTGGAAATGAATATTTTCTGAACCTCACAGCTACGCTGAAAAACGGAGAAAGCTGGGCAAATGCGGGCCATGTAGTTGCAGAAGCACAGTTTGCATTGACGCCACGCGTTTATCCGGCAGCCCCTGTGGCTGTCGCTGCAGAAGCGAAAAAGAAAAAAGCAAAAGCTGCCGCCAGTACATTGAAACTGAATGAGCAAGGGAATGTTGTGGAGATCAAGGGGGATGGTTTTGACGTTCATTTTGACCGTAACAGCGGCAAAATGATTTCCTTAAAATATGACGGTACAGAGGTGCTTCATGAGCAGTCCGGCCCGGAGTTCAACTGGTACCGTTCGATTAACAATGATGTTAGGGAATTTATAGAGACCAAAACCACATTGAATAACTTCAGCTACAAAACTGCAGATGGTGGTTACTTTGTTGATGTGGATCAGTCTATACGTTTTGATGCACAGCAAACGACTTACCCGCTGCACATCACTTATTTCGTGCAGGCAAACGGCGCCGTTGATGTAAAAACAGTATTCCGTCAGAAATCTGGTAAATATGAGGTGCCGAGACTGGGCTTGACCATGAAGGTATCACCTTCACTGGAGCAAACGGACTATTACGGCAAAGGTCCTTTTGAAAATTATTCCGATCGCAAAGTTGCAGCAGATTATGGTGTGTACCACACCACCGCCAAAGATATGGAAGTGGCTTATGTGCGCTCGCAGACCATGGGCAACCGTGAGGATGTACGTTGGTTAAGCCTGACCGATGGACGGCATAAAGGGCTGAAGGTAGTGGCATTGGACCGTCTGAGCTTTAGTGCACTTCACTTTAGCGACAGGCAGCTTTGGGACAATAAATACCATGCTTACTTTGATGAGTTGCGTAAGCCTGAAATTTACCTGAACCTGGATGCGGTACAACGCGGACTGGGGAATGCGAGCTGTGGCCCGGGTCCTCTACCTCAATACGAAATTCCATTAAACCAGGATCAGTCGTTTGAGTTTAGGCTTGAGCCGTCCAGATAGGGGATGAACAGGTATCTGCCCTTTCCGGCAGATACCGGACTGAATTTCTAAAATCATCATAAAAACAGCCTTCGGACAGCAGCTCCGGAGGCTGTTTTCTTTTGATCTCTGAAATAGAGGAATACTGCGTTAAAATTAGTCCTTCGATTGTATTTTATCGTTTACAGAAGGGTTTCCAGGCTTTGTTTTGTGTATTATTGATTACACACAAATGTAAACGATATGAAAAAATTACTCATCATCGCAATGGCTTGCTATGGCCTTAGCGCAACTGCCCAGCTGCAGGAATCAAAAAACTTTTTATACCTCTATTCCGACTCTGTTATTTATGCAGACAGGATCCGGATGCGAATGGATTTGTCTGACAGACTGCAGGTCAGAGCGGACTCCAGGCGTGTGCCTCTGGGTCAGGTGAAGTTCATCAACAATCAGGACGGATTTTTTGCCAACACTAGAAAGCTAGGGTCCAGTCGCTACGACGGTCTGGCGGAGAAAGTAATTGAGGGGCGCATGAATCTTTTTCAGGACATCTCTTTCGGTGAGCTCTATCGGGACCAATTCTGGCCGGAAGCAGAATTCAGGCGCCGGTCGGGATATCGGTCGACATATTCCAGTGCACAATCGATCACCGGTACAATGTATTATAATAAGGGATACGGTGATCTTAAGAAAGTGAAATATATCAATCTTAAAAATGACATGTCTGACGACAAGGAGAGCCTTGATCTACTTGAAGGATATAGGAAGAGCATGAGAACCACCAAGGTGTTGTATGTTGCTGCTGGTGTTTCACTGTTGGCATCAACAGTGGCTTTTTTTGTTGATGTAAATAAGGTCAATGAACCTACCGGACCATTTGGGTTCCGGGAGCCAAGAGGAGGCAATATGACGGGAGCTTTCGCGCTGATGGGGGTAGGTGCAGGTTTTGCATTTGGCGGGGTGCTTAAACATCTGTCGACAGCCAGGAAGCTGGAAGCTGCGATAGACCATTATAACAGGTAATAACAGCTCCACATCAGGGGTGCAGGGCAGATTTAATTAACTGCGGTTCAGTTGATCAGATGGACATCCTGAATTGCAATGAAATAGATTGAAGATTATGATTAATTTGGCAACAGATTTTTCTGTTCCTAATAAAATGATCCGATGTTAAAAAAGCTCTGCACCTATAATAACTGGGCCAATGCCTTAGTATTTGATGCCCTAACCAAGCACCAGGCGCTACTGCCTGAGACCTGTGTGCGTATATTCTGCCATATTGTGAATGCGCAGTCCATCTGGTTGAGCAGGATCAGTGGCATTCAGCCGAACCGTGGCGTATGGGAGTTAGCCGAGTTATCGGATTGTGGACAGTATCTCGAAGAAAGTGCAGCGGGGCTGACCGCTTATCTCAAAGCAACAGACCTGAGTAATGTTCAGCCGATCCGTTATACAAATACCCAGGGCATCGCTTATGAAGATGGTAACCTGGATATACTGACGCATATTTTCAATCACGGCACGTATCACCGGGCACAGATTGCCACGCTATTCAGGCAGGCAGGAATCAACCCTTTGAATACCGACTACATTCAGTTTGTAAGGCTTCCGGTTTAAGCGGAGCGGCTTGTTCTCAAATTAATTTCATAGTCATTGAGAACCTGGCGGGCAGCAGTACATCGTATTTTGAGAATAACGACGAGGCACTAACGCTACAACATGAATAATAGATATCTAACGGAAGAACAACTGGTGATGGCCTTAAAGCGCCATGACATTAAGGCGGTTGCCTATATTTATGAGCACTACTGTGATTCGATCTATGGTGTGCTGCTGAGCATACTCAAAGATCCTGATTTGAGCAACGATGCCTTTCAGGAGGTGGTATTCAAGATCTGGAATGCTGCCAGTAGATATGATGCATCCCGGGGACGCCTGTTTACCTGGATGATCAACATTGCCCGAAACTATGCCGTTGACCGGCTACGCTCAAGACATTTGAAAAATCACGGGAGAAACAACCGCCTGGACGACTGCTTTCATGAGGTAGATCATAGCCATCAGGTAAATTACAATGTTGACGTGATTGGAATCCGGAACCTGGTGCTCCGGTTAAAGCCTGATTTGCAGACTGCAATAGACCTGGTTTACTTTAAAGGGTATAGTCATGTGGAGGCTGCTGAGTTTTTAGGGCTTCCGTTAGGCACGCTGAAGACCCGCGTCAGGACGGCGATGATGACCTTGAAAAGGTGTTATACCTATGAATGTCCGGCGACAACACATCCTGACTGAACAGGTCTTCCAGCAGCACACCGGTAATTTTACATTTGGCTTTTAAGGAGTTATCCCATATATTTATTCTTCACATTAATTTTGTTTAATGGGGCATGACGACCAAATATTACTGGATGAGCTAAAAAGCGGAAATCAATCTGCTTATGAACTTGTGTTCAAAAAGTACTATAAAATGCTGGTTGCCAAGGCCTATTTCATTCTTGAAGATGAGATGGAGGCCGAAGATCTGGTGCAGAACCTGTTTGTGACCATCTGGCAAAAATCCCATTTCCTATCTGTAAAAACTACCATTAAAGCTTACCTGTTCGGAGCGGTGCACAACCAATGCATGATGTATATCCGCGATAAAAAGGTATCTGACCGGCGACTGAATGCGTATACCGATACGCTTGCGGTGGAGGAAGAACAGCAAGAGGCAGAGCCGGACTATGCAGGGCAGCTCGACCTGATATTCAATGACCTTCCAGTGCAGCGACAGCGGGTGTTTAAACTCGTATATATGGACAATAAAAAATACAAGGAGGCTGCAGAGGAGATGGGTTTGTCCGTCAATTCCATAAAGACCCACCTTAAGCTTGCCGTGAAGGCGCTCAGACATAAATTAATTAAAGTAAAATGAATCGTTCACCCGATTTCCTATTACTGACTCTAATAGATAACGATGACAGATCATAAGGAATACATAGCGGCGCTGTTATTTGAGAAGATTGCCGGCACGATCAGTGAGGACGATGACCTTATTGTCGAGGATGCTATTTTAAGAGATGCAGAGGTGAGGGCACAGTGGCAGGTCTTGCAGCAAAAGATGTCAAGTCCTGCTGCGGAGGCATTTCTGTCCGGTATTAATGCGGATGCAGCATGGCTGCAGACCTCGGGACGTATGGCCGAACCATCGCTACAGCCTGTTGTCCGTCGATCCCGGTATTGGCAGCTGGCGGGTGTCGCCGCCATTCTGGCGTTAACGCTACCATTGGCCTGGTATTTTATCTCTCTGCGGAACCGTGTTGAACCATCTGCAGCATTAAAGCTGGCTGCTTCCAACCAGATTTACCTGAAGAGTGATGACGGGCAGCTGATGGAGATCTCCGGAAACCAGCAATGGTCTGTCGGCGACGCAAAATTGAAGGCTACAGCTGACGAACTCAGCTACCAGACGAAAGCTGGAACAGCGGATGTCCGATCGGTGACATTGGTGGTTCCGGCAACGAAAGATTATAAGATCACCCTGTCGGACGGCACCAAAGTATGGATGAATGCCAGTTCAAGTCTGCGTTTTCCGCTGCATTTTGGCAAGCGACGGAGAGAGGTTCACCTGACAGGTGAAGCTTATTTCGAGGTTACAAAAAATAAGGAACAAGAGTTTGTCGTCCATACCGGTAGTGCCGATGTGCGTGTACATGGCACCTCATTTAATGTGAGTGCCTACGATACTGAGCAGTTTAGTGCGGCCCTGGTGGAGGGCTCGGTATCTGCCCTTAAAGATGGAAAACTGCTGAGGTTAAAGCCAGGAGAAAAGGCGGTGTTGACAAACGACGACCTGCACATGGAACATTTTGATGCACAGGAGGTACTGGCATGGATGCATGGAACTTATTTCTTCCACAACCAGGCGCTTTCGGATATCGCCCCGGTGATCAGTCGCTGGTTCGATGTAAAGGTTGCCTGGCAAAGTCCGTCCATTGCGCAGCAGACCTTTACCGGTGAGATTGACAGGCGCTTGCCGCTGGCGGTGGTGCTGAGCAATCTGCAGTTGTCGTCGGGCATAAAAGCAGAACTAAAAAACGGGATACTTACTTTTAAATAATTTTTTAAAAAAGCGTTCACCCATTTTTGTCTTTGTTGCATCTTCTAAGCAAACCATCTATAAACTTAGAATGTATGCTTAAAACCCTGACCAGATTTGGCCGGCTGATGCTACCGGTTATTTTCCTGCTGTGTACGCTGTCTCCGGCGTTTGCAGGAATGCAACCACTCCACAAGATCAGCATGAAAGGCAAGGACATCACACTTGCTGCCGTATTTAAGACCATCAAAAATCAAACAGGCCTGACCGTATTTTACAGCAATAAACTGCTCAATGACGCAGAAAGGATTTCTGTAGACTTTGACGAGGCAGAGCTTGCCGAAGTGCTGAGCTATGCGCTCAAAGGAAAAGACCTGGAATGGCTCCTGAAGGAGAAATACATCATCCTTCAGAAAGGGATCCCTGCGCCCAAAACAGAAAGCGCCAAGCCGAAAGGAAGCGGCGAGAGTGCCGTTCAGGACATCCGTGGTACAGTGACCGACAGTACCGGGGCTCCGCTTCCGGGTGTTGGCGTAAAAATAAAAGGAACGACCAAAGGAACGGTTACCGGTACGGATGGACGTTATGTTATTGAAGTTACTACCGGCGCGGTACTTGTATTTTCCTTTGTAGGTTATGTGAGTAAGGAAGTGACTATAGGTACACAAACTACCCTAAATATCGTCATGCAGCAGGAAGATGCCAACCTCACAGAAGTAGTGGTTGTCGGTTATGGCACCCAGAAGAAAGTAAACCTGACCGGCGCCGTCTCGCAGGTGACGGGGAAAGACCTTGCTGCAAGGCCGATGGGCCAGACTTCTGCAGCCTTGCAGGGGATGGCGCCCGGTGTGACCGTGAAACAGAGCTCGGGCAGACCTGGCGGTGATGCCGGAACCATCCGCATCCGCGGGATCGGTACCTTGAGTAGTGATGCTGCTGCAAATCCTTTGGTTATGATTGACGGTATTGAGGGTTCCATGAATAACATTGACCCCAATCTGATCGAATCTGTATCTATTCTGAAGGATGCCGCGTCTTCCTCGATTTATGGGTCCAGGGCAGCAAATGGGGTAATTTTGATTACCACCAAACGCGCCAATGCAGACCAGATCAGCATCTCGTACAACAATTACATCGGATGGCAGAGCGCTACCAATATGCCCAAGATGGTAAACGCCCTGGACTACATGCTGCTCATCAATGAAGCTTATGTAAATACCGGCAGGACGCCATTATATAGTCAGGGTCTGATTGATGATTACACCGCACAAGGAGGGAGGAACTCCGATCAGTTTCCCAATACCGACTGGCAGAAGGAGACGCTTACCGGTTCGGGACTGCAGCAGAGTCATTTTCTGAACATCCAGGGAGGAACCCAAAAAGTAAGGTTGCTGGGGTCCTTCGGTCTGTTTGATCAGAAAGGGATCATTGAGAATTCAGGCTTCAAGCGTTATACGATCCGCAACAATGCAGACATCACCTTTTCGGATAAACTGAAGGCAAGGATCGACCTCCAATATGTCAATGCCATTACCACAGAGCCTGGTGCTTCATCAGGTGCTATCTTCCAATGGATGAATGGCATTCCTGCCAATCAGATTGGTATCAATGAAAGCGGACAATGGGGGGTAGGCTGGAATGGCTCAAATCCTATTTCTGCAAGTAAGGATGGCGGCATCAATCGCACAAGAGCGCCGTTCGGGAGTATCAATGCTACGGTAATCTACAAACCTGTGGAATGGCTGGAAGCAGAGGCTGCCTATTCGCCTAAATATGCACTGTCTTCCACCAATAACTTCAGGAAGGCGATACAATCTTACCTGCCAAATGGTAGCCTGAGCTACCTTACACCTGCACTGACCGCCCTGCAGCAAGGTGAAGCGCATTCCTTTTTCAACAACATGCGGGCTACGGTAACAGCAACAAAGAATCTGGAATCACACACCTTTAAACTGCTCCTGGGTGGATCGCGTGAAGATCTTTATATGGAGTCCATCGGCGCTTACAGGGATACGTATATCCTCCCGCAATATCCCGTGCTGAATGGTGGATCTGCCATCAACCAGAAAGCTACGGGAACAGCTGAAGAATGGGCACTGCAATCTGCTTTCGCCAGGTTCAACTACAGCTTTAAAGGAAAATACTTATTGGAAATGAATGCCCGTTACGACGGTTCCTCACGTTTTTCTGAAGGCAACAAGTACGGATTTTTTCCTTCGGCATCTGCAGGGTGGAGAATCTCTGAAGAAGGGTTCATGACTGGCTTGAAAAAGACCATCAACGAGGCCAAGATCAGGGTGTCCTGGGGCAGACTGGGTAATCAGAATATAGGTACTTATCCATCGGTAACGATCCTGGCGCTCGAATCTACAGCCATGGGCAAACAAATTGTCAATACTGCTGCGCTGAATGCGATGGCAAATCCAAACATCTCCTGGGAAACGACGGAAGAGAAAAATATTGGCCTGGACCTTACACTCTTTAACAACCTGAGTATTACTGCCGACTATTACCGCCGTCGCACCAGGGACATCCTGTTACAGTTGGATGTCCCCCTGATTATTGGGCTGGAGAGACCTTTCCAGAATGCAGGAACAGTCGACAATAATGGCTGGGAGCTTGGGATGACTTACCGTGGGAATGTAAAGGATTTTAACTATAGTGTCAACCTGAATGTATCGGATGTAAAAAATACAGTGGTAGATACCAAGGGCATAAGCCTGCCGGGATTAACAGTTAATAAAGAAGGGTACGCCATTAACTCGATTTTCGGCTATCAGGCGGAAGGGTTGTTTGCCACCGATGCGGAAGTCGCGGCTCATGCAAAACAATTCGGTACCGTAAAAGCGGGTGACATCCGGTATAAAGATCAGAATGGCGACAACCTGATCAATGAGGCAGACAAGGTGATCATCGGGAGTACAGTACCGAGGTATACTTTTTCGTCCAACCTGTCTGGATCCTTCAAAGGATTCGATCTGTCGCTGCTGATTCAGGGTGTCGGTAAGGCTGATGGTTATCTGAACGGACCTGGTATTCTGCCCTTCAATGTAGGTGTGATCGGTGGCACCATCCGTGAGGACAACAAAGACAGATGGACACCTGAAAACCCAAATGCGAAGTACCCGCGACTGGCATTCGGGGAGTCTAATAATGAGCAGGTATCCAGTTATTTTCTTAAAGACGCTTCTTACCTGAGGATCAAAAATGTACAGATCGGCTATACCCTGCCCGCCGGAATTGCTAAAAAAGTGAAGCTCAACAGGCTGAGGGTTTTTGCCAATGGCTCTAACGTATCCACTTTTACCAACTTCTGGGATGGTTATGATGTAGAGACACCTGTAGGAAATGTCAATATCTATCCACAGGTGAAAGTGTACAGTTTCGGTTTAGACGCCACCTTTTAAACATAAAACAGATGAAAACGAAGATATACTATTTGATGATTGCCTTTATGGTGGCAATATTACCATCATGTAAGAAGAACTACCTGGACAAGGATCCCCTGGCGGGACCTTCTGATGAGACTTTCTTTACCAATCAGGAAGAGCTGATCCTTGCTGTAAATGGCATTTATAAGGCGGCAGGTTACGCTGCCATTGATGGGATGCCCTTAAACCTTTCTGTGGATGACGGTACCGATATTGGCTGGGACCGCAATAACAGTCCGCTGCAAAGTCTGGGAAAGGGAGATCATGACAGCAATAATGGTTATTCACTGACGATATGGCGCGAGGCTTATAAGGTGATTGCCAAGTGCAATTTTGTACTGGACAACATCAATAAGGTGGAGGGCATAGCGAGCCCGGCCATCCTTAACCGTTCACGTGCCGAGGCCCGTTTTGTGCGCGCCTTTACTTACCATTACCTGGTGGATTATTTTGGCGATGTGCCACTGGTGAAGACCATGCTGACGCTGGAGACCTCGCAGGTTGCCAAAACCCCGAAATCGGAGGTTGTCGATTTTGTGTTGCAGGAGCTGACCGACGTTGTGCCGGATCTGGATGCCAGTTATAGCGGAGCCAATGTGGGCAGGGCAACAAAGGGTGCTGCGCTGGGGATCAAAGCGCGGACGGCACTGAACAGCGGTCGCTGGGCGGTAGCTGCGGAAGCCGCGAAGGCGGTTATGGACCTCAATGTTTACAGTCTTCACAACAACTATGGCGCCTTGTTCAGCTATGCCGGGCAGACCTCTAATGAGATCATCTGGGCTTTTCAATACCTGAGGGCGTCACAAACAAAAACGCATTCGACACCCAACAACCTGCTGTCGAGAAATGGCCAGGGGTTTTCGAATAAGGTGCCCTCACAATCGTTAGTAGATGTCTTTCCTTGTACTGACGGATTGAATATCGATGAATCACCGTTGTTTGATGCAGCAGATCCTTACAAAAACAGGGACCCAAGGCTTGGGTTCACCATTGCCTTGCCGGGATCGGTATTTTTCAACTATCAGTTTGAGACGCACCGCGACAGCCTGAAATGCTGGAACTACAATACCACACCGGCTACTCGGGTAGACAACCAGGACGCCCTCAATGCCTTTGCCACATTCACTGGATATTGCTGGCGGAAATATGTGGATCTGGACGACCGCATTGACCGCACGAATTCGGAGATGAACGTCATTCAAATCCGCTATGCTGAGGTGTTGTTGATCTACGCGGAAGCAAAAAATGAACTCAACCAGCTGGACCAGTCGGCATACGATGCGATCAACCTGGTGCGGAACCGGCCGAGTGTGAACATGCCGTCGGTACCCGCAGGACAGACACAGGTCTCATTCCGCAGTCTGGTACGTAAAGAGCGTTTGTATGAGTTGTCGATGGAAGGCTTCCGTTTGACCGACCTTAGGCGCTGGAGGATTGCGGAGCAGGCTATGACAGGAAACTTTTACGGAAGAGTGCAGCGGGGGCTGGTTGCTGCGGCGCCGGAGATTGATGAAAATGGCTTGACGGATTACACTGCTGTACCAAACAGGGCAGCAATGCGGGTGATTGAGGTACGTACCTTCAATGCCGAGCGGGACTACCTGTGGCCGATTCCGAATATTGAAACTGTAACGAATAAGAAACTGATACAAAATCCGAATTACTGATGAAAAGAAAGTTAAACCTACTGTTGTCGTTGTTGATGGTCGTAGCGAGTACCAGGGGCGGAGAAGCGAACAAGCAGCTGCCACCGGCTTATGACATCTGTATCTATGGCGGAACCTCTGCAGGCGTCATTGCCGCTTATACCGGGGCAAAACTTGGAAAGAAAGTATTATTGATTGAACCGGGCAGGAACCTTGGGGGCATGAGTTCCGGTGGACTGGGCCTGACCGACATTGGTAACAAATATGCCATCAGCGGACTGGCGCTGGATTTTTACCGGCGCATTGGTCAGCATTACGGCAATTTTGAGCAATGGGTTTTTGAACCCCATGTGGCAGAAAACATCTTTCAGGATTATATCAAAAGAGGAAAGGTAGAAGTCCGGTATGAAAACCGGATTACAGGACTGACAAAAAAAGGGAATGTCATCCGGGAGATCGCGCTGGAGCATACTTTTAAGGGGGGCGCTGTTAATGGTGTCGCAGCAAAAGTATTCATCGATTGCTCTTATGAGGGCGACCTGATGGCAAAAGCTGGTGTTTCCTACCGTGTGGGCCGTGAAGCCAACAACGAATATGGGGAGACTTTCAATGGCGTACAGCTTATGGATGGTCATCAGATGCCTGAAGGCATTGATCCCTATCGTGTTCCGGGAGATGCGAGCAGTGGTTTGCTATGGGGCATCAGCGGCAACAGTCTTGCCCCAGCTGGGACGGGTGATAAAAAGGTGCAGGCCTACAATTTCCGGATATGTCTGAGCAGCGATCCGAAAAACCAGGTGGAAATCACAAAACCGGCCGATTACCGGCCGGAGCGCTACGAGCTGTTGCTGCGTCAGATGGCTAAGCGCGACTGGAAGTCGCTGCAGGACGTATTCATCTGGAGTGGCATGCCGAATGGAAAGACGGACATCAACAACAGAAACGGGTTTTCTACGGATATGATCGGCATGAACTGGGAATATCCGGATGGCGATTATGGCAAACGTGCGGAGATCTGGAATGCACATACTGAATATACTAAAGGACTACTTTATTTTGTGGGTAATGATCCAAGAGTGCCCGGCCATGTGCGCGCGGAAATGAAAAAATGGGGTTATCCTAAAGACGAATACACTGGAAATGGAAACTGGTCGCACCAATTGTACATCCGGGAAGCACGCAGGATGGTGGGGCAGCTGGTGATGACACAACAGCATTGTCAGGGGAAAGAGCTGGTAACAGATGGGGTGGGCATGGCTGCTTACACGATGGATTCGCACAATTGCGACAGGTTAGTGGTAAATGCTGAGGTGAAAAACGAAGGTAATGTAGAAGAGGGCGGTTTCGGTCCGTATCCAATTGCTTACCGTGCACTTGTGCCAAAAGAGTCCGAGGCGGCCAACCTGCTGGTGCCGGTATGCCTTTCTGCAACACATATTGCTTATGGATCGATCCGGATGGAGCCCGTGTTTATGGTGCTGGCACAATCCGCAGCCACAGCAGCCGTGCAGGCCATAGACGCGCAGTCTTCTGTGCAAAGTATTGATGTTGCAAAGTTGCAGGCCATGCTGAAGCGTGATCCGCTAGTAGATGGCACTGCTCCCGAGATCCTGGTGGATAATGACGATACGGACAAGGTATTGAAAAAGGGTGAATGGAAAGTACAGGCGAGGGGAGGATATGGTCCTGATTTTTATATTGCTGGTCCTGGTAGTATGGGACTTTCTTCAGTACGGTATCAGCCGGTAATCACTAAAACTGGCAGGTATGACCTGTACATCTACTATCCGAAGCAAAAAAATGCGTCAGCTGTGACTGAGATTACCGTACATGACGGCAAACGGCTGAAGTTGCTGCAGATAAAAGATGCAGAGGTGAAAGTGCTTGGGCAGACCTCCGGAGAGTGGGTATCACTTGGCAATTATACCTTAGCAGGTGGCAGCAAGGCTTACGTGGAAGTAACCAATAAAAATGCAGATGCAGAGGTGACTGCTGATGCCCTGCTACTGGTACCTTCAAAATGATAATTTTCAATTGTTAGATGCACCCTTGAGGTCGTGAAATACAGGTTGGTCGAGGCGCCTTTGTAACAATCCATTTCTATAGTTGTCTATTAAATAGTGTGTTATCCTGATGTGCAGGTGATTTCAGAATAATGTCGCTGATCAAAATTGACAACATGATGAAATGGATTGTTACTTATATTTTTCTCGGGCTAAGCATGGCTTTGAGTGTACCACATCAGGCAAAGGCCTGTACCGTTATGTCTTGTTCATTGCGTGGAGAGGTATTTGCCGCTGCGAACGAGGATGACTATATTGGTTTTGCGCGCATGTGGTTTAATCCTCAGACACCGGAACGTTACGGATCCGTCTGTTTTGGTTTGCCGGATCTGCAGGCACAGGCAGGGATGAATGAGTTTGGCTTATTCTTTGACTTCACCGCTCAAAATATCGATCCTGCGAAATATGAGATTAAACATCCCTATAAAGGAGATCTTTTTTTTGACATCCTTGGGAAGTGTAAAACGGTAGATGAGGCACTTGCTTTTTTAAAAGAACAATCCTACAGCAATAGTGCGCAAGTACTGATTGCGGATGCAACCGGAAATTCTGTCGTGATCAATCTAGGGACAACCGTTGTTAAGAAAGGCAGTTATCAGGTCAATACCAACTTTGATATCAAAAACCTGAAAGACCACAATTACAGCTGCCGCAGGTACGACCTTTCAGACGCTGCCCTTGCGGACGCAAAGTCGTTGTCTGTTGATTTTTTCAAAGATATCCTGGACAGGACCCATCAGGAAGGGAAACTGGCTACAATATATTCCAACATCTATGATCTGAAGCGCGGCCTCATTTACGTTTATCATTTTCATAATTTTCAGCAGGTTTACGTAATTGATTTGAAAAAAGAGCTGCAGAAAGGTTATCGGCTGGAGCGAATCAGTGATTATTTCCCAACAAGCTTTGCTTACGAATTATTTACGCAGCAAGATAAAGCAATGTTCAGAAAAGAAGTGGTGCTTGATGAAATCAGGTTAAAAGGGCTGGATTTAACGCTGGATCGTCATTTGGAGATGGCAATGAAACCTGGAACAGACAGTACCCTAAATCTGGTTTTGCTCGAGGTCGGTTTGCAACTGGTAAAGGATGCCTGCAATCGTGCTTCCGGAGGAGCGATGTGGTCATACTGGTTTAATCAGCCTGATGGATTTAACATCGTTCCTTTTCAGGACAGACGGCTGGAAGCAGCAGACCGGATCTTTGCTTTTTTACTTGATCAGGACAAGCTGGATCAGCAGTACCGGAATTTTATATACGAGATCAATGGATATACAAAGCTGGTACGCGGCGATCGGTCTACAGCAGGAAATTATTATGAAAAGGCTGCTGCAAGTCCTGCGGATTCATGGCCGATATCTTACCAGCGTTCCAAAGAAATGTTAAAGCATCTTAAACCTTAATTCTGCACTTTTTGCCAAATGACAAATTCCAGCATAGTAACTAATGTTTATCTTGGCATGATGGAAGCGTTAATTGCATATCTTTTACAATTCGGTCAGCTCAATCCACGTCAGGTTGAACTGATCACCAGTAAATGTGTTTTCAAAGAAACCAAAAAAGACGGTTACTATATGGAAGCGGGAAAGATCCCCAGGGAAGTGATCTTTCTGACAGAAGGCATTCTGAGGATTTGTTATTTCAACAATAAGGGGGATGAAATCACGAAGTACTTTATTGATGAAAATCAGTTTATGGCCGATGTTAACAGTTACCTTCAGCAGGTTCCGACATCAGAGTATGCGCAGGCGGTGACTGACTGCCGGTATATTGCCATTTCCAGGGAAAGTATGCAGGAATTGTCCATGACGATTATTGGATGGGACGAGATCATCAGTAAGATCATCACCAAGGGCCTTGCAGACAAGGTGAATAAGCTGAGTCCGATGATGGCCCAGGATGCAACGGAAAGGTACCTGGGATTTTTTGAGAAGTTTCCAGGGTTGGCCAACAGGATCCCTTTATCTTATCTGGCCTCTTACCTGGGGATCACGCAGTCGTCACTCAGCAGGATCAGAAAAAATATTACCGGATAAGTGGTTATTTGCCATTTGGCAAATGATATGAGAGAAGGTTTGAATGAACCCGGAGCATGAATAATGCTCCGGGAGGAATGTTAGTTTAGGTTGTCTACTACAGTTTCTATCGCATCCTGAATGTTCTTTGGGAGAGATGAAAGCAGGTCGTAGCCGGTTGCCGCTTCAATGTCCCTTACAGAGACCCTGTATTTTTTCCAGTCGGTGTCGATGGTGTTGATGTTGGGGGTATTAACCGCGATGACCCTTGTTGTTGCAGACACCCTGCTGATGTCGCCATTTCCAGATGGGATGATGACAGCGACTTTCCAGACATTGGAAGGGACGGTCACTTTTCCATTGGCAATGGTGCTGGCAAAACCATTGCTTCCCGATCCTCCGCTGCCATAGCTGCCCATGATGATGTATACCTCATTACCTGCCACTGCCTGTGTACGCAGGTATTGTTCCATGTTGTTCCAGGTTTGCTGGTTGTTCTGGGGCGCCTGGGGAATCATGTTGGTCATGAGGAAGGTGGCGCTGTTGGCGTTTGTGGAACTGGTACGGTCTGCAGAAGGCACGTTATGTCCCCTGTCGAATCCAGATCCCGAGTAGCTGTTGCTTTGCACCTGGAAGGCACCGGTAGGAAGGCCTGTGAAACCGGCGAAATTATCCAGGCGGTCAGAGGCGCCATTAAAGTCGGCAGGCTCAAGGTGCCAGCTGACCCAGTTTGGCGTGCCGCGTGTGCTGCTGTAGGATTCTATGTAGTAATGTTTGTCGATCAGGAAGTTATCCGGTGTCAGCGTCGTTGCGCTGGAAGGGTTGCCGAAGAGCGCATTGCTGTTGTCACCTGAAGCAGGCTGTGCATCCGGGCCTGCCGTAACGCCGCGAGGAGTAGTCGCAGGTGGAGGCGTACCGCCACCATTGCCAGGCTCAGGTTCAGTGATGGTGCTGTCTGATCCAATGCCTGGGTCACCGGTACCTTTGAAGGTGACGTCGTCGATGTTGATCCTGGTGGTACCTGTTTTTCTGATCTGGAAGCGTACTGGCTTGTTGCCATCAAATTGAAAAGAGTCCAGTTTGAGCGAAGTATTGTTTTCCTGGATGTCTGCACCTACCTGGGTAAATGTTTTTCCCGTATCCACAGACACGAGCAATTGCCAGGTAGAGTTGGCGTCGGTTCCATATTTACCATGTTTGATATATAACATTTTCATGCCTTGCAGGTCATAATTCATGGTGACGCTGCCGTTTCTAAGTCGAATGCTTTTGGTGCCCTCTTTCAGGTCGCCTGCCAGGCTGCCTACCAAAGCGTCATTTAAGGTCCATGGGCCTATAGGAGAGCTGATGGTGCCCGTTGCATATGCCGTTTTTGTAGAATTTTCGAATCCTTCGGTGATCGTGTAAACTACAGGAGGGACCTCAGGGACGATCACCTCTACAGGTGTTTTCTTTTTGCAGCCTGCGAACGTGATTGCAATTGTTCCGATTAACAATAGATTTTTAATCATAGTTTTTCATTAGGTAGGTAGTGATTATCAAATAAGACAAATGTCGACTATTCTTGTTAATATAATATTATCATTAGATAACTTTCTGAAAGAACTATCTCACCATAGTTGGCGAATGAAAAAGAAATGATCAAGAAGGGATCGTAACCGATATTACCATGATAAAGCAGGACTAGTGTATTTTGGTAGTTCCTTTTCCTTGGACTAGAGGTTAAGGTAGGGTGATTAAAATAACATAGTGTCTTAATGTTTATCTTATTTAACTATCTGGTTGTCATTGTCTAGTGGGTGGATTTGATGATTATAATTGGCTTTTTTTTCTCTGTAAAAGCACTTATTTGGAATAATACTAAATAATTTGTTTAGACTCGTTTTAAATAGTAGGTTTGTCTCAACCAACACCTATAAATTATGATTAAAAGCATTACTAATTCTATTATTTTACTCTTGTTTTCTGCAAGCTTTTCCTTTGCGCAGACAGGAAATATTGGCGGATCTGTGAAGACCTCTGATGGGGTGCCGGCGGAACTCGTGACGGTAACAGCCAGGGGAGCAGGTAAGACGGCAGTTACCGACAGAACAGGGAATTATTCACTAAAAGGAATAAAGCCGGGTAAATATAAACTGGTGGCTACGTACATCGGGCTGTCAAGACAGGAACAGGAGGTAGAGGTGAAGTCGGGTGAGACCGTATCTGTTGATTTTATATTGAAAGAAGACGCAGATCAGTTGAAAGAGGTGATCATTTCATCAGGACATTCCAATAAGGTAACCGCGACTGTTGCTAAGATGCCGTTAAAGAATCTTGAGAATCCACAGTTATACAGCTCTGTTCCTTCGGAGATCCTGAAGCAGCAGGGCATCGCAAATTTCGATGATGCAATGCGGAATGTTCCCGGGTTAACAAGGACCTGGGAATCTACCGGACGTGGTGGAGATGGTGGATCTTATTTTGCACTTCGTGGTTTTGAGGCGCAGGCCAGTCTGATCAATGGTTTGCCTGGGCTGACCAGTGGAAACCTTGATCCTGCAGGGGTGGAGGAAATTCAAGTAATCAAGGGGCCATCCGGCACTTTGTTCGGCGCGAGTTTCTATGGATATGGAGGCGTCATCAATACCATCACCAAAAAGCCCTATTATGATTTTGGTGGAGAAGTGGCTTACAACCTGGGAAGCTTTGGATTAAACAGGGTAACCGCGGATATCAATATGCCCTTGAGTAAAACGGAAAAGATTGCTTTGCGTGTCAATACCGCTTATCATACAGAGAATAGTTTTCAGGATGCTGGTTTTAAAAAGTCCTTTTATTTCGCACCGACCCTGGCATATGAGGTGAACGACAAACTTTCTTTTCAGGTGTTGACGGAAATCCTGCAGGAAGAAAGGGCGGTACCTCCGATATTTTTCAATTCCAACAGGGATACTACGCTTATTTTCAATAACCTGAATGAGCTGAACCTGAACGGGAATTTATCATTTACCAGTAACGACCTGGTGATCAAGAATCCAAGATACAACCTGCAGGGGCAGATGTTGTACAGGCTATCCGATCAATGGACTTCGCAGACGGTGATTTCGAGGGGGAATATTCGTTCTAATGGCTATTACAGTTACATCTATGACGATGCGTACACCAATATGGGCGGGATCAACAGAGATAATTATTTTGACCAGTTGTTTCATAAAGAGCAGCAAACGACAAATACCACGGATATACAGCAGAATTTTAACGGTGATTTCAAGATCGGCAGCCTGAGGAACAGGGTGCTTATAGGGCTGGATTACTTTAGTCGTAATGTGATCGACAATGGCTCAGGATGGGCAACGGTAAGGCAGATTACTCCGCAGGAAAGCGAGCTGACTACAGATAAGGACGGCAATGAAATTGCCCCGGTATTTTTAAGTCAGGCCGTAGTAGACAATGCCCTGGCTGCTGCCGGAGGCGGGAGCCGCACCAATATCAAAAATAGTGCGTATAGTGCCTATGCTTCCGACGTATTGAATTTTACACCTTCCCTTAGTGTTATGGCGAGTCTGAGAATGGACTATTTTGATTCAAAAGGTGACATCACTGCTACCGAAGACGATTATGATCAGCTGACCTTCTCGCCGAAGCTGGGTGTAGTTTTTCAACCTGTTCTGGACAGGGTATCTATTTTTGTCAATTATATGAATGCGTTTTTCAATGTGGCTCCGCAAGAGGTCTTTGATGCCAATAATGTCAGTCAGGGGGTAAGGTCGTTTAAGCCGGAGCAAGCCAATCAATGGGAAGCCGGGTTAAAGACCAGTTTGTTCTCTGACAAGTTGTTTGCGACGTTCGCTGTGTATGACATCAGGGTGGCTAACCGGGTGTATTATACACCTACGTCGGCCATTCAGGGTGGTAAAACGGGGAGCAAGGGCTTTGACTTTGACTTAAGTGCGAACCCACTGCCAGGTTTAAGTCTGATTGCCGGTGTCAGCCATTCGAAGATTCAGGTCCTGGAAGGGAATACCGCTACGCCTAACGATTTCTACAACGAAGTGGGCAGAAGTCCGGGAGGGCAGGGGCCTCAGAACCTGGCCAACTTGTGGGCAACCTATAAATTTGGTTATGGTAAACTGAAGGACTTCGGACTGGGCCTGGGTGGTAATTATGCAGGCCGGTATAAGGTGATTGACAACAGTGCTACTGGTAATTTCTATCTGCCAAGTTACACCCTGATCAATGCAAGTTTGTTTTACAACTCCAGCAAATACAGGTTCACTTTAAATATGAACAACCTGACCGATAAGGAATACTACATTGGGTACTGGTCTGTCAATCCGCAGAAGCCCAGAAATTTTGCAGCAAGTTTTACGTATAAGTTTTAGGGGAAAACGTTAACTTGATCAATCAAGTTGGTATGAAGCGCGTATGAAGGCGAAGACAATAAAGAAATGGTTTGAGGTTCATAAATGGACCAGTCTGATCTGCACGGTATTTTTGCTGATGTTATGTCTGACTGGTCTGCCGCTGATCTTTTACGAAGAAATAGACCATCTGTTGGGCAAGGAGCTGGAGATGCCGGCAGCGGCATCGGGGAGTAAGCCGCTGTCAAAAGATGTGGTACTGGAGGCCGGTATAAGTACGCTGCCCGTGAAAGCGGTCAAATATGTCTCCTGGGATGTGAAGGAGCATCCGGGGCAGATGTTTGTAGTGGTGGCCGATTCTGCGGAGGCGCCGATTGAGGCCGACCATTACCTGACCATGAATGAGTATTCCGGAAAAGTAATGGACACACCGCCTAATGAGATGGATTTCATGTTGGTGATGTACTATCTGCATGTGGAAATGCTGGCGGGCCTGCCTGGTAAACTCTTTTTAGGTTTTATGGGCTTTCTATTTTTTGTCGCCATTGTTTCCGGTGTAGTTTTATATGGGCCGATTATGAAACGTTTTGATTTTGGTATGATCAGAACGGAGAAATCATCGAGGTTAAAATGGCTCGACCTGCACAACCTGCTGGGCATTGTTACCCTTGCCTGGGCCTCTGTGGTGGGGCTCACCGGGGTGATCAACACTTTGGTCGATCCTGCGTTGGAGCGATGGAAGGCAAGTCAGCTGGCGGAGATGGTTGCCGGCTATAAGGACCAGCCCAGGGTGACGGGAACCTTGAGTTCTCTTGATGCTGCGCTGAAGCGCGCGAAAGCGGCGGCACCGGAGATGGAAGTCTCCTTTGTGGCCTACCCGGGGACCGTTTATTCCAGCAAGTACCACTATGCAGTATACCTGATTGGCAACACGCCACTTACGTCCAGGATCATCAAGCCCGCATTAATCGATGCGAAGACCGGGGAGCTGACGGATATGAGGGATCTTCCCTGGTACCTGAAGACCATTTTTATCTCACAGCCATTTCATTTCGGCGATTACGGGGGGATGCCGATGAAGGTGCTCTGGGCAATCTTTGACCTGGCAACGATCATCGTGCTGATTTCGGGGATTTACCTGTGGATTGCGAGGCGCAAGTCGAAATCGGCCCAGCTGAAAAGAATGATGGAGACATCAGAATCGCTTACCTTATCAACTATGGGAGAAGATGCAGCAGAAAAATAAGTCATTTATGAAGTTATGGGGCATGCCCATTTTGTTGTCGGTTATCACCATTATTGGCTTGCTACTGGCGATTATGGGGCTGGGAATCTGGCATTTGTTGTCCTGGGTTTTTCTAAGTTATCCGGTGTATGTAATGATCAGATACGGGATCAAGTATTTTCGGTAGTTTCGTGCTGCTGTAGCGTTTTTAAAATTTTAAACGTTTCGGAAATTAGTGCGGAGATGTGTGTGCGCAAAGGGAACCGGAAACCAGTCAACTAAACTATATGAATACGCTTAAATTTACGCTAATCATTTTTCTTACTGTGCTGTTATGCTCATGTAAAAAGGATCGGACGACAACCCATCCTCTCGTTGGAACCTGGGAGCTGAGGGCAGACATCAATGGTCTGACAGCACTTAGAACGAATTATCCGCCGGGAAATGGACGGATTTTAAAATTCACATCCTCTCAATATGAGAAACAGGATGCAGGAAAGGTTATTGTAAAGGGGAATTATACCCTGAGAAATTTCATTAGCCAACTGACCGGGGAAGAAACTAGTGGAATTTTTTTTGACAGTGAACCGAGCGTATCTAATTCGTTAACCATCGAGGGTAGTACATTTACCTTAAGTATGGACGTTTACGATTCGCCCGGATCGGTATATGAGCGCATTGGTCCGTAGGTACTATTGAGATCTGGGGATTTTTTGTTATTTTAGTTATACCTATCGATCTATATTTTTAATCCTCAGTTATGTCTGCCATTAAAACCACTGCCACAAGTGCAAACGTTGAAGATTTTATCAACTTTTTTGCTGATACAGCGCAAAAGAAAAAGGACAGTTTTGAACTGGTTAAAATCATGCAGGAGTACACTGGGCAGAAACCTAAAATGTGGGGGCCGAGCATCATTGGTTTTGGCAGTTATCATTATAAGTCTGACAGGAGCCGGCAGGAAGGAGACTGGCCGTTAGTGGGGTTTTCGCCTCGTAAAGCCGCGATCTCACTCTATGTTTATATGGGAACCCCCGAGAATGAGGCGCTGTTATCGGAATTGGGTAAATTTAAAATGGGTAAGGGCTGTATTTATGTCAAGAAACTAACTGACATCAATGTTGAAGTACTTAAAAGCATGATGGGGGAGACAATCAGACGGTTACGGGAAAAGTTTCCTGAGGTCATATAATTTTTTCAAAAGATCAGTTTACTGCATAGGATTTGCGCTCAAATTTAATGGCCTGTGCTTTTGACGACTTCATTTCCTAAAGAGTCGATATAGGTATGTTTTCCGTTTAACGTTACAGCTGCTAGCCCATCAATAAAGGACGATGCCTCCTGAAACTGAAAAGGAATAACTACTTCATTTTTCAGGTTAATGAATCCGAATTTGCCATTTTTACCTGCCGTAAATAAGCCATTGGAGGAGGTGTTATCCAAATGGTCATATATTATCGGAACTACTATTTTTCCAGAGAAGTCTACGAATCCGAATTTGTCTTTTTTTTCAGCCCAAAGCAGGTTTCTATCCACCATACCCAAGTAATCAAAAATAGTATCTATGACCATTATTCCTCGATCATTCATCAGGCCATTTTTCGTATCGGTGCCAACAACGTATGCACCAAATTTCTTCCCATCAGGATTAAGGGTAATGTTTGTAAAAGGATATTCAACAATGTCTTCTGATTTGCTATTCGTGAATACCATATTACCCGTTTTTTTTGACATATAATATCCAACAATTTTATCGTCTGCTGGTCTTTGAGCGCATGAATTTAAACATGTGAGGAGCATCAGCGCGACTATGTAGTATTTTAACATGTGTTTGATTTTTTGAGTCTTTCAAAGATTTACATTTTTGCTGTCAATTTTCATTCCTTAAAAATTCATTGATTGAAGTAGGCCGTTGGTCAGGTCTAAGTCTGCTAAGGATATAAGTCCAGTGCAGGTTATCAGGCTCTAGTTCGGATGCTTTTTCAAAACATGAAATTGCTTTCTCTTTTTGATGATTACGGCGAAGCGATTCTCCTAAGCTCTCATATGCAAGGGTAGCATTTGGATATTCCTTTACATTCAAGTCGAAGACCTTTATGGCATCTTTTGTCTTTTTGGCTCTTCTCAATTCTTCACCCAGATAATTGAGTTGGTATTCGTTAAAGACGAGTGAGTGATTTTTTGATAGTTTAAGCTTTTGATAAAGTTTCATTGTGGAATCAATGCTGGTTTTTCTATATGTCGCCCTAAGGGTATCCAGTAATGTCCATCTGTATTTGTATGGTTCCATTTGATACGTTGAATCAAGAATATGCCGGCCGATGTCTGTTACAGGATTGTTGGAATTTGACAAGACGACTACACCGATTTTATTTTTCTTGTCTATTCCCAGAAAGGTGCAATATCCGGGCATTCCGCCATCTTTAAAAAGCAAGTTTCCATCACCTGTAAGTGTCCAGCCCATGGTGGTGAAGGTGTCATTGCCATCTTTTTTTGCCTGCCTCACATGGCTGAGCTCCATAGCTGGCTGCAATCTCGAATTGGTTAATCCAAGGTTGGCTGCGGCAAAAGTAAGAAGATCATTTACATTGGACCGCAACGATCCTCCAGGTCCGATAGCGCCCAGATCGGTTAAGCCTACAGGAGTTCCTGTTTCTGCATGTCCTACGGCCAGGTTTGATTTTTGTGCTGCCGTTAATCTTACCACGGTATTATTCATATGGAGTGGTTTGCAGATTTCCTCTTCAATTAAAGTTTCAAAATCTTTCTTCGAAATGATCATTAATATGTTGCCCAGTAAACCATATGCGATGTTTGAATAGCGCCACTTTGAGTCAATATCGTATGGCGGTTCAAAAGTTGAGACATATTGATATAGTTTCTCTGTGGTGTAGTCGCGATAAGGTTGGTTTAAGTCTTTAGGGTCTACATTAAAAGGGAAACGAGGCATTCCCGACCGATGTGTGGACAGGCTGATCAATGAAATTTCTTTTTCATTTCTTACCGGTGTTTTTACACTTGACGGAAGAAATCTTGAGATTGGATCATTTAGGTTCAGTTGCCGTTTTAAACTCATATCTGCCAGTGATAAGGATGTGAATACCTTGGTAATTGAGCCAATTTCATACATGGTGTTTTCATCCGGAAGTCTGGAGTCATTGTCGCTTATTTGTCCTTCCGCAAATATTTGTCGCCCATTGGGGCCTATAATCCCAACGATGATGCTTTTGCTTCTTTTACTGGCTACCTCTTGTTTGATGATTGCTTTTATACCATCAGCAGGTAATTGTCCGAAAGCAATGTTTGAGATGATTAGGAGAACAGCGATGAGGATGGTGTTTTTCATTGTGCCATTTTTATATAGGACTTCGAAATGGCAGGTTTATAACACATCGGGAGAAAAATATATGAGATTGGTTTTCAGAAATGATGGTGACGGTTCTTTCACTTGTCGCAGCTATTCTATTTGTAATCACCACGATTCATCATGCGTTGAGTTCCAGAAAAAAGCTGGATTTTACAACCGCCAAATGAAGAAAGTGATCAGCGCCATTTCTGGCCCGGCGGTCACTAGCTAGTTTAGCATCTTACAATCATTACACACAAAAGGAAAAAATGTTAAACTCTAACCAAATGCAAATGCCATTAGTTACACCGCTCTGTGATCGGATCAAACCGATGAGGCAAGGTTTTATAATCTGCCTGCTTATATTCATTTTTAATTTACAACTTATTCATGCACAGAGTGCAGGAGTATTGCAGGCTGATGTAAAGGCTGTAGTTGCGGCCGACGAGGCAAGGTTTACTGTGCTGACCTCCAGGCTAATTCGAATGGAGTGGGAGCGTACCAGACAATTTGACGATCATGCTTCATTTGTTGTGGTGAACAGGAAGTTATCTGTGCCCGCTTATACCAGTCGCAAAGAGAAAGGATGGTTGTACATCAAAACCGATGAGATCGAGCTGGCGTATCAGCTGAACTCCGGGCAGTTTAATGAAAAGAACCTGAAGATCCGTTATTTGAAAGATGACGCCGTGCAGTGGGTGCCTGGAAAAACGCAAAAGCAGAACCTTAAAGGAACCACACGAACGCTTGACAACATTGATGGGGATACCAATTATCACACGCATAAGAAACTTGAACTGGAAGATGGCATTCTGGCCAGAGACGGGTGGTTTTTCCTGGATGATTCAGGCAACCTTCGTTTGGACAACAGCGAATGGCCGTGGGTATATCCGACAAATAACAAAGGCCTGGACTGGTATTTCATGGCCTATGGCAAGCAGTATAAAACGGCATTAGCTGACTATTCAAAAATTGCAGGTAAAGTGCCGATGCTGCCACGTTATGCTTTCGGCTATTGGTGGTCGCGTTATTGGAGTTATTCCGACAATGAACTCCGCGCGCTTTATGGCAATTTCAAACGCTTAAACATTCCGGTGGATGTACTTGTCGTGGATATGGACTGGCATAGAGAAGGATGGACAGGCTGGTCCTGGAACAAAAACCTTTTCCCTGATCCTGAAGGATTCCTGCGCTGGACAAACAAAACACACCTGAAAACCACCTTAAATCTTCACCCTGCAGACGGAGTAGGCGCACACGAAGACATGTATGGGAAGTTTGCCAGCCGCATGAAGTTCGATACAACCGAAAGGAAGGCCGTTCCATTTGTGGCTTCAGACAAAAAATACATGACTGCGCTGTTTGAGGAAGTCTTACGTCCAATGGAGAAAAAAGGAATTGATTTTTGGTGGCTGGACTGGCAGCAGTGGCCTAACGACCCGAAAATTACCAACCTTAGCAATACGTGGTGGTTGAATCATGTTTTTTATACAGACATGGCACGCAACCGACAGACACGCCCGATGCTTTACCATCGCTGGGGAGGCCTTGGAAACCACCGTTACCAGATTGGCTTTTCAGGCGACTCATTTATCAGCTGGAAATCACTTGAATACCAGCCTTATTTTACCAACGCCGCATCGAATGTTTTGTATTCCTACTGGAGTCATGACATCGGCGGACATCAATTGATCCCGGGAGAACAGACCACAGATCCTGAGTTGTACACCCGCTGGTTACAGTATGGCACGTTGAGTCCGATTTTACGTACCCACTCTACTAAAAACGGATTCATCAAAAAGGAAATCTGGAACTTTGAAAATACCTATGCTCAGGCTCAATATGAAGCCATCCGTTTGAGATACGAGCTCGTTCCCTACATCTACACCATGTCTAGAAAAACCTATGATACCTCCGTAGGTCTTTGCCGTCCAATGTATTACGACTACCCGGATGCTGAAGAAGCTTATAGTTTCGACAGGGAATACATGTTTGGCGATAAGATGCTGGTTGCTCCGATCGGCGCCCCATCCGTAGATGGGCTGTCTAAGGTCAAAGTCTGGCTTCCTGCAGGCAATGACTGGTATGAATGGCATACAGGTACTTTACTTAAAGGAGGACAAACCCTGGAACGTTCATTTGCGCTCAATGATTATCCGATTTACTTCAAAGCAGGTGCAGTGATTCCTATGTATGATGATGCTGTGCAGCATCTGGACAATAATCCCGAATCTATGGTCTTTTCTATATTTCCTGGTGCAAACGGCAGTTTCAATCTGTATGAAGACAATGGAAATGACCAGACTTACAACGATCAGAATGCCATCACGACAGTAAGCAATGTTCTGAAAGGAAGACAGTCGACCATAACGATTGCAGCCGCAAAGGGAACTTATAAAGGAATGCCTTTAAAAAGAAAATATCAACTGAAAATGTATGGCTCTGAAATGCCTGTGGAGGTTAAAGTGAACGGGCAGCCTGTTGCTTTCAACGAGCAGGCGAATCTACCTGGCTGGAACTATTCCGGACGTGAGCTTTGCTTGAACGTAACATTGCCGGAAAGCGATTGTCGTAAGCCGCAGAAAGTAGAGGTGCTTTACAGCAGTAAGCAGCAGGTGGACGTGCTGAATGGTTTATCAGGTAAGTTCAAGAGACTCTCGCAGGTCGCGCTTGACCTGAAAGGACTTGACAATGGCATCTACATCCCTGAGGCCTTCGGACGCGCGGAGGAAACAAACAGGGCCTTGGAATATAAAACAGGCGAGTTCTATCAGTTGATCAATCAGTTCAATGAGCAATATCTTAAAGTTCCTGAAGCGATTAAAGGACTGAAAAACATCAAAGATAAAGACAAGGAACGCATGCTGAACTTTTTACAGCAATAACAATTGCGGTAAAAAGACACAGACGTATAAATTCGTAACAACAGCATTTACTCCTGAGAGTCAGGGCGTAAATGCTGTTTTTTTATGAACCGAATTGTTTTGGTATAAATCAAATGGTTTAGCTATAAATCCAGTTGTTGTCTTATTGATCAAGTTGTTTGATGTACGCAGAAGGCTTGATGCCAAATTGTTTCTGGAAGTCGCGTGTAAAATTTGCGGGTGAATTGTATCCGATGATAAAGGAGATTTCATTGATTTTATACTGCCTGGTAGCCAGCAGCTCAGCAGCGTGTTTTAGGCGGTATAAAGAGATCAGTGCGCTGGGAGGCATATTTGTGAGTGCCTTGATTTTTCTATACAATGTTGGGCGGCTCATGTTCATTGTTCTGGAAAGCATCTCCACGTCAAGGCTGGAATCGCTCAACCTATCAGAGATCACTGTCGTAAGTTGTTCCAGGAAGCTGACATCTGTTTTGGAATAAGCTACGGCCTGAATCTGACTAAGTGGGGATCTGGCAAAATGTTCCTTTACCAGTTTCCTGTTGCGGAGCAGGCTTTTGATCTGCATCTCGAGGTGAGACATCGAAAAGGGCTTGTCTATATAAGCATCAGCCCCCGTTCCCAGGCCTTCTATTCTGGAATCCACTGATGTTTTGGCGGTCAGCAGGATTACTGGGATATGACTGTAGGTAAGGTCGGTTTTAATGCGCCGGCACAAGTCCAGGCCATTCATCCTTGGCATCATGATATCGCTGACAACCAGCTGTACGGGATGTTTTTCCAGGAGTTCCAGTGCTTCCATGCCGTCGTTTGCTTTGAGGATAAAGTACTCACCCCTCAATTCCTGGGAAATGTATTTGAGTATATCATTATGGTCCTCGACAAGCAATATTGACGGAAGTCCGTCCGGTGATGTCCTGTCTTCAGCATCGTTGATTTCTGAGTCCGCATCTACCGGTTCTTCCACTTTAAAGTCTACCTCTTCCTGCTGGTGTATAGGCAGACTCAGTTTGAAAACATTGTATTTTTCATTGGTTGTCAGTGTGAGTGTTCCATTGTGCATTTCTGTGAGTGACCTTGCCAGGGCCAGTCCGATGCCACTACCAGAGTGTTTATCATGGTCATCAATTCTGAAAAAGGGTTCAAAAACCTTCTCATGATACCTTGCAGGGATGAGGGAACCATCATTTTGTACCTCAAGGCTGAAATGATCATCGTTGCTGTTGAGGGGGCTGATGCTGATGCGTATGGTCCTTTCCGCGTATTTAAAGGCGTTGGATATCAGGTTGATCAGGATTTTTTTGAAAGCCTCAATGTCTACATAGGCATGAAGCGTCAGGTGCCGGGGCAGTTCCAGCTCATAGCTTAGTTTTTGTTCCTGTGCGATGATCTGAAAATCTTCATAGATGTCGCTGAGTAAGGTGTTGATGTTGGTTTTTACAAACACCAGTCTGAGGTTTTCCCGGTCAGACTTTCTGAAATCCAGCAGCTGGTTGGTCAGTTCAATTAGTCGATTGGTATTCTTGTTAATCATGGTCAGGTTTTCCTTTACTTTTGTATCTAATGCCTCGACGTTGGTAAGCTGGTCTAAAGGCAGCTTAATAAGCGTTAGAGGCGTACGAAGTTCGTGTGCAATGTTGGTGAAGAAGTCAATCTTCGATTGGTAAATTTCCTGTTTTTTCTCATGCTCAAATTGCTGAAGTTTGGTTTGGTGTTGTCTGTTCAGGTAAAACTCGTAACTGCGGATGGAATAATAGATGACCATCAAGGTTAGGAGGAGATAAAGAAAATAAGCCGTCATGCTCAGGTATAGTGGAGGCTGTATGTGAATGAAAAGCTGCTTTGGACTGGTTTTCCATTCTCCGGTATTGCTTTCTGCGGCAAACTCGAAAATATACCTTCCCGGAGAAAGGCCCGTGAAGAAAACTTTCCTGTTTTCTTCCAGCGCAATCCATGAATCATTCAGTCCTTTGAGCCTGTACTTATACCTGATGGCCTTTGCAGATGAAAAATCAAGTGCAGCAAACTCCAGGTTGATGTTGTTCTGACTGTGGGTCAGTTGCAGACTATCGGTATCACTGATGCCATGCCTCAATACGGATTGCCGCGTACCTGGTAGCACAGGCTGGTTGTTGATTTCCAGAGTGGTGAGGTATAACGGGGGTGATTTTAGGGTTTTATTGAAATCCCGCGGATCGAAACCTATCAGGCCTTTGACGCTGCCAAAATAAATGATTCCATTGGATGCCCTGTACGATGCACTATAGTTGAACTGATCCGTGATCAGTCCGTTATCCTGTGTGTAAGTTGTGATCTTGCCGGTAGCCATGTTCATGCGCATGAGCCCTTTCGTGGAGCTCATCCATAGCTGGTGCTGATCATCTTCAACAACCCGGTATACATAATTGCTGGACAGACCAGTATGCGTGTTGTAAGCTGTTTTTTTGCTGCCGTTGTTGTCCAGTTTGAAAACGCCAGCACCTTCAGTGCAAAACCACAAATGATGCTGACTGTCTTCATAAATGTAATGTATGGTAGTTTCTGCTCCACCAGTTTTAGGCAGGGAGCCATTGCCAAATTTAAGAGGAGTGCTTTTTCCGGAAATGGGGTCATAGCAAATCGCCCCCTTGTTGGCCGTGCCGATCCATAACCTGCCAAGATGGTCTTCGGACAGGGCGAAAACACCGTCAGAGAGGTCGAATCCCTCAACAGCGGTTACCTGTTTTGTGTTTTTGTTAAACTCATACAGCCCTGCACTCGGTCCGATGGTACCCAGGTATATTTTTCCCTGCCTGGTGGCCAGCAGACAGAGGACAAAGTTGCTTCTTTCCTTGTACTTTGCAGCGAGTGTTCCATACCTTTCCGTGATGAAACCGGTATTGATGTCGAGCACCTCCAGGCCGTTCTGAAAAAGGCCAATGTAGAGCTGATTTCCTGACATCAGCAAGGCGTGAACGTTGTTGTGCGCAAGACCATTCGACTTCCCATTGAAGCGGAAGTTTCTAACTAAACCAGAACTGATGTCAAGCTTGCTGATCCCTGCATCTTCAGTCCCGATCCAGATGCTTTGCTGCCGGTCTTCACAGATGGCACTAATGGCATTTCCGGAGATGGACTGCTCGTTCTTCAGCGGATAATATTTCCGGAACCTTGAGTTTTTGGAATTTTGGTAGTTGAGTCCGCCGAAATAGGTGCCCACCCACATCCCACCATCCGAATCTCTGCAGAAGGCGTATATGGCATTGTCGTTGATGGCATAGGGATCACTCTGATTTTTCTGGAACACCATGGTCTCCTGCGTTTTCTGCTTATATACCACTACACCAGATTCTGTGGCTACCCAATATTCCCCTGGTTCTCCAGGCAGGATGGCACGGACATTCAGCTCTGTTCCGTCAGCATTTCTGCTGAGTATAGGACTGGATTGCCTTGTTTCCGGATTGAAGCTGAGCAGGCCCAGTTTGTTTGTTCCGATGACGTAACCCGTGCTGGTCTCCGCAATAGCCGTTATAGGTTGAAGGTTTATGGGTAGGTTTTTTTCTACCACCTGAAAATGTCTGCTATTAGTACTGCCTGGCTGATATCTGATGATCTCGCCTTCGTCGTTACCCATCAGCAGCTGCTGATGCCGGTCTAATATCAGGCAATTGGCCCGGATGTGCAGGTCGGTGAGTTTTTTAGTCTTGAGGTGGTACGACCAAAGACGATTGCCGGCCAGGAACCATAAGTGCTGGCGGCCATCGGTCACTATGAAGGTCACCCTATCGAAAGGAGCAATGACTGACTCCTCAAAAGATTCTGTTTTCGGGTCAAAGCGATATAAACCCCTGCCGGTACCTATCCACAGCTTTCCTTCATTGTCCTGACACATGGCATGAAGCTGGTCATCGCCAATGCCGCCAAACCGATGCCTGTCATTTCTGAACTTCTTGAAATTGAAGCCGTCGAAGCGGTTTAGTCCGTCTTTGGTACCAAGCCAGATGAAACCTTTCTTATCCTGAAGTATACTCAATACGGTATTGTGTGAGAGGCCGTCATCCGTCATGAAATGGCGGAAGTAATAACGGCTTGCTTGTCCGTAACTCGTTAAATACAGCACCAGCAATAGGGCTGTTAGAAGATATGGTATCCTGCTCATCAATCGGTTGCTAAATCCAGGGGCCTGCAAAAACTCAGGGCTATAAAAATAAACTACTTCCCCGGGATATCGGGGATTTATTTAGCACAGCAGTCATATTGAATCATAGTGATTAAAAATTGAACAGCAGCGATAAGCCATTCCATTTTTATTGAAATACATTCGATGCGGTTTAATGGAACGGCTGATGCCCCCAATATCAGTCCTGAACATTTCCCCTTTAACCAATATAGACAATTTATTATGAACGGAAAATTACGAAATTTTAGAATTTCATTATTAGCGAGATCCTTTGTGTTTCTTATGGTGCTAATTTTTCAACTTATCGCTGTGGAGGCCATTGCAAGCCCTCCCAGTGTTGCATTAAAACACCCTCCGGTAGCGATCACCGGTAAAATTACCGATGAGAAGGGTGACCCGATACCAGGGGTTTCCATTAAAGAAAAGGGCACTAAAAACGGCGCAGTTACAGATGTAAACGGAGGCTACCGACTTACTGTAAATGGTCCGGCATCAGTGCTCGTGGTGAGTTATGTTGGGTACAACAGCCAGGAAGTGACTGTTGGCGAACGAACGACCATCAATTTCAGTTTGAAAGAAAGCTCGAATGCCCTTGATGAGGTTGTGGTGGTAAGCGTTGGTTACGGTACGCTCGACAAAAAGGAAGTCTCGAGTGCCATCACGCACGTGAGCGCCCGTGAGCTGCAAACGGTAGCCAGTAATAGTCCACTTCAGGGATTACAGGGTAAAGTTGCAGGTCTGACTGTCACGAATACTGCCAATGGCGATCCGAATTCAACACCTTCTATACAGATGCGTGGTGTCTCTTCCAGAAATGCAGGCCTTGGACCATTGTACATCATTAACGGTGTCATTGGAGGTAATATTGATAACGTCAATCAAAATGATATCGAATCTATTGATGTGTTAAAAGGTGGTGCAGCTTCTGCAATTTATGGCACCAGGGGAAGTAATGGTGTCATCATCATCACTTTAAAAAAGGGGTCAGAGCAATCCCAATTGTTTTATGATGGCTATAGCAGCATGGATTATATCACAAATGCCTATGAGGTGCTTTCTAAAGATGCGTTTGTTGCCAATCGGGTGCCGAACAATAAAGGCGTGGACTACGGAGGGAATACGGATTGGCAGAAAGAAGTCAGCCGGTCAGCGGCCATCGGACAAAAACATACGCTTCAACTATCGGGTGGTTCAGGTACAACAAACTTCTTTGCCTCAGCTGATTATCGCGATGCAGATGGAATTGACCTTCGTGCAAATAAGAGAGAATATGGCACGAGAATCAATGCCAATTACACTTCAAAAGATAAGACCTATGAAGTGAGTCTAATGGCGGCACCACGTTATGCCCAAACCAGAAAGGCAGATTATAGCGGTTTTAAGAATTCATTGACACTGAATCCAACATTTCCGGTATACAATGAGAGGGGGCAGTACAACTATCTGAACACAGGGTTCGATGCGAGTAACCCAGTTGAGAATGCGAGAATGATCAAGGCGCAGGAGGAAATTAAGAAGATAGACATCAGCGGTAGCCTAAAGGTCAACCTATTGGACAACCTGAATACGATGGTGGTGGTGTCTGAAGCAAGTTCTTCATTTAAAAATTTGGACTTTAGGCCTTCTACGCTGTCTAATATTGTATATAATAACCAGACGATCAAGTCCAACTATGCACAGCAGGAACAAACGGAAAGTGATGTGAAAAACCTGGAATGGACTGCCAATTATTCTACTGCATTTGAAAAGCATCGCATAAAACTACTGGGTGGTTATTCTTATTCCTTATCGAATTACAAGCAATTCCGAGCGAGCAACTATGATTTTCCTTTCGATGCCTTTTCATGGAATAATCTGGGCTCAGGTTTATATAACGGTGGAGCGGCAGGAAATGGTCAGGATGCCGTTGCTTCCACACAGAATGGATCTACCTTGATTTCTTTCTTCGGGCGTATCAATTATGACTTTGACCATAAATATATTGTCACTGCCAGCTTGCGCCGTGAAGGGTCTTCGAAATTTGGAATCGACAATAAATGGGGGAACTTCCCGGCAGTATCTGCAGCATGGCGTATTACTGAAGAGCCTTTTCTGAAGGAAAAAATATCCTGGCTGGATGACTTAAAACTACGTGTGGATTTTGGTGTCACCGGAAATCAGGACTTCGACAATTACCTGTCACTGTTGTTGTATAGCGGCTTTGGTTATTTCCCTTTTAACGGCACAAATTATCAGGTATATGGGCCGAATAAAAATTCGAATCCCAATCTGCGATGGGAAAAAGCGCATAACTTTAACGCGGGATTAGATTTTGAGGTCTTGAAAGGCAGAATTACAGGTGCCTTGAATTACTATGTGAGGACCAATAAAGATCTGCTTGGAGAATACGATGTTCCTGTCCCTCCGAACCCGCACGAAAGAACTTATGCGAATGTAGGTACACTTAAAAATTCGGGTGTAGAGCTGCAGATTCAGGCTAATCCAATAAAGACCGATGATTTCAGTTACAGCATCACGCTTGCGGGTGCTTACAATGACAATAAATTTATTTCTTTTTCCAATGATCTTTATAAAGGGGCGGCATATCTTGACGTTGCTGGTTTACCCGCTCCGGGATCTCCGGGAACCATCCAAAGACTTGAAGAAGGCCGACGGATTGGTTCATTTTATACCTACCGTAATGCAGGCATCAGTGAGGATGGGACATTGCTCGTTTATAAAAAGGACGGCAGTGTTGTCCCAGCAAATCAGGCCAACAATGATGACAAGCAGTATGTTGGAAATGGTCTGCCAAAGTTTACCGCCTCTCTAGGCAATACCTTTACGTATAAACAATTTGACCTGAGCATTTTTCTCAGAGGAAACTTCGGATACAAAGTTTTCAATACACCCGCATTTTACCTGGGGACACCGGCAACCCAGGCTGATGTTAATGTGCTGACTTCTGCTTACGACAGCGGTAGCAAATACTCCAAACTGACAAATAGCAGCAGCCTTTCTATTCCTTCAGACTATTTCCTGGAGAACGGTTCATTTGTGAAAATCGATAACGTTGCACTGGGGTATAAACAATCGGTCAATTCCAAATTTGTTCACGGGATAAGGCTTTATGCGGCCGGCCGGAACCTGCATACCTTTAAAAAATACAGTGTAGGTGATCCCGACCTGATTCCTGTGAACGGTCTGACACCAGGGGTCAATACCTCTCTGAATTATTATCCTTCTACACTTCAGCTGATTTTCGGTGCACAAATTACTTTCTAAAGAAACATACATGAAAAAGTATTTCAACATAAAAAATATTAAAATCACTTCAGTCATTGCTTTGGCCATTTTTTCCGGATGTACCAAGCTGGACGAAGAAGTTTATGATAAAATAGATGCAGGTGCATTCCTCCAGCGGCGCGATGATGTCATCCGCGATTTCCTACGTCCGTTTGAACATGCCTATTGGAGCATTCAGGGTGGCGATGTCTTCGCCGCAAATGAAGATACGTCAGACGAGTTCGGAACTTACAATCGTCAGGGAGACTGGCAGGATGGAGGATATTACCAACGGATGCATTATCATACCTGGACTGCCGAAGATGGTTTTACCAGCAACGCCTGGATCTCTTTCTATCAGGGGATTGTGCTGGCGACCAACTCACTACAGGATATGGAAAGCATCACAGATCCGGAGAAACTCAATGTCACACCGGTGGAGCTTGCCGATTTCAAGGCGGAACTGCGTACACTGCGCGCCTGGTTTCACCTGAGGGCATTAGATTTCTATAGGAATATAGAGATCATCAGGACAGTGAAAAATGAAACGCAGGGTGGATTGCAGGCCACTCCTCAGGAAGCATTTGACTTTATTGAGTCAGAGTTGAAAGCTTCGATCCCTGATCTGCCATTAAGGGCTTCGCTGGGTAACAACAGCATCGGACGCTGGACACAGGCGGGGGCAGCGTCGTTATTGGCGAGGTTGTACTTAAATTCCAAAGTGTACACCGGGGTAGATAAATTTGCTGAATGTGCGGCCATTTCGCAGGATATTATTGACGGGAAATATGGTGCTTATGCACTCGATACAAGATGGGATGCTCCATTTGACTATACCAATAATCAGCCCAATTCGGAGGTGATCTACGGATTTCCATCCAGTCTTACCCGTACACACTGGCAGTATGATAGTGGCATGTATTTCTGGGGAATGACTTATGATGCAGCACCTCTTTACTGTGGTTTTACCGACTTTGGAAAGTCGAATCCTAAGTTTGCACTTCAGCCGGGACGTGACGTGGATAGTGTGGAATATGCTTTTCAGCTTGGTAAACCATTTGTTAAATTTCAAAAGTACCCGGATGACGTACGTCTCAAACTTTATAAGAACCTTGGCAACAGCAAACGCGAGGGAATGTTTTTGTATGGATATCTTCCATTTCAACGGAGTGTGAATGGCAGTACCGTAGCAGATACGGTTAGGGGTAATAAAGGCCCTTACGCCCTGTTTATACGCGATCAGGTGGGGATGTTTCTGGACACCAAGCCTGGTAAACAAATTACCGATAAGACGTCCAATATGAACCATGCGGACCACAATTCCGGGGTATTCATGGTTAAATATCCGGTTTATCCGACATCTGATGCAAATCGCATCACCTCAGCTTATGCCGAAATCCGCCTGTCTGAAGTTTATTACATGCTTGCTGAGTGTAAATACCGTGCGGGCGATAAAGCAGGCGCAGCAGTGTTATTAAATGCGGTGCGCCGACGTAACTATCCTGAGGGATCAACAAGTCTTTATCGTCCGGATGGAGGTCAGTTGACTGATCAGGAGGTTTTGGACGAGTGGGGTAGGGAGTTTCTTGGTGAAAACAGACGGAGGACAGACTTGATCCGTTGGGGAGTTTTCAGCAGTGGTGTTTGGTGGGACAAACAGGCGGATGCAGATAAACACACTGAGATTTTTCCTATAGGTAGGAAAGTGTTGAATGTGAATCCTCAGCTAAAACAAAATCCTGGATATTAGTTACCCTCTCATAATGTAAATCTTTATTTATAAAGTGCCGTCTTACAAGTGAATTGTAAGGCGGTTTTTTTATGTTTTTTGCCAGGTGTTGTGTTTTTTGCCAAATGGCAAATGAAATGGTTTTTAAGCCAGGCATCTTTGTGCTGTTAATAAAACATAAAAGAATGAAAACAGTATTGGTCACGGGAGCTTCGTCAGGTATAGGGAAAGCAACCGCAGTTTACCTGGCACAAAATGGGTACAAAGTTTACGGAGCTGCACGTAGAACGGAGAAGTTGGAAGAGTTGAAAACACTAGGAGTGATCCCGATCTCTATGGATGTTACCAACGAGGAAAGTCTGAGCAGATGCGTTGAGCGGATTATGAAAGAGGCAGGAGGGATCGATATTTTGGTCAACAATGCTGGTTCAGGTTACTATGGTGCGTTGGAAGATATGCCCATGTCCGACGCAAGATACCAAATGGAAGTAAACGTTTTTGCCGTTGCACGCTTGATACAATTAGTGCTTCCAGGTATGCGGAAAAACAAATATGGAAAAATTATAAATATCTCTTCAATTGGCGGTAAAGTAACGCTGCCTATGGGTGTTTGGTATCACGCAAGTAAATTCGCTATTGAGGGTTT
This sequence comes from Pedobacter sp. BAL39, assembly GCF_000170795.1. GTDB lineage: Bacteria > Bacteroidota > Bacteroidia > Sphingobacteriales > Sphingobacteriaceae > Pedobacter. The sequence continues at coordinate 92,290 of NZ_ABCM01000018.1, forward strand.
GAGCGACGCACTTCGTAAGGAAGTGAAATCGTTTGGAATTGATGTCGTGGTCATTGAACCAGGTGGAACAAGATCGGAAATGACGGGTCTTGGAACGGGATACTTAAGCCGGATATCAGGAGATACCGTTTATAGCCATTTAGCAAAAGGTGTAAGCAAAATGTATGCGGCGACAGAAAAAGGAGCGGCTGACCCTATTGTTATTGCTAAACTCATTAAAAAAGGAATTGAAGCAAAATGTCCTAAAACGAGGTATGCCGGTGCTTCGGGAGCTAAACCAATGCTGTTTTTAAGGAAGATTTTGTCAGACAAGATGTTCGACAGGATGGTAATGAGTCAGATGAAGTAACATTTAAACAAATTTAGCATTGCAACTTTAAGAATTTTAGATGTTTATGTATGTAAATTACTTATAGTCAGTTTTTTGTATGTTATTCGGTGAGTCATTTAAAATTTCTGATTTACTCACCGAATCACTCACCAATCTTATTAGAAATGATGAAAAATTTGGGTACCCTCAGAAACAAGAAAGCCTGCAAATCATATGATTTGCAGGCTTTCGAAAGTTTAACAACCTTTTCAGCGGAGAGTGAGGGATTCGAACCCCCGGAGCTATTACACTCAACAGTTTTCAAGACTGCCGCAATCGACCACTCTGCCAACTCTCCGCCGCAAAAGTACAAACTCAACTTGATTTTGCAAACTCAGATGTACTTATTTTATCATCTCGACCGGTATTCAGAGCTAACCCGCACATTATAAGTGAGAATAATTTTTATTTTAAATCCGGTAAATAAAAAATGAGCGCTGTTTAAGTCAGAAATTGCCGTTGTTTTGATATTCGGAAAGCTCATTTCCATGGTGAGATATCCAGCAGCTGGAATGTTTAGGATTATAACAGGAAACATGATGGGTATGGTAAAGGCTGATCACAATAACGGACGTTGTCGTGTTAGTTTTGAGGTGAATGTAGTTTATAAAGCTGTTGATTTGGTTGTTGCCTATCTGATAATTGGTAATATCTTTGGCGAAATTCAAGTTAATCCTCAAATATGAAAAGAAACGCTATTCTGCTGTCCAGCCTTGCGCTGACTTTAATGTTCTCATCTTGATACACAGCAAAAATCGCTCACGGTGACATTTCTCTGGATGCACCCGTCGTGAAAGTAAACAGTAAAAAAACATGCACTTATTGCCGGACTGGTACCATTTAACAAATGGATATGAGGCAAAAAAGTTAATTGGAGATAGAAAAGACTACATCGTAAAAACTCAGCATACCTTTGTTGATGGTCTTTTGGAATTGGTTACACTTTCAATTTACACCCAAACAACGACTACGTTTTATGTTCCTCTTAAAGACGTAGAAACAAAATAAACGTTTTGCAAAAGAGAGCCAATATGGCTCTCTTTCAAGTTAAAATATATGATTTCTTATTAGTTCTTGGCTACAGGGCGTACAACCTTGGTCAAATCCTGAGCAGCATTTAAATGCGTTCTTAGTAACGGAAGATATTTATTGGCGAAGTCTGCGACTTCTGGTGTCTTCGACTTGGCACCAGCTTCAAAAAGCCTGATGGCATTTCTGTGGTCATCGATCATAATCTGAACATACCTGAAGTCAAACTCACTGGCTCCTGAGGCAGAGCTGCTTTTTGCCGCCATGTTCTGCATGACCTTTACGTTATTGTCGCTCGTATCAGGAATTTCAATATCCATTTTTGATGACAGTTTCTGTAATTGTGACTGGATGTCCCTGTGGCTGCCGACAATCATTTTGGCATAACTGCTAACTTCCTTAATGGCCGATTTCTCAGATGCAATTTTACTGATGTTACTTTCCATCATGATGTGTACGGCGGCTTTATGCAGAAAATCATCATTTGAAACTGAGTCTAACCTGAATGCCTGACCGCGTGCATCGGTTCTTGCCTTGCTGATCGCATTGTTGGAAATGTTGACTGCATTGCTGGCACCTGTACCCATATTGCCGCCATTTGGATTTACTCCCGGAGTGAGTCCGTCGCCACTCGCATTGATGATGCTTTGGCCTGGTCTTTTTACCCTTGGCGTAACGCCGCCTTCACTGTTGGCAGATCTGTTTCTGGAAGTCGAACAGGACATCATCACAGTGGCGCATAGCGCTAAAATCAGGTATTTATTCAGAATTTTCATAATGACAAGAATTAATTTATCAGGTGTTGAATACATCAAAAACTATGCGACGATTCCCTTTGATAACACCTGATATCGAGAATTGTGTGGATTATGAAAATGCGGTGAATGCAGTGTCTTCGATCCTTAGTTTTAAAGCGCTGACCAGCAGCTGTAAATGTGTAACTTCCACATGATCCATAATGATGACCTTATACCACTCATTTCCTGTGTCATGTTTTTGTGGCACAAGATGAAACGATGTCGCCAGGTCATCGGAGATATAAGCAGCACTGATGGTGACAATGTTCATTGCACGTTCCCTGAAGTAGGTTACACCGAGCAGGTCGAGTTCTTTACACAACCAAGCTGTTCTCATCTGCAGTATACTGATCTTTTCAAACCATCCATTTTCACCATAAGTGAAGAGGATCATCCAGATGGCAACGGCGTTAGAACCGGATCTGCTGCCACATAAGGTAAGGTCCATGCCTTCCACATATTCAGCTTCTTTGGTCAGTACATGCTCAATCCAGCCTTTGCGACATAAAAATATCCCTGTGCCATAAGGTGCCTGTAGCATTTTATGTGCGTCTATGGTGATGGAGTTTACTTTTGGATTGCTGAAGTCCAGGGCATGACCCGTTTTGCTGAAAGGGTAGACGAAGCCGCCGTATGCAGCATCCACGTGCAGCTGGTACTGAACATCATGTTTCTCCAGGGCTGAAGTATAGCTGTCAGGATCATCTACAGAGCCAAACATGGTGGTGCCCATATTGGCTACGACGATGAAATATTTCCTGCCATCTGCTTTTGCCTGGATAATGAGCTGTTCCAGTGTGTTTTTATCGATGGTCCTTTCATGAAAGTCCACAGGAACACTGATCCAGTCGACCATCATCAGGTTGGAAGCTTTGGGAATGGAGTAGTGGGTATCCTCAGAGGCCAGAATGACGATTTCATCCAGTCTGGCACCGTAATTTTTGATGTAATGATTGCGGTAAATCCAGATCGCCTGGATGTTCGCTTCGGTACCGCCGGGTGCCACGTAGCCGTCAAAACTTTCTGGCGTAGCCTTAAATATGTCTACTGCCACTACATTCAATACTTCCCGTTCAATATCCTGAGTGCCTTTGAAAGCGTGTTCTGAGCTGCCATAAGTATGACAGCCGATATGATTAGGATTGGCCACAAAGGTTTGTAGGGTATAAGCATCTTTTAAAAAGGGAGCATCATCATTAAAAACCCGTCCATCCAGTTTTGATGCAGGGTATCCCAAAGAAATGTCATTAGAAAAATCGACGTTTTCGGATAATGCCTGTTGAATGCGTTTTTGTCTTTCTGTAGTGGTTAATTTTTTCCAATAGTGCATAGCTTAAGTTTTTGTGCGAAAAATTATTCTGTATACAAAGAAACAGCTAATGGAAAATACGAAATATGATATAGATCATTTAGTAGGTATCAGCGCTCTTTTTGGTGATGACACGAGTCATATATCCTTCATGCCGGCAGTTGTACTTTTGGCACAAACACAAAATCGCCGATGAAATTACGACTATGGTTTACGCTGATGATACTTTTCCTGATTTACTCTATACTGGTGTATGTCTATAGTGATCAGCATGGGCAGGGTAGCAGTCCCTCAGGCGCCGCCTATGCAGGGTGGATGGTTTGGCAGGAGCACAATTGCCATGCCTGCCATCAACTGTATGGATTGGGAGGGTATATGGGGCCGGATTTAACCAACATTGCAGCAGACGAGATCAAAGGTAAGCCTGCATACCTGAAGGTCTTTATAAAGTACGGATCGGCAAATATGCCTGATTTTCATTTGAGTGACCTGGAAGCCGACCAGCTCCTTGCTTTCCTGAAATGGGTAAATGACAGCGGACATTCGGCCGTTGCGAAAGAATCTGTGCATTGGAGTGGAACCTATATCTTTTAATTGACTTATGATTCAAATAGACCGGTTATTTGCCCGATTTTCCTTAAGTATGCTGATGCTGTCCATTGTAGCCGGAGTGACTGCGTCCTTTGCCTATCTTTTTCCTGCCACTTTCAATGGGATTCTTCCTTTTCATCAGTTCAGGCCCATCCATGCTTCCGCGGCGCTGTTCTGGATCATCACAGGTGCAGCCTGTTGCGTCAGTTATTTCAGCAAACGCAGAAGTGCTACGTTTATGGTCATCTGGATGGTTAGTATTGTACTCATCTTCATCAGCTATTTTTTCAATAGATATGGAGGACGTGAGTACTGGGAGTTTCCGCCATTGCTGAACCTTCCGCTTTTGATCGGATGGCTGTTTTTTATGGCTGCTTTTATCCGCAAGTTTTCTGAAGAGGCACCTGTGTATACCTGGATGTGGACCTCCGGGATAATTTTCTTTTTGCTGACTTTCCTTGAGCAGAACCTTTATCATGTTCCCTGGTTCAGGGCGTCTTTTCTCAGGGAGGTTACGGTACAATGGAAGGCGAACGGCTCGATGGTTGGTGCATGGAACCAGATGATCAACGGTTTGTCGGTCGTCCTGCTGATGGTGATTGGAAACAACAAAGGACCGGCCATTTCAAAAAAAGCTTATTTCCTGTTTTTCCTCGGATTGTTTAACCTGATGTTCAACTGGGGGCACCATATTTACAATGTGCCCAATAACAACTGGATGCGTGGTGTGGCTTATGGAGTCAGCATGACGGAATGGATAATTCTCATTCTGATCATCAGGGATTTTAGAAGAACGCTCGACCATGGCAGGAAACTACGGCACCTGGTGGTGTACCGTTTCATCAGCGCAGCAGAACTCTGGGTCTTCGCAAATTTATTTCTTGCATTACTGATGTCAATACCAGCAATCAATAGGCATACCCATGGAACACACATTACTGTTGCCCATGCAATGGGAACGACGATTGGCATAAACACCATGCTGTTGCTGGCTGCGTTTGGACAGATGATGGACATCGATCAGATTGCTGACCGTACAAAACGCTGGATATTGTTTGCGATCAGGTTAAACAACGCATCACTGGCCGTTTTCTGGTTGTCGTTGATTCTTGCCGGACTGCTTAAAGGTTACCTTACTGTAGACCATGCGGATGCAGTGTTCAGCGAGGTGATGCTGAAAGTACGACCTTTCCTTGAGGCTTTTACCGCATCAGGACTGGGCGTGATGATTGCTCTCGGCATCATTGCCTGTATTTACCTGAAAAATACCGGAAGAATAAGTTATGAGGACGATTAGCTTAATTGAACTGGCCAAAATGCCATAGAATGCCGGCCGGATCGTGCAGGAAACATTCTTTCCCCCAGTCCTCAACACGGACAGTGCTCAGTTTCACGGTCTCATATTTTGCCGGCAGCTGAAGTGCGTTAAGTTCATTCCAGTAACGGTCAACGTCATCTACTTCCATAAATATCATGGTATTGTCTATCCAGTCTTTCACATAGGCATCCTGCAGGTAAAAGGCTGTAGGTCCGGTTTTGAAAACTGACAAATTACGCGTCAATATGGTTTCTTCAAAGCCCAGATCGCGGTAAAAGCTGCGTGAGGTTTCAAAGTCTTTGGATCCTACAAACGGTCGGATTGATTTTGCCTGGTGTTCCATATTTCTGATGATAAAGTAGCCGGTGATGATAAAACAACCGGTGATGTATGAATATTCTTAATGATATTACGAATATAGCTTATGAAAGCTGTATTTCTCAAAAAAAACTGAATTGCATGATGGGATGTCAGGCGGTGTTGCTATTTTAGGGAATGCCTGCTGAGCCAAGTGACTTCCCGGTGCTGGGACTAGAAAATTTTCATTTTGATGATAAAACAGATGTTTGCCTGCTCAATCATGCTGTCGACGGTGAGCATCAAATTACTGCCCATAAACATGATTTCTATCTTTTCTTTCTGATTGAAAAAGGCAGGGGCATACACCGCATTGATTTTGTCAATTATCAGGTAGGCGATCGGGAACTACACATCCTTCTGCCCGGTCAGGTGCATGAGTGGACATTGGATCAGGACACCCTTGGTTATCAGCTGATGTTGAGCGAAAGGGTACTCCAGACCTTTAATGATTATCTCAGCTATGCTCAGATCCTTCATTTCAAACATCCGGTAATGCGATTGAATGAAGATAATTTTCAGCAGATGAGCCTCGACTTCAGGGCGCTGAAACAGGAGCTGACTAAAGATCGACTTTGCTGGGAGATCATCTGGCTGCGTTGCAGGCTGATCAGCCGTTCACTGACCAGGGAGGCCGGCCTTGCTTTCGACGATGTCGGGAGCCGGCAGTCAAATCCTATTGTGGTCAGGTTTGTGCAGCTCGTTGATGAATATTACAAAATGGAAAAGGTACTTGCATTTTACGCGGGGCGGCTGAATATTACCGCTAACTATCTCAATATGTTGTGTAAGAAATATTTGCAGCTGTCGGCCAATACGCTGATCCAGAATAGGCTGATCCTGGAGTCCAAACGAATGCTCCAGATTTCTGACAAGAGCATCAAGGAAATCGCCTATGAGCTGGGCTTTACAGAGGTAGCTTATTTCTCCAATTTTTTCAAAAATAAAACCGGGGGTACACCCAGGGATTTCAGGTCGATTTATCATTTGCCCAAGTAATGTGATGTTTTGTATAATTGGATTGGAGGAGGGAGGCTTAGCTTTGTAACCGCTAGAAATCAATCCATATGAACCATACAGATTTAAGTCGTAAACAATTTCTTCAACAAACCATGGGTACCGTAGGCTACAGCTTAATCGCAAGTACCCTGCCCGTGTCGGCCTTTGCGACACAACAGGCGCAGCGACATGCAGAGGAAGTGATACTGAAGAACGTCCGGCTGGAGACTGGTTTTGAGCAGGACGATGTGGAGGTTACCGCCACTAAAACCGAATTGTTCTGCCTGACGATCGCGAATGGGAAAATCAAATCCATACAGCCAAACCGGGATCTTCCCGGGGCGATCGATGCGAAAGGTCATTTGATGCTGCCCACGATGAAAGATATGCACATCCATCTGGATAAAACCTATTTCGGTGGGCCATGGAAGGCACATTCCAAACGTCAGAAATCAGTTAAGGACATGATCCTCCTGGAGCAACAGATCCTCCCGGAAATGCTGAAGACTTCTACCTACAGGGCGGAACGTCTCATTGAATTGCTGCAGTCCAAAGGTTCTGGCTTCGCAAGGAGCCATGTGAATATTGAACCCAGCTCCGGACTGAATTCGTTAAAAAACCTGAATCAGGCACTGGAGCATAAACGTGATGGTTTTGCTGCGGAGCTCGTGGCTTTTCCTCAGCATGGCCTCTTTAATTCCAAATCTGAAGGCTTGATGGAGGAGGCTGCACAGATGGATATTGACTTTATCGGCGGACTGGATCCCTTTACTATTGATGGCAGCATTGAGAAGTCAATTGATTTCACGGTACAGCTGGCGGTGGATTATCATCGTGGCATTGATATCCATTTGCATGAGTCGGGTGAAAGTGGCTTGAAAACCATTCAATACCTCGCCAAAAAAGTAATGGAGAATCCAGTGTTGAAGGGTAAAACGTTTGTGAGCCATGCTTTTGCGCTTGCACGACTGGATGAGCCAGTATTGAAAAAAACTTGCGAACAGTTGGCCGAAGCTCAGATGGGCATCATTTCCACGGTGCCGATGGGAGGTATGGTAATGCCACTGCCCACCTTGTACCGTCATGGTATACCGGTCATGACCGGTACAGATAGTGTGATCGACCATTGGAGTCCTTTCGGTTCCGGTAGTGTGCTTCAGAAGGCCAATCTGATGGCACAACTGTATGGCTACTCCTCAGAGCTGGACCTTTCCAGGGCGTTAAGGATTGCCACCAATGATGTTCTTCCGCTCGACGAACATGGAAATGTGCAATGGCCAAAACCAGGGGATACGGCAGACTTTAATCTTGTGGCAGCAAGTTGTTCAGCGGAAGCGGTGGCCAGGATCTCGGAAATAAAAGCGATGTACCATCGAGGTAAATGCGTGTTTAGCTTGTAACTTTCCTTGGTTATGGGCGCGAACTATTTGAAATAGCGATAACATTACAATTTTAACTACGTTTTCAACCAATCTGGCAACTTTTTCGGCAATGGATGTGCGGAACTTTGTGGTATGGAAAATACCATCAAAGGAAAAGTAATTGCAATTACAGGTGCCAGTAGCGGTATCGGTGCAGCCATGGCGAGAATGTTGACTGCTAACGGAGCTAAAGTAGTGTTGGGCGCAAGGCGTGCCGACCGGTTAGTAGGCCTGGTGGCTCAAATTAAGGAAGATGGGGGCGAAGCCATCTGGATGGAAGTCGATGTCAAACAGCGGCATGACCTGATCCGGTTTGTTGAGCTTGCCAGTACAGAATATGGCGGACTAGATGTAATGATCAACAATGCGGGCATCAGCCATCTGGCACGCATCGATGAACTGGATGTGGCCGACTGGGAAGACATGATCGATGTCAACCTTAGGGGCACCTTATATGGCATTGCCGCTGCATTGTCGGTTTTTAAAAAACAAGGCAACGGTCACATCATCAATGTAATTTCCACATCGGGAATCAAGATTGTTCCGCTGCAGGGCGTATATGCAGGGACGAAGAATGCTGTTCGCACAATCAGTGAAGCTTTGCGCCAAGAGTCGGCAGGCCGTTACCGGATTACAGGGATTTCCCCAGGTATTGTGCGCACTGAATTTGTGGATGGTTTAAAAAATGCAGACATGAAAGCAGCTATTCAGGAAAAGATGGGGGATATAGGCATTTCCGCAGATGACATTGCCAGGGCAGCTTTGTATGCCATCAGTCAGCCTGACCATGTCGATATCGGAGAAATGGTAATCCGTCCGACTGCGCAGGATTAATGTGATCTTAATCGTCTTATAAAGCACATTTACGGCAGTTCCAATTCTACTGACAACATCACCTGCTATTGAAAAAATAGCAAAAGGGCACTAGCATGCCCTTCTGCTATCTTAAGTACCGCTATTATGATTTTGCAGCATATTTTACTTCTTCATAAGGTTGCACGAGCACCCATCCTTCACCCATAAATTCGAGTTGGAAAGATTCGCCACTGCCTCTGCCGATGAAAGAACCAAAGGTGAGGTTGGTTTTTATCTTTGGTGTCAGGTTCTCAGACCAGGCGACAGTTGCATTGGGATCAGTGTATACCGGCTGTCCCGGAGTGACCTTCAGGAGGATTGGCTCCCCATGAGTGGTGATGGCGATGTATCCTGAACCGGATAATTTCACCTGAAATAAACCACCTGACATCATTCCAGCAATACTTTTGAGCATTTTGATCTCATTATGGATGCTGTCTTCCAGGGCCAATACGTCATTGCCATTGACAAATACTGACTCATTCTGCAGTTTGATGATCTTTACCTTTTTCCCCTCATCAGCAAGGTATAACTTTCCGCTGCCTGTAGCATGCATCAATGAAGTGCCTTCACCTGATATGGCCTTCTTAAGTAAGCCACCAAGACCTTTGCTGAGCATACCTTCTCTCTTAAAGTCGATATTTCCGATATAAGCCACCATAGATCCAGCTTTCGCCATGATTTTCTGATTTTTAAGGTTGACCTCCAGCATCGCAGGTTTCTCCAGCTCAAAGAAATCATTCTCATTAGGGTCTTCTGCTGCTTCCAGAATAAATTCATTCAGGGTGTACTCTCTTTTTTCCATCGTTAATTTGTTTAATTTCATAAGTTGGATAAATCTAAAATTAAAACTATACAATATCGAGTAATGCGATAAAAAAAATAATCTATGTCAATTTTAACACAGCAACTGATGTGCTTTGTTAATTTGTACCGAAGCGGGTACGCAGGGGAGTGTTGTTATTCAGCGACAATGGGTTTAGGTTTGAAATTCCTGTAAAAGGCGAACAGCCCTGCCAGCACCAGCAGGATGGAAGCGGCCAGAGAAATCTTGTCGCCAATCAGGTAAGCATCAGGTTCGAACTTAAACTCCAGCTGATGGGTGCCTGCCGGCAACTTTGCCGCCCGCAGAACGTAGTTGGCCCGAAGATAAGGTATAGATTTCCCATCCAGATAGGCATTCCATCCCTTGTCATACCATACTTCTGCAAATACCGCCAGCGCATCCGTTTTTGACTGATAATTGTAAGTCAGGTGATCCGGGTGATAGCTTTTCATGATAATGCGGGCTGTAGTGTCCCTGTTAACAGGGAGTGCACCGATCTGGTTGCGGAATTTGTCATCCACAACTGCCGTGGAACCAGGTTTAAAATCGGTGATGGCCTGCATTTCTTCATCTGCATTGCGCACGTATCTGATGTCGTTAACGAACCATGCATTTCCAAGTGCACCGGGTCTTCGGAGGGCCTTTGGTGCCGGACTGGTGCTGTCTGCAACGATCACGTACCTGGTATTCAACATATCCAGGATTGGCTCGTTTAGCTTACCATCAAACTGAGTGCTGATCAGTTCATCGTATCGCCTTAATCTTGCCGAGTGACGGCCACCAACAGACTTGTGGAAATTTGAAGCCGTAGCATCAAAAAATGGATTTCCACGTGTAAGGTCAATGACCCTGAAGTCAAGGGCAGGATCTGCAATGGCGACCTGGTCGGCTGCGGTAGGTGTGGTACCCTGTTCCAGCTCGTATTTAGCGTAAAAATTGTCGTTGTTCAGGTATCTCCGGTCAACAGGCCACATGTCTGCCAGGATGAGGAGGCCTATGATGATTGCTGTATTCTGGTTGCTGAGCTTTGCCTTCAGCAGGTACCACAGGGTGGCGAATCCGAGGCATACAAAGATGAGTGACCTAAGTGCATCCGCACGTGCCAGAGTGACGCGGTCGGCCACCAGACCATTGCCAATCACATTGGCCATAGCAGGATTGTTGCCGAATGCCTGACTCAGCTGACTGATGAACTGCTGGTGATCTGCAGTCTTGAAGCCGAATAATGCGGTCGGAACCAGCAACACCAGCAATAAACCTCCGGCGGTAATGTAAAAGGAATAAACTAAATTTTTCTGAAGGTCTTTCCGTTTTTCCTTTTCTTCCATCAGCTCCTGCAGTGCGAGAAATGCCAGTAATGGAAAAAGAAATGCAGGAATGGCTAATGTAAAATCTACCGACCTGAACTTGTTATACATTGGGAAGTAATCAAGGAAAAGGTCTGAAACCAAAGGGAAGTTTTTGCCGAAGGACAGAAAGATGAAGAGGAATGAAGTAGAGATGATCCACCATTTGATGCGGTTATTTACGATAAATAAGCCGAGAACAAACAGGAAGATCACAATGGCACCAAAATACCATGACCCCACCGTACTTGGTTTGTCGCCCCAGTAGGGCCTGAGCACGTTTGCCTGGGTCAATTGTTCGACAATCTGCTGCGCTTGTACCTCCTCAACGCCATTCTTTATCAATCCCTCTTTTACCGCCCTAGGTCCTTCAGGGAATTTACTGCTGGAAGAACCACCATAAAGGTTTGGGATGAGGAAAGTGCCAATCTCACCTACACCCTGACTATACTGATAGACATAACTGCGGTCCAGACCCGAGTCAGACTGGTTATTTTTCGGCGAAAGGTTTGCCTTGCCACGGATAGACTCCTGTCCATATTCCCAGGTGGACCAAAGGGTACCGGCATTGATCGCTACAGCCAGTACAGCGGACATTCCGAGATAACTGAGGGCCACTAAATATCTGCGCATCCGGCCTGCAGCATAGGCATTGTAAAGTTCAATGAGCACCAGGATCATGATGGCCATAAACAGGTAATAGGTCATCTGTATGTGGTTTGTCCTGATTTCAAGCGCCAGAAAAAAAGCGGTGAGCAGGCCTCCGGGAAATAGATACCTTCCTCCTCGTAAGGTTAACAGTATTGCCCCCAGCACCGGTGCAAAAAAGGCCATGGCCATGGCGTGGTTACTATGGCCTGCCAGTATATAAATGAAGTTATATGAGCTGAAAGTGAAGGCTATTGCACCAGCTGCGGCGAGCCAGGGCTTCATTCTGAGCACACAAAGCAGAAAATAGGAGCCCAGAAAAAAGCAGAAGATGGTGTCAATGGGATCTGGAAATACCGTTTTCAGCAAGTCGATCACATAAGTGGTAATGTTGCCTGGATACTTGACCCAGATCTGAAAACTGGGCATCCCTCCAAACATTGAATTGGTCCAAAGCGGGCCTTCGCCGGTTTTGGCTTTGACGTCCATGATTTCTGTGGCCATCGCTTTTGCTTCCTGTACGTCGCCCTGGTAGAGTACCTTACCGCCCAGTGCTGGACTAAAATAAATGCAGCAGAGCAGCAAAAAGATGCCAATGATGATCAAATGCTGGTAGTTGGAGGAAAACCACTTCTTCATGTAACAGGTTTTTAAGTTTTGCCAAATATACAAGCCTGTGCCATGTATGTCCCATATCCAGGGATATAATTGTATTTTGAATTTAAAAAGATACAATTTGGTGAAAACTATACAAATCAGGCCGTCCGTACCATTTCCCTGTTAATGAGATAAAATTACTGATTATCCCTTTTGAACGGGGTGGCAAAAGTTATCCAAATATCCTGATGACGGAATTGAAGGTAATCTGCGTAAAAAAAAATGCCCTCAGAAAGCTATCAACTTTCTGAGGGCAGGTAAAAGGGTGTTTATGATTTTAAGCGGCCCTTCGGATGACGCCAACTATAACTGCAATGATGGCAATTACAATAAGTGTATGAATGATTCCGCCGGTATAAAAACCGCCTAAAAAACTAATGGCCCATATGATGACCAGGATAACAGCGATGACATAAAGTAGATTTCCCATAGTGTGTAGATTTTGTTTAATAATTTAAGATGTATACTAAACTAACTGTTCTCGCGGCGATTTGTTTTAAAATTTGCTCCAGGCTATTTCCTGAGCAGTCAGTTTAGCTCATCGTCATCATCGTCAAGGCCGAGCTCGTCATCATCAAAGTTGAGGTCATCGTCAACCTCAGGTTCGTAATCATCCTCCTCTATATCATCACCAGTAGGGAAATCGTCGTCATCCTCATCATCTTCCGGATCTATGTCTGGATCCTGATGAAAGGCGGGGTCTAGCTCGTCTGTTTCTCCGGTTATGGCGGGGTCAACAATGACCGTTTGCTGATCTTCGGCAGATGAATAAGAATCATGGTCGTTGGTGGGAATGAGGCGGTCCTGGATCTCGTGGACGCTCTCCTCAATAATTTGTTCTTTAGTTTCCATAACATTTGTCTTTAGTAGTAAAAAAGAGGAATGCGAATTCAATGTATAGAGGTAACAATCCAGAAACAGAAGTGTTTGTGTTGGGATTACAGTTGATAAAGAAAATATCTGCAAAAAAAATGAAACAAATAATATCTGCAAAAGGAGTGAAACAAATGCTGTGTTTCAGCTGTAATTAGTGCGAAGGAAAAGAAGACATTCATAAAAGGCAGATAACCACGATTTTCATAAATAGGGTCTTTCTAAATTACGATACCATGGAAACAAATAATGAGCACGATCAAACTGGAGATAGCCATGTACCTCTTCAGCAGACAGGATCGGAAATGAATGCTACAGCTGAGCTTGAGCTGGGCTCTGAAGCAGAAGCGGTATACTTTTTTCAAACCGTCAAAGCGCGTTTACTGGATGTCAACCGCTGGAAGGAAATTGCCGGGGCGGCAACGGCAGACTTCATGCTGACGGATGCTGGCGGGAAGCCCGTAAGCCGGATGGCAACCGGAGGGGACCACATTAAGATTGATATTCCAGGCCCCGGGCCCCGCGCTGGAGGTGGATTTGATTGGGTGACAATAGAAGAAATCCGGCTGCAGGAACTCGATGATGTGGAAATACTGAGCATGACGGCCCGTCCATCAGCCAATCCTTTGTCAGATCAGGATGAAACGGCCCATTTTTTGAAGGACACAGCAACCTCTACTTTTCAGGTAAAACGAATTGGCACCCGGATATATGCAGAGGAGCACGGACGTAATGAAGTGCCGAATACTGAAACTGACCATCAAATTGATAACCTGCGCAATACCTTTGTAGGCTGGGCTGCAAAAATTGGCTTTTCGTATCCGCAGTGGAAAGCGTTGGTGGACGGATTGCTCAAGCAATAAAATGCTCAAATGTTAAAAACAAAAATATAGTCATACTTATGTCGTTGAAAACTCTCACGAAAACACAATGGAAAATAGAACAGGACCGGGTGCTGATCTACCCTCACGGTTTATTTCATATCCTGGCAGCGGTGCTGGCAATGCTGTTCAGCGGGCTGATACTGGTATATGTGAGTTATCAGAATACCACGATGCTCGATTCCTTACCTCTTGTTTTTCTGATGTTTTTCGTTGTACTGCTGTTTTGGGCATTTGCGGGCACCTACATCGAATTCGATAACCGTAAAGGGCGAATGCGTAAAGTTGTAATGGGCGTATTGCCTACCTCTAATATTGCTTTTAAGGAATTACAGGGAATCAATGTCGTAAGCCATTTAGCGGGGGGATACAATTACCGTCTGTTTAGAAAGGATGCAAGGTATGGGAAAGGGATAGTTGTTTCATCCGGTTATTCCAAAAATGATGATCCCAATGCAATTGCTTTTGTGGAGGAGGCGGTGCCGGTCATACATGGTTATATGGATCAGCACGACTCTGCAGCGACTTATGTAGTGGAGCCAATTACCAGTTATCGCTTCTTTAAGGAGGAGAATGGTGTTTTTGCCGTCAAGACAAAAAAAATTGGAGCGATCATTTTCGCATTGTTCTTTATAGGTCTTGGCGTATGGCTGCTTACCATTCCGGTCAACGGTGTGATGGGAACGGTCATCATGATCCTTTTCATGTTTCTACTAGGGGCTATATTTCTCAATGCAGCTTTTACGAGGACTATGGTAAATCCTACAGATCAGACCATCAAAAGAACTGGATTGTTGCCTTTCTTTAATAAGATGTATCATTTTGAAAACTTTGTTGGCATTCAGACCGTGCGTCAGAGCATTAACTTTGTGTATTCAGGTACGATCATCAATATGCACTTTGAAATACCCGGAAAGACTGGTAAGCAGGGTGTTTTTTCTATTGCTACCCGCAGAAGAAGTTCGAGCATTGAGCGTTTCATTCAGGAGCTTTATCAGATTATGAACCTGAAAAGTTAATTCGGAGAAAAAAGCCGGAAACGCTCCCTTAGTATTTAACTTTGCAAGAATGAGAAGCGGCCCTGATGAAGTGGTCTGCATAAATAACTATTGAATGTCTGGCAAAATCTTTCAGAAAGTAAGTGCTTTATTTCCTCCCTACGAAGGTACATTGATAGAAAAAGCGCAGTTGAGACTGTTTTACCTTATGCTTGGTGCAAATGTATTGAAAGGTACAGTGTATCTTGCAGATGCAGTGATGGCGCATCAGGGAGAGGGCAGCATGCGGGCCCTCAGACTGATCATCACCTCTTTATTATTGATTGCCATTCTTCGCAGATTTCCAAAGATTGCGCGCTGGGGAATCCACTACGCTGTTCTTGCAACCATTCTTCATATATATTACAGGGTGTTCAACCGGGACATCGGTGCAGATCCCATTGCGCTTCAGGCTATTTTTATGGTGGTCATTTCCGCTTTTTATGGTTTAAATAAGCGCTGGGGAGCCGTTTATACTGTCGTTGCCGCCTTATCACTGATCCTCAGTCATTATATTAGCTTTCGGTGGACCGGGCTTCATCCACTACCGCAGGGATTAAATGATGTATACATCGTGATCAATTTTCTGGTGATCCTGATTGCGCATGTTTATTTTCATGGAGTGCTATTCAACACGATACATGAAAAAGATGCATTAAATGAGGAGTTGGCAAGGGTGGCGGATGAAAAAACCAGTTTTTTATCTACGATGTCTCATGAGCTGCGGACGCCGTTGAATGCAGTAATCGGTATTGCCGGGCTGCTGACCAGGAATAATCAGGATCCGGCACAGAAAGAACATCTCGATATACTTAAATTTTCTGCGGAGGGGCTTGTCAGGCTCATTAATGATGTGCTCGATGTCAATAAAATGGAATCTGGCAAGCTGGAACTAGAGTCTGTTCCATTTAATTTATACCAGTTATTAAAGAGTGTTTCCGGAAGTATGGTCCAGGGGGCTGAAGAAAAGTCCATCCAGTTTGCAGCTGATATTGACAGAAAACTGGAAGGGAGACAATTCATTGGTGATCCTACCAGGTTGAGCCAGATCATTTATAATCTGGTCGGCAACGCGATTAAGTTTACCAACTTTGGAGCGGTGACATTGCGGGCAAACCTATTGCGGCAGCTGGATGACCAATACATCATTCGTTTTGAAATAGAAGATACCGGCATCGGCATTACAAAGCGTCAACAAGAGAAAATTTTTGATCCTTATGTCCAGGCATCAGAAACTACCACCCGTAATTTCGGAGGTACAGGTCTTGGTCTGACAATTGTCAAACAGCTGGTGTTGATGTTCGGCAGTGAAATCCATATCAACAGCAAGCCTGGTTTTGGCACTACGTTTTATTTCGATATTGTGTTTAAAGAGCATTTAACGCCGATGTCCGATAATACCGGTAAAGATCCTGAAGAGGGGCAGGATCTGAGTAAACTCAGGATATTACTGGCAGAAGATCATGCCATGAACATCTTTTTTATGCGACAGTTGTTCAAACAGTGGCATATTCAGGCCGACATTGTCGAAAATGGTATGGAGGTAATCAACTTATTGAAGGAAAAAAATTATGATCTCCTGCTGCTGGATCTTCATATGCCGGTAATGGACGGTTGGGAAACGGTGAAAAATATCAGGGAAATGAATGATCCTGAAAAAGCAGAAATTTACATTATCGCATTGACGGGGTCAGTTTCAGCTGACATCCAGGAAAGGATTGTGGATGCCGGCATGAACGATTATCTTTCCAAACCCTTCCAAATGGATGATTTGAAATTGAAACTGCTCGGAAGATTGGCTAAGTGACCTTAATTCTATATCGCTATTGTTACTCCCTTTACAATTGGTTTTAAGTATGCATAGTGGTATTTTGCAGAATTGAAACTCTTGCCATGTTTTATTCCTTAACTCGCTTATGCTCAGATTCAAGTTATTTAGTACGTTTGCGGTAGTGTCCCTGGTATTTTTCTTCAATTTTACCCTTCAAGGTCAAACCTTACCTCATGAAATAAATTTCGTCCGACAGGCGGCACAGCGGATGATTTTTGACGAAAATCAATCCATTTTACTTGCGCGTCTTGATCCTGCAAAGATTGTGGGCATGTCTGCGATGCATCCCGCGCGTCATTACCTGAATGGGCAATCGGATATTAGGGTTAAAGGAGACAAGCTGGTGGTCTCTTGCTCAAGGCCGGCTCAGACCGCTATCTGGTTTGGTGGCTTTAATCCTTTCGCAACGTATACCATTAATTTAAGCTCCTGTTCAGGGGTAGGGGAGATTGGCTTTGAGTTTTCGGATGCCGATCATAAAGAGCAGTTCTTAGTTACAGCCATATTTGGCGACAGTATACTTCAGGATGTGAAATTAAAGATAAAAACAGTAGAGCAGACTATGGTAGATGAGTCCATTTTCGTTGTTCAGGAAGCAGAGGGGCAGGCTGGAACTTCTTCTAAAAAAGATGCTGTTGCTGCTGATGAAGGGGCGAAGATGAGGGGAAAACTCATTCTGCAGATGCTCGGCAGCGGATTGGTAGTCTATCTGCAGCATGAAGGATTGCCCCAGGTCATCGGCCAAAGTGATTTCAACCAATATATAGACCTCCGTTCAATAAAACGGATCAGTTCTTTTCAGTCGGCGCTCTTTCTGAGTTTTCAAAACGGAGAAGTTGGGGTCAATAAAGTGGAGGCTGCCCTCAGTACTGGTGTCGGATTGGCCGATATCCGTCCGATCAGCTACGAAAATGGCGATCCACTTTTAGATCAGGGGCGGTTGTGGTATACCATGTCAATTCGTGGCAGGGGGCTTCCCCATCATCTGCAGGGTGTTTTTAGCTTGAACCCAACGGTGTTTGACCTCAAACTGGAGGGGGTGATCCTGTTCGACAGGAATGACGGTTTATGGAGAAACGAGATTGCTTCTCATATTTTCTACGATAGGAAAGCAAAGTGCTGGAGGGGGATTACCACCGGATTCAGCGCTTATGCCAATCCGGACAAAGAAAAAAAGCAGCTGCTTGCTGTGGAAAGTACTAAAGATCCCCGGTTTGGTTTTTCGGTGATGAAGGCGGTACCATTCGGTGTCGTTGGTGACATCGAGGATCCACACATCCTGTTTGACGAGCATGCGAAAAAATGGCGCATACTGACCTGTGAAAACCATGATGGTTACAAAGCTGTGATGCTGGAATCGGAAGTCTGGAATAAAGGCTATCAAAAAATTAGCGGGCCTGTCAGCCATAATTCTACAGGAACATCAATCCAGCGAATCAATGGCCGGTATTATTGTTTTTCTGGTAGTGCGGAAGGGAAGATATTCATTTATACTTACCCTGATCTCAAAGAGGCCGGCAACCTGAAAATGGACCTTCCTCCATGGGACATCAGCTCGGGAACAAGAGTCTGGCCAAATGTTGTCCAACTGCCAGAGGGATATCCTTTCAGGTTTGCCGCATTGATGATGGACCGGTACAATTACCCCGGACTGCAGGGACCGAACTGGTCATACGGCGCACTTTACCTCTATCATGGTAACTAAGAGGTTATCTGCAGAGTGTTTTTTTAATCTCGTCATCGTGGGCTGCCTTTAGTAATTTGTATTCTTTTACCGTGGCACTGAACTCACAGGTCCTGCATTTTTCTGTCTTTTTATCCTTTAAATACCTGATGACTTTGTCATTCTGAATATAAGATCTGTATTCATTTTTTTTGATACATCCTTCACAAGCTGGGCCGCCCTCCACAAATTCGTATTTAAAGATAAGTTTTCCATTGTCATAGTAATAATCTTCTTTGGCATATACATCTCCAATGGTTCCGAAATCCACAGAGATCTTTGCAATCTGTCCATTTTCAAAGTACCTGTCGACCATCATTTTTTCATCACACATAAATTCCAGGTGTTTTTTCTCCAGTTGAACGGTGTTGATGTGTTCCACCTTTTTACGGATCATTGCTATTGGGTCTGTAGTCTGGTTGTTTGTGCTGTCTACCGGACTCTCCGCAACAACATCAGCAGTCGTGTCGCTGCCAGATGTGGTGTCCACCGCTGCGGCGGTCGTGTCATCAGCTGCAACATTACTTTTGTTTTCTCCGGATGGGCTACATGACGCAAGCGCCATGAATGCAAGTGCAAAAAAGATCTTCTTCATCATAAACAGGTTTTAATGATCATAAATAGGGTATAACAGCTGGAAGGTAAAGCTGTTTTGATGTTAATATTTCTATTTTAGTTGCCGGATATGAAAAAGTTAAAGTATTTGAGACAAGATGTCGAAAAATTGAGACATGCCGGATATGCGCATCGTTGTTATTCTCCCATCTTTGTAGGCCTGATACTAACCAAATAGATTACATTTTTAATGAACATGCAAATCATCGCCCCTGATCTGGCGATCACCAAACCCCATTTTAAGGTGCTTGACGGACTGAGAGGACTGGCTGCATTGGCAGTTGTGATTTTTCATTTTATGGAAATTGCGGTACCTGATTATAACGATAGTTTTATCGCACATGCTTACCTCGCTGTAGATTTCTTTTTTTGCCTTTCAGGGTTTGTCATTGCTTATGCTTATGATCATAAGATGCTGAAACTTGGTTTTAAAAACTTCATGAAGCTACGGTTGATCCGTCTGCATCCCCTGGTTATTATTGGATCCCTGATTGGGTTGCTGGTGTTTGTTTTCGATCCCTTTAGTCAGCTTTACCAGAAATACATCGGGCAACTGCCGGCCATGTTCTTAGGCTCCTGTTTCATGATTCCCTATCCTGTTGTGCCGGAGCGGTATTTTAATCTGTTTCACCTGAACCCTCCAACCTGGTCCTTGTTCTGGGAATATATTGCCAATATTTTTTATGGTTTGTTGCTCTTTAAAATCAGCAATAAGATACTTTGGATACTGACGGTTATTGCTGCTGCGGCACTGGTGTTTGAAGCACAACGTTCCGGTTATCTGGGCGTAGGCTGGGGCGGTGATAACGTCTCTGGTGGAGGCATAAGGGTGTTTTTTTCTTTTCTCGCCGGCATGCTCGTATACCGTTCCAAATGGGTCATTCATTCGCGCATGAACTTCATGGGGATAGGAATATTGTTGCTGGCTGTTTTCATGATCCCCTTCTCCAAAAGCCTCAACCCCTTTATGGAACCTGCCATTGTGATTTTTTATTTCCCATTTCTTGTGGCCTTGGGTGCTGGTGCCGGAGTGAAGCGCAGGGCAGGAGCAGCTACCCTTCAGGATCGTATCTGTAAATTTTCGGGGGATATATCCTATCCTCTATATATGGTACATTATCCGTTTATATGGATGTTTATGAGTTATGTGGAAGCGAAAAAGCCAGCAATGAATGAAATGATGCTGATCACGACCGTGGGCACACTGGTGTTGGTTGTATTTTCCTATGCCATACTTGTGTTTGTCGACGAGCCCATCAGGCAGCGATTGAAATACATTTTAATTAAAGGTGAAAAGAAAAATAGCTGATAATCGGGATGTTATCATGGCATTAAGTTTGTATGGCCATAAATAAATCGCGCTTATGGAGATTATATTCGAACTGTTATTTGCCCTGGCTACAGGCAACTGGAAAAAAGCTAGCAGGTTAAGGTGGAACCGTAATCTCAGCAAATGATTGTAGCCGCTCAAACCTTTCATATTATACTCATAGCGATTGCGGTTTTAATCTGTTTAAAAGCACTCTACACCCGTTTTATAACAAAGCAAGGTAATAAGGACGACTGGATGGTGCTGTTGCTGTTGATCTTGGTGCCCATCAATTGGTACACACCCACAGTATTGACCATTTCAGACTGCAATCAATACACTAAAGAAGTGGTGTTGTTTCCTGGACAAAGGGCTGGCATCAGTTATACTTATGGACGAAAGAATTACATCATCAATCAATCCAAAAGGAACCTGAAATTTGAGTATCTGTTTTATGGAGATAATAGGAGAGAAGAGGGGCAGGTAGATCAACTGATCCTGCCGGAGAATGTGGTGATCGTAAACGAGGTCACGATTAGTTACCTCTTTGAAGCGCCTGAGAAAAGTGTTTCCACAAAGTCCAGTGGGGCGACGAAAACGCTGTTATATTGTCTGGCTAATGATTAATTCTTGCACCATCGGCACCCAGCTGGATTACCTCAATATTTTCGCCAGTACTTCTTCTTTTTTCTGTCTGGATATGGGCACCTGGCTTCCGTCTTCCATGGCAATGTAACCTCCGTCGGTTTTGACATAGGCAGAGATTCTGTGGAAGTTGATGAGGTGTGATTGATGGGTACGGATGAAATGATGTCTTTCGAGGAGTTCCTGATAATCTTTCAGTGTTTTACATATCAGAAGATGTTTTCTGTCATCAAGATAAAAGTGTGTATAGTTGCCTTCGGCTTCCAGCCTGATGATCCTGGATACAGCAATGAACTCTATTTTATCTGCAAGCGGAACAGCGATTTTCTGTTCATCAATGCGGCGGTCAATATTTGCCACCAGCTCTTTCAGTCGGAGGTTTTCCTTTTTAGGGCCAATCTGTTTGATGGCTTTGTCTACCGCTGTACTCAGTTCAATGATGTTGATGGGTTTAAGAAGATAATCTATTGCGCAGGCTTTTACTGCCTGAATTCCATATTTGTCGAACGCAGTGACGAATATCAGCTCAAACCTTTGCTTGCCATGAAGCAGTTTCAGTAAATCGAATCCGGAGATCTCTCCCATTTCAATATCAAGGAAGAGGAGGTCCGGTTGATGTGCCGCAATCATCACTAAAGCACTTGTTGCTGAACCGGCTTCGGCGATGACCTCTACATCCGGACAATATTCAGTCAGCAGCTGCCTTAGATTACTTCTGCTTTTTGGTTCATCGTCTACAATAATGCTTTTTATTTTCATCGGTTAGTCTTTGTGTGATTGGTCGTTCTTTTCGGGAATAAAGAATATGGGATCCATTTTTATTTTTTATGAGCCATGTACCCTGCTGGCCTTAATTATCAATTTCGTTAGTCAATAGGGATGGTCAGCACCGCATTCACACCTCTATTTTGCTGGTTCAAATTATCGTTTATTTTCAGATCTCCGAGTGCTCCCTGTGTATTTAATAGGTGAAGACGCTCCCGTACCAGTTTAAGGCCGAATCCACTTTTCTTTTCCTCGGGTTTTGTGATCAGTCCGGGGCCATTGTCGATTACGGCTATTTTAAGGCAGCCATCGGTTTTGCTGATCCGTATTTTCAGGATTCCCGCGGTTCTTTGTTGTGCAATGCCATGTATGATCGCATTTTCTACGAGTGGCTGGATGATCATTCCTGGAATCTCAATGAGGTCAGTATTCAGGTCATCGTCCAGTGTTATGTTAAATACAAAGTCAAACCTGAGCTTTTCGAGTTCTGCGTATAGTGTTACTGCCTCTATCTCATCAGAAAGGCTCACGAAGGTCTGTTCAGAATTGTTGAGCACACGGCGCATCAGGAGGGAAAATTTCTCAAGATAGATATTTGCTTCTTTGTATTGATGATTATTGATCAGGGATTGGATGGAATTCAGTGCATTGAACATAAAGTGAGGGTTCATCTGCGAACGGATGGCTTTGATTTCCAGTTCTTTGATTTGTCTTTTGACGTACTCTTTAGTCCTGATGTTCGCAATTCTCACTTTATATATCCAGAAGAAAATCAGCCCGGCAACGAGGATGGAGCCAAAGCTCCATCCTGTAATTTTGATCCATTCAGCTTTATCTTCACTGCTCATCGTTTTTGGGGCCAGCGCTTTTTTTACTGCTGCATCGAAAGCGGCGTCTTGCGGAAGTTTATTAGGGCTATCATTGATGTTGTCCTGAATAATCGTCTGCTCAGCATCCATCACAAATGTCTTCATGTCGAAGTTTGACAACAGCACGTTTTCTTCGAGACTATCATCTTCACGTGTCACTTCAACATAGCTGACTTGTGGAAGCTTTTTTAACTCTTCAGCGACAGTAGATTCGGGGTATCCAGGTTCTTTCAGTTGGACGATCAGAAAATGGATCTTTTTAGGGTCCTGATTTTTGATCCTGTCCAGCAAGCGCTTCATCTCATCAGGATAGTGGAAATTGAAGGTGATGCTTAAAGCTTTACCTTTGTATTTACTGAGTTCCAGGAGGCTGCCGTCCGATAGCCGAATGTGCTTTAAGGGTATTTGATTACCTGGTGCCCATCGGGCCAGCGCGTTCCATTTTTCGCTCACCTCGTTGGTCAGCAGAGTGTCGCCACAGTTGTTGATAAAATCCTGATAGTATGGCTGCAGCGTTTGCGCATTTTGCCAGTTGTTGTCTCGAATTTCGTTGCTGAAAGCATCTGCCAGTGTACAATAGAGTGCGTAACGTCTGAGGTTATTGAGCGAAGGAACGTAGTCACCAAGAAAGAAACCCCAACCGCCGCCGTTGAGCTGGCTGGTTTTGTCGCTGATGTAAAGGTGGAAGGAATTGAGAAAGGAACTGTACCATCCTGAAGTCTGGTATTCTGTCATCAATACCGGGAGGGTGTCGATCATTTTAAAAAAGTGTGCAGGAAACTCTTCAAAGATGGCCGTTGCCTCCGGGCTACTTTTATATTTTGTTTTTATAACAAAGTCCAGTCGTGCGTTTGCCTGTTCAAATGCGAATTTTGTCTGATGGTATTTTCTGGATGCTTTTGACAATTCTCGTTGACGTTTTTCAATGAGTTGTTTGAACGTATACTCATCAGCTTCCTGTGCATTTGCGAAATTTTCTGCGGAGAAGGATGTTACTCCATACGGAATCTCTGGTGTTTTCCTCGTTTGGGCAAGTTTGGCGAGTTCCAATCCAAATTTAGCCACTGCAGCTGCTTTTCCGGAAAATTGAAAAGTATTACTGAGGTCGCTGCCCTCACCGGAAATGAAAAGTGTATCTCCAGGGGCCAGAAACAAGGGGATCTCAATTAATCTGGAGTCGATGACCACGTCCATATCACTTTGCGGGGGTTGAGGTGTATTTCGGGCTGCTGTTGGTGAGGAGTAGCGGTAAGTTAAAGTTGCACCGGATCCTTCACTAAGCAGCGCCTTCAAGCTGAAGTTGCCATCTTTGTCGATTTTGAAGTCGCTTTCTGCACCAGGCAGATAGAGGTCGAGACCTTGTCGGTGATGTTCAGTCAGATTTTTGAAGTTGCCGTGAATGAGGACATTGGTTTCAATTGGGAAAGAAGCCGCAGTGAGTATAAAACTCAGGTTGGACGTTTTGTAGGTCTGACCATTATGCCAGGCTGTTTCCTGATGGGCGATCGCTGCCATGATGTGGTTGGAAATAGCACTTGCAGTTTCAGTGGCGAGGGGTCCAAGGTCTACCGATGTGCCCCCGTAAGTTTTTCTGGTCGCGATTTCATTGAGGTGCATGATGGGGAAGCCGGCTACAGGTTTCATTGTTAGTATTTTTCCTGTCGGGTCGACTTTGGAAAGGAAGCTTGGTTTCACTGATTTTTGCAGTAAACCCTGCTCATAAGGCGGGTAGTAGGAGTCGAAACCAAGAGGAGGGGTTCTCGGGTTGGAGAGGATCACCCTGATCCGTTCAAAAGTTAAGGCATATTCTTTATTACCTTTAACATCAATGTTTTTCAACTCATAACGGAGCTGATAGCGGTAGCTTTCGTTGTCAGGTTTGCGGGCGGTGTCCGAAACAAGCACTTCAAACCAATCGCCGGCCTTCATTTTAGAAAAGACATCGCCTTTTTGAGCGAAGATCAGTTGTGGCAGGCAGAGGAACAGCAACACCAGCGCACTTAATAGTTTTTTCTGTTTCATAATTTTAAGATTTGAAACAAAAAAGCATAAAATAGATTCGCTAATGTCTGTACATTGAGTATCCGACATGTCTGACTTACTATTCTGCAACATGCTATATGTTTTGATTTACCCTCATTGTAATTAAATCCTTTTAGCTTGATACTGTCCGTACTATTGTTTTAATTTGATTCTCGAAATACTTCTCACAAAGAAACCAAAAAATATACTAATGAAAAGAACCGGACTCATTGCGTGCATGTTGTACGCAGGCCTTTTACATGCCCAAAAACAACCACAGCGGCTTACGGACTACGTAAAGCCATTTATCGGAACAGGTGCAGTCGATAAAAACAGCCTTTCAGGAAGCAATTTTCCCGGCCCTACGGCACCATTCGGCTTTGTACAGCTTAGCCCTGACACCCATGAAAGTCCCGACGGTGTGGCTTCAGGATACGATTATAACGACAATACCATTGTTGGGTTCAGTCACACTCACCTGAGTGGAACAGGGGTGGCGGACTTGTTTGATGTGTTGATGATGCCTACTACCGGTGAGATCAGGATCAGGCCAGGAGATGCAAAACAACCTGGCAGCGGCTATCGTTCAGCTTTTTCTCACAAAGAAGAAACAGCGAGGCCCGGTTACTATCAGGTGAGGTTGCAGGATTATGGGATCAATGCCGAGCTGGCAGCCACAACACATGTCGGTATGCACCGATATACTTTTCCTGCGACTGATCAAGCAAATGTGATCATAGACCTGGACCACTCGCTTGATAAAAAGCGTGGCTACTGGAGCTGTAAAATTATTGACGCTGAGATCAGGATCATAGATGACAAAACGATTGAAGGATACCGGGTGTTGACCGGCTGGTCTAAATTGAGGAAAGTATATTTCCATGCCGAGTTCTCTCAGCCTATCATCTCTTCATTGCTTTATGATGGTGGGGATGGCAAGAAGGTAGCGCTGGTAAATGGTGCCAACCTGAAGGCGGCCCTGACATTTGATGCAAGGACAAACAGGGAGCTTCAGGTAAAGGTTGCATTATCAGCGGTAAGCGTCGAAAATGCCAGGCAGAATCTTCATGCTGAACTTGCAGGATGGAATTTTGATGAGGTTGTTAAACAAACCGCCGATCAATGGGAACAGGAGCTGGAAAAGGTTAAGGTTAATGGTACCCAGGCACAGAAGGAGATTTTCTACACTGGGCTTTACCATGCTTTTACGCAGCCTAACAATATGGCCGATGTCAATGGAGACTACATGTCAACCGATTATACCATCAGGAATACTAGCGATAAGAAACACTATTCCACGTTTTCATTATGGGATACTTACCGTGCCGCCCATCCCTTGTATACACTTCTTCAGCCGGAACGTACGGCAGATTTTGTCAATAGCATGCTTCGCCAATACGATACCTATGGTTATCTGCCGATCTGGCAACTGTGGGGAACGGAAAACTATTGCATGATTGGTAACCATGCCATTCCGGTGATCGTTGATGCCGCAATGAAAGGGATTAAAGGTTTTGATCTTGATAAAGCATATGCTGCTGTGAAAGGATCTTCTACGATGGAACATCCGGGCTCTCCGTTCAGTACCTGGGAAAAATACAAATATATCCCCGAAGACATCAATTCGCAATCCGTTTCCATTACCCTGGAGACGGCGTATGATGACTGGTGTGTTGCACAGCTGGCAAAAAAACTGGGAAAGACTGCCGATTATGATTACTTTATGAAACGTTCAGAGTATTATGCGAATTTATATGATAAAGAATCAGGATTTTTCAGGGCAAAGAACAAAAATGGCTCATGGATCACACCTTTTGATCCGTTGCAGTATGGTGGAAATGGCGGGAATCCTTATACCGAGGGAAATGCCTGGCAATATTTCTGGTATGTTCCGCAGAATGTTCCGGGCCTGATCGATTTGGTTGGTGGTGATCAGCTGTTTATCAAAAAGTTAGATACCTTCTTCTCTCTGGAAGATAAATCCGGAGAAATGAATGGTAACGCCTCCGGTTTTATCGGGCAATATGCACATGGCAATGAGCCTAGTCACCATGTGGCCTATCTTTACGATTATGTCGGACAACCTTGGAAAACACAACAATATGTGTCGAAAATTCTCAATGAACTCTACACAACTTCGTCGTCCGGATACTCAGGAAATGAAGATTGCGGACAGATGTCTTCCTGGTACATCTTCAGTGCTATGGGTTTTTACCCTGTAAACCCTGCAAACGGCGTTTACATGATCGGATCTCCGGTACTAAAAAGTGCGCATCTGGATCTTGGAAATGGTAAAGGTTTTCATGTATCCGCAAAAAATGCAGGTGTTAAAAATGTCTACATCCAGTCGGTCAAGCTGAATGGAAAAAGTTACAACAAAACTTACATCACGCAAAAGGACATCAATAACGGCGGACAGCTGGAGTTTGTAATGGGTAGTAAACCTAATTACAAGTGGGGTGTAGGTCCGGAGGCACTGCCGCCATTGGAAAGTTTTAGTCGCCAATAATTTTTTCATTTGATTAAGGGTG
>NZ_ABCM01000017.1 GCF_000170795.1 Pedobacter sp. BAL39
AAACCTCCTATGGAATAACCAGATCATTGTGTGACATTCATTGACAGTCTCCCGGGCTGAGATTGATCAGGATGCTTGAGATAGATGTGATAAATGAATTGGGCAGTTCCTGTTACAGCGTTTTATCAAAAAAACGACTGATAAATAAAGCCTGGGTGACCAATGCCTTCCCGAAGTATTCAAAGTTATGCGAGCCTGGTCTCGTGATAAAATCGTGGGGAATGTGACGTTCCAAAAGTTTCTCATGGAAACGCACATTGGGCTCATAGAAGAAGTCGCTGGTACCGCAGTCGATGATAATTGCGAGTTTGTTCGGGGTCAGTAAGTGAGTCAGGTTAATAACAGTGTTTGTTTCCCAGCGCTGAGGATAATCACTATAACTGCCGAGACGTTTGGCAAGGTCCCAGTTTTCAGGGAAAGGGCGGATATCGACCCCTCCGGCGATGCTGCCGCAAGCACCGTATAAATCCTGATGACGGAATGCCAGGTACAATGCACCGTGTCCACCCATGCTCAACCCGACGATCGCCCGGCCGGAACGTTCCTGGATTGTCGCATAATGCTGGTCAACAAAACTTACCAGTTCTTTGCTGATGTAGGTCTCATAGCGATAAGCAGAATCTACAGGACTGTCATAATACCAGCTGGTGATACCGCCATCCGGGCATACAATAATCATCTGATAAAGATCGGACATCTTCTTCACCACGTCCTTATCCCCTGGTTTGGCCAGCCATTCGGCATAGTTTCCCCCAGCACCATGCAAGAGATACATCACCGGTAATTTGGTGTTACTATTGTATTTATCGGGTGTGACGACAGCTGCTTTTATCTTCTTGTGCATGGCCTCACTGCTGGTGAGCACGGTGTCCACCTTCGCGGCTTTGCCTGGCTGCGCAGCAAGCAGGATAACGATAACCGATAAGATCGGTTTTAGGATAAAAAAAGTGATCTTCATGGATAACTGAGATTAAGTTTGACTAAAATACAAATTTTATCCAGATGAAATCAACAGCGCCAGTAAGAGAAACAGGCTTAAAGCGGAACAGTTTTTTTGATCCTTTTGCAGATTAGGGTCAGCACAATTGAGTAGACAACAAACCCGGTAAATATGAAATATCCGGCCTGTAGAGAAGTTGCATTTGAGGTGGTGGTAGATAGGATGTCTTCCTGGATGTTCAGGCCCGATAGCTGACTTTTTAAAATTCCATTAAGACCGATATAGGTCATCCCCACCCCTACGATCATCACATCTGCCATGTCCCATTTATCCAGATCAAAGGCCAGGAATTTAGCAACACGATCTTCGGGATTGCGTTCCCTGTAACACACATACATGCCTTTACCGATGAGGCGCAGTAGAGGCAACACGAGTACGAACAAAAACAACAATACCCCTACCAGAACAGCATCAGGTTTAGGTTCCTTCAGCAGGTCCATCACCACTGCAAAAATGCTTTTACTTTGAAAAAACAACACCTGATTGTCGAAGGAAAGTTTTTCGCCAAGCAATGTAAATTTCAAACTCTCAATACGCGCATCTACCTCGATGATGGTGGCGCTGGTACCCACAATCAAGATCACCAGTGCAAAAAGGATGGACACAATAAAAGCAGGCGTATAGAGCCGGGGCTGCATCCTTACCAGCCACCATAGCCCCAGCGCGAGGATTACAGCCCCCGCCATCACCAGTGCATATTGCATGGTCATCCTTTTGATGGTATCCAGCTTACGTTCTATCGTCTGGTCGAACTGCACCGCATTGTTCACTTTATACTTTTTATATACATTTCTGTTGACGGTTACACTTGCGGGCTCACTGTTGTCGAAAGTTTGACTTTCCAGGGAGTCTATCTTGCTGCCGGCAACATATTTCAGTCGCTTCATGCTTGCCGGACTGCTCACTTTGTTAACAATCGTCCGCGCGAACTCAGGTATGGGCTGCCGCAATTCATCTTCATCGACAAATGTTTTAAAAGCGAACTTCTTGAGTTTACCACCAATACTTTTTTGCGGTTTTTTGATGTCCTTAACAACCTTGGTGACGAGCCCATTCAACTGGACTTCTATCTTTTTCTGCAACGCTTTCTTTTGCTGAGCAGTAACCTTGAAATCGCCGATTTTATCTTCTACAATCCCAGTGATCTTTTCCCTCCACATGTCCACCGAGAACACGCCGAAAGTAATGTTATTAGATACGCTATAATCGATCTTAATCTGCTCACGTTCCCTGGAAAGCTGATATACCCTGAAGCCCGCCCAGCATTCTGCGACCAAAAGTGCCACCAGCGCAAGCATGACCAGTATTCCTGGAAGGCCGATTTTATCTTTTGTTGTTGCTGAATTCATCGTTTATAAGCTAATAAGGTTAGAGATTAAGGTATGATTAATGCGCGTCGTGTGGGCTGATGTATTTTAGTATAGTAGAAAGTGTCAGCCCAAACAGCACAAAACAGATAAAGATGATATATCCCGGCTGCAGTGCCGTATTGTTGGTGGTAATGACCGTCAGCAGGTCGCTCTTAATGTTCAATCCCTTCAACTGACTATCCAGCAGTCCGTTTAAGCCAATATATACCATCAATATAGCGATCACAATCACATCGGCCATGCTCCATTTGCCCGAGCGGAACGCAAAGAACCTGATGAACCTGTTCTCGGCGATCTTCTTTTTTCCAAGCAGGTGAATGCCTGTTGAGGCTAGCTTGATCACAGGAAAAGCCACACTGAACATGAAAATCAAAGCGCCAACCAGAATAGAATCAATCGCCGGCTGTTTCATCAAGATACGCACGACATCGAGAATGCTCTTACTCTGGAAAAACAACACCTGGTTTTCAAACAGCACATGCTCCCCCAACAAGACAAAATCGAAGGACCTGACACGTGCATCAACTTCAATCATGGAGGCCATAAGTCCCACTACCAATAAGATGAACGCAAAACACAAGGATAGGATAAATAAGGTCGCATGCAGCTCTTTCTTTTTCCTCAGCAGCCACCAGGTAATCAATACCAAGGCGATACAGGCCATCATAATGAAAGAATGCGTATAGGTTTCGGTCTTGATCTTCGCCAGGCGTTTTTTCAGCAATTCATTCAGCTTTTCTGTGGAAGTCACCTTATACCTTTTGAACACTTCACCTGTCTCCGCTTGTCTTACGGCCAGCGTGCTGTCTACATAGTCGGTGTGCTGTAGGTTATCGAATTTCTCCATAGCAAGCCTGCTCATTTTCTTTTTGTTGGCGGGGTCATCAAGCTCAGCCATCACCTGGTCGGCAAAACCAGGGACTTTCTCCCTGATCTTATCGGTATTCACGAAAGTTTTGATGACAAACTTCTTGATCTTTCCGTCAAGTGTCTTTTTCTTTTTGTTGACCAGTGCCTCGGCCTTATCGATCAGGGCCAGCATCACCTGTTCCACTTCTGTGCGCAGCTGCTTTTTCTGTTGTGGCGTCAGTTCAAAATTGCGCACCTGATGATGCAGGATACCTGAAACCTTATCCCTCCACTGATCCACAGAAAATAAACCGAAGCTAATGTTGTTCACATTAGAGTAATCGGTTTTGATCTGGTGCTGTTCCCCTGAGAGCTGATGAAGCCTGTAAGCCGAAAAGCCCTCAACGAACAGCAGGATGCCGAGACCTAAAATCAATAGGAGTCTGGGGCCGTTTAACTTTTTCACGCTCGTATCTGGATAGTAGAAGGTTTAATTTGTCATACAACCAATGGTATCTAAAAATGTTTTTGAACCGACAAAAATTAAGAGAGTGTGATAGAAATAGCAGATTAAGATTTATAATAGCCCAAATCGTGTATACAAACATTGCGAACGTACCTTGTTCGCTGCTGCAAAGGGGTTGCGTAGCCACCACGTAGCCATTGGTTCGCAATTTGATAGGCTAAGCCCCATGAAATCGCTTCGAAATACATCCTGGACGCATTTTTAGTAGCGGTTAGACCCCAAATTAGATCGGCAGGAGCCATGAATAAGATTATAGCCCACTACTGCAGAAAAAACCCTTAAAACCAAAAAAGCCTTATTTCATTTGAAATAAGGCTTTTTACTGGTGGTGCCAGCTGGAATCGAACCAGCGACACAAGGATTTTCAGTCCTTTGCTCTACCGACTGAGCTATGGCACCATCTCCCGTATCGGGGTTGCAAATGTAAAATCTTTTTTCGAAAATCCAAACCAGACATCAATGAATATTTACCAATAATCGACTGCAAACTCGTAACCATTTAATTTTATGGGATTTAAAAAATGTGTTTTCTGCTGGTATACGTTCTGATCAGAACATTTACTCGATTCCTCCCGGCAGTTTGCTAAAAGAGCTCACCTTATTGGCTTTATTTTCTTTAAATTGCAGTCAGGTTCTTTTGCATATTACATCAATCGAAAAAAATCTACACCTCGGCTACCCATAGTTCTATGGGTATCAGTTTCGCATGGTGTCAACATCAAAGAACTGCTAACCAATATAAATCTGTAAAAAACTGACAATGCAAACAAGAATTCTTAAATCCCCCGGTGAGAAATTCCGGGAGGCTTTAAAAAAGGAAAGTCCGCTCCAGATTGTAGGCGCCATCAACGCCAATCATGCCCTACTGGCACAGCAAGCGGGCTTCAATGCCATTTACCTTTCAGGAGGAGGTGTAGCTGCAGGATCATTGGGCATCCCAGACCTCGGAATTACCACACTTGAAGATGTCCTGATTGACATCCAGCGCATCACAGGTGTGTGTGACCTGCCCCTCATGGTGGATGTGGATACGGGTTTCGGCCCTTCGGCATTTAACATTGCCCGTACCGTAAAATCATTGATCAAAGCAGGCGCGGCGGCACTGCACATTGAGGATCAGGTAGCCGCCAAACGTTGCGGTCACCGCCCGGGAAAGGAAGTTGTGAGCAAAGAAGAAATGGCTGACCGACTCAAGGCCGCTGTAGATGCCAGAACCGATGAACATTTTGTCATAGGCGCACGTACAGATGCTTTCCAGGCGGAGGGTCTGGACAAAACACTGGAAAGAGCGGTTGCTTACGCCGCAGCAGGGGCCGACTTTATCTTCGCGGAAGCCATCGCGGACCTCTCCCACTATCAGAAATTCGTCGACGCCACAGGAA
This sequence comes from Pedobacter sp. BAL39, assembly GCF_000170795.1. Lineage (GTDB taxonomy): Bacteria > Bacteroidota > Bacteroidia > Sphingobacteriales > Sphingobacteriaceae > Pedobacter. Next base: position 5,128 of record NZ_ABCM01000017.1, read on the forward strand.
TTCCCGTACTCGCCAACATTACTGAGTTTGGAATGATCAGGATGTATACTGTTGATGAGCTCCGAGATGCTGGCGTCGGTCTGGTATTATACCCGCTTTCGGCCTTTCGTGCGGCCAATAAAGCGGCAGAAAATGTCTATCAGCACATCCGCAAAGATGGTACACAGCAGCATGTGCTGGATACCATGCAAACAAGGGAAGAGCTTTATAAAAGCATTGGCTATCACGACTACGAGCAAAAATTAGATCACCTTTTTAAAGCAGACAAGCATGACTGAGCATCAGGAAACCCCGGCTTTCAGGCCTAAAAAAAGTGTAGCGCTTTCTGGTGTCCCCGCAGGGAACACCGCATTATGCAGCGTAGGAAAGAGTGGCAATGACCTCCATTACAGGGGTTACAACATCCTGGACCTGGCAGAAAAAGCCGAGTTTGAAGAGGTTGCCTATCTGCTGATTTACGGCGCGCTTCCCACCAGGTCGCAGCTGATCAACTATAAAACCAAATTGAAGTCGTTACGGGGGCTCCCCAATTCGGTTAAAAATATCTTACAGCAAATTCCTGCAGCGGCACATCCAATGGATGTCATGCGCTCCACGGTTTCTGCCATTGGCAGCATCCAGCCGGAAAGGGACGACCACAATGTTTCCGGAGCAAGGGACATCGCCGACAAGCTACTAGCCTGTTTCAGCTCAGCGTTGTTGTACTGGTATCACTATGCCCACAACGGAAAAACAATAGAGGTAGAAACGGATGACGATTCAATTGGCGGACATTTCCTTCACTTGTTACATGGACGGAAACCTCCGGAATCCTGGGTAAAGGCCATGCAGATCTCGCTTAACCTATACGCTGAACATGAATTCAATGCTTCCACCTTTACCGCCAGGGTGATTGCAGGGACAGGATCTGACATCTATTCTGCCATAACAGGGGCCATAGGTGCATTGCGCGGTCCGAAACATGGGGGCGCCAATGAGGTGGCCTATGATATTCAAAGCAGATACGGCTCTCCGGAAGAAGCAGAAGCAGACATTCACAGGCGCCTGGAAAACAAGGAAGTCATCATCGGCTTCGGACACCCTGTTTACACCATTTCAGATCCCCGTAACATCGTTATCAAAAAGGTTGCCGGGCATTTATCCGAAGAAGCCGGCGACATGATGCTCTATACCATCGCCGATCGTTTAGAAAGCCTCATGTGGGAGGAAAAGAAAATGTTCGCCAACCTCGACTGGTTCTCTGCAGTTTCCTATCACCTGATGGGAATACCGACCCTCATGTTTACTCCCCTCTTTGTAATCTCAAGGGTGACGGGATGGAGTGCCCACATCATTGAACAACGGCAGGATGGAAAGATCATCCGCCCAAGTGCCAACTACACCGGTCCGGAAAACAGGGATTTTGTCCCGATGGAAAACCGCTAAGAAACAATATTTATCAAAAGAATTATAAAATGTCAACATATATCTCTAACGAAAGGCCGCAGCCTGACAAGGTCTTAACAGACATTGTCGATTATGTCTTAAACTATGAAATCACAAACACCCTGGCCTGGCAAACTGCACATTACTGCCTGCTGGATACTCTGGGATGTGGACTGGAAGCCTTAACCTACCCCGCTTGCACCAAATTACTGGGACCTATTGTACAGGGAACTGTCGTTCCCAATGGCGCAAAAGTCCCCGGAACTCAGTTTCAGCTTGACCCTGTGCAGGCTGCATTTAATATCGGGACCATCATCCGCTGGCTGGATTTTAATGATACCTGGCTGGCTGCAGAATGGGGCCACCCTTCAGATAACCTGGGTGGCATCCTTGCTACCGCCGACTGGCTTTCGAGAACTGCCATTGCAAATGGCAAACCTGCATTGCTGGTGAAAGATGTACTGGAAGGCATGATCAAGGCGCATGAAATTCAGGGCGTACTGGCATTGGAAAACTCTTTTAACAAAGTAGGTCTGGATCATGTAATCCTGGTAAAGATTGCTTCAACTGCTGTGGTCGGAAAGCTAATCGGGCTGACACGCGACGAACTCATCAATGCGGTTTCATTGGCTTTCGTAGACGGGCAGTCATTGAGGACATACCGGCACTCCCCGAATACCGGAAGCCGGAAATCCTGGGCGGCCGGAGATGCAACTTCCCGTGCTGTTCGCCTGGCACTGATTGCAAAAACCGGAGAAATGGGGTATCCATCGGTGCTGACGGCCAAAACCTGGGGATTTTATGATGTTTCCTTCAAAGGCAACGAATTTAAGTTCCAGCGTGAATACGGCTCTTATGTAATGGAAAACATCCTGTTTAAAATATCCTTCCCTGCAGAATTCCATTCCCAAACAGCAGTAGAAGCGGCTATGACCCTGCATGGGGAGTTAAAAATACTGGGCAGAGCAGCGACAGAAATCAAAAAGATCACGATCCGTACACATGAAGCGGCAATCCGCATCATCGACAAAAAAGGGCCGCTGGACAATCCCGCCGATAGAGACCATTGCATCCAGTATATGGTCGCAGTACCGCTGATCTACGGACGATTGACAGCAGCAGACTACGAAGACAACATCGCTGTTGACCCGAGAATTGACGTACTCAGGGACAAAATGGAATGTATTGAAGATCCTCGGTTTACCATCGACTATCATGATCCTGCAAAACGCTCGATTGCAAATGCATTGACAATAGAATTGAATGACGGAACCATTCTGGAAGAGGTAGTGGTAGAATACCCGATCGGCCACCAGCGCCGGAGAACAGAAGGGATTCCTGAATTGCTCGATAAATTCAAAATCAACCTTGCAAGGAAATTCCCTGAAAAACAACAACAGGTAATTCTGGATGCTTCACTGGATCATGACAAGCTTTCGAATATGCAGGTACATGAGTTTGTAGATTTGTTGGTGATATAAAAAAAAGAAAAATGCCTTTAAAAGTAAAAAAGCCTTATTTCTGATTGAAATAAGGCTTTTTTACTGGTGGTGCCAGCTGGAATCGAACCAGCGACACAAGGATTTTCAGTCCTTTGCTCTACCGACTGAGCTATGGCACCGTTTGTATATTGTTCCCATTGTTTGGGAATGCAAATGTAGAGTCTTTTTTTGTAAAACCATCTTTTATTTGAAAAAAGTTCAAAATCCCTCAGTTTTATTTAGAAACCCTAAAAACTGTAGACTTTATGCATGCATAGTAAGTGGTTTTCTGAGATTTGTTTTAACTTAGCATCAACTAAACTATCTTCGAAAATGGTATCACAAATCCTGTTTATTGTCCTTACACTGGCTGCCGTAGCATGGTTCAGCTATAATGTAAAGAAGGTAATCCGTAATATCAGGCTGGGAAAACCAGCAAATAGAGATGATCAGCCGAAGAAAAGGCTGATGACAATGCTCAAAGTTGCATTCGGACAAACCAAGATGTTCTTCCGTCCTGTTCCTGCTGTATTACACCTGATCGTTTATGCAGGATTTGTCATCATCAACCTTGAAGTCCTGGAGATCATGATCGATGGGATCTTTGGCAGCCACCGCGTTTTCGGCGGACTGGGTATTTTTTATAATTTCCTGATTGGCTCCTTTGAGCTCCTTGCCCTGGGTGTATGGCTGGGATGTGCCATTTTCCTCATCCGGAGGAACATCATCAGGCTGAAGCGTTTCAGCGGAGTCGAGATGACCAGCTGGCCGAAGTCTGACGCCAACTACATCCTCATTACAGAGATCTTACTGATGAGTGCCTTCCTGCTGATGAATGCTGCCGATGCAAAACTGCAGTCATTGGGTGCCGCACACTACATCAGCGCCGGAGCGTTTCCCGTAAGCCAGTACCTGACAGGCCTCCTTCCTGATACCGAGGTCAGCCTTGTGGCCATTGAAAGAGGCTGCTGGTGGTTCCACATCATCGGGATCTTCGGATTTTTAAATTACCTGCCCTACTCCAAACATTTTCATATCCTGTTTGCCTTCCCGAATACTTACTTCTCCAACCTGGAGCCAAAAGGTGAATTCACAAATATGCTGAGTGTCACAAATGAAGTAAAAGCGATGTTGGATCCTTCATTTACGCCCCCTGAGGGGGAAGTCGGGAGGTTTGGCGCAAAAGATGTCAATGACCTGAGTTGGGTTAACCTGATGAATGCGTATACTTGCACCGAGTGTGGAAGATGCACCTCTGTATGCCCGGCAAACATCACCGGAAAACTGTTGTCCCCGCGCAAGATCATGATGGACACGAGGGACAGGCTTGAAGAAGTGGGCAAAAACATAGACAAGACCGGCAATGGTTTCGATGACGGCAAGTCCCTCATCGACACCTATATCAGTCGCGAGGAGATATGGGCATGTACCAGCTGTAACGCCTGTACGCAGGCCTGCCCGATCAATATTGATCCGCTGGCCATCATTATAGAACTGCGCAGGTTTGCCGTGATGGAAGAGTCACAGTCGCCGGCCAGCATCAACGCCATGCTTGGTAACATTGAAAACAATGGCGCCCCATGGAAATATTCTCCGGCAGATCGTTTCAACTGGGCAAAAGAAAGTTAATCCAAATTATTAAATCGACTATTACAGAAGATGAGCGAGCAACTAAATTTTGAAGTGCCTACCATGGCAGAGCTAATGGCTAAGGGCGAAGAACCTGAAATCTTATTTTGGGTAGGATGTGCCGGAAGTTATGATGAACGGGCACAGAAGACCACACGCGACATCTGCAAGATACTGCACCATGTAGGCCTGAAATATGCGGTACTTGGCACGGAAGAAAGCTGCACCGGCGACCCTGCAAAACGTGCTGGAAATGAGTTTCTCTTCCAGATGCAGGCTATGACCAATATCGAAGTGCTCAACGCCTATAACATTAAAAAGATTGTTACCGGATGCCCGCATTGTTTCAATACCATCAAAAATGAATACCCCGGACTGGGTGGCTCCTACGAGGTCATCCACCATACACAACTCATCCAACAGCTGATTGACGAAGGAAAACTCAAGGCCGAAGGCGGCGAGAGCTTTAAGGGTAAAAAGATCACCTACCACGACCCTTGTTACCTGGGACGCGGAAACGACGTTTATGAAGCGCCTAGAAAGGCATTGGAAGCACTCGATGCGCAACTGGTGGAGATGAAACGCTGCAAGTCCGGCGGACTGTGCTGTGGTGCTGGTGGCGCACAGATGTTCAAGGAACCTGAAAAAGGCAATAAGGACATCAACATCGAAAGGATTGAAGAAGCACTGGAAACAAAACCACAGATCATTGCTGCCTCCTGCCCTTTCTGCATGACCATGCTGCGTGATGGGGTGAAAATGAAAGACGAAGATCAGAATGTAACGGTGCTCGACATCGCAGAAATTACAGCGAAAGCAAATGGCTTGTAACGATCTGTTCATAGCATCATTAAACTCGGGTAGCAATGGTAATTGCTATTACGTGGGCAACGAAGAGGAAGCCGTTCTTATCGATGCGGGAATATCCTGCCGTGAGACGGAGAAACGCATGACCAGACTAGGACTGGATATGGGCAAAGTAAAAGCCATCTTCATCTCCCACGAACATACTGATCACATCAAAGGGCTTTGTACTTTATCCGCAAAGTTTAACCTGCCGGTCTACATCACCAGGGGCACCATGCTCAATTGCAAATTCAGCATCAGAGAGGATTTGTTCAGACCCATCAGCAGTCATCAGACTATTCAAATCGGCGCACTTCGTGTTAAGGTATTCCCCAAGATCCATGATGCCATAGAACCCCACAGTTTCATGGTGAGCTGCGGTGAAACCAAGGTGGGTGTCTTCACAGACCTTGGTGCAGCATGTGAACAGCTGGTAGATCACTTCCGTCAATGCCATGCGGCCTTCCTTGAAGCGAATTACGATGACGAGCTGCTCAGCAAAAGTGCCTATCCCTATTTCCTGAAAAAAAGGATCAGCGGCGGGCGGGGCCACCTGTCCAACAAACAGGCCCTTGAGCTTTTCACCACCCACAGACCGGCATTTATGAGCCACCTGTTGCTCTCCCACCTGAGTAAGGACAACAACAACCCGCAGCTGGTACAGGACTTATTCAATGTGCATTCAAATGGAACGGAGATTATCGTGGCCTCCAGATATGAGGAAACTGCAGTATATACTATTTTTGAACCAGTACCTGCCCGTTAAGTTTCGTTAACCTTTCGGAAAGATCTACCAGATCTTCAGGCTCCATATCCTTCATCGGAATGGACAGATAAGTCGCCATGCTGTCTACATCACCCTTTTTGTCATTGTGCGTCTGGACGATCACATCTTCTCCCTTCGTCCGCAGCAGGAGTTTGCCATTTTTGTCGGTTCCGTAGTAATCCATGGACGCGAATTTCATCAGGTTGAAGGAGAAATACTCAACCTTCCCATTGTTGAAATAACGCTTATACCGACAAAAGCCACTGTTGGTAACATTTAGCTCATAACGTTTCACCTCCTTACTTTCCTGGGTATTGTCGTAATGGTCAACGAGCTTTTTCTGCAGGTACACAAACTGCTCATCGAGGGGGATATAGGCTGAAAAAGCCATAAAAACAAGGCAAATCAAAATACAGAGGCCTGTTTTCAAGTTTAATGTAAACTTTTCCATCACGTCAAAAATTTAGAAAAATCAATTTAAATATTTTAGTAAATTTGAAGTATGACTTTTTCTCCACAATCAAGAATTTGGATCTACCAGAGCAATAGGGCATTCAGCGACAGCGAGGTTTCGGCCATCGACAAAAAGCTGAATGCGTTCACTTCGCAATGGAAAGCTCATGGGCATCAGCTGAGTGCAAAAGCAGAAGTATTGCACCACTTTTTCATCGTGTTCACGGTGGATGAAGCAACGGCCGGTGCCACCGGATGTTCTATTGATGCCTCAGTACGCATCATCAAGGAAATTGAACAGGAATACCAGGTCGATCTGTTCGACAGGTTCAATATGGCTTACAAGATTGACGGTAAGGTGATCGTCAGCAATAAAGAAGATTTTGAAACCCTGGTCAACATCAAGACCATTGGACCTAAAACCATCGTTTTCAACAACCTGGTGCAAACCCTTGAAGAGTTTGAGACGAAATGGGAACTTCCATTTGAGGAAAGCTGGCACAGCAAGGTGTTTGCACACCTGCTGTAACCATACCAGTCCCTACTAAAGATTATTTAATCATAAAGGAATCTCCGTCAGTATAGATGCTGAAACGGAGATTTTTCATTTTTAGGTGTCCCGTTTCTGTAACTTTCAGCTCTTTGGGGTCGGAAATACTGAGCACCTGACTTACCCCTGCCACCCGGACCTTCTTGCCACTCACCACAATCGCGGTTCCCTCATCAATGCCGATACAGTCAAATGTAGGATGCGCCGCCAGTGCCGAAAGCAATCGGTTGTAGCGGCTGCGCTTCACAAAATGCTGATCGATGATCACGGAATCAAGCAGGCCCATGCCCTCCTCAAACACGATGTTTCCCTTCAATAACTTATCAAAGGTAGCCCTGTAAGACGTATCCCCCAGGAGCTGTTCTCCGGTAATCATGTATTTGCTCATCACCGCAGCCCCGGCGCTGGTACCGGCAATGGTGGCGCCATTACGGTAAGCCTCATGGATCACCTCGTATACAGGTGTATGCAACACCGCCTTCATGAACCGGCTTTGGTCGCCCCCGGTAATAAAAATCAGTCGCGCCGTCCTGAGAGAATCCAGCCAGACCTTATCCTTCACTTTCTCGGCGTCAAAATTCAAATTACCAATGACCTGAGTGGAGGCAGTCGAAAACTCTTTGGCAATGGAGGCAAAAGAAGCCTCGGGCTCTGCACTGGACATGGGCAGCACAACGATATGGTCTTTTGGACGCAGATCAGCAGTGCGCAGCAGTTCTCTGATCAGTTCAGGTGATCGCGATCCCCCACCAATGATAAACAAGTTGCCCTTCGGTTTCGGTGCATTTCGCTGTGCTTCTGCCTGTGTCATCACTAATAAAAAGAAACACAGAAAGAAAAATCTATACTTCATCATTAGCTTTATTTATAAATCAGCACCTCAATCTTACCATCTGCAGTGACCGTTCCGCGGTACATCCCTTCGGTATTGAAAGGCATGGTTACATTGCCGCGCCTGTCCAGCGCAATCAGCCCGCCATCACCACCCATCTTGCCTACCTTTTCGAGCACCGCCTTAGCGGCAACGGCAAGTGACACCTTTTTATATTCCATCATCGCTGAAATGTCGTGTGCCACCACATTACGTATGTAGAACTCACCCCAGCCTGTGCAGGAAATACCTGCAGTAGCATTGTTGGCATAGGTTCCTGCACCGATGATCGGCGCATCACCAACGCGGCCATATTTTTTGTTGGTCATGCCTCCGGTAGAAGTCCCCGCCGCCAGGTTTCCAGCCTGGTCGAGCGCCACGGCACCCACTGTACCGAATTTGTAATCCTTAGTGATGGTACCGAGCTTCATCGACTTCTTACTGCCATGGTCCAGCACAGCCTTCAGGGAATCTTCCTTTATCGCCTGCTGCAGCCCATCCCAACGTTCCCTGGTGTAGAAATATTTGGGATCAACAATTTCCAGGTGGGCCTGCCTGGCAAAGGCTTCAGCTCCTGGCCCCACCATCATGACATGTTCAGATTTTTCCATTACTGCCCGGGCAGCACTGATGGGATTGCGGATCACTGTCACCCCTGCTACAGCCCCGGCCGCCATATTACTGCCATCCATAATGGCTGCATCCATCTCGTTTCTGCCATCATGGGTAAAAACAGCACCTTTGCCGGCATTAAATAAGGGCGAATCTTCCATCACATGGATGCTAGCCTCCACGGCGTCCAGGCTGCTCTTCCCAGAATGGATCTGATCGTAACCTACCTGCAGCGCTTGTTTGAGCACCGCCACATAAGCAGCCTCCTTTTCAGGGGTCATATTTTTCTTCAGGATGGTGCCTGCCCCACCGTGGATCACCATTACATATTTTTTCTGTGCCTGCGCCTGCAGTTGTGCCGAAAAGAGGATTAGCAAGAAACACAGGGGATGTTTCAGATTAAAGTTCATAAGTTCAATATAAAGGATTTTGACGTACATTACGATTGGCTGTGATTTCCGCATTTGGGATTGGGTATGCATATTGTTTCTCATCCGATGTCAGTGTGATTGCCCCTAATGTGTTTATCGCATCGGCAGGAATCCTCGTGATGGGCAGGCCAAGCCTCCTCAGGTCAAAAAAGCGGTGTCCTTCAAACGCCAGCTCCTTATAACGCTCAAGGGTAATGGCTGTGATCAGTTCCGCCTTATCTCCGAATGCCGCATCCGTATACCCTTCAATGCGTTCAGCACGCAGTTCGTTCAGCGCCTGTGTTGCCAGTCCAGGATTGTTCTGCTCGGCATAAGCTTCCGCACGTATCAGGTACAGCTCAGCAGTTCTGTAGAGTTTAACATCCGTCAGGTTGGGCAGTCCGGAGCTGCCCTCCAGGTACTTATTGACACTGTATAGCGACTTTCCCTGCCCTCTCGTGTCATCAAATTTAACATACGCACCATATCTGACATCGTTCACCTGATCGAAAGTATTGATCAGCTCAAATGCCGGTGCATACAGAACAATATTACGTGTATCGTAATAAAAATCTCCAATGCGGCTATCTCCAGTGACCCTTTTCAGCTTCCAGATGACCTCGGCCTCCGACTCGTCTTTCCAGATATCCGGAAATTCGCTGATACTTGCCAACGGGACGGCATTGATTGCCTCTGTGCTAAAGGTGATGGCATCCGTCCAGTTGCGTTCATAAAGTGCTACCCTTGCCTGCATCGCCGAAATGGCAGGAAGCGTAATCCTCGTGTTGTCGTCAAATGATGCAGGAATTAGCGCCTTCGCAGCAATCAGATCGGCTTTCACCTTGGCAATGCTCTCCCCAAACAGCAACCGTGAGGGCTTGGATACTTTTGATTCTTCCATGTAAGGAATGCCAAGGGCCGAAGTTTCATAAGCGGCAGCAAAGTTTCTCAGCAACTCAAAGTGGCAGTAGGCACGCATGGCCAGCAGCTCTCCTTTATATTGCTGTCTTAAAGTCTCCTCTGCAGGTTTCGATTTCACGCGGTCCACAAAATTAAGAACCCTGTTTACGATATCTATGGTAACGTAGTTACTGCCCCAGCCTGCCGTAATGGTCGAGTTGCTGCCATCATATTGCCAGCGATAGGTAGACACACCACGGCCGGTACCATTTTCACTCGGCAGCATACATTCATCGGAAGTCAGCGATACGTTCGTAATGGTGGTGGCATTTAATGAAGCATAGGCACCCAGTAGTCCACCATTCAGGTCCGATACGGTCTGAAAAGCCTTGCTGTCATCAATTGTATCCGTGGGCTGCAAGTCCAGCTGTTTGCTGCATGATGCTCCCAGCAGAGAAAGTGCAAATACTGCAGGAAGAAAAAGTCTGTTATAATATTTTGACATGTCTGTACGGGTTAGAAGTTAACATTTAAACCAAAGGTGTAAGTCCTGGAGTTTGGATAATCAAACATCGCTTCACCGTTGTTATCTTCAGGATCAAAACCTTTCCATTTGGTCCAGGTGACCAGGTTGCTGCCCTGCACAAAAACGCTGACCGCGGTCAGGAATTTCGCCCGGTCAATTACCGACTTCGGAAGTGCGTAACTCAGGTTTACATTTCTCAGTCTCAAGTAGGAAGCATTCTGGATATCTTTAGATGAGTAACTCCTGTCGGCATCATACCTCGGCAGAATAGCGTCATCATTCGGCTGTTTCCAGCGGTTGTACAACATCCTGACCGACTGCCCGCTGGATCCAAAGCTCGGGTTCTCATTGTAATAATCCTCATTGTTATACCGGTATACGTTGTTCGCAAAGCTGAACAGCGCCGAGAGACTGAAAGAACGGTAGCTAAAGGCTGTATTGAACCCTCCTGTGAATGGCGGGTACAGGCTGCCGAACTCGGCAACACTCATTTCCGTAGCGTTGTAATCCGTAGTAATGGAACCATCCCTGTTGTAATACAGGGGATCACCGGTTGCACGGTCCACACCAGCCCATTTTGGCGCATAATGAGATCCATAGGCCAGCCCTTCCCTCACAATCTCCGTGGTATTCTGTTCAAACTCACCCGCCCCGGCAAGTGAGGTCACGCGGTTTTGGTTGTAGGCAAAGTTCAGTCCGAGGTTCCATTTGAAGTCAGCACTGCGGATGACATCCAGTCCAAGCGATACCTCAACACCCCTGTTGCGCATAGCGCCCGCATTCAGCGGCATTGAAGAAATCCCGGAGGTGAGCGACACCGGCAGGTCCAGGAAAAGGTTTGCCGTTTCTTTATGATAGAAATCCGTTACGAGATGAACCCTGTTGTTCCAGATATCCAGATCAAAACCGATGTTCAGGTCCTTCGCATACTCCCAGTCGTAGTCGGCACTCCCGTACGAAGCAGGATAAATCCCGCTGTTACCGCCGTAGGATGTAGTGGCATACGTTGGCAGGTAGGTGAAGTTGCCCGCAAAGGGACTCGCTGTGGTGCCATAACTGGCACGCAGCCTGAGGCCGTCAACAAATGAGGATTCCGAGAGGAACTCTTCTTTTTTAACGTCCCAGGCCAGACCTACAGAATAAAACCCATGCCATCTGTTTTTTGCTGGCAGCGTAGAAGAACCATCATAACGGTAGCTGGCATTGAGGGTATACTTGTCATTATAAGTGTAACGGCCCAGGGCAATGTAGGAGATCAATGCATTGCGGGTCCTGCCGCCGTTGAACTCCGGGATAAATGAGTTCTCATCCGTACCCGGTGTAGCACCTGCAGGCGTCTCCGGAAGGCGTGGATCAATGCCATAAGCGTTGTAGCCGAAACTTCTGTAACGCTGTTTGGTGATCTCGTACAAACCGGTAAGCTCAAAATTATGCTTGTCGACGACTTTGTTATAAGTCAGCCCTGAAGTGGAGATGATAGAAAAATTGCGGCGCAGGTTCTCGCCGAAGCTTCCCTGCTCGCCATTTTCATTTGACCCTGAATAAGAATCAGGCCTGATGAAACGTTCATCAGTAGATTCCCTGAAGTCTATCCCCAGCCTTGTTTTTACGGTGAGGTCGTTGGTGAGTTTATAGTTTAACGATCCACTCAGGATAGTTTTATACTGATTCGTTTTGTTGGTGGTGTTCAACATCCGCTCCAAAGCATTGCTACCCTCGCGCAAGTCATAAATCTCATATTCATCAGAGTTGCCATAGTGGACAAGTGTACCATCCGAAGCGTAAGGTGCCTCATAAGGAAGCGCATAATACACTGCCGACAAAGGATTGTTGCCACTACTGGAGCCTTCACGCTCAATGAAGCTGGACTCAGAATAACCGAGACTGGTATTGAGGCTTGCCGACAACCGTCCGGCCGTAAAGTCGACATTATTCCTCATGGAGTACCGCTCAAGACCAGACCTTCTGGCAATACCATCCTGTTTATAATAATTCACAGAGCTGTAAAAACGGACATTATCGTTCCCACCACTGGCATCCACCTGCTGTTCTACAAACTTGCCTGTCCCGAAAAAGATGTCTTTCCAGTCGGTATTGATCCTGCTGATGCTGTCGAGGATGAAGTCGGCACGCTGCTGTTCCACCGTGGTCATGTCCGAATATTCAGGGTTATTCCTGGAGAATGTCCATCCGGGGCCAATCTCGGATCCTGTTTCCAGACCGATCTCTTCTTCAAATCGCAGCCGTTCTGCCGTATTCATCATGTTGAACTTCGGCGAGCTCAGTTTGGAGATGCCATATTGTGATCTATAGCTGAACTGCACCTTTCCGGTTTTTCCCTTTTTGGTGGTGATGACAATGACACCGTTCGCACCCCTGGCACCATACTGAGCCTTTGAGGTGGCATCTTTTAAAACCGTCACGCTCTCAAAATCTGCCGAATTGAGCGTTTGAAAGTAAGAATTTTCAATGGGAATCCCATCCAGTACATATAAAGGAGCAGTATTTCCGCTGATGGTACCAATACCACGGAGGATTACCTGGGCATTTGTTCCAGGCTGACCAGAGCCTGAGGATACCTGTAAACCGGCAACGCGTCCCTGGAGCACCTGATCAAATGTAGATAGGGAAGCCTGTGTCATGTCTTTCCCCTGCACTACCGAGGAAGCGCTGGCAGACTGGCTTCTGCTGTAATTGGTATACCCTGTTACAGTCACTTCTTTCAGGTCCTGGCTTCCGGCAGTCATAGTCACATTCAGCGTGGTTTGTGATCCGACGGAAATAACCTGACGTGCATACCCTACAAATGTAAACTCCAGGCTGGCAGTGCGATCCGGCACTTCGATGGTATAGCTGCCATTTGCGTCCGTCACTACCGCGGTGTTCGTTCCCGAGACCTTAACGGATACCCCGGGCATAGGCAACCCTCCGGCATCGACAACCCTCCCCCTGATGCCGATGGCTTTCTCCGGGGCAGATGTCGAGGAATAGATCACTACGAGATGGTCTTCTTTCTGTTGATAACTGAGCTGCGTCCCTTTCAGGATGAGCAACATGGTCTCATCAAGAGAAGCTTCATGAACGTTCAGGGTTGTCTTTGCATCCTGGGAGATGATGTTGTGGCTGTAGACAAAGCGGTAGGCAGTTTGCTTTTCAATGGCTTTTAACAAGGTCCTGATGCTGGCATCGCGGAGCTGCAGGGTAATCTTCTCCTGCGCAAATCCGGCAAAAGTCGTTTGCAGACTGATGACCAGCAGAATAAATCCTGTAATTTTCATCCGCAGCAACAAGCCATTGCCGGAACAATAGCTCCGGCGAGCGCTAACGGAGGGTTTGCTGAGTACGTTTTCTCTCATATTAGTTTGGTTAAGGTTGGGTAAAGTTGGTTGATGTAGGTTGATTGCTGTATTCGGGTAGTGTCGGTTGGTACGTATTATGGTTTTTTAAGTATGATCTCGTCCTGCCGGATGATAAACTTAAAGGGGTACGACAGTTGCAATGCTTCCAGCGTTTTGACAATGGTTTCATTTTCAAATACGCCAGAGTAACGGTAATGCTTCAGGGCGTCATCTTCAATCATTATCTTGATGCCATACCAGTTTTCGAGCTGTTTTGCAATTGCCGACAAGGGTTGGTCATCAATTTCGAGCCGCTTTCGCAACCACATGAGTTCCTTGGGGGCAACACTTGTGGTGCTGTCTCTGAAAATGACAACCTTATATGCTATGTTCGGTTTATCATTCCGGAATTTGGAGTCTTGTTCGGCAATCAGCTTCTCATTCGGCTTTAAAACTACCGTTAGCTCAGGATGGCTTTTCGGGACCACACGCACACTCCCCCTGAGCAGCGCTGTTTCCATCGTCGGATCTTGTGAGTAGGCTTTAACATTAAAAGTGGTACCCAACACCTGAATGTCGTTATAGGCAGTATGAACAATAAAAGGCAGGGAGGCATTATGATGAACATCAAAGAAAGCTTCCCCTTCCAGCCAAAGCTCGCGTGAGGCATGATTAAATCCGGTTTTCAGTCTGACTACAGTTTCTTTCGATAAGGTGACAATGGTACCATCTTCAAGGATGATGGTCTTCCGTGGAACAATGCCCGATGAAAATTCAGTTGCTGCAGAACTCTCCAGTATTGGAGCGACTTGTTTTTTCAAAAAGAAAACCAACATAATCAGGACACTTGCTGCCACAGCGGCAAAGCCGTAATAGGCAAGTGCCGCTCTTTTAGGGCGGCCCAGTATGCCCTCTGCTACCGGAGCAATGGAGGCTGCAAAAAGCTCCCTTTGTCTCAATCCACTTTCCAACTCCCGGAACTGCAGGACTCTCCCTCCCCGTTTCGCATGGAGGATATCCAGCAACCTGGTCGCTTCCCGAATATCATCAGCTCTGTGTGGAAGACTAACGATCCAGTTGTCCCAGGAAACCTGTAACTCAGGATCATATCCAAGGCAGTACCGCTGAAAACCTTCATCACAAATCAGGTCTTCTACACAAAAATCAGGGTTAGGAAACAACATAATGTTTTGGTTTTACTATACAGACAGAAAACCAGCTGTTTTTTCCTAAGAAAAATTGAATTATTTATCGCAAATAATCATTTTAACAATTTCCTCAATGATTTTATCGCATCATAAATGGTATTGTAGGCAGTTTTTACCGTCTGAGAAGTTACTCCAGCAATTTGTTCATAGCTCAAGTCTTCAAAAAACTTGAGTCGGATCAATTCCATCTGTCGTGGAGTAAGTTGCGCAATCGCCAGCTCCAGTTTTCTTTTCAGCTGATCATCATGCTGGACATTAATGATGATGTCTTCATAAGAAAGCTCAGCATGCGCCTCTTCGGCAACCATGTTCAGCAGGGCTGCATTGGTTTTATCAAGATCGCTCAGCTGATCCAGGATATTGTGCTTCAGTGAGGTCATCAGGTAGGACTTCACCTGTTCTACAGGCGGAAGTGCAGCTCTTTTATCCCATAAATTCAGGAAGAGTTGATTGACGCAATCTTTGACAAGTTCATCATCACCACAGACTTTCAGTCCAAAGCGGATGAGGTGGAAATACATCAGGTGGTACAGCTCAAATAGGGCCTTCTGGTCGCCCTGGCGCATCTGTTCCCAGTACTTACGGTCATCTTGCAAAAACGTCATATCTGTTGATGAAGATAGTGATTTCCAGACAGGAATCCGGTGATGCCACTTAAAAATCCAGCGGCCCCAGTCTTCTCATATTTTTCATGATGAGGTACTGCCTGTGGCGGATGTAGGTGGTCGCCTTTTTAGGTGTCCACCGTCGTGGATTCGGAAAACAAGCGGCAATCAGGGCAGCCTGGGAGCGGCTCATCTTTGTGCAGGACTTCCCGTAATAAGCCTGCGTAGCTGCCTCAGCGCCATAGATGCCATCGCCCATTTCAATGACGTTCAGGTAAACCTCCAGGATGCGCTCCTTACTCCACAACAACTCGATGAGCACTGTAAAATAAGCCTCAAATCCCTTACGGATCCACGACCTCCCGGGCCATAGGAATACATTCTTTGCGGTTTGCTGCGAAATCGTACTTCCTCCTTTAATCTTTTTTCCCTTTTTATTGGTTGCAAATGCTTTTTCAATGGCCTTCACATCAAACCCGATATGCTTCAGGAAGAGCTGGTCTTCGGCAGAAACAGCAGCACGTTTCATGTTATCAGAGATGTCCTCAAAGTCCACCCATTTCTTTTCCATCTTATGGGGAAGGTCGTCGCTGCTCCGCTCCATGTTACGCTGGATCATCAGGATGGTAATTGGGGGATTGACAAAGCGATAGACCAGTACCCACAAGACCGTGACCATTAGAAACCAGAGAAAGACCTTGGTCACGATGCTGCTGATCCGTTTACGAAGGGGTGTTTTTTTTGATTTGGGAGTGTTGCTGCGTGGTTTTGTTGCCATTGTTCACAAAGGTAAACATCCACAGCTAATTTCAATAGGGCAAGAATTTAATTAGAATGCAGAAAAAGCATCCTAAAGAATAACTAGCTTTGCAACACGTTAATATACAAGTCAAAACATGAAGTTCACAGCATCAAGACTCTCTGAGGGAAATAAGGTTTTCCCGGCAGAGATCCATTTGGAAGAAAACAATATTGAGGTAAAGATCCCCGGACTGTTCAGTGGGGATTCCAAATTCCTGACTTATGAAGACATCACTTCCATAGAAGTGGATTCTCCGATGATTGGTTTTTCAACACTCCGCCTTTTTGTAAACGGAACGAAAGTAGAGATCCACGGTTTCTCTAAAAAGGACATCAAGGAAATCCGGAAGATCATAGAGGAGAACAGGGCTAAAAGAAGAAGCCGATAGGCCGCAAAAACTGGAAGAAACAGGATTAGAAAAAAAGACTGAAGAAACCACAACATCCCTGAGCGTACGAACCCAGAGAGGCATAAAAAAAGGGCACTGATCACTCAGGCCCTTTTTTTATATCTGTAGATTAAGATTACTCAGCTACAACTTCGAAAGGAACTTTAACTTTCACTTCTTTGTGTAAGTTTAAGTTGGCTACATATTCACCAACAAATTTAGGTTCAGTTTCGAAAGTGATGCGACGACGGTCAACATCAAAACCTTGTTGTTTCAGTGCGTCAGAAATCATGATGGTGTTTACTGCACCGAAGATTTTTCCTGTCTCACCAGCTTTAGCACCGATAGTCAGTTTAACATCTGCTAAACGCTCAGCGATACCATCAGCATCTTTCTTAATTTTATCTTGTTTGAAAGCCGCTTGTTTCAGGTTTTCTGCTAAAACTTTCTTTGCTGAAGGAGTAGCCAACTGTGCAAATCCTTGAGGGATCAGGTAGTTACGGCCGTATCCTGGCTTTACATTCACGATATCATCTTTTTCCCCTAGGGATTTGATATCTTGTTTTAAAATAATTTCCATCTCTCAGCTCCTATTTTAATTGGTCAGCAACAAAAGGTAACAAACCAATATGACGTGAGCGTTTTACCGCCTGAGCCACTTTACGTTGGAATTTCAATGAAGTACCAGTCAAACGGCGAGGTAAAATCTTACCTTGATCATTGATGAATTTCAACAGGAAGTTTGCGTCTTTGTAATCAATATATTTAATACCATTCTTTTTGAAACGGCAATATTTTTTTCTGTTATCGTCCACTTTTGGAGCAGTAACATATTGTATTTGATCTTTAGCCATTATCCTGCAGCCTCCTCTTTCTTAGGTTTTTTGTTAAAAGCACCGCTACGTTTTTTCTCATTATAAGCAACCGCGTGACGGTCTAATCTAATGGTAAGGAAACGAAGAACACGCTCATCGCGTTTTAATGCCAATTCCAATTTAGTAATTAATTCACCTGAAGATTTGTACTCTGTAAGGTGGAAGAATCCGCTTGCTTTTTTCTCAATCGGATACGCTAATTTTCTCAAACCCCAATTGTCCTCTTGAACAATCTCGGCTCCGCTGTCAGTGATGATCTTGCTGAATTTAGCAATCGCTTCTTTCGCAACTTCTTCTGACAACAACGGGGTTAGAACGATAACAGTTTCGTACTGATTCATTGTTATTTATTAATTTATGTTTATTCCCGCATGACTACGGGGATGCAAATGTAGTAATAAAAATCTATTAATCAAATCATTTAGCGTTTACCAAACAGATAGTTAATCCCGATCTGGTAACGGTCAACTTTTACCGTGTAGAAGGCATAATCCGTGATCCCCATAGGCAGGGTGTAACTAGCAGAAAGCTCCAGATGTTTGCTCAGCACCGCCCCGGCCCGGAACGGAAATGACACATTAAAACTCTTGAGCTCAACATCACGTGTCAGTGTTCTGTTCCGTTGGTACTCGTATTCTGATCTTTCATTTTTTGGATAACTGGTAAAATTCAACGCAGCCCCTACGCCTACATACAGTTTCAGGAGGTCCTTGTTCCATATATTGTATAATGCCTGTGGTGTTACTGCGATATTGAGCTGCTCAATATTGTGTTTGATGTCCTTATTGCTGATGAACGAAGAAGTGTGTCTTGTCAGTTCGTTTTTGCTCATCATCACAGAGAGCTCAGCACGGAAAAACAATTTTCCTGCGGCACCATTGGCGAATAAATCCATTCCTGCATTGAACGCCGGCCCGAACCCGGATTTTGATTTCACATCAGCGCCGGCAAGCTCATCATCACCAGTGTAGGAAACCCCGCTGACCTGCAAAGCAGGCCCCGCGAAGAAACGGGTACTCACATTTCTTTTCCGGCGCCGCTCTGTCCTATTAATTTTAGAAAATACCGAAATCATATCGGCGTTTACATAATGTAACCCTTCAAGCCTCCTCTCCTCCGCATCAGGATTATACTTCCACAGCAGCTGCTGCACCTTCGAAATGTAATTCCCCGCAGTCAGTACACGGCCATCCCGCTTGTAAACATAACGTGTCAGCTCCTCAGGCTCCGACTTCCCGCGTTCCAATGCATAGTACCTCCTCTTATTAGCGTCTACATATGAGAATAACACAGCATTCTGCCCATCCTGTACGACATGAAGAAAGACGGTATCTCTTTTTGAGCTGGAATCTATCTTATCCGAAAGTGCAGATAAGGATATTGTAGCCTGACTTACATCAACCACATAACGTCGGTATACTGCCAGATCTTCCACTCCCCAGCCAGCACACTCCTTAAGCGTGTATTTTCGGAATTTATCCGCTAGCGTATGTTTAAAATCTATGGTAGCAGAATTGTATCCTTTTTCTTTATAATTGACATAGCCTTTAAGGGTATCATTGTTGTTTGTAATAATATATCCGCGTTGAAAGTTTTTTTGCGCATGGGCGTACATGGAAATCGTAGCCAGGAACAGGAGACCTGAAAGAAAGCGTTTCATCATTTTATGAGTGTTTAGATTAACACCAAAAATATCATTTTCCAGCTTTATTTTCCAACAAATCTATTATGCTCAGTAAAAAATTTATAATTTCGTACCCGAATGGAGAACTTTATAGTATCAGCACGTAAGTACCGCCCGGCAACGTTTGAAACCGTTGTTGGACAGCAGCACATTACAGGCACCTTAAAAAATGCTATAAGGAACAACCAGCTGGCACAGGCCTTTTTATTTTGCGGGCCTCGTGGTGTGGGTAAGACTACCTGTGCAAGGATCCTTGCCAAGACCATCAACTGTACCAACCTCACTGCTGAGCAGGAAGCATGCGGTACCTGTGAGTCCTGCATATCTTTTCAGACGGGGCATTCCTTTAATTTCCATGAGCTTGATGCGGCCTCCAACAACTCCGTGGACGACATCCGCAGCCTGATTGACCAGGTACGCATTCCGCCACAAGCAGGAAAATATAAGATCTACATCATTGATGAGGTGCACATGCTTTCTGCAAATGCATTCAATGCTTTTCTGAAAACCCTGGAAGAACCGCCTTCATATGCCATTTTTATTCTGGCCACTACCGAGAAACATAAAATCCTGCCCACGATCTTATCGCGATGCCAGATTTTTGATTTCAACAGGATCCAGGTGGACGATATCTCCAGTCACCTGAACAGGATTGCCATACGTGAAAACATCAGTGTTGAAGCAGATGGCCTGCATATTATCGCTCAGAAAGCCGATGGCGGGCTGAGAGATGCCCTTTCTATGTTCGACCAGATTGTGAGTTACACCAATAAGAACCTCACCTATAAATCTGTCATCGACAACCTGAACATCCTTGATTACGATTATTATTTCAAGCTGACCACTTTCCTCACTGCTGCTGATGTAAGCAACTCACTTGTCTTGTTTGACGAAATCCTCAACAACGGGTTTGACGGCAACAACTTCATCAACGGGCTGGCGAGTCATCTTCGGAACCTATTGGTAGCCAAGGATCCTCAGACGACCAAGCTGCTGGAAGTCAGCGAAAATATCAAGCAGAAATACATCAGCCAAAGTCAGCAGACCGCAGTAGGATTTATCCTTACCGCCCTGAACCTGGCCAACCAATGCGACCTTAGTTATAAGAACAGCAAAAACCAACGCCTTCAGGTGGAGCTGGCCCTCATCAAGATGTGCCACATCCCTTCGGTGATTCAACTCGCCAGACAGCCTCAAGCAGCAACTGACAACGATCAGATTAAAAAAAAAACTAATGTAAGTTCTACTGTCGCTGCAGCACCAGCGGATGTTCCCGGCCCGCCAGCGTCCCCTGTTCAGCAGCCTTCCGTGCCGCAGGAGTTTCCACAAAAACAACCTTCAGCAGCCCCGGAGCCCACCACACCCGTTCAGCATACAGCCGCTTCAGTACCGACAATGCCCGGCGGCAATACCCCACCTGTAGCGAAAATACCCATTCCTACCACCAGGATTCCCCTGGGCAATGGCAAAATCAGCATTGGAAATACCAAACCGGCCACGATGATCCCTTCCCTGACAAACCTTGACCGGGCCGCAGAGGAGGAAGACAATGGTGAACCGAAATACATTAAAGGGGATGCTCGCGAGCAATTCACAATAGAACAGCTGATCCTGCTCTGGAACCAGTATGCCGAGAGGGCTAAAGAAATGGGCAGGATCAACATTTATACATTGATGTCGGGTGCCGACCCTTCTCTGGAAGGACCGGAAGTGATCTCTGTAAATGTGGAGCACAAACTACAGGAACATCTGCTGCAGGAAGAAATGGTAGACCTCATGAACTTCCTCAGACCGCAGCTTAAAAACTTTAACATCTCTATTGTCACCAAACAAGTAGCAAGGGAGGTGGTCAACAGGTTGTACACCAGCACCGAAAAATACCAGTACCTGGTAGAGAAAAATCCGAAGCTTGAAGAATTCCGCCGCAGGTTCAACCTGGACGTCAATCCTTAATAACATCATTTCCTCACCTTATTTGAATCCTTAGCGAAGTAGCTGGAATCCAATCCAAGTGGTTATAAATTATTTCCTTTTAGGTGTATCATCCACCGGATATCCTTCCTCATCCAGATCACTACGGTCATCTTCGGGCGTCCTGGCCAGCAGTTCATCCTCCGGAGTCAGCTCTACACTTTCACCATGATCAATGTGCATGCCTGCTTCCTCAAGATTCTCCCCCACCTCCTCGGCATCATTATAGTCTTTACCACTGTAGGCATTGGCCTCATCGTAGCTGGAAATGCTGTCTTCACCATTCGGCGCGGACGTATCATACGGCAATGGATGGTCGTAATCCTTTTCTTCTCCTTTTACGTCAAACTCGAAGCTATTTTTATTTTTATCGTAGGACAGGTTGTCAAAATCCCTGGTTTCACCGAGGTCTGTCGGGTGTAGTTTATCTTTTTTCTCGCCGCTCATATTGGTATTTTTTATATCATCATAACGTTATAAAATCTTTAATTGTTTGGACTTGTTTGGATAAAATGAGGCTATAAACTCAAAATTTATATCTTTGTTATTTCAACAATCAAAATAATATCCGCAAATATGTCTGTACAAAAAATTAAAGTAGACCAACCCGTTGTAGAGTTAGATGGGGATGAAATGACCCGCATCATTTGGAAATTCATTAAAGATAAACTGATCCTTCCATATCTTGACCTTGACATTAAATATTATGATTTGGGTGTAGAATACCGTGATGAAACTAACGATCAGGTAACGATTGACGCTGCTGAAGCCATCAAACAATATGGTGTAGGTATCAAATGTGCAACCATTACTCCTGATGAAGAGCGTGTGAAAGAATTTAATTTAAAGCAAATGTGGAAATCACCAAACGGAACCATTCGTAACATCTTAGATGGTACCGTTTTCCGTGAGCCTATTGTGATGAGCAATGTTCCACGTCTGGTACCAAACTGGACTGCTCCGATCTGCATCGGCCGTCATGCTTTCGGTGATCAATACCGTGCAACGGATCTGGTAACTAAAGGAAAAGGTAAACTGACGCTAACTTTCACTCCTGAAGATGGTGGTGAAGTACAGTCGTTCGACGTATACAACTTTAAAGGTGATGGGGTTGCTTTGGCGATGTACAACACAGATGAAAGTATCCGTGGTTTTGCCAATGCTTGTTTCAACCAGGCACTGATCAAAAAATGGCCTTTATACCTGTCTACCAAAAATACCATTCTTAAAAAATACGATGGCCGTTTCAAAGACATCTTCCAGGAGATCTATGAGAACGACTTCAAAGCGAAATTTGACGAAGCTGGCATCACTTACGAACACCGTCTGATTGATGATATGGTTGCTTCTGCATTGAAATGGAATGGTAACTTCGTCTGGGCTTGTAAAAACTATGACGGTGACGTTCAGTCTGATACCGTAGCTCAAGGATTTGGTTCCCTGGGACTGATGACTTCTGTGCTGGTTACCCCAGATGGAAAAACAATGGAAGCTGAGGCTGCACATGGTACAGTTACACGTCACTATCGTGATCACCAGGCCGGAAAACCAACCTCTACCAACCCTATTGCTTCGATCTTCGCATGGACCAGAGGTCTTGAATTCCGCGGTGTTCTGGATAACAACCAGGAGCTGATCAAATTCTGCCAGGCTCTGGAACAAGTATGTATCGAAACTGTAGAAAGCGGGAAAATGACAAAAGATCTTGCCGTTTGTATCCACGGAAATAAAGTAGAACATGGTAAACACTACCTGTATACTGAAGAGTTCCTGGCTGCAATTGACGAAAACCTTCAGGCTAAATTGGGCTAATCCTCATTTACCTTAAAAAAACCTGTTAGTCATGCTAACAGGTTTTTTTATGCCTGTCTCTATCGTCTTTTTACCCGCCAGCGCAAACCATTCTGCGCTTTCTTTGTATCTTATGTTCCATATCACTCCATTCATGACCAAAACATTTTTTTGCGCTTTTTGCTGTATGATCCCATTCCTTACCTTTTCCCAGCAATTGGATACCACAAAGAAATTAAGGGAAGTACAAATCCGGCCATACTTCAGCACACAACCTATGCTGAGGGCTACGGGAGCCGTCGGCCTTTTGGACTCTTCCACATTGAATACACAACCCGCAACCTCATTCGTGGCGGCGATGAACACCATCCCCGGCCTACGCATGGAAGAACGCTCTCCGGGCAGCTACCGCCTCTCCATCAGGGGCAGCCTCCTCCGCTCACCTTTTGGTGTTAGAAATGTAAAAATCTACTTCGACGACTTCCCTCTGACCGACGCAGGAGGAAACAGCTACCTGAATGCACTCGATGTAGCCGCCGCCAGTAACCTTCAGATATTGAAAGGCCCGCAGAGCAGTATCTTTGGCGCAAACTCCGGAGGCGTGGTGCTGATCAGCCCCCAGCAGAGTGCCGACAGCAGCAGCGCCGACCTCAAACTACAGGCAGGTGCCTACGGTACTTTTCGCCAGCAGCTCAGCCTTCAGCAGATCTACCGCAACTACCAGTTCAACATCACTCAGGCCTATCAACGGAGCGATGGTTACAGAGACCACAGTGCCATGAACAGGAAATACATCCAGACATTGCAAAAGTGGGACTATGCCTCCAACAGCAGTCTGAAGGCATTGCTTTTCTACTCCGACATTCACTACCAGACACCCGGAGGACTTACCGCAGCACAGTACCTAAACAATCCAAGGGCTTCACGTCCGGCCGCCGGGAATATCAAAAGTGCCATCGAGCAGCAGGCCGGCATCTACAGCAAAACCGGATATGCCGGCATTACCCACGACTGGCGCATCTCTGAGCGGGTCAAACATCTGGTGTCAGTTTTTTCTACTTATACCGACTTTAAGAACCCCTTCATTCTCAACTACGAGAAAAGAAAAGAACTGAGTCTCGGCCTGCGCTCCTACCTGCAGTACGAACAAAGGACAGCCGACCTGAACTGGGCCACACAGATTGGCCTTGAAACTATGCAGACCCGAAGCGATATTGACAACTACGACAATAACCTCGGCCGCCCCGCTGCTGTACAGGCTTCCGACCGACTAAAAACAAGGACCAACTTCGCCTTCATCAACGTCAGTGCCGACTGGAACCAGTGGCTGCTGGAACTCTCCGGAAGCCTTAACCTCAACAGGTACATTTATGAAAGCATTGCGCCACAAGCCATCGCTGAACGCAGCAACACCTTTGATCCACAGTTTATGCCACGCCTGGCATTATCCTATATGTTCAATCCGGCGTTTTCTGCCAGGGCCACCGCAAGCAGAGGTTATTCAGCACCGGCAGCTGCAGAGGTAAGGGCCTCAGACAACATCATCAATACCACACTCCAGCCAGAGTACGGCTGGAACTACGAGACAGGCCTCCGCTTTCAGGACCCTAGCGGCAGGATCTCCGCTGATCTGAACGCTTTCTATTTTCACCTGAAAGATGCAATTGTCAGACGCCTCAATGAAAACGACAGCGAGTTTTTTGTCAACGCCGGGGGCACCAAACAATGGGGACTGGAAAGCTCGGTATCCCTCTCTCTCCTCCAGCCGAAACACAGCGGATGGCTCAGG
Source organism: Pedobacter sp. BAL39 (assembly GCF_000170795.1). Classification (GTDB taxonomy): domain Bacteria; phylum Bacteroidota; class Bacteroidia; order Sphingobacteriales; family Sphingobacteriaceae; genus Pedobacter. The sequence goes on from NZ_ABCM01000017.1 coordinate 30,048, forward strand.
GCCCTGAAACTGAATACTGCCATCACCTTGAGCCGGTTTAAGTTCGAAGACTATACAGACCGTGGCAACAACTTCTCCGGCAATGACCTGACCGGCGTGCCCAAACAGATGATCGTCACCAGTGGAGATGCACAGCTGCCTGCAGGATTCTACTTCTTCCTGCAGCACAACTACACTTCCAGCATCCCCCTTAATGATGCCAATACCGTCTATGCCCGCCGTTACCACCTGGTCCAGGCCAAGGTTGGCATGACCTCCATGCGGATCGGCAGGTTTCCAATGGAAATTTTTATGGGCGCCGACAACCTGCTGGATGAAAAATACAGCCTTGGCAATGACCTGAATGCTGCTGGAAACCGGTATTTCAATGCCGCCGCCGGCAGAAACTTCTACGGAGGCCTCAGCATTCATTTTCAATAAACGCCCTTTATTCGTCCTCCTGGAGGTTGTTGACAAAGATCTCAGTAGTAAAGCGCTGATTTCCCTTTTTATCAACGTAACTCTGTGTGTTCAGCCTGCCTGCCACACAGAGCATCTTTCCTTTTTTTACCAGCGCCTCCGCTATCGCAACTGTTTTCCCCCAGAACACCAGGTTGAACCATTGGGTATGACTAATGGCTTCCCCCGCACTATTCTTATAAAACTCATTTACCGCCAGGCTCACACGGGCCATCTTCCGTCCTTCAGAAAAATTGACTACAATCAGGTCCGTTCCTGCATTTCCCATTAAATACACGCTGTTTCTTAACTTTTCCATCTCCATAATATTTAGTTGTTTACCGTTTATTGAACAGCAGCCTCCATGGCCACCGACAATACAAAGCTCCACATTCGGATCCGGCATAGTCGTTTGTTAAACGTTTAGATACGCTTATAAACGTATCTAAACGTTTAATGGGCACTGCAATACTTTCTGAACGAAAATTCAACAAAAGGTGATGTAAAATATTTTAAATGGCTATAGATTCACCGTTACTCAAACTCCAGGAAGATGACGACAAAGACTCAACGATGTTTAGATTGCGGCCAGCCTGTTCAGGGACGTTCAGACAAAAAATTCTGTGACCCCCAGTGCCGTAGCCATTACTACAACCACCACCACATCACTACCGCCTCCATTGTGGTCATCAATAAAATTCTGAAGAAAAACAGGGGTATACTGAAACAATTAAACCCAACGGGAAAAACAATGGTCAGGCAGACCGAAGTGCTGAAGATGGGTTTTAACCAGAATTACCATACCCACATCTACACCACAAAAAATGGCACCAATTACCACTTCTGTTATGACCAGGGATTTCTCGACCTGGGGACAGGCCAGTTGCTACTTGTGGTCCAGGAAATAGAAGCAAAAAAGGAGCAGGACCTGAAACGCAAAAAGCCATCATCCTGATCACGCGGGGGATGATGGCTTTTTTACTACGCTGACCTGGCCTAATAAGCCGCGGTAAATCTTTGCTGAGGATATTTGTGGTTTTCCAACTCATCCACAATTACCAGCGCAAGATCTTCCACAGAAAGAATCGCCCTGCCTTCTTCATTAAATACCGGACTCTCTGTACCCAGACGGTAATGTCCCGTGCGGCCAGTGGTAATGCCCTGGTGCATTTCTATCGCCGGACTAAAAAATGTCCATTGCAAATCTTTTTCCGACTTAAGGATATCCAGGTAGTCACGCGCTGCCGTAGCACCCGGTTTGATCTCCGCAGGAAAATCGGGACCATCCACCAGTTGTTTACCGTCGATGAACAAACTTCCGGCACCACCAATCACAATCAGGCGTTTTACACCTGATTTTTTTACACCTTCCTGAATTGCTTTTGAACCGGCAATAAAATCGTCATAAATGTTAGGGTTTGTCCAGCCCGCATTATACGCACTGATGACTGCATCTGTGCCTTCCATTGCAGAAGCCAGGGCATCTACATCCGATACGTCTACAGATTTTAGCGTTACCGATCCCTGACCGGCATTCACTTTCTGCGCATCACGCGCAATAGCCACCACTTCATGCCCCCGGTCTGTTAATTCTTTAAGGATGCTTGATCCTACGAAGCCACTTGCTCCGATTAATGATACTTTCATATGGTTTTATTTTATATTGTAATTTTATTTGTTACAGTTATAGTTAAAAAAAATCAGTCAAATTCCCTGCTGAAATCAGCCAGTGTTTTCTTTGCCAGTTCACGCACAAGAACCTGTTCTGTAGTTTCATAAAGTGTATCCAGATGGGTATTGATTTGTCGCCCGACCGGACATAAAGGATTAGGTGAATTTTTAGAGCTGCCCAGCAGATTGTTCTGCCTCACCGCAAGGTACACCTCATCAAGCGAAATCTGGCTTGCCGCCTTTGCAAGCATACTACCTCCATTTTTACCCTCTTTGCTCGTTACAAAACCCTTATTCCTAAGATTGATCAGTTCTTTTCTCACAATCACCGGATTGATGTTAATGCTCCCGGCCATGTAATCTGAAGACATGAGTTCCCCATTCGCTTTCTCCAGCAAAGTCAGGATATGTAAGGAAATGGCAAACCGGGCATTGTTCATTCTGTAATTAATTTTATTACAGTACAAAAGTAAGCCATTATTCCAGAATTCCAAAAAAAACTAAATGTATTCGCAGATGCTGCAAATCTAGTTTAACTTTACAACCGCCCCGATTCCATTAATATGTTAAAAAAAGCGATCTATCTTCGGCTATGTGTGCTCTTGCTCCTGTTCACGGCATGCTGTCTGCAGGCCTGCCAGCATCAGTCGAACGCCAGCAGCGCTTTTTATTATTGGAAAGGTACTTATGAGCAGAGCCCTGAGCAAAGCGAGCTGCTACAGCAGACCGACAGCAGACGGCTATACCTTCGTTTCATGGATGTAAAATGGAACAGCAGTACCAAACAGCTGGCCCCTGAAGCCGTCATCCGCTTTCGTGATTCCATTGGCAAAACGGCAGTCACCCCCGTCATCTTTATCACCAACCAGAGTTTTGAAAAAATCAAAATTGAGGAGACGGACAGCCTCGCCTTCTACCTCAATAAAATCAGTCAGCAGCTTGCCGCAGCGCAACACCTGAACTACGAGTCCATGCAGATTGATTGCGACTGGACCGTGTCTACCCGCGAGAAATACTTTCGCTTCCTCTCACAGCTCAAAAAGTTCAGTCATAAAAAACTAGAAGCTACCATTAGGTTACACCAGGTAAAATACCATTTCCGCACAGGTATTCCTCCCGTAGACCGGGGGATCCTCATGTTCTATAACATGGGCAAACTTTCCGCAGACCTATCTGCGCGTAACTCCATCTACAATAAGGAAGACGCAGCACCTTACATCTCCTACCTTTCCAGCTATAAGTTACCACTTGACATTGCCCTGCCCCTCTTTTCGTGGTCGCTGCACATCAGACACGGAAAGCTCATACAGATCTATGGCAAAATTGGAAAAACGGCCTTGAACAACCAGGAAAATTTTGAACCTACAGAACATAAAAATGTATACAGGGCCAGGAAGAGCTTTTTCCTCTCCGGCGTATATGTAAAAACAAACGACCTTTTTAAACTGGAAGCCGTTGACTCCAAGCTGCTGACTACAGCAGCAAAACAGCTCGCTCCACAACTCCATAAAAACGAAAAACGAAACATCATCTACTATGAACTTGGCAACCTCGACTTATCATCATTTAAGGCAAAAGATCTCCAAAAAACTTCTGCTTACTTTTAGCCTCTGCAGTCTTTCCCTGGGAGGTATCGTATGGGCATGTGCCGATGCGGGCTGGGACGACAGCCAGTATTCCAGCTTCACGCCGGAAGCATTCGTGTCCGAAGCATATACTCCGTTTTTTTACACTCCCTATCGTTCCTATTATGGCGACGAGACTTATAAGGACGACAACAGCAACACCAGATATAATAAGGAGGTACTGGCCGACTGGGATGCTTATTTCCAGAAAACAGTTCCGGCTGCCACCCTTCAATACCTGCTGCTGGAAGCCAGCTACAGTGGCGTTGATTCCGTGTACAAAAACTATAAAGGCACCATTGCCAGCCTCCCTGCAAAGCTCCCCCAGCTGAAAACCTTACAGGTCAACAAAAAACAACTGACCATCTTCATGGACTACCTCCTGCTAGCCAAAGCCTGTGAAAAGTTCGCCGCAAATTATCAGCCTTATTACTGGGGAGATGACCAGCCGAAAGTTGAAGTGCCGCAACAATTAGAGATTTCACTCAGCACGGCCTTTAAACAGGCAAAGGACACTTTTGTAAAACAACGTTTATGGTTCCAGCTGCTGCGGTATTATTACTTCCTGGAACGTGCCGACCAGTCGGCAACCGTTGCAACATCACGCACGCTGAAGACCTTTAATGCCTCCAAAGAAAGTTTCCCGAAAAACACGATCTATTACCGAACCCTGGGTTACCTGGCAGGTCTATATTACAGCAAAAATGATTACGCAACCTCAAACTACCTGAACAGCCTCTGTTACAACTATTCCTATGAGATGAAGATCCCCGCAAAATGGAGCTTCCATCCTCAGGAAGAGTCCGACTGGAAGCAGACCCTGGACATGGCCAAAACCAAAGAAGAGAAGATCACCCTCTGGCAAATGCTCGGTACTTACTTCGATGCAGAACGTGCCATTACGGAGATCGTTGCCCTCGACCCACAGTCGGAAAAACTTGACCTCCTGCTCAGCAGGATAGTCAACTCTGCAGAAAGTGACCTCAACGGTGCCTATTATTACAACGACAAAGACACAGCTGCAAAGACAACACTTCGTAAGAATCTTGTGCTCATCGGTGGCATCGCGAAAAAGAACAACACCGCGAAACCTTATTTCTGGAACCTCGCCGCCGGCTACCTGCATAGTCTGAATGGCGACTACCCTATAGCTAAGCAATTCTATGATCAGGCAAAAGGTCAACTACCAAAAGATGATCAGCGTGTGCTGGCCCAATATAAACTGCTCGACTGGTCCTTGTACGTCAGACAGCTAAAATCCATTGATGCGGCCACAGAAAATAAACTCATTGAACCGCTGAATTGGTTCGCCGACCTCAGAACACAAAAGCAGGATGTTCCTTACCTCCGCTATTACCTGGCGGTTGACCAGACCATAGACCTTCTCTCTGAGCTCTACAAGAAAGCGGGCAACCCGGTAAAGGCAGCGGCATTCAAATCTTACAGCGACTTCTACCGCAGCAATGCACAGATCGAACAGCTCAAGGCGCTGCTCAATAAACCCAATAAAACGGCCTTCGAGCAAGCCATGCTGAGGTACTATCCGCTTAAAACTGAAGACCTGAACTACTACCAGGCCATGGTACTCGTGTACCAGGACAAGCTGCCGCAGGCACTGGCCATGCTGGAAAAGAGCAATGGTGAAAGTACCCCTCTCCTGGGCAACCCTTTCAACATCAGGATCAACGACTGCCATGACTGTGACCACCAGATGGCACAGTCGACAAAGTTCACGGTATCCAAGATGCTCCGGATGATGAACAACCTGAGCACAGAAATTAAAGCGGGAAGAAATGTTCATAATAACGCTTACCTGCTGGCCAACGCCTTTTACAACATCACCTATTATGGAAATGGAAGAACCTTCTACCAGTCGGCCGTTACCAATGCTGACGTCACCTATCCTACCAGCATCCCCTCTGCTTTCAGGAACATGATACTTTCCTGCAAGCCCGCAGAAAAGTACTACCAGATTGCACGTGATGCCGCCGCCACCAATGAACAACGTGCCCGTGCGGTGTTCATGGCCAGCAAATGTGAACGCAATGAAAGTTATACAGAAGCCTATGACCTGCCTGAAAGTTCCAATATGTGGGATGCCGATGTGAAGGAGCTGTTCTTCGGCAAGTACTTTGGTGCATTGAAACAGCAGTATGCCAACACAAAGTTCTACCAGGAGATTCTGCAGGAATGCGGCTACTTCCGCAGCTTTGACGGCCGGTAGTCATCAAACACCTATCCTCTGTAAAACCCGAAAATAAAAACAGCAACTTTCGGGTTTTACAGTGATGCCGGTTCCGCTATCTTTGAAAGACATCACCGCATTCAGGATATCCACCTAAAGACATCAGCATAAATGGAAACAGAAGTTCAGATCGACTACCAGAGAATTGAAAAAGCCATCGGCTACCTGAAGTCAAACTTCAGAATGCAGCCCACGCTGGAAGAAGTTGCCGCTTATGTTCACCTGAGCAGCTTCCACTTTCAGCGGATGTTTACGGAATGGGCCGGCGTCAGTCCGAAAAAGTTCCTGCAATACCTCAACATCCAGTACGCAAAGTCGAAGATCAGCAGTGCCACAGAAATTACGTTATTTGATCTTGCCCATGACACCGGTTTATCTGGCACGGGGCGCCTGCATGACCTTTTCATTAAGCTGGAGGGCATGACCCCGGGGGAATATAAAAATGGTGGCATCAACCTGCAGATCAACTACAGCTATCAGGAAAGCACCTTTGGCCCGCTGTTCATCGCAAGCACAGACAAGGGCATCTGTTATATGGCTTTTGCTGATGATCCGGAGGTGCCATTACAGGAACTCCGGCTGCGCCTGCCAAATGCCAGCTACAGGCAAGCAACTGATACCCTACAAGAAAATGCTTTAGGCATCTTCAGAAAAGACTTCAATAACCTTCAGCAGGTAAAACTACACCTGAAAGGCACCCCCTTTCAACTGAAAATATGGGAAACACTGCTGAAAGTGCCCAGCGGCGACCTCGTCAGCTATTCCGGGCTGGCAAATGCCGCCAACCAAAGTAAGGCCTGCAGGGCCGTAGCATCTGCTGTTGCCGACAATCCCATTGCCTACCTCATCCCCTGTCACCGTGTCATCCGCTCCACCGGCGACATCGGACAATACCATTGGGGGCCCGACCGAAAGGCAGCAATGATTGGCTGGGAGGCTGCAGCCTTAGAATTTACGGAATAATAATCGCAACTTTGCAGGCTCAATACTAAATATAAGATCCTGTAATAACTATGCCCCTCAACTTTTCTTATGTGAGACGGATTGTCATCCTGGTATTATGGCTGATGGCTGTGCTGAGTAACCGTACACAGGCACAAGAAACGGTTGCAGTAGACGATCAGACCAATCAACACATCTTCTCCTTTGCGCAGATAGAAGAATTTCATGACCCTTCTAACCAGCTGAACTTCCAGCAGGTACTCCGCAAGGCAGAAGAAGGCGCCTTCAAAGCCAGCATCAAGAGTACACCCCAAACCAGCCAGATCAATAGCACCTACTGGTTCCGCATCAGGATCAGGCACAACTCCAAAGCACAGAAGACATTTCTCCTTGAATTTTTCGACCAGACGCTGGACCATATTGTCGCCTACATCCCACATAAAGGAGGAAAATATACGGTAAAGGAGTTCGGTGACAACTACAAGTTTGACCACCGCGACCTGCACCATAAAAACTTCGAGCTCCTGCTCAACAACGACCACGACGAGGTGGAAACCTATTACTTTAAGATCAGGACTTCCCAGATCGGTGATGCCATAATTGTCCTGAGGTCTGTGGACTGGTTCATCTCCTACGCCCTGGATGAATACTTTTACTTCGGCATTTTCTATGGGATGATCCTTGTCTTCAGCCTGTACAACCTGATCATGTACCTCTCCATGCGGCAGCAGCAATACCTTTATTATGTGCTGTACAACCTGAGCGTGGGCTTTTTTGAGATGAGCACCGATGGTATTGCCTACCAGTACCTATGGCCAGGATTGCCGGAATGGAACCAGATTGCCTACGCTTTCTCCCTGTATTCTGTCAGCATTTTCGCCCTGCTCTTCACCAGGAAGCTGCTCTTCGTAAAGGCTAAAGCGCCAAAGTTAAATCAGCTGATCATCGCCATCATTGCCATCAGGAGCCTGTTTTTCGTCTACGCCTTTCTTTTTGACCAGACACTCTTCAACTACAAGTTCATTGACGCCATTCCACTGGCTGTTGCCTTTTATACCGGCATTTACATCTACAGGAAAGGTTACCTTCCAGCACGTTTTTTTGTGCTGGGTTACAGCTTTCTCTTTACTGGCTTTCTCCTGAAGTTCCTGATCATGCTGGGCTTTGCATGGCTGAACTTCGGTGCCATCAGTTATTACAGCCTGAGTTTCTGTTTCATCCTGGAAATGGTATTTCTTTCCCTCGCCATCGGCGATAAAGTCCGCATCCTCAAAAACAAAAAGGATAAGGTACAGCGGCAGATGATCCAGCAGATGGCCGTCAATGCGAAGTTAAAAGACAACCTGAATCAGGAACTGGAGCGGCAGGTAGAAGAGCGCACCCGGGAGGTATACCATAAGTCGCTGATCATTGAATCCAAAAACAGCGAGCTGCAGGAAGCCAACGATATGCTGAAACAGCAGGCCGAGGAGATCTCCAGAATGAATGTGCTGCTCGAACAGGACAACCAGGAGCTGCAGACCAATGTGGAGAAGGTAACCCGAGACAGGGTGATGTCGGCAGATGTGGACTTCGAGGAGTTCAGCCGCATTTATCCGGACAAGGAGCACTGTAACCTTTTTCTTTCTGAGCTGAAATGGAAAAACGGATATACTTGCAGAAAGTGTAAAAACAACCACTACTATGCAGGCCACATCGCCTATAGCAGGAGGTGCAGCAAATGCAGCTACGAAGAGTCTGTTACCACTTACACCATCTTCCACAACACCAGGATTCCTATTGTCAAAGCCTTCTATATGATCTTCCTCATCTACTCTACCAAGGGTAAGATCTCCTCCCATAAACTATCAGAAATCCTGGGCATCCGGCAGAGTACCTGCTGGACTTATGGTTCCCGCATTAAGGAGGTCATGGAAGAGCGAAAAGCTATGCTCAAAAAGGCCAACAAAAACGGCTGGAGCTTGCTGGTGCTCGAATAAAAACATGTATTCTTATCCCCATAAAACAGGTTTTCAGGTTTCAGAAGCTCATTTTCGTCACCTTAAAACCTATTTTTTTATGCTTTTTTTATAGGGTATTTAAGCGTATCAGTTCAGGCAGACAAAGACCTGCAGTATCCATCCCTACACATTGAAAATCAGCACTTATGCCGGTTTAGGCCTAGGGTACCGAAGCGTATCACAATCAACACAACTAACTAAATATCAACTAATTACCAAAAATATATTCATCGAAACACTAGGAATTCACATTAAATCCGTGTTAACTTTACCTCATCAAATAAATTAAACAAAAGCAAAAATCATGAGAAAAAAGTTTACTCTTTTCATCATCTGTCTGCTCTGCAGTATCTCCGTGAGTATGGCTCAGGAGATCAACATCAAAGGCCAGGTGAAGGACCAGCAAGGCCAGCCTATTCCCGGAGTATCCGTGAAAGTTAAAGGCACCAGTAAAGGCGCCATCAGCGAAGCCAACGGAAGTTACTCCGTCAGTGCTCCCGCTAATGGAACGCTTGTATTTTCTTTCATTGGATTTGTCAGCATTGAAGAATCCATCAACAACAGAACAGCAATTAATGTGAGTCTTTCAGAAGAGAATAACCAGCTCAATGAGATCGTCGTTGTAGGTTATGGTACACAAACAAAAAAAGACCTGACCACAGCAGTCGTGTCGATCTCTTCCAAAGACCTGAAAAACCAACCCGTAACGAATGCATTGCAGGCGGTACAAGGTAGAGCGGCCGGGGTGCAGATCAGCTCCCAGTCCGGAAAGCCAGGTTCAGAAATGGCCATCAGTATCCGTGGTAATACTTCTATCACAGCTTCCAACAGCCCTCTATATGTTATCGATGGGGTGACTTCAAGAAACGCCGGCTTCCTGAACCCAAATGATATTGAGTCGATGACCATCTTAAAGGATGCGTCAGCAGCAGCGATATACGGATCCAGCGGTGCCAATGGTGTGGTACTCATCACCACCAAAAAAGGCGTTGAGGGTAAGGTGAAAGTAGAATTCAATGCTTTCACTGGATTCTCCAACTTCTGGAGGAAACAGGATGTGCTAAACAGTACACAATACACGGCGTTGATGACGGAACTGGGTTATACCAGCTTCGGGACAGGTGCAAATACCGACTGGCAAAAAGAAACTTTCGGAACAGGTACACAGAACCAGTATCAGGTATCCCTCTCTGGTGGTGTAAAAGGCGGGCAGTATTACTTCTCCACCGGTTACCAACAGGACAAAGGGGTAGTTGCTCCTGCCAAACTGGACAAATACACCATGAACTTCAATGGAACTCAGCAAGTAACCAAATGGCTGAAATTCAACGGAACAGCAGCATTAACGGCAAGAAATTCTATTGACGTGCCTGATAACAATGGTATTGACCGCGGTGGTGTCATCCTATCGACCTTAACCACTCCCTCCACAATTGGCATCTATACCCCTTCAGGTATTTATACTTCGGTACCAAATGCGGGCGGATGGGATAACCCAATTGCACTGGCCTACGGTAAAGATAACAAAACAAGAAACTTCAGGTTCATTGGTGCATTTGGCGGTGAGATCAAATTCTCTCCGGACCTTACCTTTAAGTCTACCATCAGCACCAACATCAACAGAAACTTCTACTCGGGATACCAGGATCCGTTCATGACGTCCTACGGTCGCCAGGAAAGAGGTATTTTAGATAACAACCGTACTAATGAACATGTATGGTTAAATGAGAATATCCTGAATTTCACCAAAAACATCGGCAAGAATGCTTTCACTGCTACCGGTGGTTATACCATTCAGGAGTCCGACTGGCAATACCGCGATTATCGTGAAACACGTTTTTACGATATCCCAACCGGTACCATTCCCCAAACACCTTCCGTTGGGCTTACCATTCCTCAACGTGCACAGTGGTCAAAACAATCATACCTGGCCCGCGTAACCTATGCGTATGATGGTAAATATCTGTTCAGCACCAACTTCAGGGCCGACGGTTCCTCTCGCTTTGCTAAGGACAACCGCTTTGGATATTTCCCTTCTGCATCTGCAGGATGGAGAATCTCTGGTGAAAACTTTATGAAAGACGTGAAAGCCATCAATGACCTGAAAATACGTGGTAGCTGGGGTATTGTAGGAAATGATGAGGGTATCGGAGATTACGCATACATGAAACTCTATCAGATCAACGCACAAGGACAATATACGCTGAGCAACCCGGCAAACAATGACCTGTCATGGGAAAGAACGACACAGACCAATGTCGGTCTGGACCTGACTATGTTCAACAACAGGGTAACGTTTACTGCAGATGCGTACATCAAGAAAACCAATGACCTGTTGATCAACGTACAGTTGGCTCCAAGCTCCGGTTTTGGCTCACAAGCTTACAATGTTGGCTCCATGGAGAATAAGGGACTTGAGTTCGTATTGTCTACCAAAAATTTTGATAGGGAAAAATTCAGATGGAGTACTGACTTCAACATTTCCTTCAACAAAAATAAGGTGACCAGTCTTGGTGAAACCACTCAAAACCTGACCTTCGGTGGCATCAACGGACGTACAGATGCGATAAGGATTGAAGTTGGCCAGCCTTTGGGCAGCTTTTATGGATACCAGTTTACAGGTGTAAACCCTGCAACGGGAGACGCCACATATGCCGATCTTAACGGCAACAATCAGGTTGACCCAGGCGACAGGACATATATTGGATCTGCGCAGCCTGACTTCACCTATGGTTTGACCAACAACCTGTCTTATGGCAATTGGGGTTTCAACTTCTTCTTTCAGGGCGTACAGGGCAGCCAGCTGTTCAACGCTTCGAGGATAGACCTTGAATCAATGAGCGACTCCAAAAATCAGTCGACCGCTGTATTAAACAGGTGGACGCCGCAAAACACCAATACAAACATCCCGCGTGCTTCCTACCAGTCGATCGATAATTCCCTCACCTCCAGCAGATTCGTAGAAAACGCTTCGTACCTGCGTCTGAAAACAGCAACCTTGTCTTACAACTTCGGCCCTGCTGCACTTGGTAAATGGAACATGAGCAAACTGACCGTTTTTGCTACAGGATATAACATATTTACTTTCACAGACTATAAAGGTTTGGATCCTGAGGTAAACCGCGACAATGCAAATGGTCCATCAATGGGTGTTGACTATGGAACTTATCCGCAAAGCAGAAGTTTCCTTTTTGGTGTTAATGTTGGATTTTAATAAGAAATAGCGATGAAAATTAAATTATATTCCATTATAGCCGCATCAGCCTTTGTAATTGGTGTGATGGGCGGTTGTAAAAAAGACTTCCTGGAAAAGACGCCTTTCAACCAGGTGACAGGAGATGTTGCCTTCGTTGACCTCGCAGGTGCAGAAAAACTACTTGCCGGAGCTTATGGCAGCATGTATACAGATGTACACATATGGGACCTGATCCTACACGGTGACGTAACATCTGACAATGCATATGCAGGTGGCGACAACCCGAATAACATTGCCATGGACCTGTTTACGGTAAATGCAACCAATGGAAACATTGACCGCGACTGGGCACAACTATATACCAATATCAAGGATGCAAATGAAGTGTTGGAAAATGTGCCCAACATTCAGGATCCCGCACTGGATGCCAACGGCAGACGTGCGCAGATCCTCGGAGAAGCCTCTGCATTGAGGGCTTACCATTACTTTTACCTTGCCCGTGTATTTGGCTCTGTACCACTGGTACTAAAATCGCCTGCTACACTTGAAGAAATGAAACCTTCGAGCGCACCTTTAGATGCTGTGTACGCACAAATCATTACGGATCTGGAGTACGCACTTGCTAACGTACGTACCACTGCACCAAATAAAGGCATCATTACGAAAGGCATCGTGAATGCCCTACTGGCGAAAGTATATGCGACCAAGCCTAACCCAGACTATGCAAAAGTAATTCAGTATAGTGATGCGGTAATTAACGGAGGATACACTTTGGTGGGTAGCTATGATCAGCTGTTTGACGGTGCCCATGAAAATAATACTGAATCGGTATGGGAAATGCAGTTCGACGGTTGGGGTGGCCCGGAAGGACGTGGAAACTGGATGCCAGGATTACACATTGGTAATGGATGGAAACGCTTCACAACACCAACCAACGACCTGGTAGCAGCTTTTGATGCCGAAGGTGATGCCATCCGCAAGAACTCCAGCATTACCTTCCGTAATGCCAGCTCCGAAGATTGGTCGGACATCTACTGGCCAAAAAGCAACTATCCATATGTGTACAAACATAGAACAGACGATAAGGCCAACAATTACATCATTCGTCTGGCAGACATTATCCTGCTAAAGGCGGAAGCATTGAACGAGGCAGGTGCTGGTGGATTTGCTCAGGCAAAACCATTGGTAGACCAGATCAGGGACCGCGTAGACCTGCTGCCTACGCCGGCTAACGACCAGGCATCCATGCGTCTTGCAATAGAAAAAGAACGCCGCCTGGAACTTGCCTTTGAAGGCCAGCGTTGGTTTGACCTTCTCCGCAATAACCGGGCAATTGCCGTCATGAATGCGCAGAAAAACGGTCAGGGAGCCTCCTTAAACTACAATATAACGACAGAAGAGTTGCTTGCCCCTATTCCACAAAAGGAAATCGACAGAAACCCAAATGTGAGGTAACAAAATTAATAACCGGGGAGAGGCGCTAACACAACCTCTCCCCTTTTTTTAATACACACAACATGAAATTTAGAAGAAGCCTTTCGTTATTACTACTCTCCGGCTGTTTTTCGACAGCATTTGCCCAGAGTGGCAACCAGGCGAAAATTGAAAGCCTGATCAAAAAAATGTCCATCGAAGAAAAGGTCGGACAGATGGCACAGGTGACCCTTGATGTCATTGGCAAAGGAAAAGGACGCTTTGAAAGCGATGAGCCTTTCAGCCTCGATGATGCCGCCCTGAAAAAGACCCTGCTGCAGTATCATGTAGGCTCAGTGCTGAACACCTCCAACAACAGGGCAAGAACCCCGCAGGTATGGTATGGCATCATCAGCAAAATTCAGAACGTGGCCATGAAACAATCGAAACATGGCATCCCCGTGATCTATGGTGTAGATGAGATGCATGGCGCTACCTATACCGCTGGTGCAACGATGTTCCCGCAGCAGATCGGTCAGGCTGCAACGTTCAACCGTGCCCTGGTTAAGAACGGCGCTTCCATCACGGCCTATGAAACCCGTGCAAGCTCCATTCCATGGAACTTTGCACCCTTGCTCGACCTGGGTGCTGACCCGCGTTTCCCAAGACAATGGGAGAGCTTCGGTGAAGATCCTTATGTGATCAGTGAGCTGGGACTTGCTGCCGTAAAAGGTTATGAAGGTGAAGATGGCCGTGTGGCACACCCTGAGAAGGTGGCAACCTCCCTGAAACATTTTCTGGGTTACCAGGTGCCCGTATCGGGAAAAGACAGGACTCCTGCCTACATCTCTGATCAGGCACTGCGGGAATACCACCTACCCCCGTTTAAGGCTGCTATTGATGCAGGAGCAAAAACGATCATGATCAACTCGGGCATCATCAATGGCGTACCTGTACATGCAAACCATCACATCCTCACAGAGCTGCTGAAAGAAGAGCTTGGTTTCAAGGGCCTGGTGGTGACCGACTGGGGCGATATTGAAAACCTCTACAAAAGGGACCACATTGCCAAGGACGATAAAGAGGCCATCATGCTGGCCATAAATGCAGGTATCGACATGTCGATGATCGCCTACAACTACGAAACATTCTGTGACAACCTGATTGCCCTTGTTAAAGAAGGCAAAGTAAAAGAATCTAGAATCGATGACGCAGTAAGGAGGATTCTCTGGGTTAAATATGAGCTGAATCTTTTTGACAAACCGACGACTAACCCTAAAGACTATCCTAAGTTTGGCAGCAAGGCCTTCGAAAATGCGGCTTATCAGACCGCTGCAGAGTCGATTACGTTATTGAAAAACACCGATGCGGCATTGCCATTGTCAAAATCCGCGAAGATCCTCGTGACAGGACCAAATGCCAATTCCATGCGTACCCTAAACGGCGCCTGGACGTACTCCTGGCAGGGAGAAAAGGTAGAGGAGTTTGCCGGAAAATACAACACCATTCTGGAGGCATTACAGCTAAAAGCTGGGAAGGACAAGGTGACGTATCTGCCTGGAGTAAGCTATAAAATGGATGGCAAATATTATGAAGAATATGCCGACAAACTTGAAGAAACCATTGCCGCGGCGCAGACCGCAGATGTGATTGTACTATGCCTTGGCGAAAACACCTACACAGAAACTCCAGGTAACCTGAACGATCTGTACTTATCAGACCTGCAAACAGAACTGGCACAGCGACTGGCGGCAACAGGAAAAAAAATCATCCTGGTGCTGAATGAAGGAAGGCCGCGCATCATCAGCAAGTTTGAGAAAAAGATGAGTGCTGTGATACAGAGCTACCTGCCAGGTAACTTTGGTGGCGATGCACTTGCAGATGTGCTTTATGGTGATGTCAACCCCTCTGGGAAGCTGCCATACACTTACCCTCAGTTTCCAAATGCCTTATTTACCTATTACCACAAACCTTCGGAATCAAGAGAAACTACTGAAGGAGTTTACAACTACGATGCAGACTATAACCCTCAATACGTTTTCGGGCACGGCCTCAGCTATACTTCATTTAAATATGACC
The DNA here is from genome assembly GCF_000170795.1 of Pedobacter sp. BAL39. Taxonomy (GTDB): domain Bacteria; phylum Bacteroidota; class Bacteroidia; order Sphingobacteriales; family Sphingobacteriaceae; genus Pedobacter. The sequence goes on from NZ_ABCM01000017.1 coordinate 45,657, forward strand.
AGCTGAAGCTCAGCAGCAATACACTGAAAGCTGGCGAAAGCATGACCATCAGCGTCAACATCAGCAATACCGGCAAGGTAACTGGAAAAGAAACGGTGTTATTGTTCACATCTGACCTCGTGGCCAGCATGATCAGCCCGGACATCAAACGCCTGCGCGGCTTTGACAAACTGGAGCTGAAAGCCGGTGAGACAAAAACAGTAACCTTCAGGATCAGTCCGCAAGACCTTGCTTTTGTGGGTACCGACAATAAAAAGGTGACTGAACCGGGTGAGTTTACTGTTCAGATCGGCGATCAGAAGGCCAACTTTAACTACAGCCTGTAACAGAATAACAATTTATATAACTATACATACCATCCGGGTGAGTCATTGCAAGCCCATCCGGATGCTACCGAAAAACACGCAAATGAAATTATTACAGCTCAGCTTATTGTTTGCAGTTGCCCTGGGCTCCTGCGCGTATAAGAAAAATGCAGAAACCGGTCCGGCGATCACGCCAGCAGGTGCTGCCGGTCCCTCAGATGTAGCCCTATGGCTCACCAATGGCGATAAATCTGCACTGCTTCAAAAGCAAAACGTCTCACTTAACTTCGGTCAGGCCAGCAACAGCAACCCGACCATCGTGATCGATGACCAGCAGACCTTCCAGTTCATTGATGGATTTGGCTATACCCTTACCGGCGGCAGTGCCAGCCTGATCAAGGCGCTGCCTGACGCAAAAAGAGCGGCGCTGCTGAAAGAACTCTTCAGTACCGAGGGAAATGGTATCGGGGTAAGCTACCTGCGCCTGAGCGTAGGCGCATCCGACCTCAGCGCTGAAACCTTCACCTATGATGAGATGCCGAAGGGACAAACCGACCCGGAGCTCAAAAATTTCTCTATCGCGAAAGAAATGACAGACCTGGTGCCGGTACTTAAGGAAATCATTGCCATCAACCCTAAGATCAAAATCATGGGTTCGCCATGGACGGCACCGACCTGGATGAAAGACAACGAAGCTTTCAAAGGCGGCAGCCTGAAACCAGAATATTATCAGGTGTACGCAAAATATCTGCAGAAATATATTGAAACCATGCAGGCCGAGGGGATCATCATCGATGCACTGACGATACAGAACGAACCCCTGCACCCCGGTAATAATCCCAGCATGTACATGAAGGCTGAAGACCAGGCGGTATTTGTAAAGTCTGCCCTAGGCCCCGTGTTCCGCAGCGCTGGCATCAAAACGAAAATTATCATTTACGACCACAATGCAGATCGCCCGGACTATCCAATCACGATCCTTAATGATGCCGATGCAAAGCAATACGTAGACGGCTCGGCCTTCCACCTGTACGGCGGACAAATCGATGCGCTGTCGAAAGTTCATGAGGCTCATCCCGACAAGAACCTGTACTTTACCGAGCAATGGGTAGGCGGTCCGGGTAAGTTCAATGAAGACCTGAAGTGGCATGTTTCCACCCTCATCATAGGAGCTACACGCAACTGGAGCAGGACGGTTCTGGAGTGGAACCTGGCGGCAGATCCTAACTATCGTCCTTTTACTCCTGATGGAGGATGTACTTCATGCCTTGGTGCCATCACCATTGGTGGCACAGAGGTCAGCAGGAACGTAGCTTACTACATCATCGGACACGCGTCGAAATTTGTGAGACCAGGCTCACAGCGCATATCCTCAACGCAAAACAACAACATACAGAATACAGCATTCAAAACTCCGGACGGAGAACTGGTGATGGTAGCCATGAACACCAGCTCCAGCAACCAGACGTTCAACATCGGCTATAAGGGAAAGGTGGTGACCACTACCCTACCGGCAGGATCAGCGGGAACCTACATTTGGAAGTAATCTTTGCTAAGGCAAACAAAAACCGTCCCGGCATCATGATTCATGAAGCGGGACGGTTTTTGTTTTCAGCGGATCACAACACGCCGTCACAAATGGCAGCATAATTGCAAGTAGTTCAGCATCAAAAAAAGATCAATATACCTGCTTTATGAAAAAGACACTTTTATCATTAGGAATGGCACTCGGCATCTTTGCCGCCTGCACCAGCAATAACTCAGAACATCAAACCGGCGACAGTTCTGCGATGAAATCGCCGGACACTACGGCTATGCCTACCAATCCCATCGCGGGCAAGTCGGAAAACTGTTATGCCTACATTAAAGACAAAGACAGCATCCTGCTGAAGCTGAACATTGAAGGGCAGGAGGTGACAGGCGATCTGGCCTATAACCTGTTTGAAAAAGATAAAAACAAGGGAACGATCAGTGGAGAAATCAAAGGAGACACCATTATCGCCGAATATCTGTTTGATTCGGAAGGTGTGCGTTCCACCCGTGAATTGGTACTCCTGAAAAAAGGAGAACAGTATTATGAAGGTTTTGGAGACGTGATAGACAAAAAGGGAAAAATCTCTTTCAAGAACCGTGCGGAACTAAAATTTGATGGCTCCATCATCTATTCACCTGTAACCTGCAAATAGATCGGTAAGCACCTGTAAACCGTAGTACTCCCGTCGTCTACATATGTTCAAACTTCTCCCAGAAACCATCTACGGGAAGTTTGGCAAAGATATTCACCGGTTCTTTTTTTACAGGATGTACAAACTGGAGCCGGCGGGCATGCAGGCAAATGCTGCCTTTCCGGCTTCCTCTTGGATATCCATATTTATTGTCGCCCACAATAGGACAGCCCAATGTGGACAGTTGTACACGGATCTGATGTGACCTGCCCGTCAGTGGATCCACTTCAATCAGGTAATAACCGTTCAGTTCCCCGATCAGCCGATAACTCAGTTCCGCACGCTGGCTTCCGGGCACTTCCGATTGGTGCGGGGTAACTACATTCTTCTGCGGGTTTTTTACCAGCCAGTGTACCAGCGTACCCGAAGGTTTTGCCGGTTTGTTACGTACAATGGCCCAATAGGTTTTCTTCACCTCCCTGTTCTTAAATACCGCATTCATGCGTTCTAAAGCCTTACTGGTTTTGGCAAAGAGGATCACGCCGCTCACTGGCCTGTCCAGCCTGTGCACAACCCCAAGGAAAGCACTATTAGGTTTGTTGTAGGTTTTCGCCAGATATTTCTTTACCTGCTCATCCAGGGGCTCATCCCCTGTTTCATCCACCTGCACAATATCCCCGGCGCGCTTACAGATGGCGATCAGGTGATTGTCTTCGTATAATATATCTTTAGCGGTTACGGGCATTCTTATGGGTTACGGCTGCAAGGTAGCTTGCCTATGCGTTAAATGTGAATATGTGTTCTGTTAATTGAAATGATCAATCTATTTAATATTGCTCTTTCTCATTCGGAAAGTCGTTAGACTTCACATCCTTGATATAAGACTGTGCTGCACCCAGTATACCTTCATAAAGGTTGACATACTGACGCAGGAACCGTGGCTTAAAGCCTTTGGTCAAGCCGATCATGTCGTTCACGACCAACACCTGTCCGTCACAATGCGGGCCGGCACCAATGCCGATGGTAGGGATGAATAACTCCTCAGAGACTTCCTTAGCCAATGCAGCTGGGATTTTCTCCAGCACCACGCCAAAACATCCTGCTTCCTGCAAAGCCTTGGCATCAGTTCTCAATTTGAAAGCTTCCGCTTCCTCCTTGGCACGAACAGTATAAGTACCAAATTTATAAATCGACTGCGGCGTCAGTCCGAGGTGCCCCATCACAGGGATACCTGCAGTAATGATCCTTTGTACAGACTCCACGATTTCCGTTCCTCCTTCGAGTTTTACTCCATGGGCACCGGATTCTTTCATGATGCGGATGGCTGAGCTCAGCGCTTCCTTTGAATTTCCCTGGTAGGTCCCGAAAGGAAGGTCGACCAACACCAGGGCGCGTGAAGCCCCTCTTACTACCGACTGTGCGTGGTAGATCATCTGATCTAATGTAATCGGCAATGTAGTCTCATGACCTGCCATCACATTTGAAGCAGAGTCTCCAACCAGCAAAACGTCCAGACCAGCGTCATCAAGAATGGTAGCCATAGAATAATCATATGCAGTGAGCATGGCGATCTTCTCTTTACGGTTTTTCATTTCTTGTAAACTACGCGTAGTGATCCGCTTTACTTCTTTATTTACAGACATCGTTTTTTATGTTTAGTTGCCGCAAAATTACTTTTTACATTGGAAATATGATGAGTTTTATCTTTTTTGTGACACACATCAGTTTTGCCAACAGGTGTTGGCGAGGAGAAAAGACCGAACTAGGGAAAGAGCCTAACAGCAGCCCAGGGACAATTCTAACTTTCAAGGTTTTCTGCATAGCTAAATTTAAAAAAAAATATTGATATCCATCATGTAAAACGTATCTTTGTATCCCGAAATGAAGGGGACACTTAACAGCACATTTGTTAACTACAGAAGTGATATCAAAATCACACACAAACCATCATTTTTCTCTTTTTTCACCATAATTTTTCATTTTTACTTAAACAATGACTAACTACACCAAGTTACCTGCAATCTTGTTATTGGCTGATGGCACCGTTTATTACGGTAAAGCTGCTGGAAAAATCGGCACAACTACCGGAGAAATCTGCTTCAACACTGGTATGACAGGCTATCAGGAAATTTTCACTGATCCTTCTTACTTCGGACAGATTATGGTTACCACCAATGCGCACATTGGAAATTATGGCATCCATAAAGAAGAGATTGAGTCAGAGAGCATTAAAATTGCCGGACTGGTTTGTAAAAATTACAATATCGGTTTCAGCCGCAAGGAAGCCTCTGAATCTATTCAGGATTATTTTCAAAATGAAAACATTGTTGGTATCTCCGATATTGACACCCGTGCGCTGGTACGTCACATCAGACATAAAGGCGCCATGAACGCCATCATCTCTTCAGAGATCACTGACCTGGAAGAGTTGAAAAAGAAACTTGCAGAAGTACCTTCCATGGACGGACTGGAGCTTTCTTCACAAGTGTCTACCAAAACAGCTTATTTCTATGGATCTCCGGATGCGACCTATAAAATTGCTGCATTAGACCTGGGCATCAAGAAAAACATCCTGCGCAACTTTGACGACAGAGACATCTATGTACAGGTGTTCCCTGCAAAGACCAGCTTTGAGGAAATGGACAAATGGGGTGCTGATGGTTATTTCATTTCCAATGGCCCTGGTGATCCATCAGCAATGCCGTATGCCATCGAAACAGTAAAACAGGTTCTGGCAGCCGACAAGCCACTTTTCGGAATCTGCTTAGGCCACCAGCTCCTTGCTGAAGCCAACGGAATCGGTACGATGAAAATGTTCAACGGCCACAGGGGATTGAACCATCCTGTAAAAAACATCATCAAAGACCACTGCGAAGTAACTTCTCAGAACCATGGTTTCGGTGTCGTGCCTGATGAAGTGAGAAACTCCGATAAGGTAGAGATTACCCACATCAACCTCAACGACCAGTCGATCGAAGGCATCCGCGTAAAAGGTAAAAAAGCATTTTCCGTACAGTATCACCCGGAATCTTCTCCAGGTCCTCACGATTCACGTTATCTTTTTGATGACTTCATTGAGATGATCAAAGGCGAACTGGCCTGGTAATATCAATTGTCCTGTCGGACAAATCATTTAAACGACATTTTCGAAGGTTTAGCAAGGATTAGTTTTCTATTCTTCTAAACCTTCTTACATTTATAGTATGGACAATACCAACGCCATTATCAGCGTAAAGAACCTGGTCAAGAGCTACGACGACTTTACGGCGGTGCAGGGCATCAGTTTTGATGTATATAAAAATGAAATATTTGGCCTCCTCGGGCCAAATGGTGCCGGAAAAACGACCACTCTCGAAATTATTGAAACCCTGAGGGAGAAAACATCCGGAGAAATTACTGTTGATGGTTTCGATGTGACCAGGGAAGCCAGTAAGATCAAAAGGATCATCGGTGTACAGCTGCAGGCAGCGGGCTATTATCCCAACCTCAACCTGGTAGAGCTGATGGAACTGTTCTCGGGCCTATACGGTGTAGACATCAAACCGATGGAAATGCTGGCCAAGGTAAACCTTCAGGACAAGGCAAAAGCAAAATACAAAGCGCTTTCCGGCGGACAGAAACAACGTTTTTCCATTGCCACCACACTTATCAATTCACCAAAGATCATTTTCCTGGACGAGCCGACCACTGGCCTTGACCCTCAGGCACGACGCAACCTATGGGACCTGATCATCGACATCCGCAACCAAGGTACTACCGTAGTGATTACCACCCATTACATGGATGAAGCGGAGCAATTGTGCGACCGAGTAGCCTTCGTAGAGCGCGGACAGATCATCGCACTGGATACACCGGATAACCTCATTGACCAACTGGTCAGCAGCGGTTTTGAGAGAAAAAAAGAAGTAAAGAAAGCCAACCTGGAAGATGTATTCATCAACCTCACCGGGAAGGAATGGCGGGAAGACAATTAAAAAACAGCAATGAGCACATCCTACAATCATAACAAGGCCACACTGGCCCTTGCGAAGGCAAGTTTCAGGTCCATCATGCGCAGTCCGTCTGCAGTGGTTTTTACACTGGCCTTTCCTTTGATATTTATTCTCGTATTCGGCTTTCTTGGCGGGAGCGGCATCAAGGTTGACGTGGCGATTGCGCCGGGTTCAGACCTGCGGAATCCGGTCATCTCAGCACTGGAAGCCAGCAGTGTCATCCACCTGCTCAGGGATAAAACATCCGAAGAGATCAATGCAGCACTGCAGAAGGGCAACATCGACGCCCAGATTGACATACAAAAGAATCCATCGGGAAAACCGGCCTTCCTGACCAGCGTAAAATATACATCAGCATCAGTAGACAAGGGCAATATCCTGAAATCAGTACTCAACAACCTTTTCTACACCCTCAATGCAAAAGACGTGATGCCAACAGTGGCTCAACTCAACGAAAGCACTGTGCAGGGCAGGATCTACCGCAGGATCGATTTTATCTTACCAGGACAACTTGGTTTCTCCCTATTGAGCACAGGTGTATTCGGAACTGCCTTTATCTTTTTCAGTCTGCGCCAGAACCTGGTCATCAAACGCTTTTTTGCCACTCCGGTGAGAAGATCCAGCATTGTTTTCGGAGAAGGAATTGCAAGAATAGGCTTTGCGTTACTGGGCGCAGTATTCATTATTGTCGTAGGTCACTATTTCTTTCATTTTACCCTCATCCACGGCATCATCACGATACTGAACATGCTCATTCTCTCTACAATCGGGCTGATTGTGTTCATGGGCTTCGGTTTTGTGGTCTCCGGCATTGCCAAAAGTGAAAGTACCATCCCGCCGATATCCAACATCATCACCCTGCCCCAGTTTCTTTTGTCAGGCACATTTTTCTCTATTGATGCCTTTCCGGCATGGTTACAGCCCATCAGCAGGGCTTTGCCACTCACCTACCTGAACGATGCGATGAGAAAGGTTGCCTTTGAAGGCGCAGGTCTTTGGGATGTGAAACAGCAAATAGTGATCATGGTCATCTGGGGCATAGGTGTATATGCCGTAGCCGTGAAAGTTTTCAAGTGGGAATAGGCTTAACTATTTCTTAATGAAGGCACAGGCTAAAAAAATAGACGATCAAACCCTATAATTTAAAATTTATTATACCTTTGAATTATCGCCTTAGTAATTGTAGTTTTTACACTAAGGCTTATTTACAAATCAAAACCAATTAAAATGAGTTTAATAATTGATGTTCAAGCAAGGCAGATCCTTGACTCCCGTGGTAATCCAACAATTGAAGTAGATGTAATTACAGAGAATGGCGTTCTTGGCCGTGCAGCAGTACCTTCTGGTGCTTCTACAGGTATGCACGAAGCAGTAGAGCTTCGCGACAACGACAAATCTGTATACATGGGAAAAGGTGTTTTGAAAGCCGTTGCCAATGTAAATGATAAAATTGCTGACGAGTTGAAAGGTGTGGATGTATTTGAACAAAATGCAATCGACCAATTGATGATCAAACTTGACGGAACTGAAAATAAAGGAAACCTGGGTGCGAATGCCATTCTTGGTGTTTCACTGGCAGTAGCTAAAGCAGCAGCACAGGAAAGCCGTCAGCCTTTATACCGCTACATCGGTGGTGTGAACGCAAACATCCTTCCTATCCCGATGATGAACATCGTAAATGGTGGTTCTCACTCTGATGCCCCTATCGCATTCCAGGAATTCATGATCATGCCTGTTGGTGCTTCTTCCTTCTCTGAAGCATTAAGATGGGGTACCGAAGTGTTCCATAACCTGAAAGCAATCCTGCATGACCGCGGTCTTTCTACTGCTGTAGGTGATGAAGGTGGTTTTGCCCCAACTTTTGATGGTACTGAAGATGCAGTAGAAACTATCCTGAAAGCAATTGAAAAAGCAGGTTACAAACCAGGTGAGCAAATCTGTCTGGCATTTGACTGTGCTTCTTCTGAATTCTACAAAGACGGAAAATACGACTATACTAAATTCGAAGGCGAAAAAGGTGCCATCCGCACCAGCGCTGAACAAGCAGAATACCTGGCTCAGTTAACTGAGAAATATCCGATCATCTCTATCGAAGATGGTATGGATGAGAACGACTGGGAAGGCTGGAAATTATTAACTGACAGAGTTGGTGATAAAGTACAGTTGGTTGGTGATGATTTGTTCGTAACTAACGTAACACGTCTTCAGAAAGGCATCAACGAAGCTACTGCAAACTCTATCCTGGTAAAAGTAAACCAGATCGGTTCTCTTACTGAAACCATCAACGCAGTAAGCCTGGCACAGACTAACGGTTATACTTCGGTAATGAGTCACAGAAGTGGTGAGACTGAAGATACTACGATTGCTGATTTAGCGGTTGCTTTAAACTGTGGTCAGATCAAAACTGGTTCAGCGTCACGTTCTGACAGGATCGCAAAATACAACCAATTGTTACGTATTGAAGAAGAACTTGGTTCTGCTGCACGTTTCATTGGAAAAGACTTCAAATTCTACAAAAAATAAGAAGTTTAAGTTCTAAAAAAACCAATACTCTTTTCGTCCTCAAATCTTTGAAGAAAGATTTGCATGTCCTTAAAGAGCATTGGTTTTTTTATGCCCAAAAATTCAGCAATAGCGAGTGTATCAACAGGTCAGATATTGTGACAGCGTTACCTTTTACTTCTTTTATGATCATGTTTCATTGACGGTTTTTCATTTTCTTCTACCCTAATGAAAGCATCTTCATGTGCCATCAGCATTTCAGGCCATATAGCATGTTCCGCCAAATTCTTGTTTTAAGGTCACAGGTTGTGACCTCAGACTATCCAGCTCCTTTATTCATTTTAAACATAAGTTGTCCGGAAAACGCGTCGTATTATCTGTTTCAATGAATTTACAGGTGTCTATGCCACACCACTTTGTGAGGTCAATGTCCAGCACTATTTTAAGGTCCGGGACCATGTAAATCTTATTCACTAATACCTCGTCAGGTGCAACAATTATTACCCTAAATACCTGGTATAAGGTATAAACAGCCGACATGAACAAGACCGAAACTAGCCCATTGTTATATAAAAGAGCAGATAAGTCCACATTGAGTCCACCTTAATAACGCGTTGAGAACAGATATTTATGAGAAAAGGTGGAGTCAACATAAATTTTAAATCTAATTACTATTGATTTATTCAAAAATCTCTGTATATTCGCTCAAAGAGTACTCTATATTAATCTAAAACCTTAAGTATATGGGAAGGCTAGAGAACAAAACAATTGTAGGTGCGGTGGGGCCTGTCACCTTTAGTAGATGGCGAGGCAAGGCTGTGGTGAAGGCTCGAGTAATGAAAGGCGACATCAGGCAAACCGATGCGACAAAAAATGCGGCGACGGTATTTGGTATAGCCAGTTCGTTCGGTGCAAATCTGCGGGATAACATGCGCGAGATTCATTTTATTCAGGATGGAACAGCGGTGAATCGAATGAATAAAGAAACCTGTGCAATTTTGAGAAAACATCGGGATGCATCGACGGGAGACTTTCATTTTCAGCCCGATGCTTTTAAACCAATAGAAGGCTTTGAAATGAATCAAAATTCTCCGATGAGGGAGAACTTCCTGGCTATGCCTGAAGTAAGCCTTCAGAATGGCAAACTCCTAGTCAGGATACCGGAATTTGCGGTCAACAAAACGCTTAAATTCCCCCGTGAGGCAGATTCCTGCACCATCATTATATCGGTATACATTGCCTCGCTAAAGACAAAAGACGAGTGTATGATGGATGGAGACATGACTGAGACTTTCAATATAGACAGACATCAGCAGAGTTTTCCATCTACGGAATGGTCTTACGACATTCCAGAAGGCTGTTTCTGCGTAACCAGCATGGCATTACATTTTCATACGCAACATTCCAATCTGCAGGTATATCTGAACAACAAATCTTTCTGTCCGGCCATGATCTGTGATTTCAGTATTAATCCAGGTGAATTTAAGGACAAGCCTAAAAAATGGATGACAACAAATTTTGCTTTTGAAGACGGCGCGCATCCACCGATAAAGAAGAAAACAAAAAAGAAACAAAACCCCATCGTTATAAAGTCAGATCAAAAGAATGCCAAGACTAAAAAAATAGCGCATGCTAAAAAGAAGACCTCAAAGAAAAAGTCTAATAACGAGGTGCCTGCTCCTTGCTTAACCTCTCAGGATCAACTGCTTCAGTATCTGGAAATACAGCAGCAGCAAAACGAAGCCTTGCAGCAGCAAGTAAAGGAATTACAGGTTCAACTTGCCGAATTGAAAAACCTCGTCAGCGACTCCAAAGCATCGATAAAACCTTCTGCAGCTCAAAACATAGCTTGTACCGTTATAATGCAGGCCAACCTGCTAAATATTGTCAAACCAGACGGTTTCCCAATAATGCCGACAATAAGCGTAACTACATCTGCACAACGAATTCCAGATAAATTATTGGATTCATTTAATCATAAAAACCGCGGAAAACCCGCCGCCTAAAACCTGACGACCTGTTATTACGTCTCCACATCAATGCTGTTCACACCGCGCTGTTGAAAATGCTCTAGGGTTTGGTCATGAGAAAATATCTATTTATCTCACATTACCATTCTAACCCTGCATTCACACCGCGCTGTTGAAAATGATGTGGGTTTGGCAGTAAGAGAGTATCTATCTTTTCCTCACATTACACTAACCCTGCATTCACGCCGCGCTATTGAAAATGCTGTGGGTTTGGCAGTAAGAGAGTATCTATCTTTTCCTCACATTACACTAACCCTGCATTCACGCCGCGCTATTGAAAATGCTGTGGGTTTGGCAGTAAGAGAGTATCTATCTTTTCCTCACATTACACTAACCCTGCATTCACGCCGCGCTATTGAAAATGCTGTGGGGTTTGGTCATGAGAAAATATCTTACATGAGGACGTGCAAATCTTTCCTTCAAAGATTTGGGGACGAATGGAAGATATTTTTGATATCTTTGTTGGTATGGAACGTCTGCTGGAACTCATACGCAATAAATACTTCCTCTCTGTGGCAGCTTTTATTGTATGGATGTTATTCTTCGATAAGAACGACATGATTTCTCAATACGAGTACAGGTCTGTGGTGAACAAGCTGCAGGAAGAGAAGGACTTCTATGAGAAGGAGACGGCCCAGGTTAAAAAAGACCTGAATGAGCTGAATTCGAACCTCAACACAGCAGAGAAGTTTGCGCGTGAAAAATACTTCATGAAGAAAGACAATGAGGATGTTTTCGTAATCGTGAAGGAAGCCCCGAAAGACTAATATCCGAACTTAGGTAGTGCCAGTTTGAAGCGCACTGCGATAATCCTCAGGACGAAGATGAAGGCAATTACGATAATGGTATTGATCTCTTCTGTCAAATTAAACGATTTCAGTAAAAAGTAAAGTATCCCACCCAGGATGCAGGCCGTGGCATAGATTTCCTTTCTGAAGATGAGGGGAATTGTATTCAGCAGCGTATCGCGGATGATACCACCAAAGCACCCGGTGATGGTACCCAGAGCGATGCAGATGCCGGGACTCAGTCCAAACATAATCCCTTTCTGTATACCGAGGAGTGTAAACAAACCGAGCCCCATGGAGTCGAACATAAAAAGTGTGACCTTAAACTTTTTAATTTGTGTTTTGAAGAAGATGGTCGCAAAGGAAGTGAGCAAAATCAGCAGACAGTAGTTCACATCGCGCATCCATGCCACAGGAGTATCCCCAAGAAGTAAATCCCGCAACGTACCACCCCCAATGGAAGTCACAAAGGCAATGATGAGCACACCGAAAGGATCAAGCCTGCGTTGCATTGCCGCGAAGGAGCCCGAGATGGCGAAAGAGATGGTGCCGAGGGTCTCAATGGTTTCCATTGTGCTGATTTCCATATCCTATACTTTAAATTTCGCCATTTCTCTTTCTGAAGAACCATTCCAGTGTGAGTAGGAACATGACCATAGCAAAGAGCCATTTAAAATTAATCAGTTCCTCGTATTTGCGGTCTTCAAAACTTAAGGTCTTGATCTGTTCGTTGGCCTTGAGGTCATCAGCGATAGCCGATAGCTGCCGGGGCATATACATCTTTCCATTGGTTTGCTGTGACATGTTGCTGAGGAGCTGATGATTTGCAATCGTTTGTTGATATTCCAGCACCATGGCATTGATGTAAAACGCACCATCAGCCTGGTATTTTTTATCGCCAAGGGTAGTGCTGGCATTGAAGGTATAATTTCCTGCCGGCAACAATCCCGCATCCAGCTGATAGGCAGCGCTGGTTCTTGAAAACAAGAAAGTGAAAATTTTACCATCCTGGTTTTTGAGGCGGATATTGACATCCGGTGTATTTACAGCAACATAACTGTCGTTATAAAGCACGGCATTAATCAGCACATGTTCATTTTCATTGAATGTATTTTTCGAAGGAGTGACCTTAAACTTCCGCAGATCGTCTTTTGCTACAAGGTACTGCACGGTCTGCGACAGGAGATTGTTTACTACAGATGGGGTGATTCCATCTTTGGCTTCCGACAATTTCCATCGCCAGATGCCCTCCCCCATCAGGTAGCCCGATTTCCTTCCATTTTCATTCATAAAAAACAGCTGTGGTGCTCCTGTTTTAATTTTGCCAATCCGTTGGCTTAAGGCAATCATGCCATTGCCATTCACTTTAAGTACACCCATCGGCACTTGCAGCGGGTCGAACCCATTGATGACTTTTACGGCGCCTGCATCCAATCCAAATTGTGTGAAATCTGCATTTACTTCCGCAAAGGCTTCCTGCAGGGTATTGTTGTTGCCGCTAAAACTAACCTGCGATTGCAGCTGGTTAAAGCGGCTGGTATTACTTTGTGCACCAATCACATACCAGACAGGGGTATTTACTGAACCGAGCTTCTGCAGGAATGCCGCAGCATGATTGTCCACATCAGGCAACTGGTAGAGAATCACCAGTCCGAAGTCTTTAGGATCAAGAGCATTCAGTTCTTCGGCGACAGCAACCTTCAGTTCGTAATTTTTATGTGCAGCAAGCGACTGCCTGATGGTCGCAATATCAGGATGTGCAGCTCCCGCAGCAATCAGGATCTTCTGTCTCCCGTCAATAACTTCTATAAAAAACTGCCGGGTATTATTTTGCTCAGAAACCTCGTTACCGATAGGGCTCAGCGATACAACATATTTCCTAAGCCCGGTTTTTGTGGCTTTCAGAGGGATGGAGATGGTTTTTGCAAAGGCACTGGTATTGATGTCCAGGCTCCCCTGATAAACCTCTTTGCCGTCTTCAGTTACGGAGATGCGTGACCTGGCGCCTTTACTTTCAAAGGCTTCGGCCTGTAGCTCTATGGTAAATTCATTATTCAGATAAACCAGGTTGTTGTAATTGACGTTGGCCACACTAACGTCTCTCCTGGGGATGGTATCTCCCAGAGCAACGGTATATATGGGCGCCTTTAGCTGTTGAATATCGTACAGCGGACTTCCTCCGCTGTTAAAAATGCCATCACTGGCAAGAATGACCGCTCCGACATTCCTGTTGAGGTATTCATCCTTTAAGCGGTTCAAAAAAGTGGTGGCGTTACTAAGTTTACCCTGATTCTTAAAATCAAACCCTGGTTTAATGCTATCGCTAAAATTGTAAACTTTAACTTCATATTCAGACGAAAGACGTTTGGCAAGCGCCTGTAACTGCGTCTCGTAGGCCTTTCTGTCAAAATCCGGTGGGCTAACATGGTTCACCGAAAGAGAATTGTCCTGACCAATAATGATCAATGGTTTCTGAAGGGTGTAGCTTACCTTTTTGACCAATGGAAAAAATAACAGCCATCCGATGATGGTGATGGTCAGCGCCCGCAGTACAGCTAAGCCTATCCGAAGTTTTGGCTCCAGGTGTGGTGTCCTACGATAAAACAGGTAGGCAAGCAGCATGCCCAGAATGAGACAGCCAATTAAAGCCAGTATTGTCGTAATGTGAAAAGCATCGCCCATAAGCATTTGAGTAAAGATGCTAAATTTTAAAAAAATACGGCTAATTTGTTTGCATAAAAGGCAGGCACAGGATGAAAATGTTATCTTTAAATTCATTAGAGACTCCGGCCCATGAAAGACCTACTTTGCTCCTTACTACTGATATTGATGATCCACTCGCAGCCTGACAAAACTGACATTCCCCCTGCAGCATCTTCCCATGATGGCAGCGAAGGTTTTAAAAAGCGGCAACTTACATTCCCGAGAGTAAAAGCTGCTTATCAGGATACCTGGAAGCCGATGCAGAAGGCACTTTTGGAAGCGAAAATTCCAGCAGGGTCCGAGCTGCTGATCATGGCTTATAAAAAAGAGGGAATGCTGGAAGTCTGGATGAAACCAAAAGGAACATCGCGTTACCAGTTGTTTCGCAGTTATGGTTTCTGCGCGCGCTCAGGGGTTTTAGGGCCCAAGGTTCAGGAAGGTGATTACCAGACACCAGAGGGCTTTTACGAAATCAACGCTTTCAACCCTCAAAGCAACTTTCACCTTTCACTCGGGGTAAGTTATCCCAATGCAGTTGATCTTGCAAGGAGCGGTACTAAAAAGCCTGGAGGAGAGATTTATATCCATGGTAACTGTGTCACGGTCGGATGTGTTCCACTGACAGATGAAAAGATCAAAGAAGTATACCTATTGGCTATAGAAGCCAGGAATGCTGGTCAGCAGCGAATTCCGGTTTACATGTTCCCGTTCCGGATGAATGAGGTGAACTTTGAGAAAAATGCAAAACAATTCCCTCAGTTCAGGAACTTCTGGGCTTCAATGAAAACAGGATATCAATATTTTGAAAGCCGCAAAACGCTGCCACAGATCAGGGTCAAATCAGGGCAGTATCAGATATCCAAAGAATGACACAACTTTAAACAACCCACATTTAACTTCTTAAACAACAACTTCTATTTACACATCTACAGCCTAAAAAAATAGCTTAAAAAGACACAATAAAGCACTATAATTAATAATTAAGATATTTTTATTATTCTATAAGATTTTTTATACGTATAATTGTGTGAATAGATTTATATGGAAGCGCAGTCTTACAACAATGATAATATCCTTTCGCAGGCGAAATTATACGATAAAATCGTAAAGGAAAATATACATAAAGTTTTGCCTGAATTGATAAGGGACATACTGGGAATAGTTATCGCAAAGCAGGAGGATTTGCAAGAGAGTCTACAATATACAACGGAAAGAATTCCTGATCAACTTTGCAAAATAACTGACATTCAGGGAAACACTTATATACTGCAGCTCGAATGGCAGTCAGAAGACGATCCATCTATGCAGGACAGGATGCTGACATACAGAGCAATGTTGCGCCGTAAGTATGGAATGGTTGTAAAGCAGTACGTCATCTTCCTTGCGCGGGAAAAATCCAGTATGTCCGATTTTATTGAAGAAGAGAATCTAAAATTCAGTTATTCTTTAATCCCTTTACAAAAATATAGCCACAGAATATTCTTAGATTCAAAATCACCAGAACAGAAACTGCTTGCCATATTCGGCAACTTTGATACTACCCCTCCGGTAGATGTAATTAAAGAAATTTTACAGGGTGTGACAGCACATAAAAAAGGTCAATTGAATACAAACCGCTATGTAAAGCAACTTAGAGCATTAGTACAATTACGCAAACTTAATAAAGAATTTAAAACAGCTATGGCAATCACAACGAAGTTTAAAATAGAAGAGGACGCTTATTACCAGGAGGGCATTGAAACGGGTATTGAAAAGGGTATCAAAAGGGGCATTGAAAAAACCAAACGCGAGGTAATCGAAGGTTTGATCACTCAAACTAGTCTTTCTAATGAAATTATAGTGCAGGCAACAAAAACAACACTTTCTTTTGTTAGGGAAATCCGTGAAAAGCTGGATGCTCAGGGAAGTTTACAATCATAAAAATGCCCCCAAGAAGTGTCTAACTTTTTGGGGGCATTTCAAATTGTGCAACATCTAAAGACTTTTTCTATGATTTCTGTGGTGTTACTAATGTTATTTCTATTGGAGGTTACAACATACCACCGCAAACAGACAATACCTGTCCGGTTACGTAAGCACTCATGTCTGAAGCCAGGAATACGCATACATTGGCAACATCTTCAGGTTCACCTGCTCTTTTCAAAGGAATCCCTTCTTCCCATCCTTTAACCACTTTAGGGTCTAGCACGTCCGTCATTTCTGTGCGGATAAATCCTGGAGCTACCACATTCGTACGGATGTTACGTGAGCCAAGTTCTTTTGCGAGCGACTTAGAGAATCCGATGATACCTGCTTTTGAAGCAGCGTAGTTGGCCTGTCCGGCATTTCCCTGCACCCCTACTACAGAGCTCATGTTGATGATGGATCCTTTGCGTGCCTTCATCATTACTTTTGAGGCTGCTTTTGATACATTGAAAACAGACTTCAGGTTGACGTTGATCACATCATCCCATTGCTCTTCGCTCATGCGCATCAGTAAGCCATCCTTTGTGATTCCCGCATTGTTCACCACGATATCTAAAGAACCAAAATCAGCAACGATATCATTGATCAGTTTTTCAGCTTCGTCAAACTTGGAAGCATCAGAACGATACCCTTTGATCTGTGTACCGTACACTTCAAGTTCTTTCTCCAGCGCCTCGCCTTTTTCTACTGACGACAGGTAAGTAAAAGCAACCTTCGCACCTTGTTCTGCAAATTTCTCTGCTATTTTACGACCAATTCCTTTGGAAGCGCCGGTCACTAATGCTGTTTTTCCTTCTAATAATTTCATTATGATTTTGTTTGTTTTGGAAATGTTTTCTTTCTTTTTTGTGATTACTGATTGGTCAGGGCTGGCTCCTGCTGACTCAGGCAATGGAAGCTGCCCAGACCCCAGATGATGTCTGTAGAATCTATCCCTACAACCTTTCTGTCTGGAAAAGCGTCCTGGATAATTTTTAATGCTTTCTCATCATTTACATCCCTGAACGTCGGTACAATTACCGCAGCATTTGCGATGTAGAAATTAGCATAAGAAGCCGGAAGACGTGTATCCTCATGGATGACTGGTGAAGGCATCGGCAGCTTGATGATGTTCAGTGGTTTTCCACTGAGCAGACGCATGCCTTTCAAGGTCTCCAGGTTCTCCTGCAGCAGGATATAGTTCTCATCAAGCGGGTTGCTTTCCACGACGGTGAGCACCGTATCTTCGTTGACGAAGCGTGTGATGTCGTCGATATGACCATCGGTATCATCCCCAACAATACCATCTCCCAGCCACAGTACCTGCTCCGCGCCATAAAACTCCATCAGGTATTGTTCAATCTCTTCTTTTTTGAGGTGTGGATTTCTGTTTTCATTCAGCAGACAGGCCGTTGTGGTCAGGATCGTTCCTGCCCCATTAAATTCCACAGAACCACCTTCCATTACAATCTCAGGAAGATATAAGGGCAGGTTAAAGCGCTCTGCTATTTTCGTCGGGATGACATCATCCAGATCAAATGGAGGATATTTCCCTCCCCAGGCATTATAACCCCAGTCGACGACTGCTTTTTGATCAGCAGCCTCATTCAACAGGAATGCAGGGCCATGGTCGCGGCACCATGCATCATTGGTAGGCTGCATGTAAAATTCGATCTGACTCAGGTCAGCACCAGCTTTTTCCAGTTCAGCGATAGCGAAAACCTTCGTTTCTTCATCGTTGATGTTGATCCGTACTTTTTCCCCTTCAGCTACGATTTTAATAAACTCGCAGTAAGGCGCATAGATGGTCTCAATTTTCCCCGGCCATGAAGCCTCCTTATGCGGCCAGCTCAGCCATGTAGCCTCATGCTTAGCCCATTCTGCAGGAAAGCGGTATCCGGCCTTTCTAGGGCTATCGTTAAATAGATTCGTCATCTATATATCTTTTGGTGATTTGTGAATAACTGTCGATACGTCTGTCGCGCAAAAACGGCCAGTGCGTCCTGTAACTATCCGATTTTGACAGGTCCAGTTCTACTACTTTCAACTCTTCTTCCGAGTGGGACGCCTGATAAAGGATAGAACCGAACGGATTGGAGACAAATGACCCTCCCCAGAAGTCAACACCCGCTTCGTGACCTACCCTGTTGATGCTCACTACAGGAACACCATTGGCGATGGAATGCGAACGTTGAATGGTTTGCCATGCATTGTATTGTTCGGTGTTGGTACCCTCATCCTGCGTGGTGGCCCATCCGATTGCAGTAGGATACACCAGGAAGTCTGCCCCCATTAATGAGGTCAGGCGGGCGGCTTCCGGGTACCATTGGTCCCAGCAGATCAACACCCCGATTTTCGCAAACTTGGTTTTGAAAACTTTATAGCCAAGGTCCCCCGGCGTAAAGTAAAACTTCTCATAGAAACCAGGATCATCAGGGATGTGCATCTTACGGTATTTGCCCAGGTAGGCGCCATCCGCATCCAGCACAGCAGTAGTATTGTGGTATAAACCTTCAGCACGTTTTTCAAATAAGGACGCAATGATGACCACGTTCAGCTCAGCAGCAACTTTGGAAAGTACATCTGTGGAAGGGCCAGGAATGGCCTCTGCCAGCTTGAAGTTTTCATAATCTTCTTCATCGCAGAAATACAATGAAGTAAACAGCTCCTGAAGGCACACTACCTGTGCCCCCATAGCGGCAATCTCTCTGATTTTGACGATTGCTTTATCTAAATTCTCTTGTTTGTTACTGGTACAACTCATCTGTACCAATCCAACTTGTACTTTAGCCATTCTACGAAATTTTGTGCTGCAAAGTTAGCAGAAAAAATTTTCTGCCCGAATTGTTATTTTAAAGATGCGTACTGGATACTTACAGGGCCACCGTTTCGCGGTATTCTTCCTGAAGCTCAAACAGGCATTTGGCACATAGACACCCCTCATACAGCTCGCTGATGTACTGCACCTCATTGATGCTCAGCTGCACTACGCTGCACTGACACTTGGTGTAGGCATTTGCCTTACACTCAATGGCCGAGCCGCAACGTTCGCAAGGTATGATTTCGTGTTTAGTCATTGGTATAAATGATACGGGTTTACAAAGATACGCGATCTGGGACGAAGCGGTGCTGCCATCGCCTTAAAAATGACATTACATTAAAAACCCTGCTGCGAACGATAGACATCGTTTGCAGCAGGGTTAACATACAATTGCAATAAGCTTTTATCCGGAGCAGCTGATGCAGCCTTCCTCCATAGAGCATACCGGTCCATCGGTGATTTCTTCCACCGGCTGATCGATATGGTCAGGAATTACAGGCTCCATATTTTTACCAGCCTGGTTCTCCACCGTAAATTTAACCGCCTGAGAAGCCGCTTGCGTACGCAGGTAGTACATGCCGGTTTTCAATCCTTTCTTCCAGGCGTAGAAATGCATAGAAGTCAGTTTTGAGGTGTTCGGCGCATTGATAAACAGGTTGAGCGACTGTGACTGGCAGATGTAAGCACCCCTGTCAGCAGCCATATCAATGATGCTTCTCATTTTGATTTCCCACACAGTTTTGTACAATTCCTTGATGTAATCAGGGATCTCAGCAATGTCCTGAATAGACCCATTTGCAAGGATGATCCTGTCTTTCATGGCAGGCGTCCATAGGCCAAGGGCCACAAGATCTTTTAGCAGGTGTTTGTTTACTACGATGAATTCACCGCTCAACACCCTTCTGGTGTAGATGTTGGATGTGTAGGGTTCAAAACATTCGTTGTTACCAAGAATTTGGGAGGTAGAAGCGGTAGGCATTGGCGCCACCAGCAGCGAGTTGTAAACGCCATCTTTCACCACTTTCTCACGCAGGGATTCCCAATCCCATCTTCCGCTGTCAGGTGTCACATTCCAGAGGTCAAACTGGAACTTGCCTTGCGACAGCGGAGAGCCTTTGAAGGTCTGGTAGGGGCCGTTAACGACCGCAAGGTCGTGCGAAGCCGTCATTGCCGCGAAATAGATGGTTTCGAAGATTTCCTTGTTCAGTAAACGGGCACCATCACTTTCAAAAGGTAGGCGCATCAGGATGAAGGCATCAGCTAGTCCCTGCACCCCCAGCCCAACAGGTCTGTGGCGCATATTTGAATTTTTGGCTTCTTCTACCGGGTAATAGTTGTAATCGATGATTTTGTTCAGGTTTAAGGTTGCCTGATAGGTCACATCGTATAATTTCTGGTGGTCAAACTCGCCATTGATGACAAACCGTGGCAGGGCTAGTGAAGCCAGGTTACATACCGCGACTTCATCTTTAGAGGTATACTCAATGATCTCGGTGCACAGGTTTGAGCTTTTGATGGTCCCCAGGTTCTGCTGATTGGACTTGCTGTTGGCAGCATCTTTATATAAAAGATAAGGAGTGCCTGTTTCAATCTGTGAGTCGAGGATGGCGAACCAAAGTTCCTGAGCTTTCACCGTTTTGCGGGCACGGCCTTCTTTCTCATAGCGTTCGTAGAGCGCTTCAAACTCATCGCCGAAACAGTCTGCCAATCCAGGAGCTTCATGCGGGCAGAAAAGACTCCAGTCTTCATTGGCTTCCACACGTTTCATGAATAGGTCGCATACCCAAAGCGCGTAAAACAAGTCGCGGGCACGCAGCTCTTCCTTACCATGGTTTTTACGCAGGTCCAGGAAGCTGAACACATCAGCATGCCATGGCTCCAGGTAAATGGCGAAAGCACCTTTACGCTTACCCCCACCCTGATCCACATAACGGGCAGTATCATTGAAAACTTTCAGCATGGGCACAATGCCATTGCTGGTACCATTGGTACCACCAATATAAGAACCCGTAGCGCGGATGTTGTGGATGCTCAGTCCGATACCGCCGGCACTCTGCGAGATTTTCGCCGTTTGTTTCAGTGTATCATAAATCCCTTCGATGCTGTCATCCTGCATGGTGAGCAGGAAACAGGAAGACATCTGGGGTTTAGGTGTTGCAGCATTGAATAATGTAGGTGTAGCGTGTGTAAACCAACGCTCACTCATCAGGTTATACGTTTTGATGGCGCTGTCGATATCGCTTTTATGGATCCCTACAGCCACCCTCATGAAGAGGTGTTGTGGGCGTTCCACAATCTGGCCTTCAATTTTCAGGAGGTACGATTTCTCCAGTGTTTTGAATCCGAAGTAATCGAAGCCAAAGTCGCGGTCGTAGATAATGGTACTGTCGAGGATGTCTGCATTTTCCTGGATCACCTCCCATACATCATCAGCGATCAGCGAAGCCGATTTATCCGTTTTTGAATCCACATATTTGTACAACATTTCCATGGTTTTGGAGAAAGACTTGGTTGTATTTTTATGCAGGTTGGAGACGGCGATACGGGAAGCAAGCAAAGCATAGTCAGGGTGTTTGGTGGTCAGCGAAGCTGCAGTCTCTGCGGCAAGGTTATCCAGCTCTGAGGTAGTCACGCCATCATACAGACCTTCAATTACTTTCTTTGCCACATCAATGGGATCTACCAGTTCCGCGTTGAAGCCATAGCACAATTTTTCGATGCGTGCAGTGATCTTATCAAACCGAACAGCTTCCTTACGGCCATCTCTTTTTATTACAAACATATTTTTCCGGGATTTTAAAGTGCATATCAGTGGGCTAGAAAGCCTGCCAACATCGGCACCGATGTCAATTAATTAATTATTTCCTATCGTCTGGGACTGGCGATTAAAAATCGTCATCCAGGGAGAATGCTGCAGCTTTATCCTCTGAGGAAGTCAGCACGCCACTCTTCTGGTAGTCGCCCACACGTTTTTCAAAAAAGTTGGTTTTACCCTGCAGGGAGATCATCTCCATGAAGTCAAACGGGTTGGTGGCATGATAAATCTTAGTATAGCCAAGCTCCTGCAACCATCTGTCAGCTACGAATTCAATGTATTGCGACATCAGTTTCGCATTCATGCCGATCAAAGCAACAGGCAATGCATCCGTCACAAACTCCTTCTCTATCTCGACCGCATCACGGATGATGCCATGTACATGTTCTTCGCTCAGTTTATTTTTCAGCATGCTGTAGAGGAGGCATGCAAATTCGCAGTGTGAACCTTCATCCCTGGAGATCAGCTCATTGCTGAATGTAAGACCGGGCATGAGGCCACGTTTCTTTAACCAGAAGATGGAGCAGAAGCTTCCACTGAAGAAGATTCCTTCGACTGCCGCAAAGGCAACCAGACGCTCGGCAAAGTTGCCGTTATCTATCCAGCGCAATGCCCATTCTGCTTTTTTCTTCACACAAGGTACAGTTTCTATGGCATGGAACAGTCTGTCTTTTTCTTCAGGATCCTTGATATACGTATCAATGAGGAGGGCATAAGTTTCAGAGTGGATGTTCTCCATCATGATCTGGAAGCCGTAGAAGCAGCGTGCTTCGGGGAGCTGCACTTCACTCATAAAGTTTACCGCAAGATTTTCGTTTACGATGCCATCACTTGCTGAGAAGAAGGCCAGGATATGGGAGATAAAGTGTCTTTCACCATCATTCAGGTTGTCCCAGTGTTTTTGGTCATCAGAAAGATCGATTTCCTCTGCTGTCCAGAAACTGGCTTCACTCTTCTTATACATCTCCCAGATTTCAGGGTATTTAATTGGCAAAAGGACAAAACGATCTTTGTTTTCTTTTAGTAATACTTCTTCTTCTTGCATAAGCAGTGTTGATTATAGGTGAATGTAAGACGGTTTGTTGGAGTTCCACATGATACCAGTCGCCCGACCAGCCCTACCCAATAGCGAAAAAGTTGAAAAGATGCTAAATCTGACAGCTGCTTAAGCTACTAAATATTAAAACGTTAACTAGAAATACGGGCGTGATTAATGAAAGAACTTTACGTAAACAAATATAAACCATCGGTCTTTGAAACGTTAGCAATAGTTGTTAACACGACTCGCTATTTATCAACATGAAGACTGAAAAATGAGACATTTAAACCCTTTCAAACGAATGTTTTTTCATTTGAAAGCAAGAAATCCCATCAGTGGATTGTTAATAAAACGGAGGATGCTGACTTTTGACAGGATAAAGTTAAAAGATTACTCTATTTCAAGATCATAACTGATCTCTACTTTTGAGTGTCCCTGGCGGTAGAAGCCCAATTCTTTAGCGGCCCCTGCAGAGAGGTCGATCATGTATTTTTTACTGTGAGGACCACGGTCGTTGACTTCGACATCAATAGATTTGCCGTTGCTGAGGTTGGTGACGGTGACAATGGTTCCGAAGGGAAGCGAGAGGTGGGCTGCAGTCATTTTGCTGGCGCGGTAACGGACACCGCTGCTGGTACGATGACCTTCAAAGCGTTTCGCATAATAAGTTGCATATCCGGTTTTCCTGAAATTTGTCAACGCTGCCTTTTTGTTGTTTTTTGGAGCAGTGAAGCCGACGAGCAGCAACAAAACACCCACAAATAAACAATATCTCATATCGGTGAAAATTGGTGAGGGGCAAACATAAGTAAATTAGCCCTTTACACCAAAAACGCCCGGTGTTTTTATCACCGGGCGTTATAGTAATATTCTTGAAAAGGAAATTATTTCGCGTCAGGAACAAAGTTCATAGAGATCGAATTGACACAGTTCCTGGTGTTCTTGGCGGTGAAACCTTCGCCGATGAACACATGCCCCAAATGGGCTTTACAATTGGCACAAACGATTTCCGTGCGCATGCCATCGATATCAGGTATACGCTCGACGGCACCTTTGATCTCATCATCAAAGCTTGGCCAGCCACATTCGGACTCAAACTTGGACTCCGAGCGATACAGCGGCGCGTTGCAACGCTTGCAGGTATAGGTCCCCTTCTCTTTATTGTTCAGTAGTTTTCCCGTACCCGGGTATTCGGTCCCTTTGCGGACGATTACATCTTCTTCTTCTTTTGTTAACTTATTCCACTCCATATTTTTAGTTGTTTTTTTGGGTGTTTCTTTCTTTTGCTTCTGCGCACAGGCGACCAGGCTGGTGAGCATCAGCACCGCTCCCATGAGCATGATTTTACCAATTGTTGTTCTACCGCTCAGTTTCATCATTTTTACCTTTCTTATTTCTTACAATATACGCCCAAACGCTGCGGAAAGTTTGTTTTCAATGCCATCTGAAAGTCAAACAAAAAAGCTCCGATGATCAGATCACCAGAGCTTTTGATTTATACAAGAAGACTTTTATTATTTCTTCAACAGCTCAGCCATGGCTTCGCCAATTTCTGCAGGGCTTTCTACGACGCGGATACCGCATTCAGCCATGATTTTCATTTTTGCAGCAGCAGTATCATCAGCACCACCGACGATTGCACCAGCGTGCCCCATTCTACGTCCTGCAGGAGCAGTTTGTCCGGCGATAAAACCAACAACTGGTTTGGTACCATTTTCTTTGATCCAGCGTGCAGCTTCAGCTTCCATACCACCACCGATCTCACCGATCATGATGATACCTTCAGTTTCAGGATCGTTCATCAGCAATTCTACCGCTTCTTTAGTGGTCGTACCAATGATTGGATCTCCGCCGATACCGATTGCAGTAGTGATGCCCATTCCGGCTTTCACCACCTGATCAACAGCTTCATAAGTTAAAGTACCTGATTTAGATACCACGCCTACAGTACCTTTTTTGAAGATGAAACCAGGCATGATGCCTACTTTCGCTTCATCAGCAGTGATGATACCCGGGCAGTTAGGACCGATTAAACGGCAGTCCTTGTCCGCGATATATTCTTTAACCTGAATCATATCCTTTGTCGGAATGCCTTCAGTAATACAAACAATAACTTTAATCCCTGCTTCAGCAGCCTCCATAATTGCATCTGCTGCAAATGCAGGCGGCACAAAAATGATAGATACGTTGGCTCCGGCTTTATCAACCGCATCCTTTACTGTATTAAAAACCGGTCTTTCCAAATGGGTCTGACCACCTTTACCCGGAGTAACACCACCGACAAGGTTGGTTCCGTATTCTATCATTTGGGAGGCATGATAAGTACCTTCATTTCCAGTAAAACCCTGAACAATAACTTTTGAATCCTTATTTACTAAAACGCTCATGTAAGTAATTTTTTGTGCAAATCTAAACTAATTGAAATGGATTGTCAACTGCATCACCAATTTTATTACACTACGATTTCAATTATTTTCTTTGAAAAACCGGCACTGGAATTAAACAGTGATATTTTTCGTAAATAGTGACAAATAGCACTTTCTTTGCAGCAACAAAATATACCATGAGCCCTTTAAAAATCCATTTTAAAATCCTGAGTGTAGGCAACGGAAAATTCCTGAACACCAAAAATCCGGTAAGCAACCTGATTGTAGATGTCATCAACAAAAATCCGAGCCAGTCTTCCTCAGCACTGCGCAATATTGCACTGCAGACATTCCACGAAGACCCGAAAGCACAGTCTGTTTTGAAAAGCAGCGATTATTTTTTCATCGCCGAAGTCCGCGATGTGGAGATCATCATCAACTACCTGCCGCAGGAAAAGGCCTTATCGGATCAGTTTTACACCCAATGGAGGTATGTGCAGGTTTCAGAACCTTATCGTCTGATCCAATACCTGGATGAAAACAGGCTGGTGGTTTATAGTGAAAAAACCCGGGTAATCCATACCATTAAACTCGACAAGACAATGACCGTTGTCGTTGACGACACTCCGGGCGGCGATTAAATCTTCAGCTTTTAAGCAGACACGATTCCACCTGAATTGAACTGCAGGTCGTACAGGCGTTTGTAGTAACCATCAAGCTTCAGCAGCTCCTGGTGTGTCCCCTGTTCTTTAATCTCCCCCTTGTCCAGCACCAGAATCCGGTCGGCCTTCTGAATGGTCGACAGGCGGTGGGCAATGACAATGGAGGTCCGGCCTTTCATCAGGTTTTCTATGGCGCGCTGAATGAGCATTTCCGTTTCGGTATCCACTGAAGAGGTAGCCTCGTCAAGCACCAGAATAGAGGGATTATAGACCAGCGCACGGATGAAGGAAATCAGCTGAGCCTGTCCCGCCGACAAAGTAGCACCACGTTCCATGACATTATATTGGTACCCTCCCGGGAGCCGTTCAATAAAATCGTGAGCCCCTACTTTCTTCGCTGCATCCACCACTTCCTCCATCCGGATGTCGGGATTGTTTAGCGTGATGTTATTGAAGATGGTATCGGAAAAAAGAAAGACATCCTGCAGGACAGTAGCGATATTACGTCTCAGAAAATCCAGACGGTAGTCCTGGATCTTTAGCCCATCCACCCTGATCTCCCCTTTCTGGATTTCATAAAACCTGTTGAGGATGTTGATCGTAGATGATTTACCGGCACCGGTAGCACCGACCAGTGCAATGGTCTTCCCTGCGGGAACCTCAAAGGAAATGTCTTTCAGCACATAATTCTCATCATTATAGGCGAACCACACGTTCTCAAATGAGATAGCTCCCTGCATTTTTGTAGGGGCCATTGTCCCTTCATCCCTGGTTTGCTCCTGCGTATCGAGCACCTTGAAAACACGTTCAGCACCCACCATACCCATCTGCAGCGTATTGAACTTATCTGCGAGCTCCCGGATCGGCCTGAACAGCATACCTATATAGAGGATAAATTCAGCAATGGTACCTGGCGTCACATCAAGGGGTTTGGCAAGGATGCTCTTGGCACCATACCATACCAGCAGTCCAAGGGACATGGCCGAGATGATCTCCACAACCGGAAAAAAGATGGAGTAATACCAGTTGGAGCGAATGTTGGCATCTCTGTAACGGGCGTTGATCTTTACAAACTTTTTGTATTCCTGCTCCTCGCGTGCAAAATACTGAATGATGGAAACGCCGGAGATGTGTTCCTGAAGGTAAGTGTTCAGATTGGACACCTCGGTCCTGATTTCCTGAAAAGCAGATTTGATGGCTTTTTGAAATACAGAGGTAGCAATCATGAGCAGGGGCATCGGCAGCAGCACAACGATGGTCAGTGCCCAGTCGCGGTAAATCATTACGCCAATGATGACGATCACCATAAGAATATCGCCAATGATCACAATGAGTCCCTCGGAAAAGATCTCCGCAATTGTTTCCAGATCAGAGACGGTACGCGTAATCAACTGTCCAATGGGGGTATTGTCAAAGTACTTGAGCCGCAGCTGAGTGATGTGGTTGAACACATTGATCCTGAGGTCGCGGATCGCCGACTGTCCGAGGGTGTTGGTCAGCAGCGTATGACTGAACTGGATGACGGCCTGCAGGATCAGCAGGATCACCATTACGATCGTCATGTTGAGCAGGCCGGCATGCTGATCTTTCATGATGTAATGGTCCAGCGTATATTGAATAAGAAATGGCCGCACCGGCGCAATCAGTGCAAGAAGTACGGTAAGCACGATTGACCAGGCAAAAATGCGCCTGTAGGGTTTAACATATTGAAAAATGCGCTTGAGTAAGCCTACATTAAACGCATCTCCGGTTATTTTAGACATAAATATTATTTTACAAAGGGATAAACCACATTGACCAGATATAAACCACATGCAGGCACAGATTGGCCGGCGTTACTGCGGCTGCCACTGGCAATGATCTCCCTGAACTCATTTAAATTAATTTCCTTTTTGCCTACTTTGATCAGCGTACCCACGATGGCGCGCACCATATTCCTCAAAAACCGATCCGCCCGGATGGTGAACTGCAAACCTCCGTCTGTAAGCGTAAAATACGCTTCTACGACTTTGCAGTTATTGGTAAAGGTCTGTGTGTTGGACTTGCTGAAACAGGAGAAATCGGTATATTCCAGAATGGCAGCCGCAGCCTGATTCATCGCCTCCACATCAAGGCTGCCCTTATAGAGCCAGGACCTGTTGAGCTTAAAGGGATCTTTATGAAAATGGAGGTGATAGTGATAAGCACGCGCTGTAGCACCGAAACGGGCATGCGCCTCATTATCGACCGCAAATATCCGCCCGATGGCAATCTGGTAAGACAGCAAGGAATTGATACCCGTTACTGCCCTTCCGGGATCCAGCGTTGATGCAGTTTCTGCGGGCAGGTCAAAATGCACAAAAAATTGTGTGGCATGAACACCGGTATCCGTCCTGCCGCAGCCGACCGTAGCCACAGGCTGCCTGAAGAAAACCGACAGGGCTTTATCCAGGTCTTCCTGTACGGTAACTGCATTCGGCTGGATCTGCCAGCCATGATACTCCGTCCCGTTGTACGACAATTCTATAAAGTAACGTTGTGTATTCAAGCCTGCAAAATTATCTTTTTTAATCGGATATCGGATTGCTAAGTATATGCCTTTTGATATATTTGTTGAAATTATTAAAATGATATGATACAACGTGTGCAATCGATATGGCTGCTGCTGGCGAGCCTGACCCTCTTTCTGTTATTACTGTTGCCTGTAGTTACCTTTCCTGCCGATGCACCGGCAACACCGGCACCATCTGTGTTGCTTTACGGGACATTGGTGGCTGGATTGGTCTGTTTTATTGCCATTTTCTGCTTCAATAACAGGTCGTTGCAAAAAAAAATCATTCTTTTGGCCATCATTTTAATCCTTGCTTTATGTGCCGGGACTTACTTTACGCTTCAGCAATTGCCCGGTGGATTAACAGGTGCAAAACCGTCCATAGGAGCCTTTCTTCCTGTGCTGAGCATTATATTTTGTCTGCTGGCTTACAGGGGAATACGCCATGACGAGCAATTATTGAGGTCTGCCGACAGGCTCCGATAATTAATTGTCTCATTTTTATTTAGTTACGTCTCTGTAAAATTCCAATTATTAAGCGTACCTTTGCGGCTTAATTAATATATATACATGATAAACCCATTTAAATTATTGGGGATAAGTGATGACGTTGTTAATGCTGTAAAGGATTTAGGTTTCGAAAATCCAACACCTATTCAGGAACAAAGTATTCCTGTGCTGTTAGAGGGCAATAACGATTTTGTTGGTTTGGCCCAAACAGGAACAGGAAAAACAGCCGCATTTGGTTTGCCGCTGTTAGAATTGATAGACTTTAAAAGCAATAAGCCTCAGGCATTGATTTTATGCCCGACCAGAGAGCTTTGCCTGCAGATTACTAATGACATCAAAAATTTCTCAAAAAACACCTCTGGTGCGAATGTAGTTGCCGTTTACGGTGGCGCGAACATTATGCAGCAGCTGCGTGAGATTAGAAACGGTGTACAGATTGTTGTTGCCACGCCGGGACGTATGTTGGACATTATTGGCAGAAAGGCTATAGATTTCACAAATGTGAAATATGTAGTGCTTGATGAGGCTGATGAGATGCTGAACATGGGATTCCAGGAAGACATCAACGACATTCTGTCGACTACACCTGATGACAAAAAAACATGGTTATTCTCCGCTACTATGCCTCCAGAGGTAAGAAGGATAGCTAAAAATTACATGGACTCTCCGGTAGAGTTAACCATGGGCACAAAAAACACAGGTAACGTAAACATTGAGCACGAGTATTACACAGTACGTGCGAGAGATAAATACGCTGCCCTGAAACGTATTGTGGATTTCAACCCTGAGATCTTCGGTGTGGTATTCTGCAAGACCAAAATGGACACGCAGGATGTTGCCGAGCACCTGATCAAAGACGGATACAATGCAGATGCATTACACGGAGATCTTTCTCAACAACAACGTGATAAGGTAATGCAGCGTTTCCGCGACCGTCACATGCAATTGCTGATTGCAACGGATGTGGCTGCACGCGGTATCGACGTCAACAATGTGACACACGTAATCAACTACTCTTTACCTGATGAGATTGAGAGTTATACCCACCGTAGTGGTCGTACCGGCCGTGCGGGAAAAACCGGTATATCGATCTGTATCGTCAACTCTAAAGAGATTGGTAAAATCCGTCAGATTGAAAGGATCATTGGTAAACAGTTCACCAAAGCTTCATTGCCTACTGGTTTTGATGTTTGTGAAAAACAATTGTTTGCCCTGGTACACAAAGTACACAACGTAGAAGTCAACGAAGCACAGATTGAGCAATACATCCCACGCATTATGGATGAATTTGCAGAACTGAGCAAAGAAGATGTCATCAAACGTTTCGCTTCATTAGAGTTTAACAGGTTCCTGGAGTATTACAAAAATGCACCTGACCTAAATGCTACTGACGAGCGCGGTGAAAGAGGTGAGCGTGGCGAACGCGGTGAAAGAGGCGCAAGAAGCAATGAAGGATATACCAGATTGTTCATCAACCTGGGTTCTGTAGATGACTTTACACGTGGCGACTTATTATCGTTTGTTTGCAACAACGGTAAAATCAGCGGAAAAAGCATTGGCAAGATTGACCTTAAGGGTGTGTATTCTTTCTTTGAGGTTGAAGATGCAACGGTAGATGCATTATTCAACAACTTCAAAGGTGTAGAATTCAACAACCGTGGAGTGAGGATTGAAAAAACAGCTGAAGGTGATGGCGGTGGCCGTAGTCGCGGTGGATTCAGTGGCGGTGGCAGACGCGAAGGCGGAAGTTATAGCGGCGGAAGAAGCGGTGGCGACAGAAGAAGTGGCGGTGGCTACGGAGGCGGCAGACGCGAAGGCGGAAACAGCGGTGGTGGTTTCAGAGATTTCTCTGGACGCAGTCGTGAAGACCGTGGTGCTGGCAGACGCGAAGGCGGAAGCAGCGACAGAAAACGCAGATCATAATTCATATTGAATCAGCATATTAAAAAGGCCTTCGGAAATTCCGAAGGCCTTTTTTGTAATCGTTATTAAGCAGGTTATGGTTTTACTACGGGACGGTCTTTGATCTGCGCAGCCTTCAGGTAAACCTTTCCACCCTTTTTATTGATGTAATATTTCCTGTTTTTACCATCGATGTAAACATTAGTCCCATCAGGTGCCATCTTGCCTTTATAGGTCTGATCGACCACTTTGGAGCTGCCTTTTACGGCAACTTCAGCAGTTTTATTACCAACCTTAGTGGCAGTTTTATCGATTTTTTTACCAACACTCTCTTTTTTTTCCTGGGCATTGGAGTCTAAGCTCAATGTAACCAGCAGGGCGAGCGCAAGGCCGCCGATGATGTTTCTCTTTTTCATGGTGATGTCTTTTGCTTTGACAACAACCGGCAATCCGCTTTGTTTAAGTGAGTTGTTCTGTAAGCAGTCCCATTTCCTGAGCAGGAGCATGTCCTTCATAAAGAATGGCGTACACCGCACGACAGATGGGCATATCTACCTTATATTTTGTGTTGACGTGGTACATACATTTTGCGGCATAGTACCCTTCAGCAATCATATTCATTTCCAGCTGTGCAGATTTTACGGTATACCCCTTCCCGATCATGTTACCGAAAGTACGGTTACGGCTGAACTGGGAATAAGCCGTCACCAACAGGTCGCCAAGATAGGCCGACTCCTTGATGTCCCTTGAAATCGGATGGACGACCTCCACAAAACGTTTGATTTCACGAATGGCGTTGGAAATCAGTACCGCCTGGAAATTATCTCCATACCCCACACCATGGCATATGCCACTCGCCACGGCATAAATATTTTTCAATACCGCAGCATATTCTGTACCGAAAATATCATCAGACACATTAGCTTTGATGTATCTTGTACGGAGCAGACCCGCGAAGGCATCTGCAAGCGCAACATCTACGGAAGCAATGGTCAGGTAGGAAAGTTTTTCCAGCGCCACCTCCTCTGCATGACAAGGCCCGCTAATCACCAGGATATCTTCCAGGGGAACTTCGTATCTCAGGTTGAGAAATTCTCCGATAATCAGGTTTTCATCAGGGACAATACCTTTAATGGCTGAAACAATCTTCTTGCCTTTTAAATCTGCAGGTTGGATTTCCTTTAACGTTTCTTTCAGAAAAGCCGCGGGAACGTTCAGGATGAGGTAATCTGCCTGACGGATGACCTCCCGGATGTCACCGGAAATATGTTGTGAGGGAAGCCTGATCTCTATCGCACTCAGGTAGTTTGGATTATGTTTGTATTTCTGCAGGTGAATGATGGCAGCTTCATTGCGCATCCACCAATAGATTTCCTTGGAGCTGGTATTGTCTGAAAGCATTTTTATTATAGCAGTAGCCCAACTACCCCCACCAATCATTGCAACTTTAGGTATCATACAGTATAAAATAAAAAACCCGGTTAATGTTTTAACCGGGGCAATTTAGGTATTTTAATAAGATTGATAAAGTTTACTTTTTGTCGGGGTTGGCAAACAGCTGGTCTTTAGTCGTTTTCTCCACTTTCATTCCATCTTTCAGACGGTTCTGTATTGCGGAGTAAGGTCCTGTTACCACATCCTGACCAGCCTTAAGGCCTGTTTTAACAATAATAAACTGATCATCCTGAATACCGGTAGTTACCTCCACCTGTTTGACAGTACCATCGGCATTGAATACAAACACAAACTGTTTGACGGTTTTATCATTCAGCTTTGTCTTTTGTTTATCCTGATTGTCATCATTGGCAGGTTTGTCTTTGTCTTCCTCTTTTTTGTTTTTATCGCCGGTAAATACCGCCTGAATAGGAATAGACAACCCTTTTACCGACTCACTCTGAATATCCACTGTGGCAGACAAACCAGGTCTGAAAGGAGAGGGTAGGTCTTTGGCACCACCTTTAATATTTTCATAAGAATCTGCCAGGATGCGTACTTTTACAACGAAGTTCGTTACCTGGTCTACCGATGTGGTAGTGGTACCAATATCTTTTGAAGAGCTTGCAATTTCCGTGACAATACCTTTAAACTTTTTATCCGCAAAGGCATCCACTTCGATCACGGCACTATCGCCCACATTGACCCTGTTGATGTCGTTCTCATTCACATCTACATTTACCTCCATAGAAGAGAGGTTGGAAATCCTCATGATCTCGGTTCCGGCCATCTGTGCAGTACCCAGGATACGGTCGCCCAACTCCACAGACAATTTAGAAATCACCCCGTCCACAGGAGCGAAGATCGTTGCCTTAGCCAGGTTAGCGTTGGCTTCCTGAACATTGGCCCCCGACTGCTCCAGCATAAATTTCGAGCTGATGAGGTCCTCTTTGGATTTCGCAAGGTTTGTTTTTGCGGTAAGGTAGGCCGCTTTCGCTGCATCAAACTCTGAGGCAGAGATCACCTTTTTGCCGAAGAGCTCCACATTTCTTTTGTAGGTAGCTTCTGCATTGACAAAGTTGGCCTCATTCTGTCTAAGGATTTGCGTTGCCGAGGCCACCCCTGCTTTCTGAGAACTATAAGAAGCCACTGCACGGTCGTAACCAGACTTCAGTACGTCAGGGCGCACTTTACAGAGCAACTGCCCCTTTTTAACCACGTCTCCTTCTTTAACCAGAAGCTCTGTCACCTCACCTGATACCTCAGAGCTCAGTTTCACCTCCGTCTCCGGCTGGATCTTTCCACTTGCGGTAACGGTCTCGGTCA
The DNA here is from genome assembly GCF_000170795.1 of Pedobacter sp. BAL39. Taxonomy (GTDB): domain Bacteria; phylum Bacteroidota; class Bacteroidia; order Sphingobacteriales; family Sphingobacteriaceae; genus Pedobacter. Next base: position 79,491 of record NZ_ABCM01000017.1, read on the forward strand.
CCTTCTTATCGGAAGCTTTTTCTACCGTCACCTTCTCAACTTTTTCTCCACCGATGACGCCTGTAAGCTTTCCAACGATCAAAAGTGCAATGATGACGCCGAGTGCAATTAATATGGGTTTTAGTTTCATTTGTTATTGTTTATAAATTTAGATCCAGAGATTAAAATACGATCTGCTTGCCCAGGTAATAATCAATCACCTTAGATCTGAAAAGCAGGTCATATTTGGCTTGGATCATGTCGATCTCTGCCTTGTTCATATTTGTTTGTGCGGTACTGTAATCCAATGAGTTTACCAATCCAACAGCGTAACGTTGCTCGATGACTTCAAAGGCATCTTTCTGGGCGATGTAGGTGTTAGTGGTGGAACGGAAACGGCTTTCTGCAGCCCTGAGGTCAGCTACCGCCTGATAAATGACTTTGTTCAGGTTGTTTTTGGCAAGTTGTTCATCCGTCTGGGTCTGCAGCAGGTTGATCCTTGCGCGCTTCACTCCTGCCCTGGCCTGCAGGCCATTGAAAAGAGGAATGCTCAAGTTAAGACCGATACTCTGGTTGAAACGTTCGTTCACCTGATCTGCAAAAGAACGTTGTGGAAACAACGCATTGTCATATCCAAAAATGTAAGAATAGGAAGAACCCAGGCCCGCGCTGAATGACAGTTTAGGATATAAACTTCCTTTAGCCACATCAACACCTTTTTTTGCGGCTGCAGTACGTAATGCCGCCAGTTTGATGTCTGGGAAGAGGTTCATGGCATCACCAAAGATCTGATCTGGGTTATACTTTACTGAAGGTGTTTTAAAGCTATCCAGCAAGGGCGCCTGAACTTCATATTTTGTTGCGGAGGGTACATCCATCAGCTGCGCCAGCGTAAGGTAAGAAATGGTGAGTGCATTATCAGCATCAGTTACACTAAGTTCTGCTGTAGCAAGCTGCGACTTTGCCTGTGATAAATCTGCGAGGGTTTTATTACCTACATCAAGCAATTGCTGTTCACGGTCAAGCTGTTGTTTCGCAACCGCCAACTGCTGGTTTGCAGCCCTTAGAAAATCTTTATTATATAAAATCTGCAAATAGGAGGTGATCACCTGCAGGATGAGGTCATTTTTAACTTTTTCAGTATTGGCCTTGCCGGCATCGAGTAAGATCTTATTTTGACGGATCTGATTTAACCTTGCCCATCCTTCAAATACAGGCACTCCGGAAGATAACGAACCAGATGTAGTTAATAACTTCTGGTTGATGATTTCAAATGTATTCTGATCCTGACTACGCCCAAAACTAATCCCAGAGCTGATGTTGCCATTCAATGTTGGCACCAGTGCAAGCTTAGACTGCGACAGGTCCACCTCTGCGAGACTTTCGCTGAACTGCGCCTGTTTCACCTGCAGGTTATTGTTCAAGGTTTTCTCAATAGCCTGTTCTATGGTAATGACTTCCTGCGCGTTGGAAGTGAGCGTAAATCCGGTGATGAGGGTTAATGATAAGACGAAGCTGAGCCTGGGTATAACATTAAAACTTTTAAAGTTTCTCATAATTTTTGTTTCACAATAATAATATAAACAACTAACTGATTTTGTAAATTTTCAGGTACACCAAGCGTATTTTACTACATTTGAACATGTACCTCATCAAATCTCCGTTTTTACTGAAATGGTATTACCCATCACTAACATGGAACAAAACCCGCGCTCAAAGCGTCATTTATTTAACCTTTGACGATGGACCTATACCTGATGTTACAGACTTTGTACTAAAAACTTTAAAAAGCTTTAGTGCGAAAGCCACCTTTTTTTGCATTGGCGATAACATTGTTAAACACCCTGATGTCTTCCGGAAACTGACCGATGAAGGACACCGCATCGGAAACCATACCTTCAACCATTTGAAGGGATGGAAAACGGACGATGAAGTATACCTTCAGAACTTCCGTAAGTGCCAGGAACTGACCAACACCAACCTATTCCGGCCACCATACGGCAGGATTAAAAAATCGCAGATCGCCAGCCTCCGCAAACAATATCCTGACCTTGAGATTGTCATGTGGGACGTGCTGAGCGGCGATTTTGACCAGGATCTTGCTCCTGAAAAATGTTACCAGAATGTCATCAAACATACGGGTAACGGTGCCATTGTAGTTTTTCACGACAGCTTAAAGGCCTTCGACCGACTGAAGTACACACTGCCCAGGGCACTGCAATACTTCCGGGACCAGGGTTATATATTCGGAACGCTTTAACGGACAATTGCTCCTTAGCGAGCTTCAGGCCAGAACAGCCGAAAGCTTAAATTCGTAATTTAAACCTCCGCTGCCGCATACCCGCTTTGCGGCTCCTGTCCGTAAGCGGACAATGCTGTTCAAAAACGATCAGCATCTAAAAATAAAATAAGAAAATAGTTGTGCATATTATTTAGAATATGTATAAATAATATAATGATATCCTGATGATCACCTGCGGCTGTTTTTTTTCGTAAATTCGCTACAAAATAATCAGAATAAATTACCCTTTTAACCCATATTATCAATGGCTTTTGATATAGAAATGATCAAAAAGGTGTATGCAAACTTTGGCCCCCGTGTAGAGGCGGCCCGTAAATTAGTAGGCAGACCTTTAACACTTTCAGAAAAAATACTTTACACCCACCTTTGGGATGGAAATACAAATACTTCTTATGTTAGAGGTACGGACTATGTAGATTTTGCTCCTGACCGTGTGGCCATGCAAGATGCTACTGCACAAATGGCTTTATTGCAATTTATGCAGGCTGGCAGACCTCAGGTTGCCGTTCCTTCTACCGTTCACTGTGATCACCTGATCACTGCAAAAAATGGTGCTGAAGTGGATTTACCTGCAGCAAACAAAGAAAGTAAAGAAGTTTTTGACTTCCTTGCTTCAGTATCCAATAAATATGGCATCGGTTTCTGGAAACCAGGTGCTGGTATCATTCACCAGGTGGTATTAGAGAACTATGCTTTCCCTGGCGGTATGATGATCGGTACAGACTCACACACGGTGAATGCCGGTGGTTTGGGTATGGTGGCGATCGGTGTTGGTGGTGCTGATGCCTGTGATGTAATGGCTGGTCTTCCATGGGAGCTTAAATTCCCTAAACTGATTGGTGTAAAATTAACAGGTAAACTAAACGGCTGGACATCAGCAAAAGACGTCATCCTGAAGGTTGCGGGTATCCTGACCGTAAAAGGTGGTACCGGTGCAATCGTGGAATATTTTGGTGATGGTGCAACCAGCATGAGCTGTACTGGTAAAGGTACCATCTGTAACATGGGTGCAGAGATTGGTGCGACGACGTCTACCTTCGGTTATGACGAAAGTATGGAGCGTTACCTGCGTGCTACCAACAGAGCTGATGTGGCTGATGCCGCCAATGCTGTTAAAGAACACCTTACCGGTGATGCTGAAGTGTATGCAGAGCCATTAAAATATTTTGATCAAGTGATTGAAATCGATCTTTCCGAGCTTGAGCCTTACCTGAATGGTCCTTTCACTCCGGATCTGGCTACGCCAATATCTAAAATGAAAGAAGTTGCTGCGGCCAACGGATGGCCAATGAAAATTGATGTTGGTCTGATCGGTTCTTGTACAAACTCTTCTTACGAAGACATTTCACGTGCGGTAAGTATTGCAAGACAGGTTGCTGAAAAAGGACTCACCTCGAAAGCTGAATATTGCATCAACCCGGGATCGGAGCAAATCCGTTACACCATCAACCGTGATGGCTTCCTGGATGTATTTGAGAAAATCGGCGCTAAAGTATTTACCAATGCCTGCGGCCCTTGTATCGGTATGTGGGACAGAGTTGGTGCTGAAAAGCAAGAGAAAAATACCATCGTACACTCTTTCAACAGGAACTTTGCTAAACGTGCGGATGGAAACCCGAATACATTTGCATTCGTAGGTTCTCCGGAGCTGGTTACAGCATTGGCCATTGCTGGAGACCTGAGCTTCAACCCGATTACAGATACCCTGACCAACGATAAAGGTGAACAGGTGAAATTGGATGAGCCTACAGGATACGAATTGCCAACAAATGGTTTTGCTGTGGAAGATGCGGGATATCAAAAACCTGCTGAAGATGGCAGCGGTGTGGAAGTGTTGGTTTCTCCAACTTCGCACAGGCTTCAACTGCTTGATCCATTCAAACCTTGGGAAGGTACAGACCTTAAAGGCCTGAGACTTCTGATCAAAGCAAAAGGAAAATGTACTACTGACCACATTTCTATGGCTGGCCCATGGTTGAAGTTCCGCGGTCACCTGGACAACATTTCCAACAACATGTTGATCGGTGCGGTAAACTTCTTCAACGATAAAACTGATAACGTTAAAAATGCATTAACCGGTGAATACGGTCCTGTTCCTGCAACACAACGTGCTTATAAAGCAGAAGACCTGGGTTCAATCGTTGTCGGCGATGAGAACTATGGTGAAGGATCCAGCCGCGAACATGCTGCAATGGAGCCTCGTCACCTTGGCGTTCGCGCGGTACTGGTAAAATCATTTGCCCGTATTCACGAGACTAACCTTAAGAAACAAGGTATGCTTGGTTTGACCTTCGCTGATAAAGACGATTACGAGAAGATCCTTGAGGATGACGTAATTGACATCAACGGACTGACAACCTTTGCTCCGAATGTTCCGTTAACGCTGGTATTAAACCATGCAGATGGCACAAGTGAAGAGATCAGCGTAAACCATAGCTACAATGCACAGCAGATTGAGTGGTTCAAAGCAGGTGGTGCACTAAACATCATCCGCAGAGAAGCAGCAGCAAAACTGGCATAAGCTGAAATGGCATATAGATTTTTAAACTCCCGGTTTGTCGCCGGGAGTTTTTTTATTTATCAAACTCGTGACTGCAGTTGAAACAATGTTGTGTTTTGTTGGCATAAAAAGGATATACTACAAGGAGCAGGGAAACAATGGTTGTCAGGATCCCAAAGCGATTTTTTGTAGCTTGTACATAACCGACATCCGTGGAACCGCATCGGGGGCAGCTGACTCCTGTATGTTGAGGTTCCTCTGCTGTATGTTGCTGGGGAATCTCCTCTTTCATTTCAAGTAGCGTCCTTGCAGCCTCAGCATCTTTCTCAAAAAGATGAAGTTTTACGCCCCCCAGGGCCTGGGTATACAAGGGGTTGATGGTTACCGTATTTTCATCAGACAGAAAACATTGAATGTCACTATCCAATAACCTGGCCTTGACGATGTTTGCCTCAATAGGGTTATAAAAGGTTTCAAAAACGATGATCTTGTCCATACTGATGTGATTTAGGCTTAAAGACATTAATATAGCAAAAAATGCGTCATTGACGAAGAAATTCCTGAAACCAGTATCCGGAATCTTTAATGGCACGCTGTTGTGTTTTGAAGTCATTGTACACCAATCCGAACCTGGCATTGAACCCTTCTGCCCACTCAAAGTTGTCCATCAATGTCCAGGCCATATACCCCGTAATATTTAGACCTTCCTGTTTTGCTTTTAACAAGGCTGACAAGTACAGCTGAAAGTATTGGATCCGCTCCTGGTCATGTACCTGGCCACCGATCAGTTTATCGTGGTAGGCAGCACCATTTTCGGAAATCATGAGGCTTTTTATTTTCGGGTACGCAGCAAACTGTTTGATGATGTGGTAGAAGCTGTCGGCATTAATTTCCCAGCCCATAGCCGTATGTGGTTTCTTTCGGCTTTTTGCTTTCACTTCCCAGGCCTGGATCACGGGGATGAAGGCGTTGTACTTGATGGTGAGGGGAAAATAGTTCTGAATGCCGATGAAGTCAAAATCGAAGCTGAGGCGCTCGGTATGTCGCCAGGTGGAATGTTGAATGGAAAACTTTTCCATGACCTCCCAGTCAGTCTGCGGATAGCCCATGCCTAAGGCAGGCTCCAGGAACAACCGGTTCATCAGACAATCGACACGCTGGGCGGCAAGGATATCGGACTCACTCTGGCTATAGGGAATGATTTCAGAACAGGAATAGCTGGTGCCAATATTGGCATTGTTCACCTCTGATCTGAGGATCCGCCCACCATCGCCCTGCGCAATTGCTGCATGGTGCACTGCAGAAAAGAAGTTCGTCAGGCCTGTTTTTCCCGGAGCATGAATTCCCAACATATAACCCAGCGAGGTGAAGCCAAAGGGCTCATTGAGCACAATCCAGTTTTTTACCTTGTCTCCGTAGGTTTTGGCGCATAGTGTAACGAATGCATTGAAGGCGCCATTGATCCCAAAGGCAACCCAGCCTCCTTCTTCCTCCAGTGCTTCAGGAAGATCCCAGTGGTAGAGCGTTACATAAGGGGTAATTCCCTGCGACAGACATTCATCAATCACCTCATGGTAAAAGCGGATCCCCTCGGGGTTAACAGCACCTTCACCATACGGCATCAGCCTTGGCCAGGAAATGGAAAACCGGAAAATAGAGAAGCCCAGGAGCTTCACCAATGCAATGTCAGCTTTATAGCTGTGGTAGAAGTCGCAGGTGATGTTGGGCTGATGCCCTTTCTTTATCTTTCCGGAGCGCTTAGAGAAAGTATCCCATATGGATGGGCCTTTACCATAACTATCCGCAGCGCCTTCAATCTGCGCAGCGGCCGTAGCTACGCCCCAATGAAAGTCAGGGCCGAAATCAGAGGCTTTTATCATAACAGCGGTTTATGAAAGCCAATATGAGCATATATTATGAACTTAATGTTAAGCCTATCTCTTTGAGCAACAGCGCTGCATTGAAAGTGGTGCATGGTCCGTGTTTCAGCTTGTAATCAAACTTCATCTCCCCCTCTGCAATCTGGATATCAAAATGATAGTTCCTCAGTTGTTCCGGATGATCTGCCTTCATTTCCGACAGCTGCAGGTCATGTGTGGCAAACAACGCTGGTGTATGTTGTTCCATCAGCTTTTCAATAAATACTTTGGATCCGAGGTACTTGTCTTTGCTATTGGTACCACGCAACATTTCATCGATCAGAACCAATGAATCCGGTTCGACAAGGATAGCATCCAGGATCATCTTGAGCCGGTTCAGCTCTGCCTTGAAGGTGGAGGTCTGGTCATTCAGCGAATCTTTAATACGCATATAGGACAGGAGCCTAAAAATGGAAACAGACATCTCTGATGCACATACAGGGGCTCCAGCAAAGGCAAGCACCATATTGATGCCTAGCGTGCGGAGGAAAGTGCTTTTTCCAGCCATATTGGAACCTGTGACCACGTCCACCGTCGGACTGTCCTGCAAATTGAAATCATTAGCTACTCTTTTTTCCTCAGGAATCAGGGGATGCCCCAGTGCTACTGCCTGACATTTGAACTGCGGCGCAATGACCGGCCAGGTCCATTCAGGTTCATTATGGGATAAAGTGGCCAATGAGATCAGTTCTTCAAAGCGGCCCACCCTGTCCAGTCCCTGCATTACTCCCTCGGAAGCCTGGTCATGCCAGTTGGCAAGGTTCACCGAGCAGCGCAGATCCCATAACAGAAAGACATTCAGAACACCGGCGAGCAGAAAATTCAATCTTGCGTCAAAAGCTTGGATAATCTTTGCAAGCTGCCTAATCTGAGCACTTACATTTTGCTCATTTGGAGTGGTGCCAAATAGCTTTATGATATAGGGGCTTTTCCAACTGATGTCTTCGGTCCATTTAATGGTGCCTGAGAAGGCATTCAATAGGTTGGAACTTCCGGTGAAACCGTAATAAACCTGATTGATGTGCTTCAGCTGACTTAAAGTAAGCATCACATTGGATAACGCTGCAAGACCAAACACCCGCCAGGTTAGTCCTCCGTAAATACAACCCAGCAAGAAAAGCCCCATCATCAGGAAAGGAACGACACGAATGTACAGCCTTAACAGTCCTTTTCTGGTAAATTTTAGCTGATCAGGGAGCTGATGCAGCAGTTTTTGCCTGATGATGCGCAACTGATCTGGTTGGTGATTTTGCAATGCAGCTCTAAAATGAAACGTTTGTGCGATATGGGATTCCAGTTCTTTCACAGCCTCCTGCCTTTGAGCGATGGTTTGCTGCTGGTTTGGAGTTCCCAGGTTTGCCGCCAGGGTATCCATCCCCAGTTGGGTATGACATCTGTTGATATAGCTATACAGAGATCCCGGACCATAGATGTCCAGGTCTGACGCATAGTGGTGCTGTTCATCTTCATATTGATGACCATCAGGATAATTATTTTTACGTTGAATGAGGTGGCAGATTTCATTTTGATAAACCCAAAGTAACTGTTCTGCATAATGAAGCGATTCCTGAACAGCAGTCTGACGCCTCACCAGCATCATAAACAAAAAAACCGGCAGTACCATCAGCACAACAATAGTGCTGGAGAAGCCCTGGCTGATCATCAGTGCAATCAAAAGGATCTCGGCAATGAAAAGGCCAAGACGGGAAAAAGCAATCTGATTGAGGCGTTTTTTCAGTGCAGCAATCTGCTGCTGTTGCTGGTCTGCATTATTTTGATAGTCATTTAGAAGGTGATCTTTTGTTTTTACCATTATCTTTGGATCTGCGAAATTGTTAAATATAGACAAAATAAGCCCCTGTTCGTTACAATAGCAGGCAAAAGCAATACAAAACAATGAAAATCACCTTACTTGTTGTAGGCAAAACCGAAGATAAATACCTCATTGAGGGCATAGAAAAGTACCTGAAAAGGTTAAAACATTATATCGGTTTTAACCTGTTAGTTATCCCTGATGTGAAGAATACCAAAAATCTGACTACAGACCAGCAGAAGAGCAAAGAGGCAGACCTGATCCTGAAACAACTGAACAATACGGATACCATAGTGCTTCTTGATGAGAAGGGAAAGAAATATACCTCTGTTCTTTTTTCAGATTACCTGAACAAACAGATGATTGGAAGTGTTCAACACCTGATGTTCATCATCGGAGGCCCCTATGGTTTTGATGAACGCATCTATGAGCGCGCAAATGGCAGCCTCTCACTTTCTGACATGACCTTTTCTCATCAGATGGTGCGGTTGTTTTTTGTGGAGCAATTGTACAGAGCATTCAGTATTTTAAAGGGGGAGCCTTACCACCACGAATAGTTGACCCAGATTATGGAAAATGACTTTCACTAACATCATTTTATAAAAAAGGAATATATCATGTTAATACCGAAGAGAGATTATAAATATAGGACAGATAAAAAAAAAGACCGCCTGAGTTACATCATCGCCATCATCATTTCCGTAGTGGCTTTTGTGTTGCTCTGGTTTTTTATCTAATGTCTGGCCTTTTTTAAAAGCAGAGGTTAGATGGTTAATATTTTACGAAAAAGCCGGAATTCGATGTGAGTTCCGGCTTTTTATATTATTTCCAGGCATACGTATCCGCATACTCTAGGGATCTACACTGGCTATAAAGCGTTAGTTAAACGCCTTTTTTACTGGTCATGTTTGCCTTTTTAGCTGGAGCAGTAGTTTTTGTTGTGGCCTTAGCATTCGCCGGTTTTGGCGTAGATTTCGGTTTTTTCTCAACTTTCTCTTCAGGTTTTACGGCCTCTCCTTCTGCAGCGGCTGCAGGGGCTTCTTCACTGAACAGAGGAAGATCCTTTAACAGATGATACCAGCTGATGATCTTTTTCATATCAGAAGTATAAACTTTCTCCTGATCGTGTCCCGGAGCCACTTCTAAAAAGAATGTCTTTAATACGTTCGCATCTGCTTTTGTATCAGGAACGTTTCCTTTAGCAGCAACCATGTTGGCAAAAACATCCAGCAGTTTCAGGTCATCATCTTCACCATACACGGTGATGTCTTCCAACGAAGCCAGCTTTGTAGTGGTAATATTGGCTACGATCTTGACCTTTTGAGCATCCAGGCTCTCCAGTACATATCCACCTTTATTTTGACCTACCAACTTAAACAATCCTGGTCTTCCAGATACTGCAACGATTCCTCTTAAATTCATATTTTGTGTTTTTGAGAAGTAAGAAATTAATCTTCAATTACTTCAATACTTAAAATCTTATCTCCTTGTTTGATATCATCTACGATGTCAACATTTTCAATTACTTTTCCAAAGCAAGTATGGTTTCTGTCCAGGTGAGCAGTATTGTCTCTGCTATGGCATACAAAGAATTGTGAACCGCCTGTATTTCTACCTGCATGCGCCATAGAAAGAACACCACGCTCATGGTATTGATTTTCGCCGGTTAACTCACAATCAATTTTATATCCCGGGCCTCCAGTACCTGCCAGGTGTGCTTTAGCAGGATCTTTAGAGTTAGGACATCCGCCCTGGATTACGAAGTTAGGGATCACCCTGTGGAAGGTCACTCCGTCATAAAAACCTTCATTCGCCAGTTTCTTAAAATTTGCAACGGTATTAGGCGCATCCTGATCATAGAACTGAACGGTCATATTGCCTTTATCTGTTTTTATTATTGCTTTGCTCATGATATTTTTTTGTAAATGCCAAATTTAGTAAAATGAAATGAATCCTGAATAGTAAATGATTCTAAAAAACGTTTTATAAGTAGGTGCAAAAAATTTACATTCGCATATACCTCATCAGCATGTCCTTAAAAAAAACATATTTCCTCCTCCTTCTGCTGTTCATCTGCGCAGGCGCCAGGGCTTCATCCATTCTGATTTACATGGACGAGGACCAGAAAAACCACCTCAAAGCCTACGGGATTGCCTATTGGGCGATCCAGCATCAGGCTGACGTCAGCTGGCTGCTCAACTACCGGGGAGGGAGCTTTCTGGTAAAGTACAACCAGGCGGTGGAAGAGGAATGCAAAACACGGGGGGTATCCTATCAGATGCTGGCAGATGGCAAAGTGACAGCCATCCTCAATGAGATCAGCGATCCGGAAGTGAATATGGAAATGGTGAAACTCGAAAAGTCCCCGAAGATTGCGGTGTACTCCCCAAAGAGCAAGCTGCCCTGGGATGATGCTGTCACCATGGTACTCACCTATGCAGAAATCCCTTATGATGTGGTATACGATGATGACGTACTGAAGAACAAGCTTTCTTCTTACGACTGGCTTCACCTTCATCATGAGGACTTCACCGGACAATACGGACGTTTCTGGAGTAATTTCCGCACAGCTACCTGGTATCGTGAGGATGTTAAAAATCAGGAAGCTACGGCAAAGAGAAATGGTTTCTCAAAAGTTTCTCAAATGAAACTTGCGGTGGCACTGCGCATCAAAGAGTTTTGTACCGGTGGGGGGTTTCTTTTTGCGATGTGCTCGGGGACAGACAGTTTTGACATTGCATTGAGTGCCGAAGGTGTAGACATCTGTGAAAGTATGTTTGACGGTGACAGTGCCGATCCTCAGGCGCAGGCGAAGCTGAACTTCAACAGGACCTTTGCCTTTAAAGATTTCCGATTGGACGTAAATCCCAATAACTATGAATTTTCAAATATCGATGTGACACAAACGCGGAGTCTGACCCAGACCAACGATTACTTCACCTTATTTGACTTTTCAGCGAAGTGGGACCTGGTGCCAACCATGCTGACCCAGAACCATGAGAAGGTCATCAAAGGGTTTATGGGTCAGACAACCGCCTTTAGAAAGTCGTTAGTCAAACCCAGCATCACGGTTCTTGGAGAAAATAAAGGAGCAGAGGAAGTGCGGTACCTGAATGGGGAGATTGGTAAAGGGCAATTTACCTTTTATGGCGGGCACGATCCAGAAGATTACCAGCATGCTGTCGGCGATCCCCCCACAGACCTTAATCTGCATCCAAACTCACCTGGCTACCGGTTGATCCTGAACAATGTATTGTTCCCGGCGGCAAAAAAGAAACCCCAGAAAACTTAGTTCTGAGGTCAGCTCAGTAATATAAATCAGCCCGATCAGATAAAATTGAATAATTAGGTTTCAATGCGATGGGTAAACACCTTGACTAGTCGTAAAAATTCCAACTTACCCCAAACTTGATAAGTACCCTGTTGGCCATCGGATAACGGTCTACGGTATAGTACCCTTTGGACAGCAACCCTTGGTTGGCATAATCTGTTTTCACAAAGATATTGGCCTTTCTCAAACTTGCTTTCACAAAGAAATCAAGGATTGGTGTAGATTCGAAAGTAACATCTTTTGCTCCATTATAAAACTGACCGGCTCCAGGAGAGTAAGAATAGGCCGTATACTCCGTGTTATACCGGAGGTCAAATCCAATGTTTGTTTTCAACACCTTGAAAAAAGTCTGATCCAGGTAGATGCTGGCAAAGGCATATAATTCCGGGGTACGGAGGATATTCGGATTGTCTGTTTTTTGATAAACACCAAAGGTACTCAGGCTGAACTTACCAAAGTTAAAGCGTTTCCCAAGCGTAATCTTCAGCATGTTCATGGCGCCACTTTGCGCCGGAGCGATAGCCAGCGAGTCCGCATTTGTCCCTCCTACCTGATTAAAATACAAATATTTGTCGATCAGAAAATACTCGGCACCAGCTTCCAGTCCAAGTTTATCATTCAGATATCTGAAAGACAAGTTGATGGTCTTGGTCCGGTCAAAATTTTCCGTCCATCGGTAATGGTTGCCAAAGTAGCGGATGTAGATTTCTTCAGGGGACTTGTTCTGGAAGTACCCACCAAGAATTACCCTGCCTACAGAGTTGCTCAGCAGGACATTGCTTTTGGCCTCATACATAAAATCACCAATGTTCCTGCCCTGAACAATTTGCTGCAGGTCTACATTAAGATCTATCCGGTTACTGAACCGGTATCCAGCATTTCCTAAAAGCGTCACATTCTGAAAAGTAGCATTGTAGTCATAATATGAGCTTTTATCCTTATAAAACAACCCTTGCATGTATTTATAAAAATCGTGTCTGATGCCTGCATCCAGCTTCAACTCATTTTTGATGATAGAAGTAGACTTGGCACGCAGGAAGAAGCTGTAAATAAACTCATTCTGCACATTGGTATAACGTGTACTGTCGTTGGTAAAGACCCCGTCTGCAAGTCCCGTTGGCAACACGGTATGATCGTCAGTTTCGTCTTTTTGAAAAGCAAAGGAATTGACATCATATTTGAAGGTATAGGTGATCTTATTGGTCGGCAGAATTTTATCCGTAATCTCTTGCGCAACGCTGTCAATGCGTCCCACAAAATAACTCTGCCGTATAAAGAAGGAGTTTTTGCGCCAGATCTGACGTGAATTGTTTAGTCTGACATTCTCCGCCATTGGTGTAACAGCCCTTCCTGCGGAACTGAAAATGGTATCATTGACCAATGAGCCGTTTTCATTGGCCTTCAACGTATTGAAAAGTCCGTTGATCCAAAGATTATATCTTTTGTTTGGCGACTGGTACCAGTTGAATATCGCTGCATTCAGGTGATCTCCACGCTGTCTGGTATAATAACCATTTGCGCCAATACGGTTATAGTTGGCCCCAATATTCCAGTTTGGCTTGATGTTCTGCGAGTGCGTGACCTTAAATACTTGTTCAGTTTCACCCACTGAAACATAATACAGATTGGTAAAAGGCGTCCTTGCCTGGTAATATTTGATGTCATCATGGGTCATGGCATAATAATCCAGCGAGTGAAACCCTGCATCAAAACCGATCGTTTTAAGGGGTTGAAAAAGCAAAGGCATTGCTGCCAGTCCGAGATTCCCCGTATTGATGGTCGGGTTGCGGGGCTGTGCAATGACGCTAAAGTTATGAAACCCATTGAGACTGGTATCCAGTCCCAATGTCTGAATGCTATCCTTCGTCAGTTTAAGCGTTGTATAACGCACATATTTAGAAGTAAAAATAACAGAATCTTTCTCCCCTTCTTCTCTTTTACGCAGGGAGTCCAACAATTTGTTGTCATTCACAGACGTCTTCAGATCCTGAGCAAAAAGTTGCCCGGCACAAAGTGTGACGAAGCAAAAAACAAAAAGGCAAATGCTTTTATACATTATAAAGTCGGGATTAAAAGGCTCAATATTTTTGTCATTTTGGGTTCAGCAATCCTGGCTGTTTCTAAAATTTCTTCAAGACTAACCCGCTGCAGCAATTCAGGGAAGCCTTCATCCGTCAATACAGAAATGGCAAAAACCGGAATTCCCATGTGCGTTGCTACGATCACCTCCGGCACAGTACTCATTCCTACGGCATCGCCACCGATGATACGAAGGTAGTTGTACTCCGCCTTGGTTTCCAAATTGGGCCCAGGTACGGCAATATAAACGCCCTTATGACAACAAATGTTATTCTCGGATGCTATATTCAAAGCTTTTTCAATGAGATTTCGTTGGTAAGGTTCGCTCATATCAGGAAACCGTGGTCCCATATCGGGATCATTCTTTCCCCGCAGCGGACTTTCGGGCTGAAGGTTGATGTGGTCACTGATCACCATCAAGTCACCTTTTTTAAATTCCGGGTTCAAAGAACCCGCAGCATTCGATACGAGAAGATGGCGGATGCCGAGTGCCTTCATCACACGAATCGGAAAAGTAATCTCCTGCATGGAATAACCTTCGTAATAATGCAGGCGCCCTTGCATGGCAACGACTTTCTTCCCACTCAGCACACCAAAGATGAGCTTACCCGAATGGAATTCAAGAGTGGATACAGCAAAATTAGGAATATCTGCATAGCTCAGCTCAGCAAGGATTTCAATATCCTCCACCAAAGCTCCAAGACCTGTTCCCAAAACAATGCCTGTATCGGGTTTGAAATGATTGGTTTTATCCAGAATATAACTAACGGTCTCTTGTATGGCTTGCAACATAGTCTAAAATCTTTCGGTCAAATGAATCTTTATCTTCCTGATGAACATCTATCCTGACAGGTAAATAAAAGATGGGTAAATTTAGCAGTATTTCTTTGAATGCACCACCTAATAAACGTTGCGCATCCTTTTCTGTTGTCAACAGCAGTTTTTCCAGAGCAGTTTCTTTATGATAAGCCTCAACAAATGCCTCAACGTCTTTTTCTTTAAACTGATAGTGATCGGGATAGTCATGATGAATGACCTGACTAGTGTGTTTTTTCAGTTCGGTAAGCAAGGGTCTTGGATTGGCTATGCCGGTAATCAGAAAAACAACCGTCGATGGATTGATTTGCTGCTGCCCTGCCCCAAACAGTGGCACCAACTGCTGATAGGCTAGGGAGGAAAAGCTAACCTCATGGTCCTTATCAAAATGAGACAGGCATTTGTTTCTTTCATACTTACTGATCACTGAGGGTGCCTTGGTCACCAGGATTGCATCTGCCCGTCTGTATCCCCTGAAGGATTCTCTCAGGTTTCCTGCAGGCAGCAAAAACTGCGGGCGCAACAACTGTGAAAATTCAAATAAAAGGATGTACATCCCTGCCCTGATCCGTCGGTGTTGGTAAGCATCGTCTAGAATGATCAGGTCATGCTGATCTTTTAACAGGGACACCCCCCTCACGCGGTCCTCACATACAGCCACAGTAACGTCAGGAAATTTCCGGTAAAATTGCATCGGTTCATCACCGATATGACTTGCAGTAGCATGTTCATCTGCAAGGATAAATCCCTTGGTTTTTCGCCCGTAACCGCGACTGAGTATCGCAATTTTGTAGCCGGACAGCAGCCTGATCAGGTACTCAGTTGAAGGACTCTTTCCTGAGCCGCCAACTACCAGGTTGCCCACGCAGATCACCGGCAGCGCAAATGCTGTGGATTTAAAAACACCAGTATCATACAGCAGGTTTCTCAGTAGAACAACCAAACCATATACCAAGGAAAAGGGCCATAACAGAAGCCTAAGAGATCTCATCATGCGTAGCCTCAAAAATAAGAATTAAACTGCGCATTCTAAGCGGTCATTCGAGAATCAAATTCAACAGCTCATCTGATTCCGGGTAACCATTAAAAGCAATTATATCCCTATCTTTGCGCAAACAATATTTTTATACCATGCTTAAAGGATTTTTTAACGTACCCACTCCAGTTAACGAGCCTATTTTGGGCTACGCTCCCGGAAGTAAAGAACGTGAACTTTTAAAGGCCGCTATAGCCGATGCCCGCGCTGAAAAAATTGACATCCCAATGTACATCGGCGGAAAGGAAGTGCATACTGATCAAAAAGGAAAAGTAACACCTCCACATGATCATCAACACCTGCTTGCTGAATACAGCAAAGGAAATAAGGATCACGTTACTCAGGCTATTGATGCTGCCCTGGCAGCAAAAGGCAGCTGGGAAAACCTTTCCTGGGAACACCGCGCAGCGATCTTCCTGAAAGCGGCAGACCTTATTGCTGGTCCTTATCGTTATAAATTAAATGCAGCAACCATGCTCGGCCAGTCGAAAAATGCCTATCAGGCAGAAATAGACTCCGCATGTGAGCTGATCGACTTCCTGCGTTTCAACGTAAGTTATATGTCTGATATCTACAAACAACAGCCTCCGGTATCTCCTAAAGGAAGCTGGAACAGAGTAGAACAGCGTCCACTGGAAGGTTTTGTTTTTGCGCTTACTCCTTTCAACTTTACTGCTATTGCCGGAAATCTGCCTACTTCAGTTGCCATGATGGGTAATGTGGTGGTGTGGAAACCTGCAAATACGCAGATCTACGCAGCGAATGTACTGATGCAAATCTTCAGAGAAGCCGGTCTTCCTGATGGGGTCATCAACCTTGTGTATGTTTCCGGACCGGATGCCGGGGAGGTGATCTTCAATCACGCTGACTTCGCCGGAATTCACTTTACAGGTTCTACAGGTGTTTTTCAGGACATCTGGAAAACAATCGGTACCAACATCCATAAGTATAAAACTTACCCTCGCATTGTAGGGGAAACGGGTGGTAAAGACTTTATCCTCGTACATGGTTCTGCAGAAGCAGAAGCGTCGAGCACAGCAATCATCCGTGGTGCCTTTGAATACCAGGGACAGAAATGCTCTGCTGCATCCCGTGTTTACGTAGCTAAAAGCATCTGGCCTAAGGTAAAAGAATTTATGCTCCGCGATATCGCAACCTTCAAAATGGGTGGAACTGAAGACTTTAGCAATTTTATCAATGCTGTAATCGATGAAAACTCATTCAATAAACTGACAAAGTTCATCGATGAAGCCAAACAGGACGCTTCTGTAGAGGTAATCACAGGCGGAAATTACGATAAGTCTAAAGGTTATTTTATCGAGCCTACAGTTCTTGTTGTACAGGACCCTAATTATGTAACCATGTCTGAAGAACTTTTCGGACCGGTACTGACACTATTTGTTTATGATGATGAAAAGTTCGATGATATCCTTGACACGGTCGACAGCACTTCTATCTATGCTCTGACTGGTGCTGTGATTGCTCAGGACCGTTATGCTATTGAAAAAGCAACTCAACGTCTTAGAAATGCTGCAGGTAACTTCTACATAAATGATAAATGTACCGGAGCGGTGGTTGGTCAGCAACCTTTTGGTGGCGCCAGAGGCTCCGGCACGAACGATAAGGCTGGATCAATGATCAACTTACTGCGTTGGGTATCTCCGCGTACCATCAAGGAAAGCTTTGATCCGCCAAAAGACTACCGCTACCCTTTTCTGGCTAACGACTAGTCGTATCGTTTGACATTTGCGGCAAAATGCCGCAGGTAAATCATAAAAAAAACTCCCGTTAGATATATTTAACGGGAGTTTTTTTATTTAAGAACGACGTATTCAATCGGGATTTGAATACGTCCTGATCATCAGGCTTTTTTTGCCGACTCCGCAATCCGGAATACGTTGGCCATATGATCGTTAGAATTGCAAGTCACTCCAAGATCGGTAATGAAACCAGTCTCCAGACTATAAGCCCAGCCATGAAGGCTCAGCGTTTTTCCATTTGACCACCTGTTCTGAACAATAGAGGTTTTTGTTAAATTAAAAACACCCTCGATGACATTCAGCTCCACCAGACGCTCGGTTCTCTTTTTAGGATCGGAGATGATGTCCAGTTCGTGGTAGTGTAACCTGTAAGTATCCTTAATATTTCTTAGCCAGTTGTCAATGATACCAAACTGTTTGTTACTCATCGCTGCCTGTACACCGCCACAGCCATAATGTCCACACACAATGACATGCTCTACCTCAAGTACATTAACCGCATAATCCAATACACTCAGCATATTCATATCAGTATGCACAACCACATTGGCAATGTTACGGTGAACAAATATGTCTCCGGGATTGGTATTGGTGATCTGGTTGGCCGGCACACGGCTATCGGAACATCCAATCCACAATACAGGAGGTTTCTGCCCTGCGGACAGACGGTCAAAAAACGAAGGATCCTCCTGTAAGGTGGCGGCAACCCAGTCTTTATTTCCTTGTAATAGACTTTCGTATGTAATATGTTGTGAATCTGTTTTTTCTAATTTTGCGCACATAATAATTATTTATTAATTTCTTCTATAGCCTTACTGTCGATCCTCTCAACAATGTAATGTTTTTTAATATGCTCTAAAGTTACAATTATCCCCTTGGTATAGGCGTTGTGCTTATAATTGAATATGGTCTCCAATACATCGGGGTCTATATATCTTGAGTTTGATCCGTCAATCACCACATTGGTCTCTTTAGGGATATTTGTTAAAAGCACCTGAATTGAAGCCTTATTCAAGAATGAAACCTCTTCGGCCAGCTTAATTCTGATGTTCTTTTTATCCCCTTCTTCCTGAATCCGGTAGAAAAAGGGATTCCGCATATTGGTCCTCAGCAAATAAAATACAGAAAGTAGCATTCCCACCGCAACTCCCTTGAGCAGGTCGGTCAACAGAACTGCAATTATCGTGACCACGAACGGAACGAACTGGTCCCAGCCTTTATGATACATGTGCTGAAACAATCCAATCCTTGTCAGCTTATAACCAGTTACCAACAAAATTGCCGCCAGACAGGCCAGTGGAATCATGTTGATGATCCCTGGAATAAACAACAGTGAAAGCAACAACCAGACACCATGGAAAATGGCCGACATCTTTGTTCTCCCACCGGCATTGACATTGGCAGAGCTACGTACAATCACTGAAGTGAGTGGCAAGCCGCCAACCAAACCGCTGGTCATATTTCCAATACCTTGTGCTATCAGCTCCCTGTTTGTTGGCGATACGCGTTTGATCGGATCAATCTTATCTATCGCCTCAATACTCAATAGAGTCTCCAGACTGGCCACAATAGCAATGGTGCCTGCCACAACCCATACCTTAGAGTTGGATATCTGACTGAAATCCGGGGCTGCAAACAGAGCAGTAAATTCCGACCAGCCTCCTACAACTGGAATTTTCACCATATGATCTGCACTTAACGCAAATCCAGTCCCCTGAAAAACAAAGGCAAGCCCAATGCCAAGTACAACCACTACCAGAGGTGCGGGTACAGCATTAATCTTCTTAAGCTTAGGCCACAAAATCAGAATACCAATGGACAGCAGGCTAATCACAATAGCAGCCAGATTAAGGTGCCCCAGGGCAGTGCCTATCGCAGAGAAGGTGTTCTCATTATCTTTCTGAAAGAAACTCTCATCACCAAAGAAATCTGAATCTACGCCCAAAGCGTGGGGTGTCTGCTTCAGGATCAATGTGAGCCCGATCGCTGCAAGCATGCCTTCAATGACACTGGAAGGAAAATAGTTACCAATCATCCCCCCTTTTAATAAGCCCAGGATCAGCTGAATGGCTCCCGCCAGCACTACTGCCAGTAAGAAGGTTTCATAAGCTCCAAGGGAGGTAATGGCCCCTAGTACAATAGCGGTCAATCCCGCCGCAGGACCACTCACGCTCAATTGAGATCCGCTTACACTCGCTACCACTATCCCCCCCACAATACCGGTCACCAGACCAGCAAACAAGGGAGCTCCTGATGCCAGCGCGATTCCCAGACACAACGGTAGCGCAACAAGGAATACCACCAGACTGGCCGGCAAATCCCGTTTCAAGTTCTTTTTTAATATATATTTCTTGACTTCAAATCTTGAAAAGACTGAATTTCCATTTTGCATAAAACAACGTTTTAATTTCACTAACCTACTACATAACAGGCACCCCCCTTTTAAGGAGCATGCGGAATGTTAGCAAAAGTTAGGAGGCGGGGTCGGAACTGTAGGATGGAAAGGATCTACATACCGCCGGAAATGATCGATGAAACTATTGCTGATGCCAAATTGACTCAAAACCGCTGTAAAACTATAGGCATAGTAAAAGTCGATCATCTTGTATTCAACAAGCTTCACTTTGGCCTTGCCACAGTCGCCGTCGGCACTGTGCTCCACCTCGATCTGCATGATGACAGAATTCATGATGTTCTTATCAATATGAGCGAAAAATACAGGTGCACCAGAAATCATCATCTTCGCGCAGAAAAGCCCGAGGAAGGTGACAATGATATACAGCTTGTATTTTCTCAAGAACATGTCTTATACTGAAATTGATTTCTAATGAGATTCTAATATTCCAAAAATAACTCCAAAAGGACTGTATTAGCAAATAATGGTGTAATAAAAATGTAATTTAGTGATTATCATCATTGGTTAAAAGGCTTTTATAAAATAAAAGTAGGTTTGTGCAACTGAAAAACTGATACTTTAAATGTAATTTTGGCACCTGATTTACTACCTCAATACATGAGAAAACTACTATTCTTTACGTTATTGCTCCCATTTCCTTTATTCGCCCAAAATAATAATGCCCCGTCATCATATGACCTTCATGACATCAAAATCACGGGTTATTTGCAGACACAATACCAGAAGGCAGGAGCTGAAGGGATCAATTCATTCTCAGGCGGTAATTTTGACAAGAATTCCAGTGACAGATTCATGATCCGGCGCGGCAGGCTAAAAATTGACCGCGCAGATAAGTTCTCCAGCATCGTATTCCAGATTGATGCGACTCAAAATGGCGTGAACCTCATGGATGCTTTCATCCAGTTTCACCCTGAAGAGACAAAGGCCATTCTTTTTACCGCAGGCCTATTTAACCGTCCTTTTGGCCACTCTATTGTTTATTCCTCGGGATACCGCGACTTTCCTGAGCGTGCCCGCGTATTTCAAACCCTGATGCCCAGGGAACGCGATATCGGTGCCATGGTCACCGTTAGACCGGAAAAGAAATTTCACTTCCTTACTGCCGAAATCGCGATGATTAATGGTAGTGGATATAATGCCAGGGACTACGATTCCAGAAAAGATATCGTGGGTAACCTCGGTTTTAAATTTGATAGCCTCGCCAACAAGAAGTTGCACATCGGCTTCGGCGCATCTATATACAAGGGTAAAGTGCGCAGCAATACGGATACCTACTATCGGAACAATGGCGCTGGATTTACTGCAGATACAGACTCCGGTCATGTGAACGGATATGTGAGCCGCGATTATTACGGTGCTAATCTGCAGTTACAATATGACAATACCTTTGGCACATCTTCTTTCAAAGCAGAATATATCACTGGAAAGCAGCCCGGTGTAGCAGCCTCTGCCTCACTCGCAGGCCCTCTGGCCAGTCAGAGTTTTTCTGTGCAGCCCACTACAGACCTTTACCTCCGGGAGTTTTCAGCCTACTACCTTTGGCTTACACAGCAAATTGCAAAATCCCGATTTACAGCACTATTGGCTTATGACATGTATGACCCCAATGATAAAGTAAAAGGTGCCGATATCGGCACCCCAAATAGCAATACTTCTGCAGGGGACATTAAATTCACCACCCTGGGGTATGGTATGACTTACCTGATCAACACACGTCTGAAATTAACTTTATATAATGAGCATGTAGTAAATGATCGTACCAGCCTTCCAGGCTATCTGGACGACATCAAGGATGATGTGTTCACCGCAAGGCTACAGTATCGTTGGTAAATAGCTGTAGTGCTAAGTGGAATGTGAATTTGTCATCATCCGGTTACAACTCAACAATTACCTTGGTGCTTAAACCTTAGTTTTTATATTTGTTTATACCTCAAATCATTTGACTAATTTTATTCTAAAAACACAATAAATGGCAAAAAAGAAAGAAGATCAACAGAAGCATGTTTCTGTGGTTACGAAAAAATCAATCCAGTTTTTTGAAGAATATATAAATAATCCATCTCCTACCGGCTTTGAGTATCCTGGCCAGAAGTTATGGCTGGATTACCTGAAACCATATATCGATGAAAGTTTTATCGACAACTATGGAACCGCTGTAGGGGTCATCAACCCGAAGGCCGACTATAAAGTTGTCATCGAAGCACATGCTGATGAGATCTCCTGGTTTGTAAATTACATTACTGCTGACGGCTTGATCTATGTTATCCGCAATGGTGGATCCGACCACCAAATTGCCCCTTCTAAAAGGGTAAACATTCATACCGACAAAGGGCTGGTAAAAGCTGTATTCGGATGGCCGGCAATTCACACGAGATCGGGAGAGAAGGAAGAGGCTCCGGCATTAAAAAACATATTCCTGGATTGCGGATGTACCAGTAAGGAAGAGGTTGAAAAACTGGGTATCCATGTAGGTTGCGTCATCACTTATGAGGATGAATTTATGGTACTTAACGACCGTTACTATGTAGGTCGTGCACTGGACAACAGAGCGGGTGGTTTCATGATCGCCGAGGTGGCCAGATTACTGAAGGAAAATAAACAGAAGCTGCCTTTCGGGTTATATATCGTTAACTCTGTGCAGGAAGAAATTGGTTTGCGAGGTGCAGAAATGATTGCTCATCGCATCAAACCTAATGTAGCCATCGTTACGGATGTGACGCATGATACCTCCACCCCAATGATCAACAAAATCACACAGGGAGACCTATCTTGTGGTAAAGGACCAGTAGTCTCGTATGCTCCAGCGGTACAAACAAACCTGAACAAACTATTGATTGATACTGCAGAGAAAAATAACATCCCTTTCCAGCGTCAGGCTTCTTCAAGATCAACAGGCACAGATACGGATGCATTTGCCTATTCCAACGGCGGAGTACCATCGGCGTTGATCTCCTTGCCTTTACGTTACATGCACACTACGGTAGAGATGATCCACAAGGAAGATGTCGACAATGTCATTAACCTCATTTATCACTCCTTGCTGAATATCAAGAAAGATCACGATTTCCGTTACTCTAAATAAGCGGATCTAAAAACTTTAGAAAAAACGTGTATGGAAAAACCATATACGTTTTTTTTGCTTAAGTTTCTCAGAATCAAAACACCCGCATTTCCATGTACCACAATTGACGCACAACAACTCAACAAAAAACGGAAATGACAAACTAAAAGAGTGAAATGCTGTTGTTGAAGAGCAAAGGGTGTAGGTCACAGGCGCGACCGTTTTAGTGTCAGATGATCATAAATTTGTACGACTAACGTTTTAGAATCTTAACAGGAAAGAAACCAAGAAGTGACGGAGGAAAAGCTATATTAGACTTTTAAGTACTCGTGTCTGTTTTTTATCCGATTTAATCGATACAAAACTAAAAATCCTGTACATTGTACCCTGAATATAAACTTAATAATTATTTTAGTAACATGAAACCTACGTTATTAATATTAGCCGCCGGTATGGCGAGTCGCTACGGCAGTATGAAACAGATTGACGGGTTCGGCCCGAATGGCGAGACAATTATAGACTACTCTATCTATGATGCCATCAAAGCAGGCTTCGGTAAGGTCGTCTTCATCATCAAAGAAGAATTTTTAGACAACTTCAAAGCCATATTCGAGCCCAAACTGGCTGGCAAAATCGAAACAGGTTATGTATTCCAGAACTTCGATCTGAAACAATTTGGAATCGATATCGACATCCCAAGAGAAAAACCATGGGGAACTGCCCATGCCATCCTTGCAGGAAGAAATGAAATTAAAGAACCTTTCTGCGTCATCAATGCTGATGATTATTATGGTTTTGACGCTTTCCAGAAAATGGTCACCTTCCTTACGGAAGAAGCCAATGGAAGCAACTACTCCATGATTGGTTACGAAATAGGTAAAACACTTTCAGACTACGGATCTGTTTCAAGAGGTGTTTGTAAAGTGGATGATGCAGGTTACCTGGAAGACATTAATGAGCGTACAAAGGTATTACGTGACGGTGACGCCATCGTTTACGAAGAAGACGACAAACAACACCCACTTGCACCAGATACACGCGTATCGATGAACTTCTGGGGTTTTACACCAGAGGTATTCAAAGTTACCGAAGACCTGTTTCGGGAATTCGCTATGGCAAACCAGGAAAAACCAAAATCTGAGTTTTTCATTCCATTGGTGGCAGAGCACCTGGTAAAGACAAATAAAGCCAGCTTCAAAGTGGTTCCTACAGATAGCAAATGGTTCGGTGTGACTTATAAAGAGGATAAGCCAATCGTTCAGGATAGCATTGACCAATTGGTTAAAAATGGCACTTACCCTGAGAACCTTTGGAACTAACATAAGCGAATCACATTTTTTATAAACAGAAAGGCCCCTGATGAAACATCAGGGGCCTTTCTTATGGTCCTTCAAAGACTATTTATTGTCGTCTTTTACTTCTTCAAAATCTACATCAGTCACATCGTCACCACCTGCAGATTGAGCATCAGCCTGAGCATCTGATGCGCCTTCTGGTTGTGCACCATCCTGACCTGCTTTGTACATATCTTCAGAAGCTGCATTCCATGCATTCTGCAATTCAGTCTGAGCTGCATCGATATCAGCAAAGTTCCTTGCTGCATGCGCATCTTTCAGTTTTTTCAAACCTTCTTCGATAGGTGCTTTTTTATCTGCTCCAAGTTTATCACCGAATTCTTTCAGTTGTTTCTCAGTTGAGAAGATCAACGCATCAGCACTGTTGATTTTATCAGCTTCATCTTTAGCTGCTTTATCTGCATCAGCATTTTGCTCTGCTTCTTCTTTCATTCTCTTGATCTCTTCATCAGTTAAACCTGAAGAAGCCTCGATACGGATTTTCTGCTCTTTACCAGTAGCTTTATCCTTTGCACTTACATGCAGGATACCATTGGCATCAATATCAAAAGCCACTTCTACCTGAGGAACACCACGTGGTGCTGGTGGAATACCATCCAGAATGAAACGACCGATCGTACGGTTCTGAGCAGCCATTGGACGCTCACCCTGTAAGATGTGGATTTCCACTGAAGGCTGGTTATCAGCAGCAGTAGAGAACGTCTCTGCTTTTTTTGAAGGAATAGTTGTATTGGCTTCGATCAGTTTAGTCATCACGCCACCCATAGTCTCAATACCTAAAGAAAGAGGGGTAACATCCAATAACAATACATCTTTCACTTCACCAGTCAATACTCCACCTTGGATTGCAGCACCAATAGCTACCACCTCATCAGGATTCACACCTTTAGAAGGTTCTTTACCAAAGAAAGCTTTAACTGCATCCTGGATTGCAGGGATACGTGTAGAACCACCTACTAAGATGATTTCGTCAATATCAGTTGTTTTTAAACCTGCATTTTTCAATGCTGATTTACAAGGATCAATCGTACGTTTAATCAGGTCAGCAGCCAATTGCTCAAATTTAGCACGGCTCAGGTTTCTAACCAAGTGTTTAGGACCTGTTGCATCAGCAGTAATATAAGGCAGGTTGATCTCTGTAGAAGTAGTGCTTGAAAGCTCAATCTTAGCTTTCTCAGCCGCTTCTTTCAAACGTTGCAATGCCATCGGATCCTGGTGAAGATCCATGCCATTCTCAGATTTGAATTCTGAAGCTAACCATTCAATAATAATGTGGTCAAAGTCATCACCACCTAAGTGTGTATCACCGTCGGTAGATTTCACTTCAAAAACACCATCACCAAGTTCTAGTACAGAAACGTCATGAGTACCACCACCGCAGTCAAACACAACAATTTTCATGTCTTTATGTGCTTTATCAAGACCGTAAGCCAATGCAGCTGCAGTAGGCTCGTTGATGATTCTTTTTACTGTTAAACCAGCAATCTCGCCAGCTTCTTTAGTAGCCTGACGTTGTGCATCATTGAAATATGCAGGAACAGTAATTACTGCTTCTGAAACTTCATGACCCAAAAAGTCTTCCGCTGTTTTTTTCATTTTCTGCAAAATCATCGCAGAAATCTCTTGTGGAGTATATTTACGGTCGTCAATTTCCACACGTGGTGTATTGTTGTCGCCCTTTACCACCGTATAAGGTACACGACCACTTTCTTTAGTAACCTCAGCAAAGCTGCTGCCCATAAAGCGTTTGATCGAAGAAATTGTTTTTGTTGGATTGGTGATTGCCTGACGTTTAGCCGGCTCTCCTACTTTACGTTCTCCATTTTCTGCAAAAGCAACAATGGATGGCGTAGTGCGCTTACCCTCACTGTTGGCTATAACTACAGGTTCGTTACCTTCCATTACGGCTACGCAAGAGTTCGTTGTTCCTAAGTCTATACCAATAATTTTTGACATCTTATTTATCTCTGTTTACGTTATTAATTCTTTTTTATTATCAACTCTTTAACAAGCAATGTGCCAATTGGTTTTTGGCAGAAAATCTATGATTCCATGTTTCAGAATAGAATCTTATGTCCGAATCAGGTTACAAAAATGTGACAGGATGACAGAAGTCGTCACATTCTGTTATTCAGGCCATAACAGACGTTCCAGATGATGGTAACGAATACCGAAATAAGTCTTGGTTTCCTGTATCTTTTTTAGAATCTCCGGGCGGCGTGCCTCCAGCTGAGAAATGGCCTGACCAGTTATTTTTGTACCAACTACCAGCACATTCTTAGGTGTATGCGCATCGGATATAAACTCAAACACCTTCGTTTTGTACCCATAGTATTCCAGAATCAGGGCCCGTATTCCATCGGTTACCATCTCGGCCTGCCGTTCCATGAAAATGCCATACTTCGTCAGTACACTACATTCATTCCTTACTTTATTTGCTTCCATTTCCCGGCGGATCTGCTTATGACAACATGGAGCAACCACGATCAGACCTGCTCCTCCCTGAATCCCTTTATAAATGGCATCGTCTGTCGCGGTATCACAGGCATGCAGGGCAATTAGTAAATCCAGCTTTGGAACCTCAAATTCCTGAATCGTACCTTCCACAAAATTAAGCAGCTCAAAACCGGATTCCTTTGCGATAGAATTACATAATGTTACTAGGTCCTCGCGAAACTCAACACCGGTCACCTGCACATCAAGCTTCAGCACTGTATGCAGATAGTCGTACAGCGCAAAAGTAAGGTAACCTTTACCTGAACCCATATCTACAACTTTATGCACGTCACCGTCTTTATAATCCCTGATCAGCGCACTCAGAATTTCTATATATTGATTGATTTGTTTGTACTTGTCCTGTGCATTTTTATACACCTGCCCATCAGGGCCGGTAATTTTCAAGGCTTCCAGATAAGACTTACCTGCCGGCTGAATCAGTCTGCGTTTTTCCTTATCGTGAGACGAACTTTGCGGTGTAGTCAGCACGTTCGCCTTCTCCCGGATAACGATTACATCTTTCTTATTATGCTCCAGTACGATTTCCTTTTCTGTGGTAAACAGTGTGGCTACTTTAAAATCATTGCTGATTAAGTTGGAAACCATCTCCGTCCCTTCAGCAATTCCAAGATTCTTAAAAATGTCGCGTGTTTTATACCGATAGGTAAAAGAAAGCATGTCATTTCGTTTGATCTTCACCTTACGGATATAGATGTTTTTAAGCTCCTTATCATTTCCCTGATAATTGCCCAGGGAAACCTTCAAAAAAGTAGCATTTGATAAACTGGAAGACAGCAGATCCCGAAACTGCTGTAATTGGGATTGATTGGACATCATTTATAATTTACTCCGCAAAGATAGGTCATTTAGATGAAGGAGGCC
Source organism: Pedobacter sp. BAL39 (assembly GCF_000170795.1). GTDB lineage: Bacteria > Bacteroidota > Bacteroidia > Sphingobacteriales > Sphingobacteriaceae > Pedobacter. The sequence continues at coordinate 107,236 of NZ_ABCM01000017.1, forward strand.
ATAGTTAATCACAGCGAACCGTCTTACCCGCCGGGCACAAAAAAAGCCCTGTCCAATAGGACCAGGGCTTCTCTTAAAGAAATCGGGAAATTATTCTCCTTTATCTTCTTTTGTTTCTTTGATTTCAGGAGCTTCCTCAGCAGCTGGTGCTTCTTCAGCAACAACCTCTTTAGCTTCTGCGTCAGCAACAGGTGCATCAGCTTTTTTCGCTTTGCTTCTACCACGACGTGTAGTTTTCTTCTCAGCAGATTCAGCAGTTTTACAGTATACTTCGTTGTAATCAACCAATTCGATCAACGCCATCTCAGCGTTATCACCTAAACGGCTGTTTAACTTAATGATCCTTGTATAACCACCTGGACGGTTAGCTACTTTCGCAGCGATATCACGGAACAATTCAGTAACAGTTTCTTTATCCTGTAAGTAACCGAAAACAATACGACGTGAGTGTGTAGTATCAGTTTTAGATTTTGTAATTAAAGGCTCAACATACATACGTAAAGCTTTTGCTTTAGCTAAAGTAGTCGAGATTCTTTTGTGTTTAATCAACGATGAAGCCATGTTAGCCAACATCGCCTTACGATGTGAATCTGTTCTTCCTAAGTGGTTTACTTTTTTACCGTGTCTCATTTTTAAATTTATTCAGTGTGTACCGTCTCTGATGTTTAGCTGAGGGAATTACACACTATTAACAATATTGTTATTTTATTTTGTACTGTTTATTCTTCGTCCAGTTTGAACTTGGATAAGTTCATACCGAATGAAAGACTTTTGGATTTTACAAGCTCCTGGATCTCAGTAAGAGATTTTTTCCCGAAGTTTCTGAATTTTAACATATCAGCTACATCGTAGGAAACAAGATCTGCCAAAGTACGGATGTCAGCTGCTTTCAGGCAGTTTAATGCACGTACCGAAAGATCAAGATCCACCAACTCAGTTTTAAGGATCTTACGCATGTGCAGGATTTCCTCGTCTACTTCTTTGGTCTCTTCTTTAGCTTGAGATTCCAATACCAGATTCTCATCAGAGAACAACATAAAGTGCTGGATCAAAATTTTCGCAGCTTCTTTAAGTGCCTCTTCAGGATGGATTGATCCATCAGTAGAGATGTCTAATATTAATTTTTCATAATCTGTTTTCTGCTCAACACGATAGTTTTCAATCGTGTATTTTACATTTTTCATTGGGGTGAAGATCGAATCGATTGCGATCACGCCAACAACAGCATCATTGATTTTATTTTCTTCTGCGGGAACATAACCGCGACCTTTGTTGATAGTTAATTCTACCTCTAAAGTCACTGTTTTTTCCATGTTACAAATAACGAAATCAGGGTTAAGTACCTCGAAGTTGTTAGAGAATTTTGTAATATCTCCAGCTGTAAACTGATCTTGACCGTTTACTAAAATGAAAACTTTTTCAGAATCACCAGAATCACCTACTTTTTTGAAACGCACTTGTTTCAAGTTAAGGATGATTTCCGTCAAATCTTCTACAACACCTTTCATCGTAGAAAACTCATGAGATACGCCAGAAAAACGAATACTTGTAATGGCATAACCTTCTAATGAAGAAAGTAAAATTCTTCTTAAGGCATTACCAATTGTTACACCGAAACCGGGTTCTAAAGGACGAAATTCAAATATACCATCGAAATCGGTTGATTTCTGCATGATTACCTTATCTGGTTTCTGAAATGCTAAAATTGCCATTTATGAATGTTTTTAGATCGTTATTAAATTGATGTAATATATTCAGTTAATTGCCTGAAGCAGGCAATTAACTGAATATATTACTTAGAGTATAACTCTACTATAAGGTTCTCTTTGATATTTTCCGGGATCTCGTCGCGGTTAGGATAAGACAGAAACTTACCTGTTAATTCGCTTGCATTCCAATCTAACCAATTGAATTTATTGATTACTCTTCCTGCTACGGAGTTGGTGATGGCCTCTAAAGTTTTTGATTTCTCGCGAACTGCGATAACATCACCAGCTTTTAATTGATATGAAGGAATGTTAACTACTTCACCGTTAACTGTTACGTGTTTATGGCTAACTAACTGACGTGCAGCTGAACGTGTGGTAGCAATACCTAATCTATATACTGTATTGTCTAAACGTGCTTCTAATAATTGCAATAAGTTATCACCAGTAATACCTTGACGTGACGACGCTTTGGTAAACAAGTTGCGGAACTGACGCTCTAATACACCATAAGTGTATTTCACTTTTTGTTTCTCCATTAACTGTACTGCGTACTCAGATTGTTTTCCTCTTCTTTTCGAAGCGCCATGCTGGCCTGGGGGATAATTCTTTCTGTCTAATACCTTGTCAGGGCCAAAAATAGGCTCTCTGAATTTACGGGCGATTTTGGACTTTGGTCCTGTATATCTTGCCATTGTGTCTTGTTTTAAAGTATCGTGCAACCTGAAGCTGCAGACTCTTAGCTTTAAAAATTAATAAATTAAACTCTTCTCTTTTTAGGAGGACGACATCCATTGTGTGGAAGCGGTGTGATATCTTTGATCGAGGTTACTTCGATTCCTGAAACCTGCAATGTTCTGATTGCAGACTCACGACCTGAACCTGGACCTTTAACAAAAACCTCTACTTTACGCAGACCTAAATCAAATGCTACTTTTCCGCAGTCTGATGCTGCCTGACCTGCTGCATATGGCGTGTTCTTTTTAGAACCTTTGAAGCCCATTTTACCTGCAGAAGACCATGAAATAGTTTGACCGTTGTTATTTGTTAAAGTAACAATGATATTGTTAAAAGTAGCATTGATGTGGGCCTGACCAACAGACTCTATAACAACAATACGCTTTTTGGTAACTTTTTTACTCTTAGCCATAATTCTTATTCAGTACTAATTTTATTTAGTAGCTTTTTTCTTGTTAGCAACTGTTTTTCTCTTGCCTTTACGTGTACGAGAATTGTTCTTAGTGCGCTGACCACGTACTGGTAAACCTTTTCTGTGACGTAAACCACGGTAACAACCGATATCCATTAAACGTTTAATGTTCAACTGAACCTCTGAACGTAAAGCACCTTCTACTTTCACGCCGTCGTTGATAATAGTACGGATTGCTGATAACTCATCATCAGACCAGTCCTGTACTTTTTTGTTAAAATCGATACCTGCTTCCGTTAAAATACGTTGAGCAGTTGATCTACCTATTCCGAAGATATAAGTCAGACCAATTTCGCCTCTTTTGTTTCTTGGTAAATCAATACCTGATATCCTTGCCATATTTGTACTAAATGTTTGATTATTTGATTGAACCACAGATTGAGTAACCCGTACATTCAATCTACATCATAATTCAATAATTTCTTAACCTTGACGCTGTTTAAACTTAGGGTTCTTTTTGTTAATTACGTAAAGCTTACCCTTACGACGAATAACCTTGCAGTCAGCACTGCGTTTTTTAATTGATGACCTAACTTTCATTTTATTTATATCTATAAGTAATCCTGCCTTTTGATAAATCGTAAGGCGACATCTCTAATTTTACTTTGTCTCCAGGTAAAATCTTGATGTAGTGCATCCGCATTTTACCTGAAATATGAGCGATAATCTCATGACCATTCTCTAGTTCTACCCGGAACATGGCATTTGATAGCGCTTCTCTTATTACACCGTCTTGTTCAATGGAGGCTTGTTTAGCCATATAATATTGATTTTTACTTAATTAGCTGTTATTAAACAGGGTTGCAAAATTAAATAAAAAAAATTAATTATTTACTTTTTTTTATTTAAAACTTCCTCTATCATTGAAAAGGTCGATAGAACGTCCGCCTGCCCTTTTTTAACGGCCACCGTATGCTCAAAATGAGCAGATGGCTTGTTGTCTTTACTTGTTACTGTCCAGCCGTCAGACCAGAATTTTACGGACGCTGTACCAGCGTTGATCATCGGTTCAATCGCAATTACCATGCCTTCCTCCAATTTAATCCCCATACCGCGTTTGCCGTAATTGGGAACCTCTGGTTTCTCATGCAATTTAACACCTACACCGTGACCTACCAACTCGCGGACTACACCGAAACCATTTGCTTCTGCATGTGCCTGTACAGCATATCCTACATCTCCTATCCTCGAACCTACAACCGCCTTCTCAACACCTAAAGCAAGACATGTCTTTGTAACCTCTACAAGCTTCTGTTGCTCCGCACTGATCTCACCAATGGAGAAGGTATATGCAGAATCACCGAAGTACTTGTTTTTGATCACTCCACAATCCACCGATATCAAATCTCCCTCCTGGATCACATAGTCACTGGGAAACCCATGGACCACCTGGTCGTTTGGTGAGATGCACAATGAATAGGGAAATCCATTATAGTTTAAAAAGGCTGGGATCGCCCCGTTGTCCTGAATAAACTCCTCTGCAAGATCGTTTAGCTTTTTAGTAGTTATTCCCGGACCGATAACTTTGGCTACTTCAGCCAAAGTCATCGATACGAGTAAAGAACTTTCTCTTATTAACTCGATCTCCTCAAGAGATTTGTAATAGATTTTAGACATTCAATATTAGATCACCGCATTGGTACCGCTCGCAGCAGGAATTCCTGTACGGCCCGTTACCCTGCCTGTTTTCATTAAACCATCATAATGACGCATTAACAAATAACTCTCAATCTGTTGCAAAGTATCCAATACGACACCCACAAGGATCAGCAAAGAAGTACCACCATAGAAATGGGCGAACTCTGATTTGATTCCGAATTTAACCGCTACAGAAGGAAGGATCGCAATGATCGCAAGGAAGACAGCACCCGGGAAGGTGATCTTCGAAATTACGTCATCTATGAAGCTTGATGTAGCAAATCCAGGTTTGATACCGGGAATGAAACCACCATTTTTCTTCATGTCATCCGACATCTGTGTTGGGTTAACTGTAATGGCTGTATAAAAGAAGGTAAATGCAATGATCAAAAAGGCAAATGTCAAGCTATATGCCAATGAAGTGTAATCGCTGAACTGTACCAACCAGGTATTCTGCAAACTTGGAAAAAACTGAGTCAGTGTTGCAGGAATAAACATCAATGCCTGTGCAAAGATAATCGGCATTACACCAGCTGCGTTCACTTTCAATGGAATGTATTGTCTCACGCCACCAAACTGCCTGTTACCGACAATACGTTTTGCGTATTGCACCGGCACCTTACGTACACCCTGAACAATCATAATGGTGAACATCACCACCGCAAATAAGGCAACAATCTCCAACACCAATGCAATCAGACCACCATCACTCACAATTCTCGAAGTGATTTCCTGATACAATGCGATAGGCAATCTTGCGATGATACCCACCATAATGATCAAAGAAATACCGTTACCAATCCCCTTGTCAGTAATCTTCTCACCCAGCCACATCACAAACAATGTACCTGCAGCCAGAACGAAAGTGGCCATGACAAAGAATAACGTGTGATCAATAACGATCGCTTCCATAGGAACCTGTGTTTTTACGTAACCCACAGCCTGAACAGCGGTGATGGCTACCGTCAGGTAACGTGTAATCTGATTTAGTTTTTTCCTGCCGCTCTCTCCCTCTTTTTGCATTTTCTGGAATGAAGGAACAGCAATACCTAAGAGCTGAACTACAATTGAGGCAGAAATATAAGGCATAACACCCAAGGCAAGGATTGATACCCTTGAAAAAGAACCTCCGGCAAACATATCCAAAAGACCTAATAGGCCAGATTTCTCATTCTCACCTAAAAGAGTAGCATCAACACCTGGAAGAACCACATGTGATACAAACCTATAAACCAAAAGAATCATGAGCGTAAATACGATTCGCTCTTTCAATTCTTGAATTTTCCAAATATTACTTAAAGTAGTAAACAGCTTCTTCATTAATTACAATTTTTCGATTGAGCCTCCAACAGCCTCAATAGCTTTTTGTGCGGTTGCAGAAAAAGCATGTGCTTTAACTTCTAACTTAGATTTAACTTCACCACGACCAAGAACTTTTACAAGGTCATTTTTATGAGCTAAACCGTGCTCCTGCAATGTAGTAAAATCTATTGTAGTCAGGTTGAACTTTTCAGCCAATCCTTGCAATACATCTAAGTTTACACCAACGTATTCTACGCGGTTGATAGGCTTGAAACCTACCTTAGGCACACGACGTTGTAATGGCATCTGACCACCTTCAAATCCAACTTTCGTTGAATGTCCTGAACGTGAACCAGCACCTTTGTGACCACGTGTGGATGTACCACCGCGACCTGAACCGGTACCACGACCAATTCTCTTACTGTTTTTAGTAGAACCTGCTGCAGGTTTTAAATTACTTAAGTTCATTTTTGAAACTTATTGTGCTGCCCTTCGCTTTCACTAATCAGGGCAACGGTTAAACATATTTAAAGGTTGCAAATGTAGTCATATAAACCACATTTACAACCCTTAAAAATTATATACTCTCTATAGCAACTAAGTGATTCACTTTTCTCACCATTCCGATGATGGCAGCATTAGCTTCCACTTCTACACTTTGGTTCATCTTAGTCAAACCTAAAGCTTTCATCGTTCTTTTCTGGCGTTCGCTCCTATCGATAATGCTTTTTATCTGGGTTATTTTGATCTTAGCCATAATATTATCCGTTAAAAACTTTGTTTAAATCAACACCACGTTGCTGTGCTACTGTATAAGCATCACGCATTTTTGTTAAAGCATCTACTGTTGCTTTTACCACGTTGTGAGGATTGGATGAACCTTTTGATTTTGCCAATACGTTATGTACACCAGCACTCTCTAATACAGCACGCATCGCACCACCTGCAATTACTCCGGTACCTACCGCTGCTGGTTTGATTAATACAAAACCACCAGAGAATTTACCGATTTGCTCGTGAGGTACGGTACCATTCAGCAAAGGAACCTTTACCAGGTTCTTTTTAGCGTCATCGATACCTTTTGCGATCGCTTCTGTAACCTCTTTCGCTTTACCTAATCCGTAACCTACGATTCCGTTTTCATCACCCACAACCACGATGGCTGAGAAGCTGAAAGTACGTCCACCTTTGGTTACTTTGGCAACGCGTTGTATGCTAACTAAACGATCTTTTAATTCGATCTCGCTAGTCTTAACTCTTTTTATATTGATAGTTGACATTCTTCTCCTATTTTCAGATTAAAATACTAAACCAGCTTCGCGAGCACCTTCTGCCAACGATTTTACACGTCCGTGGTATAAGTAGCCATTTCTATCGAAAACAACTTCTTTAACACCTGCTGCAATCGCTTTCTCAGCTACTAATTTGCCTACCGCTACTGACTGCTCAGATTTGTTTCCTGTTCCAGAAAAATCTTTAGATAAAGAAGATGCTGATACAATTGTATTACCGGTTACGTCGTTAATGATTTGAGCATAAATTCCTTTATTGCTTCTATATACCGACAAACGTGGACGGCTATCAGAACCTGTTAATCTTTTTCTGATTCCTTTTTTTATACGATCTCTACGAGATAATTTTTTCCCTGCCATGATGATTATTTTTTAGAAGCTGATTTACCTGCTTTTCTTCTTAACACTTCGCCTACAAACTTGATACCTTTACCTTTATATGGCTCCGGAGCACGTAACGAGCGGATTTTCGCTGCTACCTGACCTATCAATTGTTTGTCAATACTTTCTAAAATGATTTTAGGAGTCTGACCTTTCTCTGAGGTAGTTGTGACTTTAATTTCTTCCGGTAACTGGAATACATAGTGGTGAGAATATCCTAAAACCAGATCTAGTGTATTACCTGTGTTTGTTGCACGGTAACCAACACCTACTAGTTCCTGAGATATTTTATATCCTTCTGTAACACCAATAACCATATTGTTCAACAATGAACGGTATAAACCGTGCAATGCTTTGTGTCTTTTCTGCTCAGAAGGGCGTTGTACTGTAAGTACGCCGTCTTCCTGACTGATGGTGATATCTGAATCAACTGCCTGAGTTAATTCTCCTTTTGGTCCTTTAACAGTTACAACATTATCTTTAGATACAGTAATTGTTACACCTGAAGGTACAGTAATTGGGGCTTTTCCTATTCTTGACATTTTGCTATCCTCCTTTAATTAATAAACGTGACACAAAACTTCGCCACCAATGTTTAGTCTGGCCGCTTCTTTATCCGTCATTACTCCTTTTGAAGTAGACAGGATCGCGATACCTAAACCATTTAATACTCTTGGCATATTTTCTACGCCGGCATATTGCCTTAAACCTGGTTTGCTGATACGGGTCAATGTACGGATGGCAGGAATTTTAGTGATTGCATTGTATTTCAACGCAATTTTAATCGTGCCCTGAGCATTAGTATCCTCAAATTTGTAGTTGGCAATGTAACCTTTATCGAAAAGAACTTTAGTAATCTCTTTCTTAAGGTTTGATGCAGGAATTTCTACAATTCTGTGATTTGCCTTGATGGCATTTCTTACTCTTGTAAGATAATCTGCTATTGGATCTGTATTCATTTTTATATAGTTGTGATAGTGGTTTCCTTCCCGACCTATTCGGGACGACCTGCCATCGGTTAATTTTTATTTTACTTATGCCCAGGGATAAAACCCTGAACATAAAGAAAGCTGTTTTACCAGCTTGCTTTTCTTACTCCAGGGATTTTACCTGCTAAAGCCATATCGCGGAACGTTACCCTTGATATACCAAATGTACGCATATAACCACGTGGACGTCCTGTCAATTTGCAACGGTTGTGCAAACGTACTGCGGATGAGTTTTTAGGTAACTTATCCAATCCTTCGTAATCACCGGCAGCTTTAAGTTCTGCACGTTTATCCGCATATTTAGCTACCAACTTTTGGCGCTTAATTTCGCGAGCTTTTACACCTTCTCTTGCCATTATACAGTCGTGTTATTTTGATTTTTAAATGGTAATCCAAATTGTTTTAACAGTTCCAATGCCTCAACATCAGTAGTAGCAGTAGTCACAAAAGTGATGTCCATACCTAAAATCTTGCTGATTTTGTCGATGTTGATCTCAGGGAAGATGATTTGCTCAGTAACACCTAATGTGTAGTTACCTTTTCCATCAAATCCTTTGTCATTGATACCTTTGAAGTCACGGATACGTGGCAAAGCTACGGAAATTAAACGATCTAAGAACTCATACATGTTGTTGTCACGTAAAGTTACACGTACACCAACCGGCATACCTTTACGCAACTTGAAGTTAGAGATATCTTTTTTAGATTTCGCACCTACTGCCTGCTGACCAGAAATGGTGCTCATCTCTAAAATAGAGCTGTCCATAATCTTTTTGTCAGTTACAGCGAAACGGCCAACACCTTGGTTGATAGCGATTTTCTCTAACTTAGGAACCTGCATTACGCTTTTGTAATTGAACTTATCTTTAAGTGCCGTTACAATTTCCTCTTTATATTTACTTTTTAATCTTGGTACGTAAGCCATTATTTGATCTCCTCTCCTGATTTTTTAGATACCCTAACTAATTTCCCATCAGCATTAAGCTTTCTGCCAACGCGAGTAGTAGCACCTGTTTTAGGATCTACTAATGCTACGTTAGAAATATGAAGAGCAGCCTCTTTTTTAATGATACCACCGTTTGGATTAGCAGCATTTGGTTTTGTATGTTTTGATACAAGGTTAACACCTTCTACAAGAATTCTGCTTTTAGATATCAATACTGAAAGCACGGTACCTTGTTGGCCTTTTGAATCGCCTGCGATAACCTTTACTAAATCTCCCTTACGAAGTTTAATTTTTGGTGTAGTTACTTTATTTTTCATTTTATAATACCTCCGGTGCTAATGATACAATTTTCATGAATTGTTTTTCACGCAGTTCTCTCGCTACCGGGCCAAAAATACGTGTACCTCTCGGCTCATCTTGTGCATTTAACAATACTGCTGCATTATCGTCGAAACGGATGTAAGAACCATCTTTACGTCTGATCTCTTTCTTTGTTCTTACAACTACGGCTTTAGAAACTGTTCCTTTCTTGATGTTTCCTGAAGGTAACGCGCTCTTAACGGTAACAACGATCTTATCGCCGATAGAAGCATATCTTTTTCCAGTACCACCAAGCACACGGATAACCAATACTTCTTTTGCGCCGCTATTGTCGGCTACGTTTAATCTTGATTCCTGTTGTACCATGTTATTTAGCCCTTTCTAAAATTTCAACTAATCTCCAGTTCTTGTTTTTACTCAGCGGACGAGTCTCCATGATCAGTACTGTATCACCAATACCGCAATCGTTTTTCTCGTCATGAGCCATAAATTTGGTAGTTTTCTTAACAAACTTACCATAGATCGGGTGTTTCACTTTACGTTCTACCGCTACAACAATAGATTTTTCCATCTTGTTGCTTACTACCAACCCGGTTCTTGTTTTTCTTAATTGTCTTTCCATTTCGACTCTAAAGTTATTTAGTTTCAGTAGCAGACTGAGCTTTACGCTTAGTCACTTCAGTTTTTAATCGGGCGATATCTCTTCTTACCTTTTGAATGCGGGTAGGATTCTCGATAGCCGAAATTGTATGTGCAAATTTTAACTTTACTAAGTTTTCAGTTTCTTCTGCAATCCTGGCTACTAGTTCTTCTTGTGAAAGCCCTGTGATTTCTGAGTTCTTCATTTTATTAATTTTTATGTGATGGGTCTAGCGGTTATAATAACAAGTTACTTACAACATTCAACCCATAACTCTTTTTATGCTTCTACGTAATCTCTACGTACTACAAATTTTGTTTGAATCGGCAACTTCTGAGCCGCTAATCTCATGGCTTCTTTAGCAATTTCTAAAGGAACACCTTCGGCTTCAAAAATAATACGTCCGGGTCTTACTACGGCTACCCAGTATTCCGGAGCACCCTTACCTTTACCCATACGTACTTCAGCTGGTTTCTTAGTTACCGGTTTGTCCGGGAAAATTCTAATCCACACCTGGCCTTCACGTTTCATGAAACGAGTTACCGCAATACGGGCTGCCTCTATCTGACGACTGGTAATCCAGGTCGACTCTAAAGATTTGATCCCGAAAGACCCGAATGACAATTCAGCACCACGTGTTGCTAAACCTTTCATTCTGCCTTTTTGCATCTTTCTGAACTTCGTTCTTTTTGGCTGTAACATTTTATTCTGATATTATCGTAAAACGATCTGTTAACTAATTACTTACGAGGACCTCTGTTCTGAGAATTTCCACCTCTGTTATCTCCTCTTCCTGCACCAGGACCGCCTTGACCAGGACCTCTGCCGCCACGACCTTTGTCGTTACGTCTGTCGCCACCGCCACGGTTATCTCTGTCTCTTCCACCGAAAGCACCTTCTGGTCTGCCACCTTTGCCTGGAGCATTGCTCGTTGCGCCGATGTTTGGAGAAAGATCACGTTTACCGTAAACCTCACCTTTACAGATCCATACTTTAACACCTATTTTACCGTAAGTAGTTAAAGCTTCTGCCAATGCATAGTCAATGTCAGCACGGAAAGTATGCAAAGGAATTCTTCCTTCTTTATACTGTTCGCTACGAGCCATCTCAGCACCACCTAAACGACCAGAAGTCATAATTTTGATACCTTCAGCGCCCATACGCATTGTTGCTGCGATGGTAGATTTCATTGCTCTACGGAATGAGATCCTTGCCTCTAATTGTTTTGCTACACCTTCTGCAACTAATTGTGCATCAAGCTCAGGGCGTTTAATCTCAAAGATGTTGATTTGAATTTCCTTTTTAGTCAGTTTCTTCAACTCTTCTTTGATCTTGTCAACTTCCTGTCCTGCTTTACCGATCACAATTCCCGGACGTGCAGTGTGGATCGTTACCGTGATACGTTTTAACGTACGCTCGATCACCACTTTTGCAACACCGCCTTTTGCGATACGTGCTGAAAGGTATTTTCTTATTTTTTCGTCCTCAACTAATTTATCAGCATAGTTGTTGCCACCGAACCAGTTAGAATCCCAACCTTTGATGATTCCTAACCTGTTACCTATTGGATGTGCTTTTTGTCCCATTTCTGTTAATTAGTTTGAGTTTCAACGTTTTTACTATCTACTATCAAAGTCACGTGGTTTGAACGCTTACGAATTCTGTAACCACGTCCTTGAGGTGCCGGTCTTAATCTTTTCAACTGACGGCCACCACCAACCATGATCGTTTTCACGTATAATTGGTTTTCTTCAGGGCGAGAACCTTCATTTTTTGTTTCCCAGTTTTTGATCGCTGATAATAAAAGTTTTTCAACTCTGATTGCCGCATCTTTATTGGTAAACTTCAAAATATGTAAAGCTTTCTCAACACGCTCACCTCTGATAAGATCTACAACCAAACGCATTTTACGTGGTGAGGTTGGACAATTGTTTAATTTCGCTACTGCTTCCATCTCTTAATTATTTTTTCTTTTCAGAGTGACCCCTAAATGTTCTGGTTGGAGCAAACTCTCCCAGCTTGTGACCAACCATGTTTTCTGTTACGTATACCGGTATAAATTTGTTACCGTTGTGTACTGCAAATGTATGACCCACAAAATCTGGTGAGATCATTGATCTGCGAGACCAAGTTTTAATGACAGACTTTTTGCCTGAATCATTCATAGAGACTACTTTCTTCTCTACGTTATGGTCAATATAAGGTCCTTTTTTAATCGAACGAGCCATTATTTCTTCCTTTTCTCTATGATGAAACGATTTGAGTATTTTTTAAGTGTACGGGTTTTGAAGCCTTTGGCATACATACCGTTTCTTGAGCGAGGCTGACCTCCTGATGAGCGACCCTCACCACCACCCATAGGGTGATCTACCGGGTTCATCGCTACCGGACGTGTTCTAGGACGACGTCCTAACCAACGTTTACGACCTGCTTTACCTAATACCTCATTTGCGTGATCTGAGTTGGAAACCGCTCCGATTGTTGCTAAACAAGCTACCAAAATTAATCTGGTTTCACCTGAAGGCATTTTCAATGTAGCATATTTACCATCACGTGCAGCTAATTGTGCATAAGCACCTGCACTACGTGCCAATTGAGCACCACGACCTGGATGAATCTCCACGTTATGTACGATAGATCCCAAAGGAATGTTAGCCAATTTCAAAGTGTTTCCTACTTCTGGAGCAGCTGTATCACCCGAAACTACTGTTTGTCCTACTTGCAATCCTTCTGGTGCAATAATGTAACGCTTCTCACCATCTGCGTAGTGCAATAACGCAATACGAGCGGTACGGTTTGGATCGTACTCAACAGTAGCAACTGTTGCAGGAATGTCAAACTTATCACGTTTAAAGTCAATTAAACGGTAAGATTTTTTGTGACCACCACCCATGTAGCGCATAGTCATCTTTCCTGTATTGTTACGTCCTCCCGATTTCTTAGAAGAAACAACCAATGATTTTTCGGGCTTGGTTGCTGTAATCTCCGTAAAGCTGGCACCTACTCTAAAGCGGGTTCCCGGAGTGACTGGTTTAAATTTTCTTAAGCCCATAGTTATAAATTATTCAATTCTTATTAAATATTCGCGTAATAATCAATTGTCTCGCCTGCTGCCAGTGTAACAATCGCTTTTTTGATTTTTGGGCTACGACCCGTAACTAAACCACCTTTAGTGTTTCTTGACTTTAGTTTACCATTTACCACCATTGTGTTAATGGCTAAAATGTTCACACCGTACATTTTCTCGATGGCTTGTTTAATCTGCAGTTTATTGGCTTTGTGGTCTACGCTAAAAGTAAAGCGGTTAGACTTCTCTGTCAATGCAGAAGCTTTTTCGGTTAATATTGGTTTCTTTAAAAATTCCATATTACTTGGCAAATGCCTCCTCCAATGTTTTAAGAGAATCAGCAGTCAACAAAAGTTTGCCACAGTTCAATACATCATAAGTATTTAACTGATCTGCAGTGATCACTTTCGCTTTCTGAATGTTTCTGCTTGATAAATAGATATTGTTATTTTGTGAAGGTAAAACCAACAATGTCTTCTCGCCAGCAAGATTTAACGCGCTAACTAAATTCACGTAGTTTTTAGTTTTGATTGAATCGAAACTGAAGTCTTCCAATACCACAACATTATTGTCTTGTGCTTTGTAACTCAATGCTGATTTACGCGCTAAAACTTTAAGTTTTTTATTCAATTTGAAACTGTAATCACGTGGCTGAGGACCAAACACACGACCACCACCATTGAACAATGGAGATTTGATACTTCCGGCACGAGCACCACCAGTACCTTTTTGCTTGTATAGTTTGCGGGTTGAACCTGCAATCTCATTACGTTGTTTAGACTTGTGAGTACCTTGACGCTGATTAGCCAGATATTGTTTAACATCTAAATAGATCGCGTGGTCAACAGGCGTAATGCCAAATACCGACTCAGGAAGCTGCACCTTGGCACCTGTCTCTTTTCCTGAAATGTTTAATACTTTAACTTCCATCTGCTTACTTATCTAAGATTACGTAAGAACCCTTAGCTCCTGGTACGGAACCACTAACTACAACCAGGTTTTTGTCAGCATAAACTTTCAAAACCTGTAAGTTCTGAATCTTTACTCTGTCTCCACCCATTCTACCCGCCATACGCATTCCTTTGAATACACGTGCAGGATATGAAGCCGCACCCAGGGAACCTGGAGCACGCATCCTGTTGTGCTGTCCGTGAGTTTGCCCACCAACACCACCGAAACCATGACGTTTTACAACACCCTGGAATCCTTTACCTTTTGATGTACCCACAACATCCACAAAATCGCCTTCGTTGAAGATGTCAACCGTTACTGTAGCGCCTAATTCAAGAGGCTCTTCAAACGGGTCAAATTCAACCAATTTACGTTTTGGGGTAGTGTTTGCTTTCGCAAAGTGGCCTTTAAGAGGCTGGGTAGTGTTCTTTTCTTTGGCTTCGTCGAAACCTAACTGAACTGAAACGTAACCGTCTTTCTCTTCGGTTTTTACCTGTGTTACTACACAAGGTCCAGCTTCGATCACCGTGCACGGAATATTCTTACCGTCGGCGTCGAAAATGCTGGTCATTCCTACTTTTTTTCCAATAATACCTGACATTTTCTTTTTTTAATTTAACACCCATCGAAGCAGTAGGGCTTCGTTCAAGGTGGATATGCATCCCCGTTAAGGGACGGCAAAAATACGAAAGAAATCTTAATTTTCAAATAGTTAGCTAATTATTTTTTCAAATAACCACTATTTTTTTTCGGGAAGGGCCAGCCCCCTTTCAAAGGGTCTAACCAACTAATTTATCGTTCAGGCTATACAGGATAATCGCCAGTACAAAAAATCCGATCAGCACGTACAGGTAATCACGCTCAATCAGAAAGCTAAAGATAGAAAAAACTACCCTTGCGACGGGCGTAAAAATCAACAATAATATACCGAATTGAATTAATGCCTTGGCATTCAGATTCTTTAATCCAATAAAAACTGCAGGAATATCAGAATAGCCCGACTTATGCGCATCAAATTTACTATAATCAATTGCAGCACCGCCGTTGGCAAACAGGTAGAAGACACCACCAATCAGCACCACGCTCATCGAAGCAATCACGCCCACACGAAGCAAGGTACCCAGGATGACCTGTATGTCTTTATCAGCAAAAAAATTCCTCTTTTCTTTCATCATAACCTGCCTGATAAACCATTATAAATCATCTGAAGCGCCAGGAAAGTCACCACAACTGCAAAAATCACTTTCAGTTTATCTGTTTTGGTCTTCACCAGAAGCTTCGAACCCAGCGTTGCCCCGCAGAGAACGCCCACAGCAACCGGCATCGCAATCCCCGCGTCAATCTGTCCGCGGTGCAGGTAAACAATCGCACTCGCTGCCGCAGTCACCCCCATCATGAAGTTACTGGTAGTCGTAGATACCTTGAACGGTATCCTCATAATGTTGTCCATTGCGATCACCTTCAGCGCGCCGGAGCCAATCCCCAGCAGCCCCGATATGATGCCTGCGAAGAACATCATCACGAAGCCGCCAACTACATTATGAACAGCGTACTTTTTTACCGTACCATCCACAGGGTAACTGCCATTGAGTTTAAAAAATACGGCCAGACGGCCAGAGGTGTCATTATCAGAGCGGTCGACTTTCTTGACCACCATCATGGCTGCAGAAAACAGCAGGATCAGTCCAAAGATAACCGCAATGTAACCGGCTCTATATATACGGTAATCACGGCGCCCACAATTGCACTGATGGTTGTCGCCATCTCCAGGAACATCCCGATCCGGATATTGGTAATACCCTCTTTCACATAAGCTGCTGCAGATCCTGACGAAGTTGCGATAACAGACACGATGGATGCGCCAATCGCATAATGGATGTCTACCCCAAGCGCCAGAGTCAATAGCGGAATGATGACCACTCCCCCACCTAAACCGGTAAGAGATCCAACTAGTCCAGCCAGGAAAGCTCCTGCTAAAACTATGACCGTAAATAGTAGTACTGACATCGCTGCAAATATACTATCTCCATCCATAACACAATAAAATTAAAATATGAATGTTAAACTAATTAACTTCATGCTTTTAAAGCAAGCCTGCCGGATCCGCATCCCAGGCTCAAATCATCCTAAAAACAAAACTATAAGAATGAAAAAACTTGTATTCCCATTTATTGCCGCGTTAATGCTCAACCTGAATACCCAGGCTCAACTCCCTGCAGACAGCGGAAAGATAGACCCCAGTTTAAAAGGACAATATGAATTTATGTTGTCAAGGTCTAAAACACTAAATGGCTATAAACTTGTCAACCCCAACCGCCTCAGCATACTCTGGAAAAATGCAGGCGACAGCCTCAGAAATGAACGCAGACAGCTCAGTACAGCAAAACAGAAAATTGCCGAGCAGGAGAAGAACATCGCTACCTTAAACAAGCAGATCACCGGCACAGAGAGCTCCCTGGCCAGCTCACAGGCACGCCTGGATGAAATCAGCTTCCTCGGGATCCCGTTCAGCAAATCTACTTATAATATGATTGTATGGACGCTCATCATTATACTCACACTAGCGCTGGTTATCGTTATCCTCCGTTCCGCAAAACACATACACGAAGCCAAATACAGAAGTGGCCTTTATGAGGAAATTGCCCAGGAATATCAGGCTTACAAAGTGAAGGCAAATGAGAAGGAAAAGAAACTTGCCAGAGAACTTCAGGACGAACGAAACAAACTGGACGAATTGAATAAAAGATAAATAAGAAAGGGGCCTTGGCCCCTTTGAGATAACATCAAAAAAAAAGCCTTCCCGGAGTTAATCCTGGAAGGCTTTTTTTTGAACTGTCAAATATAGTTACACTTTGATTTCAACTTCAACACCGCTAGGCAATTCAAGTTTCATTAAAGCATCAACTGTTTTTGAGTTAGAGCTGTAGATGTCTAACAAACGTTTGTAAGCACATAATTGAAACTGCTCACGTGCTTTTTTGTTCACGTGTGGTGAACGTAAAACAGTGAAGATTTTCTTTTCTGTAGGCAACGGAATAGGTCCGCTAACCACTGCACCCGTAGGTTTAACAGTTTTTACGATTTTTTCAGCAGATTTATCTACCAAGTTATAATCGTAAGATTTTAATTTGATTCTGATTCTTTGGCTCATTATAATATAAATTAAGGCTGCCGGTTAGAGCTATTAATAACCGGCTGCCGATTTGTTTTTAGTCTACAGATTTAACTCTGCCTTTTGATTTAGCAATTACTTCGTCCTGTACGTTTCTTGGTGCCGGCTCATAGTGATCGAACTCCATTGTTGAAGTTGCACGACCAGAAGTAATGGTACGCAGTTGCGTCACATAACCAAACATTTCAGAAAGTGGTACAGTTGCTTTAATTACCTGGGAACCGTTACGGGTATCCATACCTAAAAGCTGACCACGACGACGGTTCATGTCACCGATTACATCACCCATGTTTTCTTCAGGAGTAAGGATCTCGATTTTCATGATTGGCTCCATCAATACAGGGCTACATTTAGGCAATGCCTCACGGTAAGCCATTTTAGCTGCAAGCTCGAATGACAAAGCATCTGAATCGACTGCGTGGAAAGATCCGTCAATTAAACGAACTTTCATGTCTGGAAGTGGATATCCAGCCAATACACCATTCGACATTGAAGCTGCAAAACCTTTCTCAACAGAAGGGATAAACTCACGAGGAATAGATCCACCAGTGATTTCGTTTACGAACTGCAAACCACCTTTTTCGAAATCTGCATCAATTGGAGAAATTACCACTTGGATGTCAGCGAATTTACCACGACCACCTGATTGTTTTTTATAAGTCTCACGATGTTGAACAGTACCATTGATGGCTTCCTTGTAAGCAACCTGTGGCGCTCCCTGGTTAACCTCTACCTTAAACTCACGTCTAAGACGGTCAATCAGGATGTCCAGGTGAAGCTCACCCATACCAGAGATAACAGTCTGACCAGTTTCCTCATCAGTCTGAACCCTGAAAGTAGGATCCTCTTCAGCAAGTTTAGATAATCCCATACCTAATTTATCAATATCAGCCTGAGTTTTAGGCTCAATTGCTAAACCGATAACCGGCTCAGGGAATACCATTGATTCAAGAACGATCGGGTGTTTCTCATCGCAAAGGGTATCACCAGTTTTGATGTCTTTGAAACCTACAACAGCAGCAATATCACCAGCACCTACATTAGGGATTGGGTTTTGCTTGTTCGCATGCATCTGGAAGATACGTGAGATACGCTCTTTGTTTTCAGAACGTGCATTGTAGATATAAGAACCTGCCTCAAGGTTACCTGAATAAACACGGATGAAGCAAAGACGACCTACGAAAGGATCCGTTGCAATTTTAAAAGCTAAAGCTGCAAAAGGCTCTTTTTCGTCTGGTTTACGTAATTCTTCTTTCTCTGTGTTCGGGTTAGTACCCACGATACCTTCTGAATCCATTGGCGAAGGAAGTAATTCCATCACATAGTCAAGCATGGTCTGAACACCTTTGTTTTTGAAAGATGAACCACAAACCATAGGTACAATTTTAGCATCAAGTACTGCAGCACGCAATGCATCTAAGATTTCGCGCTCAGTGATTGAGTTTGGATCATCGAAGAATTTCTCCATCAAGGTCTCATCGTAATCAGCAACTGATTCCAATAATTTCTCTCTCCATTCTGCAACCTCATCAATCATATCATCAGGAATAGGCACTTCAGTAAAGGTCATCCCTTTATCATGCTCATTCCAAACGATACCACGGTTGTTGATCAAATCAACTACACCTTTGAAGCTATCTTCAGCACCGATAGGCAATTGCAGAGGAACTGCATTGCTACCCAGCATATCTTTAACCTGTTTAACAACTTTTAAGAAATCAGCTCCTGAACGGTCCATTTTGTTAACGAAACCGATACGGGCAACATTATAGTTGTTTGCCAATCTCCAGTTAGTTTCAGACTGAGGCTCAACACCATCAACTGCAGAGAAAAGGAATACCAGACCATCCAATACACGTAACGAACGGTTTACCTCTACGGTAAAATCCACGTGTCCAGGTGTATCGATAATGTTGATGTGGTAAGTATCGCCTCTGTATTTCCAGTTTACTGTTGTTGCAGCAGAAGTGATCGTGATTCCACGCTCCTGCTCCTGTGCCATCCAGTCCATTGTTGCAGCACCTTCGTGTACCTCACCAATTTTGTGACTAACACCAGCATAATAAAGAATACGCTCCGTTGTTGTGGTTTTACCCGCATCAATGTGAGCTGCAATTCCAATGTTTCTTGTGTATTTTAAATCTCTTGACATTTTATGATTCTATATGATTAGAAACGGAAGTGAGAGAACGCTTTGTTAGCCTCAGCCATTTTATGCGTATCTTCTTTTTTCTTAACTGCTGCACCTTCACCTTTAGCTGCTGAAACAATTTCACCTGCTAATTTTTCTTTCATGGTTTTTTCACCACGTTTACGAGCGTAAGAAATTAACCATTTCATGCCTAAAGCAATCTTACGGTCTGGTCTTACCTCTGTAGGTACCTGGAAGTTTGCACCACCCACACGGCGTGATTTCACCTCTACGGCAGGCATTACATTTGTTAAAGCACGTTTCCATACTTCTAAACCATTCTCACCAGCTTTTTTCTCAGCCAGTTCTACTGCATCATAAAAAATATCATACGCGATGGATTTCTTTCCATCATACATCATATTGTTTACGAACCTGGTCACCTGAACATCGTTAAATTTAGGATCAGGAAGGATAATTCTCTTTTTTGGTTTTGACTTTCTCATTTTTCTTTCCTCCTAATTATTTCTTTTTACCTTTTGTTGGTGCCGCAGCTACTTGTCCTGGTTTAGGACGTTTTGTACCATATTTCGAACGACGTTGGTTACGACCAGCAACACCTGAAGTATCTAATGCTCCACGGATGATGTGATAACGTACACCTGGCAAATCTTTAACACGACCACCACGGATCAATACGATAGAGTGCTCCTGCAGGTTGTGACCTTCTCCAGGAATGTAGGCATTCACCTCTTTACCATTGGTTAAACGTACACGTGCAACTTTACGCATTGCTGAGTTTGGTTTTTTAGGGGTAGTGGTATATACACGTGTACATACACCTCTTCGCTGTGGACAGCTGTCCAACGCTGGAGACTTACTCTTGAACTCCAGTGCTACTCTACCTTTTCTAACTAATTGTTGAATGGTTGGCATTGTTTTTTTTTGTTTTTCTATTTATGTTTAAAAACTTCACCCCTTAATAAAGGGACTGCAAAGGTAAGACAATACATTTTATAAATCAAGGGGTTAACACAAAAATAATTCAACCGGACAGATCATTTAAAATCAGCCCGGTTGAATCGGTTAAACCATAAAAATATATTAATGGAAAGTGTTCAGG
Source organism: Pedobacter sp. BAL39 (assembly GCF_000170795.1). Classification (GTDB taxonomy): domain Bacteria; phylum Bacteroidota; class Bacteroidia; order Sphingobacteriales; family Sphingobacteriaceae; genus Pedobacter. Next base: position 128,105 of record NZ_ABCM01000017.1, read on the forward strand.
TATAACTTCTCCACCTTCTTCCGCGCCCAGTCCGTCTTTCGCAAAAACGTCAGGCTCGATTTCATCGTAGGGTTGTTTTTGAAACACGCAATCTTCACATAGGTCGACAGTTCTTCCCAGCCATAATGCCATACCAATTGCTTCACTATAAACTCAAGTGTCAATCCATGTAGCGGATTATTCGGTTGTTCTTTTACTGTCATGATGCAAAAATAAAAAGAAATTTACGATTTAAAACCTATCGCAATGGGATCTCTGTTTTCTTTCCTGCATAATCACTCAACGTCAGCGCCGGCGTAACACCTCCCTGCCCTCCAGTATACTCAATCAGCACCTTCTTCTCTGCTCCCGGAAGGATAGAGAAATAGTTGTCATCATAAAACACCGGAAGGATCCGCTTTCCTGTTTTTGCATCTACCAGCGACAGCCTGTTGAAGAAGCTCACCGGCCCGCCTGCAGGATTACGCAGGGTCACTTCAACCTGACCGTCCTTCAGCTGTTTTGCACTTGCAGTAAGTGATGCACTCTTCAGTTCATTCAAGCCTGAGTACATCCCCTTTTGATCCGCTGTCCAATACAGGTTATCACTCAGCACCCTTTTATTCTCATCCAGCAACTGTAATGATAAGAAAGCTCCCTTTTTAGCAGACAGCTCGTCCATCATCTTTTTAAGCGACAGCACTTTTTTAGTGGTAGAGCCATCAATGAAACAGAAAACCTGAGTCAGGTCAGTTGCCTTACCTTCCATATCATAAGCCTTAGCTACCAGCATCACATTCTGTTTTCCTTTGAAATCATTGTTGACCAGCATTACCATACCATCTACAGGATTATACATCACGTGCAGCAGCTCACCAGCCGAACGCAAGCCAAACAGACAGGCATTCGGATCCAGGTAATAATCGTACATCTGTCCACGCATGGAAGTCCATGGATTTTGTGTTTTCCAGATGATCACTCCTGTATACCAATCCCACATATGTGAACTAAAACCTTCAATCAATCCACGGTACTGATCGTAATTCACCACCTGTGCCTTTTTCGCAAAGTCGGCCACATTTGCCGGTTTGCCATAAGGTAAGATGTGTTGTTCGTAACCCACACCCAGATAATTATGGTAATCCCATACAGAGTCTACCTTTTCAGAAGGGCCTTTTTCTCCTCTTTTTTCCGGTGATATATATTCCGGGGCAACCATACTGGCTTTAGGAATGAACCTTTCCAGCGATTCCAGGTCACCTACACCAACACTACCCACCTCCGAGTTGAAGGGGAAAGTTTTGGTTTCCCAGAAAGTCGACACGTTCTGGATCGTATACGGACCGTCGCCATTTCCACCAAGGGTATTGCGCGACATGTCATCGGAGTTGGAGTAATCGATAAACCACCTGGTGCCATCCAATGCAGGAAGAATAGAGTCGCGCAGGGGGATCAGGATATCATCCGGAGGAGTAATTTCATTTCCGCCACACCAGATTGCCAGCGATGGATGGTTACGTACCATCTTGATCATATCCGAAGCAGACTCCAGAAACAGGTGATGATCATCAGGATATTTACGCCTGGTCCACTGATCTTCCAGTTTCATCGGATCTACCCAACGCCCGTTACAGTCGCCGGACATCCAGAAATCCTGAAATACCAGCATACCATATTTATCACAAGCCTCATAAAACTCAGGACGTTCAATCAGCGCACCGCCCCAGATTCTGATCAGGTTCAGCTTCATGTCACGATGATACCTGATTTCAGCATCGTATCTTTCTTTAGAAAAACGGAGCATCGCATCAGAGATGATCCAGTTTCCTCCTTTGATGAAAATCTTCTGGCCATTTACCGCAACCTCCTTGCTGGAGGTGATGTCGTTCCATTTGGTCTGGATCTCGCGCACACCTACCTGCACCGTCTGGCTGTCGGTCAGTTTGGTTCCTTTTTCCAGAAAACTCAGCTTCAGTGCATATAGATCCTGCTTGCCATAACCGGCAGGCCACCATAGCTTAGGGTTTTTCAGCACAAAATCAGGGAATTTAATTTCCGCAGTACTGTTCGCCTTTAGCAACACCGACTGTGTTACCTGTTTACCATCCATGGTATACACCAGTTTACCCGACACTTCCTGGTTGCTGGTGTTTTTTAATTCTGCCGTGACCTTGATCAGGGCAGGTTCCTGTGCTCCGGAAACCTCACGTTTTCCCGGTACGAGGGTCACCACATGCGGGTTAATGAGGCTCACTTTTCCACTGCGTACAATCTGTACCTTATCCCAGATCCCTGTGTTTCTGTCTCTGATCGGACGAATCCAGTCCCAGCCCGCAGTATATTGCAGCGCCACACCTTTAGCGATCGTTCCGTCACCACCTTGTCCACCGTTAGGATTACCCACTACATCAGCCGGATGCACAATCACCGCAAGCCTGTTGTTACCGTTTTTGGCCAGCAGTTTGGTGATGTTAAATGTCTTCCTTAGATACATACCCTTGAAAGGAGTTTCATTCACTTTCTTACCGTTGAGAAAAATATCACAGCTATAATTGATGCCCCTGAATTTCAGCCACACCTGCCCGTCGCCGTCAGCGGGACTTTCTTTGAAATCCTTTACAAACCAATAGGTATAATAATCCCTGCCTGTTTTATAGATATCCGGAATCAACTCATTATTCATCCCGAAAAAAGGATCGGGCACTTCTTTATTGGCCAGCATCGTGGTCAGTACCGTTCCCGGAACCACTGCATTTTTCCATTCAGAAAGTCCAAAAGCAGCAGTAGAAATCTCTTCCCCACTAGCCTTAACCTTGGTCATGGGCGCGCACAGCCATCCTGAATTTAGTTCGTACTGATCCTGGGCAGCAAGCCTCCCTCCGGCAGTCAGCAGTATTAAAAAGGAAAAGAGCAGCCTTTTGGTTAAAAACGAGAGTGCGTTAAACGATTTAGCGTAACTGTGTTTAGATAAACTGGACATCATCATATTTATTTACTGAATTGAAAAACTCGAATCCTGAGGGCTCAGTCATATGAGCAATTATTGAGCGCCTAATGTATGAATTTATGACTAAATTTGCAGCAATCAGTTTTAATCAAATCATCACCATATGCAATTCAATCTTGGAGATTTCGTAAGATTCGTAGACGAGAACATCGAAGGATACATCACCCGCATCATCGACAAAGATACCATCGGCGTAACCGATGCCAATGATTTTGAGATCCCTGTCCTGGCAACAAAGGTGACACTCGTGCATGGAGACATTCCCGATAACGACATCGTTTCCAACAAACCCGCAATAGTGGTTCCGGAAAAAGAATTTATCAAAGAGGGAATTTATCTTGGCCTGGTTACCGACCAGCACAGCAGTTCTGTAGCTCATTTCCACCTCGTCAATGAAAGCTCCTTCCAGCTGCTGCTTAGCCTAAGCACAGAAAAAGACGGCAAGTTCAAAGGGGAAAGCGCTGCCATCATCCCCGGAAATTCCACAAAAAAGATTTACTCCGCCCAACTTGGCGACATACAAGTGTGGCCGAAGTTCAGACTTGAGCTGCTCTTCCACACCACGGCTGATGTCGAACCCAAAGAAGCCATCCTTTTCAATGAAAAGATTAAAGGCAAAGACCTTTCCGTTGCAAAAGAAGAAATCGCATTGCTTAAACAAAAAGGCTGGAAGATCAGACTAGATGTGCCCGCTGCAGCTACAACCATAGATGCTGAAAAGCTCAAAGCCAGCTTCTTTAAATAATCAGACTCCCATTTATCTTTTGAACTGGAAATCGCATCGTGTGATTTCCAGTTCAAAATCCACCTTTTCTTTTGCCTTTTTAAATTATTTTTAGTAACCTGTCGATCCCTGTGAATCAACAAACAGGCACCAGTATCAAAAAAACAGTTTAAAATGTACAACATCAGTCACCTTACCTATAAACTTCTTGTCCGATGGGGAATTCCCGCAGAAGTCGCCATCTACGTCAACCTATTCCTGCTCCTCACTGTACTCATTGGATTGGTATACATCCTGCAATACCTGGTCAGACGCCTGCTTAGGATCGCCCTCATCAGAATCACCAAACGCACGAGAATCCCTTTCTTTCAGCACCTGCTGGAAAACCGCTTTCCGCATTACCTGGCCCTCACCGTGCCCCTGATATTAATCAACAGCTCCATACCAATCATCTTTGCAGGTTTTCAAAATTTAATCCCACCCCTGAAAGCACTTGCAGACGTTTACATGATCCTCATCATCATCTGGATGATCATGTCACTTATCAGATCAGGTGCCGACTCCATGAGGACCAAACCTGGTTTCCGCGAGAAACCAATCGACAGCTACCTGCAGGTCATCAGGATCATTCTCTTTCTCTTCGCTGCAGTACTCATCTTCTCCACACTTACCGGAAAATCCCCCATTGTCTTCTTCACCGCCATGGGTGCAGTCTCTGCTGTGCTCCTCCTGATGTTTAAAGACACCATCATGGGATTCGTGGCCAGCATACAAGTCACCACCAATGATATGGTCAGGATTGGCGACTGGATTACCATGCCCAAATTTGGCGCAGATGGCGATGTAACAGAAATTAACCTTACCACGGTAAAAGTTCGCAACTTCGACAAAACCATCACCACTATCCCTACTTATGCCCTCATCTCCGACTCCTTCCAGAACTGGAGAGGTATGCACGAAACCGGAGGCCGGAGGATCAAACGGGCCATTTACATCAAGCAGTCTACCATCCGTTTTGTAAACAACGAAGAACTCGCTCATTTCCGGAAGGTACAATCCCTTAGCTCCTACATTGACCACAGGCAAAAAGACATCGACAAAAACAACGAACGCATTGGCGCCGACAAGTCTCTGCTCATCAATGGAAGAAACCTGACCAATGCAGGCCTTTACAGGAAATACATAGACAATTACATCGCCAGCCACTCCGGCATCCATAAAAAAATGACCATGATGGCGCGCCAGCTGGCACCAACCGCCAACGGACTTCCCTTAGAAATATATGCCTTTACCGGCACCACCAAATGGATCGATTACGAACACATCATGGCCGATATATTTGACCACCTCATCGCGGCAGCTCCTTTCTTCGGGCTCCAGATTTATGAGATGGAAGGATCCGGGGATCTGAAGCCTGTGGAAATCAGAAGTTACGATGCCGGTTAACCAGCGCCCCCTCGTATAAAAATAAAACAGGCCGCAGAAAAACATCTGCGGCCTATTTTATGATCAGTCCATCTCCTTGTCCGGATGTCTGCACTTATTTCTTGAGTTCTTATTTCTTCCAGACGTTATTTGTCGGGTTCACATCCGGCAATACATGCTCAGGGTCTAAAGTAACCGATACCACTTCCTCTGTCGTAGGGTAGTTCACCGTCCATGAAGTATTGCGCATCCAAATGTCTACCGGCAGCTTCAGAATCTCCGTCTTGCCACTTTTGGTTTTTACTTCGATGATGATCGGCATTGGCATCTGCTCCAGGTTGGCAATAACAATATCATACCCTGCGGTAGCGCCACCTCTTGATAATGCTTTTACAGAAGTGATTCCCTGATCAGTCTTCCAGTTTTCCAGAAACCAGCCTCTCCAGAACCAGGACAGGTCTTCTCCGGCACCATTCTCCATGGCACGGAAGAAATCATTTGGTGTCGGGTGTTTAAAAGCCCAGTTCTCCACATATTTGCGGAACGCATAATCGAACCGGTCTGCACCAATCACCTGATCCCTGAGGATGTTCAATCCCCATCCAGGTTTACTATACAGGTTGACGCCGATATTCGCTTCTTTCATCGCATCCGGTGTCAGCATAATTTTCTCTATCTGAGGGCTCGCCAGGTAAGTGGCCACTCTTTGCATGTCCGTCGGACGCGACTTATACTCCCCTTTATTGAAAGCCTCTGACGAGAGACCATTGATAAAAGTATTAAAGCCTTCATCCATCCAGCCATATTTACGCTCATTGCTGCCCACAATCATTGGAAACCAGGTATGGCCAAATTCATGGTCGATCACGCCCCAGGCGCTACCATTTTTTGCCTTCCATCCACAGAATACAATTCCAGGATACTCCATCCACCAACGTTGCTCGCCACGTTCACGGCCATCGGGTATGGATACTCAAACCATTTGTTAGAATAATACTCAATGGAAGCTTTAATGTATTCTACCGCACGGCCATAACCATCCTGACCATTGCTTTCCACAGGATGTGCTGCAACTGCCAGCGACTTTTTACCACTCGGAAGGTTGATGCGCGCTGCATCCAGCACAAAAGACCTCGACGATGCCCAGGCCACGTCTCTCGTGTTTTTGATCCTGAACTTCCATGTCAGCTTATCCTTTGCTGGACGCGAACTGCGGTCGTTGACCTCTGCCTCTGAGCGGATGGCCACCTTAGTATCACTCGATTTTGCCGCATTCCAGCGCTTCAGCTGTTCGGCCGTGAGCACCTCCTGTGGGTTCAATAACTCTCCCGAACCCATCACAATGTGATTTCCCGGTGCAGTGATGCTGAAATCAACATCTCCATACTCACAGTAAAATTCTCCGGCACCCCAGTAAGGCAAAGTGTTCCAGCCCAACACATCATCGTATACACTCATTCTTGGAAACCATTGCGCAATCGCATAAATTTCCCCGTTTTTTGTGGCCAGGTGCCCCATACGGTCGGATCCATTGATCGGAACAACAAAAGAAAAATTCATCTTAATCGTGATGCTCTCACCGTCGCCAGCCAAAGGCTGGTCCAGCCGGATCTGCATCCTGGTATCCTCAACTAAAGAGGTGAATTTCAAAGCCTTTGACTTCTGAGCCACAGCAAGCCCCTCGATCTTGTATCCGCCATCAACCTTTTCCCCGCGTGCACCATAACGGCTCCCGGCAGCAATCAGTGAGTTACCACGCGACTCCTGGGCAAAAAGATTCTGATCAAGCTGCAGCCAGAGGTATGGCAAAGCAGTGGGACTGTTGTTTTTATAGGTAATCGTTACCGTTCCCGACACCGTATTTGTAGCTGTATCCAGGTTTGCGGTAATGTTATAGTCGGCACGGTTCTGCCAGTATTTTGCACCGGGATAACCATTGGCACCACGGTACTCATTGCCATTCTGCGTATAAAATAAGGGGCTGAAGGCTGCATGAGGGTCATAATTGCCCCCATCTCTGCCCACCTGCTGTGCATGGCCTGCCATACTGCCGGCGCATAACAATACCAGTAGTAGAGTTAATTTGTTGATCATATGAAAAGTTTGGTTTTTTGATTTGATCCTAAAGGTATAAAATCAATCTCAGACGTGTGTATTGTAACACTTTTATTAGTTCTTTTTCAATCCTGGAACCGGAGGCGGCTTACGCTGTCCCACGGGGATTTTCAACCAATTGTGGTAAGTTTTTACAATGT
>NZ_ABCM01000016.1 GCF_000170795.1 Pedobacter sp. BAL39
TTTTGACTACAGGCTTTCTTTAAGATTTGGCACCGACCTACTCTCCCACGTGTTACCGCAGTACCATCGGCTCTGGTGGGCTTAACTTCTCTGTTCGGAATGGGAAGAGGTGGACACCACCGATATAGGCACCTAAATATTTTTAATGTTTATACAGCTTCGGAATGGACTTACCTTATGCTGTCAAACAATGACATATTATTGAAAGAAGTTAAGTTAGGAAGAACAAACAACAGTTTACTGCTCTTGAAAGCTTCGGATGATTAGTATTACTCGACTTTGATGTCACCACCTTTACATCTGTAACCTATCAACGTAGTAGTCTGCTACGGTCCTATATGGAATTCTCATCTCGTGGCTAGTTTCGCACTTAGATGCTTTCAGCGCTTATCTATTCCCAGCGTAGCTACTCTGCAATGCCCCTGGCGGAACAACAGATTCACTAGAGGCTAGTCCAACCCGGTCCTCTCGTACTAAGGTCAGCCCCACTCAAAATTCCTACGCCCACAACAGATAGGGACCGAACTGTCTCGCGACGTTCTGAACCCAGCTCGCGTGCCACTTTAATCGGCGAACAGCCGAACCCTTGGGACCTTCTCCAGCCCCAGGATGTGACGAGCCGACATCGAGGTGCCAAACCTCCCCGTCGATATGAGCTCTTGGGGGAGATCAGCCTGTTATCCCCAGCGTACCTTTTATCCTTTGAGCGATGGCCCTTCCATGCAGAACCACCGGATCACTATATCCGTCTTTCGACCCTGCTCGGCTTGTATGCCTCACAGTCAAGCAAGCTTATGCTATTGCACTCCTCATACGGTTACCAAGCGTATTGAGCTTACCTTTGAAAGCCTCCGTTACCTTTTTGGAGGCGACCACCCCAGTCAAACTACCCATCAAACAATGTCCTTCGCTTGGCGAAGTTAGACACCGAATACAGAAAGGGTGGTATTTCAACGTTGACTCCACGACGCCTGGCGACGCCGCTTCATAGTCTCCCACCTATCCTACACATCCTGTATCCAATGTCAATGTTAAATTGTAGTGAAGGTGCATGGGGTCTTTCCGTCCCGTTGCGGGTACCCGGCGTCTTCACCGGGACCACAATTTCACCGAGCTCATGGCTGAGACAGCGCCCAGATCGTTACACCATTCGTGCAGGTCGGAACTTACCCGACAAGGAATTTCGCTACCTTAGGACCGTTATAGTTACGGCCGCCGTTTACTGGGGCTTCGATTCAATGCTTCGCCTTGCGACTAACATCCCCTCTTAACCTTCCAGCACCGGGCAGGTGTCAGGCCTTATACTTCATCTTTCGATTTTGCAAAGCCATGTGTTTTTGTTAAACAGTCGCCTGGGCCTTTTCACTGCGGCTGATATTGCTACCAGCGCCCCTTCTCCCGAAGTTACAGGGCCATTTTGCCGAGTTCCTTAGCCATGATTCACTCGAGCACCTTAGAATTCTCTTCCCGGATACCTGTGTCGGTTTGCGGTACGGGTTTTTATAACCTGAAGCTTAGCGGGTTTTCTTGGAAGTCTGATTACCTACACTATCCACTTACCCGAAGGTTCGCGGTACTATCGACTTTCAGCTAGTCCGGCGGATTTGCCTACCAGACCAATACCTACTGTCTTCAACGATCTATTCCGTCAGATCGCGGTAGTGTCACTACTCCGTCACCACATCGCAGTTATAAAAAGTACGGGAATATTAACCCGTTGTCCATCGAATATCCCTTTCGGGTTCTCCTTAGGCCCCGACTAACCCTGATCCGATTAGCGTTGATCAGGAAACCTTATCCTTTCGGTGGGCGGGTTTCTCGCCCGCCTTATCGTTACTTATGCCTACATTTGCTTTTCCAGAAGCTCCACCACAACTTACGTCATAACTTCGCTGCCGCTGGAATGCTCCCCTACCGTAATATTAATATTACCCATAGCTTCGGTGTATAGTTTAATGCCCGTTTATTATCCATGCCCGATCGCTCGACTAGTGAGCTGTTACGCACTCTTTAAATGAATGGCTGCTTCCAAGCCAACATCCTAGCTGTCTATGCAATCGGACCTCGTTAGTTCAACTTAACTATAACTTGGGGACCTTAGCTGATGGTCTGGGTTCTTTCCCTCTCGGCCCGTGACCTTAGCACCCCGGGCCTCACTGCAGATCATATTATATAGCATTCGGAGTTTGTCTGGATTTGGTAGGATTTGACTCCCCCGCACCCAATCAGTAGCTCTACCTCTATATAACTTTATATCCACGCTGTTCCTAAAAACATTTCGGGGAGTACGAGCTATTTCCCAGTTTGATTAGCCTTTCACCCCTACCCACAGATCATCCGGAAACTTTTCAACGTTTATCGGTTCGGTCCTCCAGTACGTGTTACCGCACCTTCAACCTGTCCATGGGTAGATCACAAGGTTTCGCGTCTACCTCCCCTGACTATACGCCCTATTCAGACTCGCTTTCGCTTCGGATCCGTGTCTTAAACACTTAACCTTGCCAGAGAAGAGTAACTCGTAGGCTCATTATGCAAAAGGCACGCCGTCACGCCACCTGGACGCTCCGACCGCTTGTAAGCACACAGTTTCAGGTTCTATTTCACTCCCCTGTTCGGGGTTCTTTTCACCTTTCCCTCACGGTACTGGTTCACTATCGGTCTCTCAGGAGTATTTAGCCTTACCGGATGGTGCCGGCAGATTCCCACAAGGCGTCTCCGACCTCGCGGTACTCAGGATACTACTAGACTAATGGTACTTACGTGTACGAGGCTCTCACTCTATGTTGCCAGGCTTCCCATCCTGTTCCACTTCATTGCATTATAATCATATCGTAGTCCTACAACCCCACATTTGCCGTAACAAATATGGTTTGGGCTCTTTCCCGTTCGCTCGCCACTACTTAGGAAATCATTATTATTTTCTCTTCCTCTGCTTACTTAGATGTTTCAGTTCGGCAGGTTTGCGTATTATACGACTAGTCTTCAACTAGCCAGGTTTCCCCATTCGGAAATCACCGGATCAATTCATATTTGCTAATCCCCAGTGCTTATCGCAGCTTATCACGTCCTTCATCGCCTCTGAGAGCCAAGGCATCCCCTGTGTGCTCTTATTTACTTTCTTCTCTCCATAGCCTTTTGCGCCTATGGAAATGCTTTTTTTGATGGTTGTTATCTCTTTCGGATTTCTATTTGTAATTGCTTACTCATTTCATTCCTCAAAGCTAACAACGTCTCTATTGTTGTTTGCTCTTCTTTTTTAACTTCTTCCAATATGTCAAAGAACTTTTCTATCCCGGAGTTCATTCCTGAACCCTATTTCTGTACCTTCTATCTTAAGTACCGGTCATGGTGGAGAATAACGGAGTCGAACCGTTGACCTCCTGCGTGCAAGGCAGGCGCTCTAGCCAGCTGAGCTAATCCCCCTTAGAATATATCTGTAGTCCCGAGCAGATTTGAACTGCTGACCCCTACATTATCAGTGTAGTGCTCTAACCAAACTGAGCTACGGGACTAGGTGTCTTTACTTCAGTATGAGAACACTAAACGATGTTTCATCCTATGGGTGTTTCTTTTTGAGATCTTCTGTCATTTATATCATTTGCGCAGCCAGTAGTCTGACCTACTCCAGAAAGGAGGTATTCCAGCCGCACCTTCCGGTACGGCTACCTTGTTACGACTTAGCCCCATTTATCGGTTTTACCCTATGACGCTCCTTGCGGTTACATACTTTAGGTACCCCCAACTTCCATGGCTTGACGGGCGGTGTGTACAAAGCCCGGGAACGTATTCACCGCGTCATTGCTGATACGCGATTACTAGCGAATCCAACTTCAAGAGGTCGAGTTGCAGACCTCTATCCTAACTGTGAATGGCTTTTTGAGATTTGCTTGCTGTTGCCAGCTTGCTGCCCTCTGTACCATCCATTGTAGCACGTGTGTAACCCCGGACGTAAGGGCCATGATGACTTGACGTCGTCCCCTCCCTCCTCTCTGTTTGCACAGGCAGTCTGTTTAGAGTCCCCACCTTAACGTGCTGGCAACTAAACATAGGGGTTGCGCTCGTTGCGGGACTTAACCCAACACCTCACGGCACGAGCTGACGACAGCCATGCAGCACCTAGATTCGTGTGATTGCGCACTCATCTATCTCTAAATGATTCACTAACTTTCAAGCCCGGGTAAGGTTCCTCGCGTATCATCGAATTAAACCACATGCTCCTCCGCTTGTGCGGGCCCCCGTCAATTCCTTTGAGTTTCACCCTTGCGGGCGTACTCCCCAGGTGGAATACTTAACGCTTTCGCTTAGCCGCTAACTGTATATCGCTAACAGCGAGTATTCATCGTTTAGGGCGTGGACTACCAGGGTATCTAATCCTGTTTGATCCCCACGCTTTCGTGCCTCAGCGTCAATCTCATCATAGTAAGCTGCCTTCGCAATCGGTGTTCTGTGACATATCTATGCATTTCACCGCTACTTGTCACATTCCGCCTACCTCTAATGTATTCAAGCTCATCAGTATCAAGGGCACTGCGATGGTTGAGCCACCGTCTTTCACCCCTGACTTAATAAGCCGCCTACGCACCCTTTAAACCCAATAAATCCGGATAACGCTTGGATCCTCCGTATTACCGCGGCTGCTGGCACGGAGTTAGCCGATCCTTATTCCTTCGGTACATTCAGCTCCTTACACGTAAGGAGGTTTATTCCCGAATAAAAGCAGTTTACAACCCAGAGGGCCGTCTTCCTGCACGCGGCATGGCTGGTTCAGAGTTGCCTCCATTGACCAATATTCCTTACTGCTGCCTCCCGTAGGAGTCTGGTCCGTGTCTCAGTACCAGTGTGGGGGGTCATCCTCTCAGATCCCCTAGTCATCGCTGTCTTGGTGGGCCGTTACCCCGCCAACTAACTAATGACACGCATGCCCATCTTAATCCTATAAATATTTGATCATTGTATAATGCTATACTGTGATTTTATGCGGTGTTAATCCGAATTTCTTCGGGCTATCCCCCTGATTAAGGTAGGTTGCATACGCGTTACGCACCCGTGCGCCACTTTCCTCTCCAGCAAGCTGGAAAGTATCGTTCGACTTGCATGTATTAGGCCTGCCGCTAGCGTTCATCCTGAGCCAGGATCAAACTCTCCATTGTAAAATGTGTTGTTTGAACGCTGACCATTCTTAACTTGTTAATAATAGTCTTTATTCTAATTGTTATATTGTCTGTTAGAATCAAACTTAAAAAAATAGCTTCAGTATCATGTACTTTGATTCCGTACTAATCTACCTCGCTACGCTATAAATGACATCTCTTTAATGAACTTCTCGAATCGCCTCACGGGTCTTCTTTATATGTTGCAATCTGCCGCCCCTGTGTTTACCTGGTCTTTCTCGTCCAGTTCTGTTGCGGTTAAGCCTATTGTTTCAATCTTGTTTATTCGCTTGCGAACTCCGTTCGTTTAGCTCCCCGTTGTTTGGGATTGCAAAGGTAGAAATCTTTTTGTTATTGTCAAGCTTTTTTTGATCTTTTTTATTTTCTCTGTTCTAACACTTAAAAACTAAAAAACCTGCCTGGCCAATTCCTACTGCAACATTTCAAACTCTTCTTCTCTTATCCTTCTCACCGTTTCACTTCCTCCGAAGCGGGATGCAAAAGTAGGAAAAATATCAGTAGACCAAAACATTTCTAGCCCTTTATTTGTATCACAGCCCTAACTGCATGGTTTACAATAAGAAAAAAATTATTCGCATGGTCATAATCAATAGCGGAAGAATAAATGGACTAGAGATATAGTGCCCCATCATCAATGGCTGGTTTCACCCATTACTGTTCGGCCCTCGTCCGTACCATGTTCTTGAAACAACCCTACTAAAGAGACCCTAAACAGGGACTAAACAGAGACTAAACAGAGACAAAAAGCACGATGCACCTCTCTTTGGTCTCTGTTTAGTCTCTCTATGATCTGTTATTATTCATCCTGCTTCCAGAACAAAGACCGAACTATCCCCAGACAGTGCAGGGACAGACCCCAGACAAATGCCAAATCTCTGCCCTACTTCAATATCATCACAAGAATCGGCAGCTCAGAAATATTTCAGCCCTAATTGTTTATTTATATATGCACTCTTGCAAATTGGCACATCAAAATCTCAAGAAATCCAAATTCACTCCCAGCAGAATCACCCCATGAACCCTCCACATATGAAATAAGTACCAGCGAATACAAAACATCAAATCATTCATTTCCATAAATCAGTACATTTACAGACAAAACAAACATATAATTCATCAGGCAAATGTCTAGACTCTTTCTATCAACTCTCTTACTGGCATTGACATTTACGAACACCTACAGTCAGAATCTACCAGAGCTAAAGATTCCCTCAAAATACCAGCTTGTCGCAAAAATTGAAGGCGACTTAGATAATGATGGTATCAATGAGATTGTTTTTGCCTACAATACAGATATAAGTCATGGCGATAAGGGCTTTGAACGCATATTATATATTGCAAAAAAGATCGATGGAAGAAACAGAATTTGGAAAAAGAACACCTCAGTATTATGGAAGAGCAAGGATTGTGGGTTCTATGCTGAAGAAGGGGGCTCTTTACAAATGGAAATTGTAAAAAATACACTCAGCATTTCACAAACCTTCAATCACAATTCCAGACATACCAGTACTTTCAAAAGCATCTTTAGATACCAGGACAGCGATTGGTTCCTAATCGGATCCACGCACGACGACGCTGACAACTGCGATTTTGATTTCAGATACGATGTCAACTTCTCCATTGGAAAAATCATCATCGACAAAACATACAGCTCCTGCGACGAGGAAACAACCCCTATTCAGGAAGACCAGCACTTGACTTTCAAATATAAATTCGCGGATATACCTAAGATGGATGGGTTTATACCGGGCAGCAACGAAGTTAAAATTTCAGGAACCAATGAGAACTTCTGGTATTAAACTTCTATTGCGTCACCCTGTAAATAGCGATTTTATAGATTCCCGGATAAAAGTGCACCTCATAAAGTGGCTGTGCAATTGTACGGACCAGGTTACTTGCAATGGCCTTATCCGTGTACGGATGCACTTCAACGGTATTCCCTTTCTTTAAATACCCATTACCAATCATGGTGTCAATTTCAAGAGGTTTTACATGAATACAGCCATGCGACTCTCCAAGTCTAACCGGTCTTTTTAAGGAGGTGTCATATTCATCCCCGGGAGTAGTATGTATAAAATCGCCCAGTATCTTTTCCTTACCATCCATACGCCAATTGTGGTTCGTATCCTTAAAATATTTAACAGAGGTATGGCCGAAATCATTAAAGATCCAGGCTGATGGAACTGTGTACATGCCGGAGATCTGATGGTGTGCTTGCTTGACTGCATGTGTAATCAGTTTTTGCTCCCTAAATTCTCCCCACTGTTTGTTAACTTTCGAAAGCTGTATCCATCTTCCATCATGTTTTACCATGACGGTATCACCAATTAATCTCACCGGTGTTCCCCAGGCTACACCTGACCAGTAGGCATATTTACCATAACTCACATGTTTTCCAACGCTATTGATCACAAACCTGCCCGACTGTGTAGGCGTTTTACTGTGACCGTCTTCACCGGGAGTTTCTTTAGCAGGACCGCCGTGGGCATCATATTCCTTGATTTTGGTTAACTTATAAACAGCCATGAGCGTTGTTAAGGGTTAAGGTTAATAAGTTCAATTGACTTGATCTGGTTGTTTTTCGCCTCGGGATAGTCACTTGCAGCAATGTGCATCGACATATTTTCTTCAGGAAGTTTAAGGTGAGATTTCAATGCGATGGTAAACGGAAAAGGAGTTTCATGTTCTCTTGCAAGAATTCCCTCTGGCGCCAATGGCCCGAAATGATCTGTCAGCAACTTCAGGCTCAAGTTGGATCCAATAGCCTCAGGCAAACTTAAACTGATTCGCTCCGGCTCGCCCGCTGACACCGAACGGTTTCTCGTAACCATTACGGTATGCTCAGGCACAGAATCACCCTCTCTATAAATTACAATCGGAAAATATCTGGAAAAACTATCAGTGAGCGTAACCAACTCACCGTCTGCTAAGCCCCCGTGAGCAAGTTTCCCCGCAACAAGATCAATAAAGCCCACCAAATGTTCATTGACCGCTTTAACATTCTCATTATTGGAGATCCTCTTTCTCTTATTCTCAGAACTGCATCCAGCAACCACAAATATGATCAAGGTTAGATACGAAAGAAATACCGTTTTATTGAGCCGTTTAATGTCCATCGCAATTCATATCGCTTTTAAAACCTAAAATAACCTATCCAGGTAATCAGACGATATACAATTTATCTACAAAACAAAAATTATACCAACACATCATTTAATTGACATAGTCAACACCCGATAATCCAGACAGTTACTTAGTTGAAATATCATAGGCATCGGCAGGTATTTCCGGAAAATCCCATGCCTCAGGATATCTGTTGATCACCTCAACCAAGACCCGTATGCTGGAGAAAAAAGGTGTCAGATCCATCTCATCGTGACTTAAATAGCAGACTTTTCCAAAATGCTGCCCTTGAAAATACACACATATATAATTGGAGTTGTTGTCAGTCATGATCGGAATAAGGTCCTCAAAGTCATCAGGATACTGCTTAAAAAAAGCAAGCATACCCTTAAGATCCTGATCGGAGATCAACTCAAAGCCATCCCTGGACTTAAAATTTTCAAGCGCTTCACGATCTTCATCTGAGAAACCGTGTTGCCATACCAATGCGATTATTTCTTCCATATCTTATTCATCGCAAATACATGACCAATTAAAGAGATTTGTGCCTCAGGCGACCACTACGCCGAACGTCCAAATACGACAACCCCTGATATATTTTTCAGTATAATATAAACCCAAATACTGGCAGATTGTCTTTACGCTAATTCAAGAATATCATTTGACTTTGAGTTCGTGTTTTGTCGAGGTCTGTGAGCATATTAAACAATAATTTCAGGTTATTCGTCCTGTCAGTAGTTAGCAATGAATATAGATAATTATGTACCTTACATGCAAAACGTTTATCTGGTGACTGGACACATATTGATCCCTCTCCATCAACAGTAATATACATCCAACGCCATCCATACTGACTGATGATCAGCTGTCCAAAAACTGAACCAAGCTCATAAGCCAGATACTCGGAATTTGTCTGATTTGATTTTAAGGTATCGACGTAGTCCTTCATCTGGTCGATCAGCAGATCACTTTCATGTCCCGCAGCTGTAAGTCTGCTAATCCCGACACCAGCAAGACGCTCAACCTCCGCAAGTTCTTCGGCTGTTAGCGCTCTATATTGAATATCATACTTATCCTTATTTTGTCCTGAAGTGTCTTCAGCATTCACAGCAGGAGGTCTTTCCCTCTGAACCTCGCGGCTTTTGATACGTTGATAAGCATCCCCTCCCAGCGAACCATTGTTATTCTTGAAATCCATGAAATCTTCAAGCGGAACAAACAACACCCCCTTCAGTCCATCAACAGCTGGGCTCAGTTTCACAGATCCTGTACACAACAAATTATACCCCAGCTTAGCGTCCTTTATTAAAAATACTTCTGCGGGTATCCGGTCCTCATGCAACACGATGTTCTCATAATTCTTTACATACCTTACACCATTGTGTATAATAGGTTCAGCCTTGTCGGACAAGGCATCTTCAAAAGTTGAAAGTTCAAAATTGACCACATCTTCTGCATATCTGAATTTTACAAAATAATATTTTTTACGAAATTTCAGTTCCAGATTACCGACGGCACTAAAAACACGTACTGCAGATTTCTCATAATCAATATTGTACTGAGCTATGGCATTCAAAAAGTCTTCTGAAACCAGAAAGTCATTGGCATACCTGTAATAATCAAAGTCCAGATATTCATGTTTACTATATAAAGAAAGTTCACTTTTCAGCTGATAGTCGTTAAATCCTGCTTTCATCCATTCATATTGAACGGTATTTTCCCGACTAAACGCGTCTCCTTGTATCTCATTTTCAAACATCCTGATCTGTAGCGATCCAGGTATTCCATCAATCCCGGATTGATCTGTAAATATTGCATAATACGCTGCTTTATTCATATATGTAAAGTGAGTAAGCTAAATGAAACAAATCTTCTGAATCAACCGAACATCCAGAACTGTATTCTTATTTCAACTTATCAGCATCATACCTAATCTGTTTCTGCCTAGTGAGGGTCTCAAGAATATAACGAGCAACTCATTCATGCTGATTTATGAGAGAATTGCTACCAGATCAATATTTTACCTGTATTCAGATCAATTTCACTGTAACCTTCATTTTTTGGCATCGCTCCTTCCCAGCCCACGGCAACATGGCCGACATCAAATATTTCCATAATCTTATAAAAATGCCTTGGGATGTCTTTACTCGCATGGTCATAAAAATACTGTTCAATTTCATAAGAAATAACTAATGCCTTGACAAAAGGAAGTATTTCTGAAGGGACATCGCAATGCTGAGCAGCATCGATAATCGTTGGTTCTAGCTCTGCGTATCGTGACTGGGCCTGTTTTGCAACATCATTCCAGCCCTTTGCAGCTTCCGCATGAAAACTCTTTATATACCAAGACAACCTATTTTTTGCATATAGGATAAAATTACCCCAATTAATAGATTTCAGGCTTTTCATCAATGCCGCCCGATCACCTATTGCTTGTATTGGCAAGCCAACATTAAGCTTTGCTGAAAAATCTCCAGCATGGTTGAACCATTCAATTTTTTTTAAATTAATATCCATGTTTTATATTCAAGGTTTTACCTGATTTATCTTTCCTGGAATTCTTGGAACATTATCTGTGCCATTTAAACCATACTCCAGCTGGTTCAGTTTGGCTTTGAGCATCGCTGAATCTATCTGATCTGGCGTCAAAGTTGTAGATTCTAATGATCGTTGCAAGGCAGCGTTGTATTCGTCAATAGATGGTTCCAGACCAAAATTCTCACCACCAACCCTATATTGATCCCAGAATTGCTCTAAGCTGGCGTGTGCATTATAGTGATTGCTGCCAACCTCTCTGAAAGCATCCCCTTCAAGCTTTATAGCGGCTCCTTTATTTCTCGGGATTACGTCTCTAAATGCAGCGTCCTGATTGAGGTGATGCGATTGACCTCCCTCCTTATCATCCTTCAAAATACTATGTCTGCCCGAGTCCCCTTCACAAGCCAGGCCAAAAGGATCAAGCCAGATATTTGTATCTTTTACATATCCATACAACCTGGACCCTCCCAATAATCTTATAGGATCCTGGCTCACATATATTCCCTCTTCTGGATTATAATACCTAAACCTATTGTAGGCTAATCCCGTTTCAGGATCCATCAATTGCCCCTGGTACAGATAATTACAGAATCCCGCATCACCGCGCTGCATTTTCATTCTACCGTAGCTATCCAACTCACGCTGCCAGATCAATTCACCATCATCACTATACCCCTGCACAGGTGTACCTAGCTGGTCTGCAATGATACTATATTTTTTGTCTCCTTTGATCTTTGCAACCGGAGAAAAGTTTCCCTCATTAAAAACCCAAGTGATGATCTCATCGGCTGTACTCTCCCGGGCATCGAATTCCTTCCATTCATGAAGGGGTTTATTTCCATCCCATAAATATCTCGTAGTTGTTTTCTTAAATCTTTTCCACAACCTACGGCCTAATGCATCGTACGCGAAGATTACCTCTTCCTGATCTGGACGAACGACTCGCTCAAGCATACCGGCTTCATTCCAGTAGTACTGCCAGACTTCACCACGTCTGCTTCTTTTTTCAATCAGATTGCCCTGTTGGTCATATTTGTAAACAGCATTGCTGCTTTCAATTAGTCTACCGCCTCTGTTATACGACCGGTCTTTCCTGCTAAGACTTTCAAATAGATTTCCAACTGCATCTGGAACCCTGAATTCTACCGTTCCATCACCATAGAGGACTTCCGACAAGTTACCATGGACATCGTGTTTAAATAATTTGTCGCCTGTCGAAGAATCAGTAACTCCCTTCAGCCGCTCTCCTTCCCAACTATAGTGACGATTGTGGACTACCCGATTGTTTGTTATAAGGCTTTGATTGGTTAGATTCGCATTTCTATCGTAGTCGAATGACTGCTTAACACCACCAACAAACTCTTTTTCCAACAAATATCCAGTTGGATTTCGACTCATTTTCGCCTGCCAGCCGTTTGCATTGATTTCTTCTACCAGAAAAAGTACTTCATCGTAAGTGGTGCTGATATCAGCCCCCATACTACTTCTCACTCGCGTCCGTTGCCCCAGTGGGTTATGCACACTATTGACGGATATTCCGTTGCACTCTTCTTGACTAACCCTACCCATAACGTCCCTCTTCAATACCACCTGCGCATGTTGGTTGACAGCAGCAACCATTCGAGACATATTATCGTAGGCATAACTTTCCACTGTCTGATCAGCCTGATGAAATAAGGTAATGATCTGGCCGGCACTATCGTATTCATATATGTCCCGATGTCCATTCGGACGCTCGATTTGCACAGCCTGCCCTGCAGGATTTCGTAAATACTTAAACACAAGGCCGTCGAAGCCTCGTTCAACGATTACATTTCCCTCACTATCCAATTCAAAGACATAGTGCTCATTATGTTCATTAATCATTCCATTAAGCTGCCCTTCCTTATCATAAACAAATTCAACAGAATTATCTCCAAGGCTTCGCCTGACCACATTGCCAAAGAAATCGTGTTTGAACTCAACTTTGTGATGTCTGTCTTTGGCGGATGTTAGGTTACCCATGCTGTCGTAAGTCAACTTAAGTATGCCTCCATCTGGACCGGTGATTTCCGTCACTTTTCCCAATAGGTTGTATTTCCTATAATGTGTGTTCTTTTTCGGATCATTCAATTCTATGCATCGCCCCAATGCATCATAATAATAAAGTACCTGGGTTTCATTTGGCAGCAACACTCCATTTAAATTGTACTGGTCATCATAACGAAAAAATGAAGATTGCCCTACTACGTTGGTAATTTCTTTAATCAACCCATCTGCATTGTACTCGTAAGTGATAGCATCACCCAGAGGATTAACACGCTTCAATAACTTCCCAACCTCATCATACTCGTAAATCCAAACCCCTCCGTTGGGCAATACGGTCTCCACCGGCTGGTGCAGTTCATTATACCGTATGACCACTTCCCCTTGTGCCGGCAGATGTAGTTTTATCAGATTTCCAAAATCGTCATATTCATAAGTCGTTGCCACGCCGATCTCGTTGCTCTCCGCAATCAGGTTATTGCTGTCATCATACGTGTAAAGGCGTTCGCCACCGAGGCTATTTACGATTTTGCTCACCACACCATCAGCATGGTAATACTTCTTGCTGTGTCCGAGGCTGTTTGTGGCGATAGTTAAACCATCGATATATGCAAAGGTATAACTATACAACCCATCTGGACCTAATGCAGCTGTACACCTCCCCTTATCATCATACTCAAATGTAAAGATGGTGCCGTCGTTAAACCTGCGGGCGGTGATGAAACGCTCCCTCCAGGCAAAGCGGTTTAAAAAGCCCTCCGCATTGTACATGCCGTTCATATTGCCTTCAGCGGTATAGGTATACCTGACCGCATCAAAGGTCATCCCGCTTGCACCGAAATCAGGATTAGGTAAAGAGAGTGCGGTAATCAATCCGTTCTCATCACTTGAAATCGTAATCATTCGGTCTGCGCTATCCTTGATGCTAATCAGATGACCTTTTTCATTGTAAGTGAAGCGGATGGCAAAACCGTTACGATCGACAATGCTCCGAAGGTTACCGAAGCCATTGCTCCCCTCCAGCGGTTTATTGAAATAGTAGTGGAGGCCATTTTTACCGCTCACGTGGTATTCGCCGGCATCATCGCGGTGCAGCTCATACTTCTCAAGCGGATTGTAAAAGCTATTGCCCGGTTGCAACAGTGGGAAGATCACCGGCCGGCCGGCAGTGTCATTCATGACCACCATCTCCTCATCTACGAGCAGAGTAATGTCATAACTATGGTAGATGTTTTTGCCCAAAGGCCCGTCATACGCACTATTACTATAGTAGTTCGCCTCCCAGATAAAAGGAATAGGGCCGGGCAGACTAAACCCTTCCAGGTAACTGGCCATATGACCACTGGCGGCATCTACCGGCTCTCCCAAATACTTACAGATGTGTGGCTGCACGGCATTTCTGAACTTCGCAAAACCAGGAAAACGGGCTTCGATCTTCGCAAGTAGCTTGGTGAGCATCTTCCCTAAAAGTTTAGGCACGTATTTGAGACCTTTCATCAGTCCCATCAGCATCAGCGCATTGACGAGGTCGGCAAACTTCAGCTCCTGCTCCTTTTTAGCACCACCCACAATCACCGGCGCCCCCAGTGGAAGCACCACCATGATGGCGGTCAGGAAGTTCAGGTAAAAACCTCCCGTCGGATTGTTCATCAGGATTTTGCCGACATCCTGACAAGAATAGGCACGACACAGAAAGGTGCTCTGGTACATCCCTTCGGTAATCACCGTTTCACTGCCATGTGACAGCTGTCCCTCATGAGGATGGAAAAACTTAGGCAGCAAAAACAAGGGGTGCGGAATGACCGAATGCAGGAGGTTCAGCTTTTTAACGGCCTTACCCAGTCCTTTGAGCTTACCCATCAGCGGCGGCACAGAAGGCATCCCCCATAGCGCACTTTGCGCGACGCCACGGTAAGATCCGTTTATGACGGTTTTAGCGCCCAGTGGAACATCCTTGGCAATCGTAAATCCATCATCGGTATAAACCGGCATGGCTGGGATATTCACATGGATGTAATCCATAGGGTCGAAAATCAGTGCTGCGAATGGCGTAATCGGACAAGGCGTGATGGGCCAGGGCACTTTCAGCACATGAAAGTCAAGGCCAAGTACAATGTCGAAATGTTTTGCTGCCGGTTGTGGATCTATTGATGGGTTCCGGACAATGGGGTCGTTTACTATTTTAAAAGCCATAGGTAGATTGCGTTAAAAAAGTATCAGGGTTTCTTAGTCAGCACTTCGCTGGTCAGTGGTTCATTGGGATCGTAGTACACCACTACCGTATCGTTCAGGGCATGACTACCGCCCAGCTCGCAATTGTAGCGTGGGATGCCTTTCCCATCAGGGTCGATGATGGTGATGTTATATCTGGCTTGCTTTGCTCCATAACGGGTTACCCGCTCAGGCATCTTCTGGTTCACCACAGCCTTTGCTTCGATATATTTCATTGCATTTATGTTGTCTTCTTCGTCATTATTAAAATAACTGCATCCGCTATACACCAGTGACAGGGAGGTAAAGATGGCACCAAGCCATGTTGCTGCATTGTTTTTCATCCTATTTGGTTTTACTCATTTCCTGATATTGCGCCGAAAGCTGATGCTCCCAGCTCGTCCCCCAGAGGGCATCCATCTGCGGTTTGTAGTGATTCAGCATCGCCTGATCTGCCACACTCAGCATGTCCTTTGCGTAAAACATCGCCATGGTATTGTCTTTAAGCTCCTCATCAGCCTGACTGCGCAGCAAAGCCCAGCCTTCCTCAAAGCAAGACCAGGCTTCAGTTTTACCCGCCGACTTCCGCAGGCTGTTTCCCAACATCTGGTGGATCCCTGCCAGCATCAGCGGACTGGCATGCTGCCGGTCCAGCGACAGGCTGATCTGGTAAACCTCCGCCGCCTTTGCAAAGGACTTGTCCATAAAATGAAGGTTACCCTTTGCGATATAATACTGGTACTGCGTCTGAGCAGCATTGAAGCTATTGGAATTCAGAGTGATGCTGATGGCTTCATCTATCGCCTCATGCGCTTTTTTCACATTCTGAAGGGAGGCATAATAGGTGTGCATGAAAAAATAAACCAATGCCTGCTGGTCATCCCAGTTATAGGTCTTTGCAAGCTTCAGACACACATCACGATAATGCCTCACATCCTCATCATCCTGATAGCCAATAGCCTCATTCATCTTGATCAGTGCCTGCTGAAAACTCAGCATGTCCTTCTCCTGCTGACTTCCCTTCTGGGATTTGCTATCTTCCAGAATCTGATTCATCGCGCCCGCGATGTCGAGGTCCGGATACAAGTATTGGAAAGTATCTGTATATTTTTTAGCGATCCGATCAAAGAACATGCTGTCGCGGGATTCATACAACATCAGCCTGATGTGCGCTGGAAGGCCTGCTTTGATCAACGCCTCCAGCCATTGGTTGTACGCATCAATATTGTTCATCCGGTTTGGGAAAAGCACCAATGTCAGCTTCTCCTGATGCCCATTTACATTCAGCGCCCTGGCCAGCTTATTCATATTGTCGATGAACAGTCCTCCCTCATCACCTCCGCCATCATCAAAACCAGGCTCCCAGTCGATAATTCCGGTATCCGCTGTTAAGGAGGGATCTTTATTCCATTCCTTAAAGTATTGGTGCAGATCACTGCAAAGGTGTTCAGCATAACCACGACGCTCAGGTTCAAAAGGCTGGGTGAACATCAGCACCTTATCCTGAAGTGTTTTCTCCATTGAGGTCTGAAAGATCACAAAACCTTTGATGGTTTTAAATTCTACGGACGACGCACCTACCCAGGCAAACACCCTGGCCTGCGGTTGCGTGATGATGGCTTCTGCCCACATTTCAGACAGCATCATTACGCGCTGCATGATTGCGTTATTCTCCATCGGTACCTAATTTATATTGACCTTAGACCCCTGAACGATGGTTTCTCCTTTTGCCTGCACCATGACCGTTCCACCTGAGCTTGCTTCAAGGCTGCTGGCACCAATCACGCTGCACTTGTCCTTGGCTCCGATACTGACGTTTTCGGGATCAAGCGAAAATCCGGATCCAGAGAAACTGTCTCCCTCACCACTGCCCGAACCCATCGAAACCAGCTCAGAGCCCAGACCGGCAATGGTCTTTGCCTTCAATAGAATGTTCCCATCCTTGTCCATACTCAATACACTCGCCGCACTCTCACCTTCGCCGCAGCTCAGGGTAATGCTGATCTTCGAATGCAGGGAGATGTTTCCTGCCCCATCCAGCACCATCAGGTTTTCATCTTTATCCATGACGGTAATCCCTCCGGCATCATTAAGCTGCACTGTATGTCCGCTTTTGGAAGTCAGGCTCTTGGAATTATTGCTTGCACTGCCGCCCTTTCCTGTTTTTCCATGAAAAACACTGCCCATAACTAAGGGGCGTGCGATATTCCCCTCCTCAAAGGCCACCACCACCTGATCGCCTACCTCAGGGATAAACACAAAACCTCGGTTGGTGCTCACCTTGCCGCTGCTCCCCGCATCAGGCGTCACCACCCTCAGCCATTCTGTTTCGTCGTTATTCTCACAAGCCCATTTAAACTTCACCTTGATTCTTCCCTGGCCTTGCGGGTCGTCATTGTTCACTACATCTGCCAGCTGGATGTCCGGGTTGGGCCTGGCATAATTTTTAAAAGCTACTCTTTCTGTAGTGGATACCACCCCCTCAAAAGAGTTGTTATAATGACCACGGTCGTCAATAAAATGATATACCGAAGTGATCAGGAACTTACCCAGACTGGAGGTATTGAACTGTAGATCCTGCTGTACGCTCATGCTGATGTCAGCTACCGCACCAATCGCCACCAGCGGATTGTCGCCATGAGCGCTGATCTTCAGCAGCTCGCTGATGTTGGCCTTTTCTTCATTTTCTACATGACTTTTGATGTCGCTGCTGTTGTCTACCCGAATGACAGAATGCTGATTGAAGGGTTTACTGTACATCGTATTTGAAGCGTTCACCGCATGTACGAGGTCGGGCATACCATCCGCCTTGCCGGTGCTCTCACTTTCAAGCATTTCATCCTGCCGCGGATTGTAGGCAAAACGCTTATTTTTGATTGGTGCAACCCCCATGGCATACTGTAATCCCTGAACATCACGCCCATAAAACAAGGCAACCTCCGGCTGATCATCTGGCTTGCCGAAGTTCAGCTGCTGGCCATCGTAGTAAAACCATTCATGGTATTCCCCCGCCAGGCGGTTCAGGAAGTCAAAGTCGCTCTCCCGGTATTGGATAACATAGTCAATTGCTGCCTTGCGGGCAGCATTGGCGGTGATTTTCAAGTCATTCGCCGGTGTATCCTTAGTAGCCAGCTTAACAATGCTGTTCAGGTCTTTTGCAAGGTAAGAACCGATGTCCGCGCCCCGGTCGATCAGGATGGTCGGACTATAACCACTTACGATTAAGGTGCCGTGATAGCCATTGGTCTGCGCCAGCTCCACCTTCGTGACGATCCCAGAAAACTGCTGCAGCTGATCGTTGGCATGGCCAAACGAAGCATGTAGGGTTTGGCCGACAAAATCGCGGCTATCGTCGAGACTGATTAATCCCGGTGCCCCCATCTGGTCATGTTTGATCTTCAGCTCAAAAAAATGGTGTGCGTTGAATTGTTGGTGCAGCGTAAATGCGCTCGAGTTTAGGATTTGTTGATCTCCTATACTGATTTCAATGATGAGGTTGTTTCCCATAGGTCTGATGTACTAACTGTTAGACAGCAACTTATCGTAAATTAGATATTATTGCGTTGCCCAAGAATCATTCCAATCAGCAAATATTTTCTTAATTTATTATTTAATAAATCAAAATGATATACACAAACGTAATCAGAAAGGTATTTTATGTTCACATAGGAAATTCAGGGTTTAAAAAGCCTCCCCCAATCCAAGGGTAAATGCACTGTATCCTTTACTGATCCCATAGTCGATTCCAATATTTGTACCGGAGCCCTTATTGAATTTCACCCGCAACCCTGCGCCTACTGCAGGGTGCCATGACGTTGCAAAAGAACCTGAGCCACTAACGGTATTGACATTTGCAAAAGTGACAAATCCAAGCAGACCATTGTCAGTGATGTCCCTGCGGTATTCACTTTCCAGATAAAGCAAAGTTTTACCGCGGTACCGGTTTTGGTCTATGCCCCTCGCAGACCTGTTGTAGGGATCCCATCCTGTACTTGGCAAATCAAGATAAGGTGTTTTACTGCTTAAGGTAGTCCATAGATATGACCAGAATGCCAGGGTGTTCTGCTGATTGCGATCTGTCTTATTAAGGGCGATGTATTTCCTGACATCCAGATAAACGGAACTCCAGGAGTTATTGCTGCCGAGAAAGCCGGGATTAATGCGGTATACCAGGTTACCGTACATCCCCGGCAACGGATTAATGGAATTATTGCGGCTGTCATACAGTAAGTTCAGACTGATCCCTGAGGAAAAGGAGTTTCTGCTGGTGCCATATTTATAGTTGGTAAACTCCGGCAGATTGACATTTGGCTCATCGCTGTGGATGTTAAAATGATAGTCCAGGTGATAGCCTACACCGGCAAAAAGATATGGCTTAATGCGTTTGAGTGCACTCTGATAAAAACGGATGTAATTATAATCTACCAACGTACGGTGGTCGTTTGAGCCGCTGCCGAGACCCCAGGTATATTGCGGGTACACCAGAAAGCGGATATCGCCCTGAATGAGCCAGGTATTGTCCGGTAACCAGATGCTGTTCCGCAATGGAAGTCCGAACCGGTTGCCAAAGTTCCAGTATGGAGTAAACGACGCACTGGAAAGATTTGTGGTACGCTTTGGCCCAAGGTAAATACCAGCGCTGGTGCTGGTCACCAGTGCTCTTCCACTACCACCAGGAGCCGCGCCACTCACAGGAAGGATAGAGAAGTAAACGCGTTTATCCTTTTGTTCCCTGATTTTCTGAGGACGGATTTTGAACAGTGCCTTCCCAATATCGATCAGGTCAGTTTGCCTGGCGGTATCCTTCACCGTTCTATTTTGTGGAATCAGGTCGCCTGTATTCTGCGCAAACAGACCCAATGGCGACAAGCAGATGATGGTGAGGAAAATTTTATACATAAATGCAGTTTAGTTATTCTTATACATTAACCAAGCCAAATTGTTTGAGAAAGCGCGCATCATCATTAAACAAAAAAGATTCAGTCAGAAATCATACTCCTGACTATAACCAACTGTCTACAGTCAGTTAAAAATGTAATGTCCGTCAATTTTCGTCGCAGCGAGATTCTCTATTATTGGCCGGTCAAAAACCAACATGATGTCCTTTATGAAAAGAGCAATAATTGCACTGACGTGCGCCCTCCACTGTCTGACAAATCTACATGCCCAGGAGTTTTCCAAAATTGATTCTACAAAGCTAAAAATATACATTCAGGGACTGCTCCAGGCACGTTACTCCTATAGTTCGAATGCACATGTTGACCTGAATGGGCAGCACCATCTCGACAATAAGGCTATTTACAATGATTTCGACCTTAAAAGAGTCCGATTGCAGTTTACATCAAAAATTTCCGACCGCACGGAGGTCTTTCTGCTTCTTAACCTGGCAGAGTTCAAATCAGACCCAAAAAACAAAGTCCTGGAAAATGCATTTTTGACCTACAGGCTGAACACTCACCTGAATTTTAAAATGGGACAGTTCAGGCCCGCCTTCGGACTTGAAGATATGTATCCTGTAGACCTCATCAAATCCCTGGAGTACTCGAACCAATACACAGCCTTTGGAAACAATGGTTGGCAGAGCTTCCAGATGGGTGCCAGTATTTATGGTGCCATAGCTGGCACCTTACCTTTGAGGTACGAGCTCACTGTAGTCAACGGGAACAACAGAAACCAGGTCATGGACAATGACAATGGCAAACATTTCTCTTCACGGGTGGAAATGGAACTCAATAAAAAACATCTCGTCAAACTGGGGCTTAACGGAGGCCTGGCTAATGTGTCCCGAACCGGCGCTTATGCGACTGGAGCAGACTTGTCTGGTACCGTGCCCATCTGCAAAAAGTGGTCCCTGGAAATTGAAACTGAATTCAAGCAGGGCAGCAACCATGTTTTATACTACAATCTGGATTCCGCTGCAAGACAAGGCTCCCTCTCCAACTACCAAATGCGCGGGGCTTACTTTTTACCCAATTTACGCTATGCAATCAACTATCACCGCCTTAGGTCAATTGAGCTTTCCTGCAGATATGAATACTTTGATGCTGATTTTAAACACCTCAGAAACCCAAGACAAACCTATACGCCGATGATCAGCACGGAATTTCTGAAGACTTACAATGCACGTATCCAGCTCGGTATTAACATTGACCGCTACAAACACAATGAATCTGGTACCACCCGATACAACAATGAAACAATTATTGTGCAGGTCCAAACCAGACTATAAAGCAGAAAATAAAAAGGATGAGACTACATAATCTCATCCTCATCTATGTCCAAACCGTTTAATGCCTCCAGATCCTCATGATCCAGATTAGTACTGGCATCATCATCAGGGTCCAGCTCCAGGTCTTCGTTGGTATTGCCGGTGTCATCCGCAGAGTTATATCCCTGGTTGACTTCTTCATTAACTGGCTTTTCAGCACGATCAGGATCCATCTCTGCGGAAATGATCAGATGGTTCTCCAGGTCGTTTTCGGTATTTTCATTTTTAGGTTCCATAATATTCGATTTATTATAGAACAAGCATTAGCAAAATTGGTTTTTTAGTTATGGCTTCAATACCACATCTACCAGCACAGGAAAATGGTCAGAGATGAATTTACCATGATAGGTATCGGTGAGCAGTCCCCATCTTTTAGCAGTAAAATCTTTGGTAACGAAAACATGGTCGATGATCTCCTTGCCTTCCAGCGCTTTACCGAAAGCATTAAATGAGGCATTATTGGCATAAGGGAATTTCACTTGACCATACGTATCTTTAAGAAAACCTGAATTGGCAAGCGTCAGGTACCACTCGCTGCTGTGGCCGCCATTTAGATCGCCTGTAAAGATGGCTGGAAGCTTGCCGGCGATGGAGCGGATTTTACTGATGATCAGCTTACTGCTTTCCACCCTCGCAATCTTACCTTCGTGATCAAAATGTGCATTGAAGAAATAAAACTGTTTTCCGGTTTTCAGGTCTTGTAGACAAACATAAGAACAGATCCTGTTACAGCAGGTGGCATCCCATCCCAATCCAGGGCGGTCCGGATTTTCGGACAACCAGAAATCACCTTTTTTGATCAATTTAAACTTGTCCTTACGGTAAAAAACAGTAGAATGCTCCCCACCATCTTTACCGTCATCTCTGCCCGCACCATAATGGTCGTATTCAGGAAGCAAACGCTGAAGATCATCTACCTGATTTTTGAAGGCTTCCTGTACACCGAAGACATCGTACTGATGAAAGCGGAGCAAATTTGCACTCACAGGTCCACGTTGTTCCCACCGGTTACCGACATCACCAGAATTGTCGTTACGGATGTTAAACGTACCTACGGTATATTGCTGGGCATAACTGGCCGCTCCGGCCAGCACAAGGATCAATACAGCGAATAGAGATTTAATTTTCATAATGTTATCATTTAAAGTTTCAATGTTGTGTTTGGACAAAAGTAAAGTTACAATATAAAGGAATTGTTAATTCTGAGCTCAATCACATTAAAAAAACATGCAAGTAAACCTGTCAACCCGTTAAGAAAAAACGCCTTTAACGACAGAAACAATAGCCAAATTACGACACAATATATTGCCTAAATTAACGTTTATTCCTCAAAGTTCTCGATAACGTGAGGAAATTAGAGTTTTAAGTTGTAAATTTAGCTAATAGTGTAATTTTCGTGTCATAGACTAGCCAAAAATGAATACATCAATTGCAAATAACCTTAGCTTTACCGCCATGAACAAGTGGGGGAACAAGCATTTGTTGCTTGGATTATTACGGATTGCCGGTATGGCACTCCTAATAGGGGATTTATTATTCTTGTATTTTTTACCATTGCCCATCCTATATGCGGATGACCAGGCAATTGGAATGCTTACGTTGATTGCTGCTATTGCCTTGGTACCAATACTAGTGTATGGTATACTTCGGCTTTTTAATCGTGAGGCGATTACAATGGCAGTATTGTCTTTATTCTTTGTCATTCCGACATTCGACTATTTTCAGGATTATCGTAAGGAACAGGCATTAAAGACGGAAGGTCTGCAGACCAAGGCAGTGATCACTGACCGGAAGTTGGAAGAGGAAAAAAACGATAAAGGCAAATGGCTGATCAAATGTACGTTTAAGGTTGCAGATCAGAATTATGAAACACTTTACCATGATGAGGAAGAACATCATTATAAGGTAGGTGACAGTTTGAATATCACCTACCTTAAATATTTACCGAAGGTATACACCTTGGCTAAGCCTTAAAAGCTTAGCCCATCCCTTCGAAGGTCCAGCTAAAAGGATCTCCGCAAGGATCGCATTTAAACTTGAGTACTTTCCCAAGGCAATGGGCCTTACTGCCTTTTTTCACAAATACATACGCCAGATCCAAGTATTCCTCAACTTCATTTCCTGCATCGTCACGTCCTTTCAGTACGACAGAACAATACTTGCCATCGGCGTCGCGTTTAATAAAAACTTCGTTGACAGTTACTTTCTTAGGCTCATCATTGTCGCAGCAAGTGCACCACAGGATCACTGCAGGTTCCTTTTTCAGGTAAGCCACGGCTTTCTCAGCCTGTTCTTGTGTGAGCGCTGCCAGCTGATCCGCTTTGGCAAAGAAAGAAACACACATAAATGTCAATACAAAAAGCATCTTTTTCATAATGTAGAAGGGTTGGTAATCAATAGTACATTGATTGGTAATTAATAAATGATGGTAGTTTAAGTGCTAAAAATAGAAATAGTTTTCAAGAAAAATAAATCCCCTATTCATTTCCTTCTGTTCCAGCAACAGATAAATTCCTGACCAACGTTACCGGTCCTAATAATCCGGACGACAATAATGGCGAATTTTTACTGTAATGACGGGCAGTGGTAAACGTCACCCGCCCGCTGTTCCTCCTGTCGCCATTTTTAAGCCAGTCAGGCCATTGTCCATTGACAATACCATCATCAGGCAGCTGTTCATCACCAATCAGCCTGTTCGGCCACAGATTGACCACCTCCACTTCCAGTTCATTTTTCCCGGAACGCAAGTCCTTTGTTACTTCGATACGCCACGGTGCGGTCCATAATATACCAAGGTCCCTTCCATTTAACTTTACCCGGGCCATGCAGTTTACCCCTCCCAGGTCGAGGTACTGCACGTCGTTCTTTTTACCGGCTTGCGGACTGTAGTCAAAGCTTTTGCTATAGACTGCTGTTCCTGAATAATATTTAATACCCGGATCTTTGTGCTGGCTCCAATCGCTCAGCACCGGAAAGACCACCTTACCCGGCCCCTTCCATTTTGGATCAAACCAGACCTCCCATGCGCCTTTTATCGTATCTTTAACTTCCACAAGCCTGGTCATCGTGCGTATTTTTTCAACTCCGTCGGTTGCCCTTTTCGGGAATAGGATAAAATAACTTTCATATGGAGCGAAGCTCAGCGCCATGGATGTGCTCCCCTCCGATTTTTCAAAATCCTTTATCTTAGATATTTCGGCATTTACGGCATTCCAGCATTCGGGCACGGCGCCTTTGGTACTTCTGAAAGTGGCATTGGTATATAGCTCCTCCCCTGTAGTGTTGGAAATAAAATAGAGATCCCAGTCGGCACTTGCCTGATGGATGTACCTGAGCGGCCCTTCAGAACTAAAATCAGGCAGCAGTCTCATTGATTTTAGGATGGCAGCAGTACGTTCATATGTCGGATATAGACCATTGGTTTTGTTGTAGAGTGCTTCTCCAGCGTAAATTTTCCCTTTTTTATAAGGGATAGCTGATATTTCCGGTGCCGGCTTCGGATTCGATCCCCATAGCGCCCGGGTGATGGACTTTATCGCCTCGTCACACGCTGGATAGTCCGTAAGACCTGGCGACTTCAGTGGCGCATTGCCAACAACCACAGCGCCTTGATCCACAAGACTACGTAATTTCTCAAGCAGCCGGGGCGTCATGGTTTGCACATCCGGCATCACGAGCAAATGATAACTCGCTCCTCCTGGAAATGAGATTTTACCGGCCTTGACCGTAGCTGCATACAGCTGTGCGGGTGCACAACCGTCAAAGTTATATCCCTTTCTGTCAGGAAGAATATCTGTGCCCTTCATTGCAGAGGAAGGCGGCCGGAAAACATGTGGCGCCCCTTCCGGGGAAAGGTAGAGGACATCAGCGACATGATGCCCCTGCTGAAGCAGAAACTGAGACCTGGAAAGGTAGCTGTGATAGCTCCCCACCATAGGCCACCAGGTCTGGTTTCGATCCCAGTGCACACCATAAGGCCCCATGGTCATCCCCGGCCGCAGGCTATCCGGCAAAACCTGATTTTGAAAAGTATGAAACACAAACCTGTTGATCCCATTTGCGAAGGCCCAGTCGCCCTGATTTTTCATCGAGCCGGGATACTGCTTCCATCCCTCGTTGTTCTCAGCCGTAAATGCTTCGGCAGGATGAAGTGCAATGCCGTTTACATGAGCAATTGACGTGGCTTCAATACAACTGAATACCGAATTATAGCCATATCCGGCACTCCAGAACTCACTCATGGGCACATCAGCAACAGCACCGAGCTCCAGGTCGGCTGCAGGGTTCATGTCATAGGGTTCTATGGACAGGCTCATACCGCGCTGATGGGCGTAAGATTTTACATATCCGGCATGGTGCTCCAGGATCAGGTCTTGCGAGGTTTGCCTGAGGTCCCACAGGAAACGCTCACTGATTTCTTCATTGCCAACAATGCTGCCATTGTATACCGGGTAATAGGGAAGCGGATCGTAACCTCTTCTTTTGATAAACTCCTGGCGGAAGTTGCCGGTCCAGTTCTGGGCGCCCATCTCCCAACTGTCCATATGCAATCTTTTTAGCCCGCCAACACTTCCTGGAGACTGTTTCTTAATTTTACCAAGAAGTCTGCCTACATACTGGTCCAGATGTAGCCGTATTGCGGTAGTATCGAACTTGTCAGCCTCAAAGCCAAGTCCGGGGAAAGGTGCAGGCCTGGTGATTGCCCCATTGTTTCTGGCGCCAAACCGGACGATCGTCCAGCTGCCGTCGGGCACCTCCCAGTTCAATGTGCCATCCGGGAGCATACGGTCGCTAAGGTCGATGATACGATCCTTGTCAATTACCGTACCTGGCACAGCGGCAGCATATAACGCCCTTGAGGGCAAGTATTCCTTTACATTTTTTACAGAAGTATACGGCGCACGGTAATAAAGTGCTTTTTCAGCAACATCCTCCAGTTTACCCTCCCTCCGGGGTGTCGGATAAGCCAGCACGGCCACATCCTGGTAGAAGTCGTTCCAGGCCTGTTTCAATCCATCGGTAAACACCCCTTCTCCGAAATAAGGATTTGCAGGGCGTGGCTGAGGGAGCATAATTTTCCCCTGATGCGGATGAGTTACGCTGACACTGCTGGACACCAGATGTTGCATCGACTGTGCTGCATTGACCCATGGGCCACCACTACCACTCCATCCAGGGCCGATACCCAGGGTCATTTCGATTCCAAGCCGTTCACATTCTGCAACGGCATGGGCAAATAAATCCTGCCACTCTTCACTAAGAAAATCAACCTTTCCGCGCGGCACTCCTACATTCACTTCAAGGAAGATCAGATTACCGATACCAGCCTGTTTCATGGATTCCAGATCGGCGGTCATGGAGGCCCTTGACAAGTTACCATCCATAAAATACCAATATACACCCGGTTTTGCCTGAGCTGGCGGGTTCATAAACCCTGCCTTCAGCAAAATTGTGGATGATGCGCCCGGATTTAACTCATGGCTACATCCATAGATCAGCACAGCCGTTAAAAATAACAACAATAAAATATTGATCCGGAAAGATTTGCAGACTAATGATGAGGATGTTTTCATAAATGATGGTTACAGATGTGCGACAAGCATCATAAGTTTGCCCTGAGGTCAAATATATCGCAGAATGAAACAGCAGAGGTACAACTTTTTGATATTAGATTTGGTATTTTTGATAATCATCATTTTTTTTTAATAAAATTACGGCACCGATTTGTTATTTTTACGTAGTTCATAACGCATCATTACCACCATACCAATTTTCATATCAAGACATCTACCAAACAGAATGGAAATATGTAGTAAGTATACTGACCATGAGCTGATCAGCCTGATGAGGGCTGGTAAGGAGGCTGCATTTACGGAGATCTACAACCGGCACTGGGAGAAGATGGCTACTTATGCCATAAGGCTTACGAAATCCGAGGACGAGGGTGCCGATATTGTGCAGGAGATTTTTGTATCTTTATGGAACCGATCTGCAGAACTCGAAATCCGTGGTACGGTCATTTCTTATCTGATCAAGGCTACAAGAAACCTTTCCTTAAGGTATATTGAAAAAAATATCCACAAGCATAATTTCCTGGAGCGGCTGTCCGCAAATTATGCCACCTGCGGGTCGGAGATTGTCGATCAGATCATTGTGAAAGAATTACAGTCAAATGTAGACCATGCAGTGGCTAAACTGCCGGCAAAGATGCAGGAAATCTACTTATTGAGCAGGCAGGAGCAACTATCTTACCGTGAAATTTCCCAAAAACTGGGGATTGCGGAAGGAACGGTAAAAAAACAGATCAGCAACGCATTAAAGATCATCTCTTCCAACATTACAAGTGGAGTTACCGGCGTTAGTTACGTCATTTTAATGCACCTGCTGAGACATTAGCAGATTTTTTAAAAAAAATAAAAATAAATCTACCACCAAACCAGCTTTTTATGAATAGTCATATTGTAAGTCCCCTAAGGATGAGCATGCGATCTCATGAACAGACAACAAGCTAACGAACTTTTACAACGCTACCGTAACGGTGAATGCTCATTTGAAGAACAACAGGCGATCGAAGCATGGATTGACCAGGAAGTCAACATTGGCAACTGGGTGATATCTGATGCGGAGAAAGCAGTATTTGGTAAAAGGCTAAAAGAAAGGATCGAGGTCTCAAAAAAGCCGCTTCGCGTTAGTCGCAGCCTCAAGATCAGGCGTCTGTTGGCCATTGCTTCCATTCTGATCCTCATCTGCAGTTTTGTAACGCTGATCTATCAGCGTCAGGTTTCGCAACACCGGGACCTGAACCTCGCAAACCACATCCAGCCAGGAAAGAATTCAGCAACATTAACCCTTGCTGATGGCAAAAAAATATTGCTGACGGATCATGGAAATGGAAAACTGGCGAACGAGTCCGGGGTCAGCATCTCAAAATCCGCGGACGGGCAAATTATTTATGAGATCAGCGACCTGGAGAAACAAGAGGGCGAGCCACTGAGATACAATACGCTAAGTACCGCTTTCGGACAACAATATCAGATCAGGCTTCCTGATGGAACCAGGGTCTGGCTGAACAACGGCTCTTCTTTAAAATATCCGGTAAGTTTCAGTAAAACTGCACAACGTAAAGTTGAACTGGATGGCGAAGCTTATTTTGAGGTCAGCAAAGACCCCTCTCAGCCTTTCGTCGTAAAGACAAGTACTCAGGAAGTTCTGGTCTTAGGCACACATTTTAATCTGAATGCCTACGCTAATGAACCGCTTACAAAAACTACCTTGCTGGAAGGCCGTGTAAAGGTGAATGGTAATGGTGCTGAGGCCACCCTCAGCCCGGGACAGCAGGCACTAAACAACGGAGTGCTCCAGGTGCGGAATGTAGATACCGAGTTGGCGATCGCCTGGAAGAACAATCAGTTTATGTTTGAAAGTGAAAATATCCAAAACATCATGAGGATGGTTGAACGCTGGTACAATGTGCGTGTAGACTATGAAGGGGATATCCCAAGAGACGAGTTCAGTGGTGCAGTATCCAGATTTGACAACCTCTCGGAGGTATTGAAGATATTAGAATTAACAGGGAAAGTTCATTTTAAAGTCGAAGGAAGGAGGATCATGGTAATAAAATAACTCAACCTAAATGTTAAACAACCAGAAGTGCTTGCAACACTCCTGGAAGATGTTTGGCATGCTTAAAAATAAAATGATCAACCGCAAATGCCTGGACTTCGAAACTCAGGGCATGTTGCTTAACCCGTGAGCCTGCTTCTACACGTTAAAGTGCAGAAATACAGGCACACGCAAAAACCAAACCTAAGCAAATGTATAAAATTTATACCAGGAAACCGGGTATACCACGCGGCTATTCCCATAAAATATGGCTTATTGTGCGATTAACCACCGTAATATTATTAGCTTCCTTTCTGCAGGTCAGTGCGTCTGGCTTTGCTCAAAAGATCAACCTAAACAGGACGAATACCCCTTTGAAAACCATCCTTAAAGAATTAAGGTTGCAAAGCGGGTACAACTTCGTATATACCGACGAAGTCATCAGAAAAAGCAAACCCATTAATATCAATGTCAGGGAGGCAGAAATTGAGGCGGTGCTCAACGAGGTGTTCAGCAAACAGCCCCTCACCTATTCCATCTCCTCAAAAACCGTGGTAGTCAGAATTAAGGAGGAAAAGTCCTTCATTGAAGAAGCCATTGAACGGCTGAAGCTGATTGACATCCGCGGAAAGATCGTGGACGAAAACGGGCAGCCATTACCTGGAGCATCCGTTGTCAACAGGACGACAAAAAAAGGAACGGCCTCCGCTACAGACGGTACTTTTTCCATCGTCGCTGATGCAGGAAATACACTTGTCTTCACCATGCTCGGCTACAAAACCAAGGAGGTTGTAGTAAAGAATGGCGAGACCAACATCAGCATCACCCTCGTTCCTGATGAAAAAGTCCTCGACGATGTGGTCGTCATCGGCTATCAGGAGGTATCCCGCAGGAAGGCCAGTGCTGCAATCACCTCCGTAAATCCAAAGGCCATTCAGGACATCCCCGCGCCTTCCATCAGCAATCTCCTGCAGGGACGTGTAGCCGGCTTGAACGTACAAAACTTCTCCGGAGAACCGGGAGTGCGCAATACAGTGGTGCTCAGGGGTAACACTGCTGTCAGCAGAAATATTGACAACAATCCGAATTCTGCATCAGGCAAAGCCAGTCTGGCAAGGGCCATCAGCGGACCGCTATATGTAGTGGATGGTGTACCACAATCTACAGAAGACATTGCTGCCATCAACTATGGTAACGGAACCAGCACCGATGTACTGGCAGGTATCCCTATTGCAGATATTGAAAGCATTGATATCCTAAAAGATGCTTCCGCATCTGCAGTATATGGTTCCAGAGGTGCAAATGGTGTCATCCTGATCAAAACCAAAGCAGGTACGGCAGGAAAAACACGTATTACCTTCTCCACTTATCACGGTCTCACCGACCGCCCAGACCTGGATAAGGTATTGATCGGCGCACAAGAAGGACGTGCTAAAATGGAGCTGATCAACCACTACGGAGATTATGATGACCTTAAAAATATACCTCAGATCCTTACGGACAGCTTAAACCCGGCATTCAATAATGCCAATGACTATAGAGGTGAACTTTATCAGACAGGAATGGTGAGCAACTACGACCTTTCCTTCACCGGTGGCTCAGATGTCTTTACCTACCGCTATGGACTGAATTATTTTAGCGAAGACGGAATCATCAAGAAATCCGGTTTCGACAGGTATAGCCTGAACAGCCGCATGGGGGTTAACATCACACCTAAGCTCAATGTGGGCGTACAAATCCGTTACAGCCGCCTGGACAGACCAAGGTCTGTGAGTGACCTGAGTGGTGGTACAAGCCCTTTCAACGGAGGATATTACGCCAGCAGCCCACTTCCGTCATCCAACCTTTTTCTACCTCAGGCAAACAGGGATTTCATCTTCGGAAGCACAAAAGTGCAGACAGATGCAAATACCAACAACAGCCTGACCATCAGTCCGACCATAGACTGGAAGATCGGAAAAAACTGGATGTTTAACACCATCATCTCCTATGAATCTGCGAACAGCAGAAAAGATGCATTCACACCCGGTACAGTAAGACAAAGTGGCACTGGTATCGCCTCCAGCTTCGTCGATAACTCAGCGAATTACCTGATGAGTAATACCATACAGTATTCTACCACCCTCAATGACATCCATCACCTGAATGTACTTTTAGGACAGAACACTGAATTTCACCAATACAGGGCTACCTATTCTGAAGCAGATGGTATTCCCAACGACCAGATCAGCGTAGTAAAAGTCATCAACAAAATGAATTCATTTACCTACTCTGACCTCATTGAAAATGGTATCCAAACTGGATTCATCCGCGGTAACTACGATTTTAAAGGTCGTTACCTGTTTTCAGGGGTACTAAATGCTGATGCTTCCTCCAAGTTTGGTAAAGGAAACCGCGTAGGTTTCTTCCCCTCATTCTCTGCAGGATGGATCGTAAGCGATGAACCGTTTATGAAATCGGCCGGAAAATGGCTGACACTCTTCAAAATCCGTGGAAGTTACGGCATCACAGGACGTCAGCCCGACGGCGGCGATAGCTACCTGTCTTTCAATACCTATAACGTGGGTTCAGGAAGCTTCTCCGGAAGTTCAAATCCAAATACCGGACAGAATGAATCTAATACTTACAACGGTATTCCTGCTGTTTCTCCTAACTTTTCAGGTGGTTTGTCTAATAGTGAGCTGACCTGGGAACATTCGAAACAAGCCAACATCGGTGTAGACCTGACCTTCCTTGGTGGCCGTTTCAGTGTGGTAACGGATGTGTATGTGAGAAATACCACTGAGGGAATCTTTACCCTCGCCCTCCCAATTACTACCGGTTATTCTACCATCACCTCCAACGCAATTGGAACGAGGAACTCCGGTATTGAAACTCAATTCATTGCAAACTATTTCAACCCTTCGAAGGCCTTCCAATGGGAAACGAACTTCAACTTCGCCTTTAACAAAAATATGATTACATCACTGCCTAATGGTGGCAGGGACATTTATCTGGATAAGTTCCTGCTGAGACAAGGGCAAGCAATCAATCAGTACAACACTTTTGAACAAACGGGTATCTATAAAACAGATGCTGACGTACCTGTTAATCCTATTGATGGAAGTGTCCTTAGTTTTTACGGTTATCCTTTCAGAGGTGGTGACCCGATATGGAAAGACTCCAATGGTGACGGTGTCCTCGACGCAACAGATTATGTGCCTTCCGGAAATCCAAATCCAAAAATGACTGGCGGTATGGTAAATACATTCAGCTACAAAAATTTTAGCCTGTCCGTATTTGTCAACTTTACGCTGGGACGTGACATCTACAATGATTATCTCGTTGGAAAACTATCACACCTTGTTCCGACAGATGATGGTGATCCTGATCCCCTGCACGCCATCAGTACCAATGCCTTTCCTTATCTGAACGGCATCAACTACTGGAGAAACCCGGGCGACAATGCCGACTACCCTTCTTTAAGTTCATTTGATGGTACCCGCTACAAATATGCAGGCGTGAGTTCCAGATGGGTGGAAAATGGATCGTACCTCCGTATCAAAACCGCGACCCTTTCCTACACCTTTAATCCAAAAGTCCTGAGCAAGCTCTCCATCAGCAGGTTGAGGGTTTACGGAATGGCAGACAACCTGCACATCTTCCAATCGGCAAACCTCCCTGATGCAGAGCAAGTGGATGCCTTCGGTATTTATAACGGCAGTGGTTACTCCATTCCTAAAAAATATACCATTGGTCTAGAAGTGGGACTTTAACATCATATACAGGAATCATGAAAAGAAATTTAACTACTTATATTACAGCGCTACTGATCGTATTGACGGCAACTACAGGCTGTAAAAAAATATTAGACCTGGAGCCACACAATTCCACATTTACCGAAGCGTATTTCACGAACGGTCAGGATGCGAACAGTGCGATCTCCGGTGCCTATGCATCGTTGCGCAGGATATTGTTGAACAATTCGTCCTGGCATGTGTACGGCGATGTGCCATCCGGCGAATTCAGCATCAGATCGGACCGTGACAACCAGAACTACAACATCTCCAATGGAGAGTTTACGGGATTGAATGTGGGCTCGGGTAACTGGAACTGGCAATCTTACTTCCAGTTGATCCAGCAACTGAACCTCATCATTAATAAAGTACCTGGAATTGCAATTGAAAAATTCAGTAACAGGGACGACAAACAGCAGATCATCGGTGAAGCCTACTTCCTTCGGTCCTACATCTACTTTTACATGAGCAGGGTGTGGGGTGATGTGCCACTCAAGCTTGAACCTGATCTGGACATCAACCAGGCGAAGAACATCGAGCGTTCAACTGCCGCAAATGTGCTGAAACAGTGCCTTGCAGATCTCGTCATTGCAAAAGAAAATTTGAAATTCGGCTACAACGATGAGAACCAACGTGCGGTAAGGGCCAACAAAGGTAGTGCGCTTGCACTGGAAGCTCATATCAAAGCATGGTCAGGTGACTATTCAGGGGCAGAAATTGCTGCAAACGATGTCATCACAAACGGGGGTTATAGCCTGCTTGACTCTATACAATATCCAAAAGTATTCATCGGAAAATCACTTGAAGGAATTTTTGAGATCAACATCAGCTACGGACAAAGTGAAGGCATTTCGCTGAACAGCGGTGGTTATGCGCCGACATTAAGAACTCCTTATGTGGCTAATAAGGCAGATATCCAATGGCCTGTGAACACGAGTTACATCAATAAAATATACCGTGATACCAGTGATGTCAGGTATAAAACTTTCTTTTTTCAAGCGCAGTCCTCTGACGGACAAACCATCAAATTTTCAAACGTCACCTACGCAGATGGTTCCGCCCAGAATGATCCCCGGTTGTCTAACAACCTGATCCTTTTCCGCCTTGCCGACATTATCCTGCTAAGAGCTGAAGCCCTCAATAAGTTAAACAGGGATCCTGAAGCGGTAGTCCTGCTAAACAGGGTGCGCAAAAGATCCGGACTGGTCGATTATGCTGGTAGTGGAGATGCCCTCGGTACCACCATATTGGAAGAACGATTGAGAGAGCTTTTCTATGAGGGCCAGTCGTACTACGACCTCGTGAGGACTAAAAAACTACCGTCCTATAATGAACGGATGTCCACACAGTTTATGGATGGCTCCCCGCTCGGAGGTTGGTTGTGGCCGATAGACCCCGCCATGTTCAAAGACGATTATACCCTTGTGCAGACTCCTTACTGGCAAGGCAAGCTTTAACATTTAAAAGAAACAGACATGAAAAAAATACCTTTAATATGCATTGCAGTACTGGCCATAATTACGTTTTACGCCTGCAAAAAGGACTACGTAATCGGTGGCAGTCTCTATGAAGAGAAAGTAAATCTGAGCACCTACGATTACCTGAAAACCAATCGTCTATTTGACACACTAGTCATCATGATCGATCGGATGCAGCTAAAAGATGAAGTGAACCAGAGCGGAACAGTATTTGCCCTGACGAATTACGCCATCCACAATTATGTGGTAGAGAAACAGGCGCAGTTGCGCATTCAGAATAACGACGAGAACCTCACATTTACCTTTGATGACATCGTGCTGCCCAATCTTAAGGATTCGTTAAGGGCCTATCTGTTCAAAGACCGGTTGCCGTTGAGTTTCCTTACAGAAACAGGCAGATTCAGAAAGGCCAATGATGGTGAAAACAGATTGATACAGGCCATTCCGACAAACGATTATACGAATCCAAACACCTTCCCTGTACAACCCAGGTATGTATACCTGACCAAGATTGTCAAGCTGGAGGATGGCACTGGTGTGATTCCTACAGACTCTACACAGCTGAATCAGGTAGATCCTGAACAGTTGCTGCAGGCTAGGGTGCAAACCTCCGGCATCATTACAAACACGGGAATTGTGCACGTATTGAACAACTCCCATACCTTCACCTTCTTTGGCGACATTAAAAATTAACCAAATCGAATTAAAGACATGCAAAAATATATCACATATATAGCCACCGGATTGATATGCCTGGGGGTTATAACAGCTTGCAAAAAAGTAGAAAATGGATTTTTAAGTGACCAGGTACGCTATAGAGATAGTCCGATGAGGATTCAAAAAGGAATTGTCACACAGACAAAAGCTGTAGATAACGACGGCTCCAGCGCCCCTGTAACTTATGAACTACTGGACATCCGCGATGCCGTCACCAAAAAACACGCCGACGCACTGTATGCCAACTATGAGCGATACATCTTCATTTCTCAGTTCAACGTAGACGTGGATACCACCATCGAACTGTTGAATACTCACCGTCAGCTCTTGAACGCACCATCCTTTGAATTCAATAAGTTTACCGGAGCTTTTACCTTTTATGGAACAACCTCGAATGTTCCTGTTGGTAGCTACGAATTTGACGTGAGGGCAA
This sequence comes from Pedobacter sp. BAL39, assembly GCF_000170795.1. Taxonomy (GTDB): domain Bacteria; phylum Bacteroidota; class Bacteroidia; order Sphingobacteriales; family Sphingobacteriaceae; genus Pedobacter. The sequence continues at coordinate 35,343 of NZ_ABCM01000016.1, forward strand.
CGAATGAAAACGGCTCCAAAGATTTCAAAAATGTTGGTACTTTCTCCTTATATGAGGGACCTGTAGCGGAGCAATCGGCCGGAGGTGGGGCCTGGTTTAAGGATGGTACCAGCACCAGCGGCGACATCGGCGAGCCTGAGGTCAAAATCAAAAAGACCTCCACAGAAGGCACGCTGATCATCCTGAAAATCGTCGACAAAAACGGTACTCCATTCAATCCAAAAAAGAATGAGTTTATCAAACGTGGCGACAGGAACAGCTTCGATACTTTCGCACGTTTTCACCCACTTGTGCTGACAGACTCCACCATGACCTGTAATTTTGAAGTTACGCCATTCCCATTGGTTGCAGGGCCTCCGGGCCAAGGGTATACCATTTACTATAGGATCCCGGGTAATTTTGCTAAGCTGGATCCGGGAATTACTCCAACGCCAGACCGCGGTTACAGCATCAATCCAAGGTTCACCTTCAGAATTTATCAGGAAGGAACTTATGAGGTGACAGTCAGGATCAAAAACGCAACCAGAGACGTACTCTAGTCCCCCGGATTCTCTCTGTATAGGTGCCCCAAAAGGGGCACCTTTTTTATGCCTTAAACTTTCGTTGTGCTGCCAGACCTAATGAAGCTCGTGAAGGTTACACCTGCCAACGTCTTTAACTAACAAATCAGCAACCACAGTCAAAAAAAATCCCTTAAGAAAGGGATTTGCCAATATTCATAACCACCTCTTCAGGTTGGGGTTCCCTTACCACTGTTTTTGGTTTCATCACCCGTTTTACTTGCGCCGGCGGACTGGAAGCATTTCCGGCACCTGTTTTATTTTCATTTACAGGTCTCTTTTTTTTCTTGAACTTACGTCCATACCAGATCAGAAATCCTGTAATCGGCAAACTGGCACCGATCAACGCTGCAAGGAAGGCAAGTACCTTTCCCGGAAAACCGAGTATGCTGCCGACATGTATGTCGTAATTCATTTTCCTCAGCTTCGATCCAAAAGAAGCTTTATCGTAATCTTCATTGTAGACGTCATCGCGTTTAATCTCTTTAAGTGTATGCTGATCAAAACTATACCCCTTGCTGTTATAAAATTGACCTGGAGAAGGATAAACCGTGATGTATATCGCTGCCTTTGCATCGGCAGTATCCGGGAAACTGTAGTAAAAACCTGCCGATTTCGGGTGATTTACAATTACCTTATTCCATGCGATATCCATCGCCTGTTGCGGCGTATAAAGTTGGTTTGCCTTTTGCAAGGAATCAGACTCCACCCTTTTATATTCTGCAAGGTTGTTCCCTCCAGACGTAACCCAGTACAAACCTTCGCTATACCATTTAATGCCATACACCATTCCCGTCAGTGCAATTGCCAAAAGAAACAACAAAGCATAAAATCCAAGTACATTGTGCAGGTCGAGGTTTACCCTCTTGAAGGACGCTCCCCATTTAATTTTAAAACTCTTATCACGTGTAGACTTGTTCCATTTCTTTGGATACCACCAGATCAATCCGGTAATAAGCAATACCACAAAGACCATGGTGCCGTAGTTGACAATGGGTCTTCCAATCGCGTAAGGCATCCATAGGAAACGATGACCATTCAGGATAAACCTGAAGAAATCTGTCTCTCCCTTTTGATGCACTTCCTTCGACACAACCGCTCCTGTATAGGGATTTAACTTCAGCGTCACTCCGCCTCCGCCTCTCCGCCCTTTTTGATTCGGGTCTTTCAAACCGAGATTAATGGTTCTTCCCTGCTGATAGTTTGCATAGCTGGGCACCAGCTCAGGATACAATTTAGCAGCAGCAGCACCTGCCTGTGCTGGCGTAATCACAGGTTTGTCTTGTCTTTCAATCTTGGTCTCCGGTTCAAGCAAACCAGTGATCTCTTCATTGAAAACCCAAATACATCCTGTAATACACACAATCAGTACAATTATTCCTGACGCGAGTCCTAACCAAAGATGAAGCCATTTATTGATCCGCGTAAAAAGGGAATCCGTTTTCTTCTTTTTAGGCGGTGAGGGGTTGTTTTTTGAAATCATCGCGTTTTTATGCTGAATTTTTTAATGGTTAAGGCCGGACATCACTGTCAGGCATCAAAGATAACCCTATTAAGATTAAATCCAAATAATTCAGAACAACAAAAGTATTCCCGGCCTTAGGTGCCGCCAGAACAATCAACAGCACTTCCTAAAGTTTATTCGACAGTGGTCTCCGTTTCAGAAATGGAATAGGTACTGCTTTGCACATAATTGAGCATCCATTTATTATTGAGCCAGTGTGCGGTAAAAATGAACCCCTCTTGAGCGTCGCCTGTTTTTATCCGCACATCTGCTTTCATAATGGTACTTCCCAAAGAAAGCAGCTCATGATCAAAGTTTTTGATCTGATAGTCGATGCTGGTTACATGATCCGGCTGAAAATTACTCGTTTTCAAGTAGTCAACAAGTTGCCCCAGGTCGTCGGTTATAAATTTGGAATAGAGCGTTGCCGGGCTGGTTTTCAGCTGCCCCTGCAACGCCTTCAATTCAGCCAGCCCTTCTTCCGATGGCTCTTCCTGTGGCGTAGCAATCGCTTTGTCGATCATTACCGCAATGTCAGGCAACTCGTACTTAAGAAAGTCTGCAGTGGAAATGAGCTGCGAAAATTGATCTGCAGGTTTCCCTGCTGACAAATCATTGATGACACTTTTGATAAAAGCCAAAGGCTCTTCCAGACAGGCTTCTGCCGAAGTCCATCCAGGATTTCTTTTGGACTTGGGCTCAGCGAAAGCTGTCAGTTTTGTCTGATCGGAAAGCTGTTCATTCCAGTTGAGGGGGGTGATGCCACTTCCATATGGTCTTTTGGGCCCTGCGTTATAGAAATCATTGTTGACATCCAGTAACAGCCACTGGTCATTCCTTCTGGTCACAGTGCAATTAAATGCGATGTTTTTTGTGCCCTGTTTCAGTACCACATACAAAACGTAACGGTTGATATGCGCTCCCTCCAATACCACCTGATCCTGTTCGTATAAAGTAGTAGCATATGTGGTATTGCTGCTGTTTATTTGATGTTCCTGTTTGATGCGAAGCAGCTGCTTCCAGCTTTCACTTAGGGCATTGGATTCAGGGCTGTCCATTTCTGATCCTGCTACAACGGCTATTGGTGAGGACTGCTGAAAATTTTCAACAAACTTCATTTCTTCAGCATCTGGAAAAACGGGCATCAGGCTGATGTCGTCATGGTTGAGCAGTGCCATGGCCAGTTCTTTACCGAGGGCGTCAGGAAGGGGCAGGCATTTTTGTTGAGCACGGAGCGGCATAATGTGTAAACATGCAAGGAGCAACAGAGGACTGAAAATTTTCATAGGGCTTTAAGCGTTAGCTGTTTTTTCTCTGGAAACTGCAAATACCCTACCAAAAATGGCCTTTCTTAAAAGATTTGTTACTTCCAACGGCTCTGTATTTTCTTTAACTTGCGCGCTTTAATGATATTAACGAAATGACTATGATCCGATACTTCTTATTAGGTTTCGCCCTCCTATTCACCCAAAATAGCTTTGCACAGCAAATCAACATCGCCACTTATAACGTCAGGTACAAAAACAGTGGGGATGAAAAAAATGGCAATGGATGGAGCCAAAGGATGCCAGTGGTTACGGACATCATCCAGTTCCACGATTTTGACATCTTTGGTGCTCAGGAGATCCTGCAACAGCAATTGAACGACCTAGACAGCAAACTAACTGGTTATGGTCATGTCGGCGTCGGCCGCGATGACGGCAAGCGGGCCGGTGAGCATGCTATGATTTTCTATAAAAAAGATAAATTCAAGCTGCTGGACAGTGGCAACTTCTGGCTATCTAAACAGGAGGATGTGCCAAATAAAGGCTGGGACGCAGCACTGCCCAGGATCTGTTCCTGGGGTGCCTTTCAACACCTCGCAAGCGGCCGGAAGTTCTATTTCTTCAATACGCATTTTGACCATGTTGGCGTCGTAGCCAGAAGGGAAAGCGCAAAACTGATCCTTCGCAAGATCAGGGCCATTGCGGGCGACACCCCGACAATTCTAACCGGCGACTTTAACGTCGACCAGACCAATGAGATCTATGGCATCCTAACCGGACAGCAGCTCGCAGATGCTTTTGAAACTACCGCATTCAGATACGCGACGAATGGCACCATTAACCATTTCGACATCAATACAAAAACCAAAAGCCGCATCGATCACATCTTGTTGTCTAAATCCATCAAGGTAAAACGTTACGGGGTGCTCACTGATACCTACCGCAGCGCAGGGAAGGAAAATGCTGAAGTCAGTACCTCCGGCAACTTCCCGAAGGAAGTCTCACTTCAGCGATATGAGGCCAGGCTTCCCTCCGATCACTTCCCGGTAATGGCGGTCATTGATTTAAATCCCTAGCATTTATCTACCTTTGCGCGATGAATAGAAAAATAGCCGTTATTTTCGATATGGATGGTGTCATTTGCCATACCAATCCTTATCACTCTATTGCGTTCCGCGATTTCTTTTCTTCGAGAAATATCAATGCTACTGATGAAGAATTCGCACAACATATGTTCGGAAAGAGTAACAGCTACATTCTGAGCCACTTCTTCAAAAGAACTGTCGAGGGTGAAGAACTGCTGAAACTTGAAGATGAAAAGGAAAGCCTGTTTAGAAAAATTTATGAACCTCATGTGGAACCCATTGCAGGCATCACTGAATTCATGGCAGACCTGGTCGCTCATGGCGTGCAGCTCGGCGTGGCTACTTCCGCTCCTTATGCCAACCTTGAACTGATCCTTAGTAAGGTTGACATCCGCAAAAACCTGGGATCCATACTGGCCAGCGAAGATGTGAAAAAACACAAGCCGGATCCCGAGGTCTACTTAAAGTCGGCAGCTAACCTGGATGTGCAGCCAGCTCAGTGTATCGTATTTGAAGATTCTTTTTCGGGTATATCAGCAGCGCTGAATGCAGGCATGAAAGTCGTAGGTGTGCTTACATCCCATAAAAAGGAAGAGTTGCCGACCTGCGACCTTTACATCGAAGACTACACCACACTGTCCTTCCAGCAAATTGCTGAACTGGTAAATCAATAGCCAACACACCGATGTTGATCGCTGCTACCCCAGTTGTTTGATTACAGCGATCACATCTTCTTCTCCAAACGCAGCAGCAGCTGATTTAAAGGTTTCCAATGCGGTCCTTGCCAACGGAGTGTCCATCCCTTCATCTTTAGCCAGGTTCAAATCTTTAACCATATGTTTCAATGCAAAGGCAGCCTGATAATTATCATTCAGTAGTGCATCGCCCTTTATCTTGGTAAACACATTGCTCAGCGCACCGTTACCTAACAAGGTCAGCAGGTCTTCAGTATTGATCTGGTGTTTCCTGGAGAAGGTCACAATTTCCGCAAGCCCTTCGGTATATATCGCCAATAAAGTATTGATGGCCAGCTTCGCCTTGTTGCCGATACCTGATGCTCCCAGGTGCATCACCAATTTACCCATGCAGGATAAAAGTGGTTCTGCAGCATGAAATGCCTGCTCCTCACCTCCAACCATGATGACCAGTTGTCCATCTGTAGCCTGCTTTACACTACCGGAAACAGGGGCATCAAGGTACTCAATTCCTACAGCACTGCAGGCGGCAGCCATCTTTATGCTGATGGCTGGTGATACCGTACTCATATTCACAATAACCTTTCCGTGGAGTTCTTTACTTAGTAGTCCATCAGCACCTTCGAACAGGCTCGCAACCGCATGGTCGTCAGAAACCATCAGGAAAACAATATCCGTAGCGGCAATCAGTTCGCCTGGTGTTCCTGCAACTTTTGCTCCTTGTGCAACAAGGGGTTCTGTCTTCGATAACGTACGATTATATACGGTCAGCGAATATCCTTTGTTAAGGACCTGACCTGCCATAGGGACGCCCATGTTTCCCAGACCGATCCATCCTGCTCTTGTGTTTTTCATATCTTTATTTTTTATCAGATTTACCATACTGTTTGATCAGCTACATTGAGTTTTTATGCAGACACTGTCTTTTTATTCGACACCATCTTTTGATCATGCTCCGTCAATCGGCAGTAAATATATGGAATGCTGAACCTCATGTCTATGGGAAGCATCATGAAAATCCATTGAAAATTTCATTTTTGTCAAACATAAAAATCCAATCAGAGTTTGATTAAAGAAAGAATAACTATAAAAGACATAAGAATATGATGAAAGAGAATCAGAATAAGGTAGTGCTCATCACCGGTGCAAGCAAAGGAATAGGTTTTGGTATCGCATCAACTTTGCTGAAAGAGGGTTACCGCGTAGCCATCACCAGTCGCTCGCAGCAAAATGCGGACGAAGCTGCCGACAAATTAAAACCATTAGGCGAGGTCATTGGCATTGCCGCCGATGTAAAAGACCTGGCTTCGCAGGAGGCTGCTGTAAATGTACTTTTGGAACGTTGGGGACAACTGGACATCCTGATTGCGAATGCCGGCGTAGGACATTTCGCTCCGATTGATGAAATGGATGCGGCAACCTGGCTGGACACCATCGACACCAACCTGACCGGTGTCTTCTACAGCATAAAGGCTTCAGTGGAGCAGATCAAAAAGCAAGAGGGACACATCATTACGATCTCAAGTCTTGCAGGTACCAATTTCTTTGAAAAAGGTTCGGCCTACAATGCCAGTAAGTTTGGCCTTACCGGATTTACACAGTCGGTCATGCTCGACCTCAGAAAATACAATGTAAAGGTAACGACCATTATGCCGGGCTCAGTGGCTTCTCACTTCAATAAACATACTCCTGATGCAGAGAAGGATGCATGGAAAATCCAACCGGAAGACATTGGCCGTCTGGTGGCAGATTTATTGAACATGCCCTCGAGGACACTGCCGAGCAAAGTGGAGATCAGGCCTACAAAAACATCATAAATGCTGTTTTCCACATTTATCGCTTCTGCCCATTTTGAAGTCAGCACCTACTAATGGTGTTGGCACTTTGTTTGTGAGTAAGAACGTAAATACTGACACATCATAAATTGTATCAGCTGAACCTAAAAGCATTAAAATATGGCAAGTTTTAAGGAAATCATAAATAGCGATCAACCGGTACTGGTTGATTTTTACGCCACATGGTGTGGCCCCTGTAAAACCATGGCCCCCATTCTTGATGATTTAAAGAAAAAGGTGGGTTCGGATGCGACCATTCTCAAGATCGATGTCGACAAAAACCCGGCTGCGGCAAGCTCCTACCGCGTACAGGGAGTGCCAACATTGATCCTTTTTAAAGAAGGTAAAATCCTATGGCGCCAGTCGGGTGTAGTCCCCTCCTCACACCTGGAGCAACTCATTAATCAATATAAATAATTCATGTCCCCTGGGACCATCACTCATCCTTCAAAATCACTTTAGCGCTCAATGGCGAAAGCAATAAAAGTCCTGAAATGCCCGCAGTGCGGCAGCACTGCCAAAACAGAAATAAAGCCTGATTTTTTCCGCTGCAGCAATTGCCAGACGGAATATTTTCTTGACAATGATGACGTAACCATCAATTATAACCACAACTACACGCATCACCACCCCTCTTCAAACCCAGAGCAAAATGCGAAGAATGTAAAGATCCTGGCCATAGGCATCGCCCTGGTCTTTATCACCATCCTGACCATCGTCATCACCAAATCGTCAACATCTTCCAGTCCGGCACCGTCCTACACAGTAGCAGAATCACCCAGGCCAGCGGAAAAAGAAATATTTTCCATCAGCAGGTACAACGCGCAGCCCATCCTGGCAACACCAACCGCAGCTCCCATATTGATAGTGGTCGAAGACCGGAGTTACAATGGGAATGAAAGCAAGAAAAGGGATGGCATCTACCTGACTTTTTATGATGATAAGGCCAAAGAAAAACTTGGTGAAGAGAAAGTCGGAGATGACGACGTATCCGGATCGGATGTACAGATCAGGAACTTCAGCGACGGCAATACCTATGTCATTGTGAGCAAGAACAAACTTTTTGTCGTCGATAAAGGCAGGCTAAAGTTAAATGATGCAGGGAAGTCATTTTTCAGTGCTCAACCTGAATTACAGGTGGGCGTTGCTACGATCGAGTTCGTTTACAGTGATGCCGGTGATGGCCTGGTCCTGTTAACCAATGAGGGAAAGAACTTTTATTATTACCCATTGATCCAGAAACTCTATACCAAAGACCAATATTATGATGCCCGTACAGGCTTTAACACCTTGCTTCCAGGTGCAAGGGATAAGGAAACTTACTTGTTTACCTCAGAAAGCAGTGATTTTCCCGAAGAGCGGATACAGCTGATCAAAATCAAATATAAAGACAATGGTGCAGGTCCAAAAGACGTGACAGACCGCTTGTCCTGGGGGAAAAACTACGGCGGATCCGGAATCTTCACGGAACGTAGCCCTTATCGAAAAGAGCTGTTGGGGGGCTATGAGAGAGAACGTGGAAGGGTAACGAGCTGGAAAGACCTTACACCGGGAAGGACCTATTTTTCTCCAAAAGTCATCTCAGAAACCAATGGTACCATCCTGATCATGATTAAGGCAGATGCCAATCCCGCCAGCCCCTACAAATTGCAGCAGCTGAACAGTGAGACTGGTGCCATCAACTGGACATTGGACCTGGCAAAGGGTGAAAGGCCCGATAAGGCACTTGCCTTTTCCGGGGGATATTTTGTGGTGACAGACAGCAGCAAGGGAATGATTGTTGATCAGAAAGGAAAGATTACTTACACTTATAAATTTGACTAATATGGGACTTGGAGATCTATTTAAACGGCAACTGAGCACAGTGGTAGAATGGCAAAACCAACAGCCACAGCTGCTGTTGTACCGCTTTCCAGTGCCTACCGACGAAATTAAAAATTCAAGTAAGCTGATTGTTGGCCCCGGACAGGGATGCATCCTCGTATACGAGGGCAAAATCGAAGCAGTCATCAGCGACGAGGGGGTATATAACCTGGCCACAGAAAACCATCCTTTTATTACAACGCTGCTCAAGTTCCGGACGTATTTCGAAAGCGAACACAAAATGCACCTGTATTTTTACCGTAAGGCAGATACGCTCAATCAGGCATGGGGCACTGCGACACCCGTCAAATACCTGGACCCTGAATACAAAATCCCGGTCGAGATGGGCATGTATGGGAACTACAGCATGCGCATTACAGACCCCCTACTGTTGTTCAGGGACATTATCGGCTCCCGTAGCGAGTACACCGTTGATGATGTCAAGTCCATCATCCTCTCCAGAATCCCACAGGTGCTCATCGCACACATGGCGCAGTCCGGCCTCGCCTATCTTCAGATCGATGCGCAGCTGGAAAAGCTTTCTGCAGGTCTGAAGGAAAAACTCAACCAGGACTTTCTTACGCTGGGCCTCGAGCTGAAAGATTTCAGAATCCAGGGCACCTCATTTGATAAAGATACCCGCGAGCGCATTGGCAAAATTGCCGACATCACTGCCGAGAGCCGTGCTGCTGCTGAGGGAGGACTCTCCTATCTGGAAATTGAAAAACTCGAAGCACTCCGCGATGCGGCACGGAATGAAGGCGGCCTTGCGGGCGCAGGCCTGCAGGTGGGCTTTGGAATGGAGCTGGGCAAAGCACTGGATGATAAAAAACAAGAGCTTACTGCTGACAGTACGGATACCGACCCGGTAGTTAAACTACAAAGGCTGAAGCTGCTGCTGGATGAAGGCATCCTGACGCAGGAAGAATTTGACAGCAAAAAGAAAGAAATACTGAGTAGGATGTAAAGCAGGGGACATTATCGTCCCCGCCCTCAAGGGGCTCCTGAGAAATAAGGAACTACCCGTGAATGGCCTCTTTATTTCCGAAGCTCTGGATCAGCTCCCCTTCAAAATCCAGCCATTCTTTCCATCGTTTGTCGACATCTACATCGATCGTGTATTTACGTGCAAAGTTCAGGAAGGTGGTGTAATGTCCCGCTTCAGACACCATCAGGTCATGGTAGAATTTAGAGAGTTCCGCATCGTTGATGTGCTGCGACAACACGCGGAAACGTTCACAGCTTCTTGCTTCAATCATTGCAGCAAACAACAGGCGGTCAATAAAAGAGTTGTTTCTGCTGCCATCCTTTTTACAGAACTTCGCAAGCCTTCCAACATAATCATCTTTGCGCTCGCGACCTAAGGTATAACCTCGTTTTCTGATGATGTCGACCACCATCTGAAAATGCTGAAGCTCCTCAATCGCAATTGCAGTAAGCTCCTCCACAAGGTCAAGATGTTCCGAGTTGTTGGTAATCAAGGTAATGGCATTGGTAGCGGCTTTTTGCTCACACCAGGCATGGTCTGTCAATATCTCCTCCAGGTTTGATTCGGCGATGTTTGCCCAACGTGGGTCAGTAAGCAATTTTAGTCCAAGCATCTTTTAATTAATAAATGATTAATGTCAAAATTAAGAATAATCGGGGTGTTGTGCGTTAAAAACATCTATTTTGCGAAAAATTAATCCTGATGAGTGCACAAACAGCTTTGATTATCGGACTGGTATGGCCGGAACCAACATCTTCTGCAGCCGGCAGCAGGATGCTTCAGCTGATCCGCTTTCTACAGTCCGACTACGAGGTGTCCTTCGCCTGCGCGGCGGGAAAGGGCCCACACAGCTTTGACCTCGCGGCCCTGGGTGTAACTACACATGAGATCAGGCTCAATGATGACCACTTCAATGTACTGATCAAAAACATCCGTCCCGCCATCGTCATGTTCGACCGCTTTGCTATGGAAGAACAATACGGATGGCGTGTTCACCAGGAGTGTCCTGACAGCGTGAAGATACTGGATACTGAAGACCTCCATACCTTACGTAATGCCAGACAGCTCGCAGTGAAGTCGGGCGGCAGGGTCAGTGATGCAGAACAGTTCACGGATCTTGCAAAACGTGAGCTCGCCGCCATATTACGATGTGACCTTTCGCTCATCATCTCCGCTGCTGAGATGGACATCCTCAGGGATACCTACCGCATTGACGCCTCCTTGCTTCATCATTTGCCCTTTCTGGAAGAACAGATCACGGCTACAGCTGCTGCTCAATGGAGGGACTTTGAGGATCGTGAGGGTTTTGTTTTCATTGGAAATCTCCTGCACGAACCGAACTGGGATACGGTACAATACCTGAAAAAAGTCGTATGGCCCTTACTAAGGAAGCGCCTGCCAGATGTTACGCTAAACATTTATGGCGCCTATGCAAGTCAGAAGGTGATGCAGTTGCACCAGGAGAAAGATAAGTTCCTGGTTCATGGACGTGCTGTTGATGCCCTGACCGCCATCAGCAGTCACCGGGTGTTGATCGCCCCTATCCGGTTCGGTGCCGGATTGAAAGGGAAATTTATCGATGCAATGAAGTCCGGAACTCCTTCAGTGACCACCACCATAGGGGCCGAAGGCATGGCAGGCAACATGGAATGGCCCGGCGCCATCGCAGATCAGCCGGAGCAGTTTGTATCCATTGCTACAGCGTTATATCTTGATGAGCCGCAGTGGACGGAGGCCAGTCGGAATGGGCTCAAAATCATCAATGAGCGTTATGGGCGCAGCACATTTGAATCTGCTTTGCATTTGAAGTTACGGCATATTCAAGCGACACTTGGTAAACACCGCCAACATAACTTTGTGGGACAAATCCTGCAACACCATAGCCTCAACAGCTTAAAATACATGTCTTTGTGGATTTCTGAAAAGAACAAAAAATTGGATCACCAACAAAATCAAAGGGCTAAGCAGAACAGTATTGCCGAAGACCAGAATGAAGGGCCTAATTAACAGGCTGCTTCGCCAGCTCTTCCTCTTCGTCGTCTTCAAAATGTTTTTCGAAATACCTTCTTACTGTCATATTGGAGATCCATTTCTCAATATACCGGTCCTTTGCCAGTAACGTAATGACCGCAATGGCCAGAAAAATCAAAGCCGTACATCCGAAACCCTGCGTATAGCTGTTGAGCAGGTCGGAAAGGTAAAAAGCCAGGGTAATGCAGGCGGCCAGAAAAGCCATGACTGCAAAGGTAATCATCAGCAATATGGTGATGAGGTCGGCCATGATCTTAGAAACCTTCTCTACGGCCTTGAGCCTCACTTCCTCCAGACGTAAAGTGATGTAGGTCTTAACCTCTGCCCACAATGCCTGAATGTCTTTAGTATCTTTTTGGTCCATAGTATCGAAATATAGGAATGAATAAAATTTCTAAAAAATACAACTCATGTAACCGGAATTTGTTTTTAGTTTCTAAATATTACGTAAACACCTGAGTTTTAAAAAAACAAAAACCCGGAAAAATTTCTTTTTCCGGGTTTCATCCATCCCCCACAGATCCCTTTCTCAATTGATGTCTAACTCACTCACCCTCACAACGCCATCCCTTCTCTCGCACTTCGATAACATTAACGATAAAAGTAAATCAATGGATTTGTCAGCGATAATCAATTACTTTTTGATGACGATCGGAGCATATTGATCATTACTTGATATATACAAAGGACAAGGAATCTTTAACGACAAGGCCACTGATGTCACCACCCTGATACCTGACCGTGTATTTGCCTGGCTTGCTGATGTCATATCCTTCCAGCAGGTCTACAGTTACGGATACGCTGTCTTTGGCGTTCAACTTGATATAGCTGTCTGCAGGAGGTGGCATCACCCGCTTGGCCATGGCCCCCTTATAGTTTGCCTCTACGCCATTTTCATCCTTGATGTCAAGGTATTTACTCATCCATCTTTCAAAGGGCGTATGCCATTTACAGAAACTGGTTGCAGTATCGGCATAGTTGTGCACAGCGAATTTCATCTGTAATGCTGATCCTACACGAATGGTATCGGCAACTTGCATGGTAGCAACCAATCCTTGTGCTGCAGCAGGATTTTCGGTAGCAGTGGAATCAGTTGAATTGCTGGCATTTTTACTACCTGTGGTACTCTGACTACATGCAGACAGTATGACAAGGGCAGCAGGGATAATCATTTTAAAGTTTTTCATAGGGCAAAAGTATTCTTTTAAAATCTATTTCAGGTTGACTATTTTTCTTAATAACAACAGCGCAGGACTTTTATTGTGTTACGTCTGCCTTGGAAAGCAATCATTTATGGCACAGGCTTTGTATCAGCAAGATAGATAATTGATAAAGATGTCAATTCTATAAATAACCAGGGAAGCCATGAGAAAGAGCATTTATATTGTAGAAGACAATAAAGATATAGGTTACATCCTCCAATACTTTTTAAGTGAAGAGGGTTTTGATGCTGAACTATTTGAGACTGTTGCAGCCTTTAAACAAGGCCTGTCCAGGAAAGTACCGGACTTGTTCCTTTTGGATGTGATGCTCCCTGATGGGGATGGCATAGATGTTTGTTCGGGCATCAAACACGACCAGCTATTGATGCGTAAGCCGGTCATCATCATGTCTGCGCACTTTCCTACTGAAGAGGCAAAACAGATGTCCTGTGCTGACGATTTCATTCCCAAGCCTTTCGACCTGTTTTCTATCCTTGACAGGGTAAGGACACATCTCCCTGCAGCCTAGCCGCAGCAACTACTCCACGCCAGAGAAACTACTCCACGCCAGAGACCTGCATTGGTATCGTATAAACGGCATCTTTAGCAGTAATGAACAGCAGCTTTCTATTTTTCCCTGCAAAACAGACATTGCTCGCCCCCTTTGGAACTTTAATCGTGCCCAACGCCAGTCCGGTCGAATCAAAAATGTTTACCCCTTCCCCACCAGTCAGGTATAGGTTTCCCCGCTCATCCAGCGTCATGCCGTCGGACCCTTTCTCAGCGATCAGCTTGCGGGAGGCCAGATTTCCATTTTTCAATATCTCGTAACGATAGGTTTTCCCATCGCCAATGTCAGCAACATATAAAAACCTCCCGTCGGGAGTTCCTACGATGCCGTTCGGTTGTTTTAGTCCATCAGCAACTTTTACTGCCGCAGTGGCCCCTTTGGCCAGATAATAAACATCCTGGCTGCCCAGATCGGGTTTCGTCCGGGTCCAGTAATCCCGCTGATAATAGGGATCTGTAAAGTAAATCGCGCCTTTATTATTGATCCACAGGTCATTCGGCCCATTGAATTGCTTCCCGTTAAATTGATCGAGTAAAATGCTGACCTGCCCATCCGGACTGACCGACCATATTGCGCCTTTTTCATCGGCACACACCAGCAGATTGCCTTTTTTATCAAAATAGGTTCCGTTTGAACGTCCGGTCTTGTCCATAAAAAGCGTCATCCCGCCAGAGGAAACATCATACTTCCAGATCTTATCGTTGGGTTGATCCGTAAAAAATACGTTCCCTTCAGCATCCCTCGAACAGCCTTCGGTAAAAGCATAACCTGCACCCGCAAGTTTCAGACTATCCTGGACAAAAAGGCCGGAATTCACCTGCCCCTTAGCAATGAAACTTGTAAAAAGAACTGGAATCAGAAGATAACTACTCAAACGCATAAACATATCAATTGAAAAATCAGGGATAAATGCCGGATTGCAAAATACTAAAATGAAAAATAACAGCTGAAGATTCTCAATAAAAAAAAGCGGAAATGATCATGTTGACCATTCCCGCTCATCTAAATTAACGCTCTCCTATATAAGACGCCCAAATCACTGATTTATTGTGACCGATAAAAAAATTTGAAAAATCCTGTACCAGCATTTTTTTTAAAATACAAATCAGGGCTGACATAAGGCTGTCACCAGCCCCTGCTTTCTTTGTATCAATTAATCTCAACTAAAAAAAATACAATGACAACAGCAGAAAACAACACCACATCATCAACCAGCTTCCTGAGCTCCAACGATCTTTTTAACGAGTGGCTGGGACACAGACGACTGACAAGACGCGTGATCGAAGCCTTTCCGGAAGATAAGATCTTCGACTACAGCATCGGTGGTATGCGCACTTTTGCCGACATGGTCAAAGAACTTCTGGATGTCTCCGCGCCTGGGGTCAAAGGGATCATCACCGGAGAATGGGGCAACGAACAGGGATTTACGGAACATTCAGCGAGGGCGGTTGCTGCTTCGAAAGCAGATTTGCTGGAATTATGGGACGCTGCTACTGCAGAGATCGTTACTTACCTGCCACAAATCAGCGGAACACGCCTTCAGGAACGCATTCTTGCCTTCGGAATGTATGAAGGGCAGGTCTTCTCTACCATCCTGTATTTCATTGACAACGAAATCCACCACCGTGCGCAAGGGACGGTATACCTTCGAAGTATGGGCATCGAGCCCCCTGCATTCTGGAACAGGGATTAGTCCTGCCTGTTAACGATCAAATCAGCACCTCCGTCTAGGGATAGCACCTCCATCATCTTCCGCAAAATGATGGAGGTGCTGGTTTATATTGTTGCTGACCCAGATCAACAGGCCCGTGTAAAGTACTGTCCGATCAGGCAGCGTGTTTCGGCAGCTGAAAGGAAAACGTGATGTGTTCATTATGGAGCTGTACAGAAAGATCACCGCCATTCAACTGGATATATTCCCTGCAAAGGTGAAGCCCCAGTCCGACTCCCTTTTCATTTTCAGTCCCATATGTTGCCTCAGTGACACCAGCAGCGAGCAGCTGCGCTGTATTGATGTCGTCTGCATTCGCTACGGTATTGGATACGCAAACTTCAATATCTTCATTTACATTCCTCAGTTCCAGGGCGATCTGTTTCCCTCTTGGGGTAAATTTGATCGCATTGTCGATCAGGTTCCTCAGGATCAGCCGGATCTGGTTTTTATCTGCGTAGACTTCAAAAACCCCTTGAGTATATATTCCTGCTTCAATCTGCTTTTTCTGCATTAGAGGGGCATATACGAGCATTAACTCGTCGAAAAGCAACTTCAGGTCGAAGACTTCCGGCTCGGCCTTCGCTCCTCCCATTTGTCCTTTAGCCCAATGTAAGAGGTTATTTAAGGTGTTGTATATCGTTTCAATATTCTTTTTATTCTCACTGAGCATGAACTGAAAGTCCTCAATTGTCAGCGCATCCATATCATTCAGCGACAAGATGCTCATCAGGCTGTTCAGCGGACTGCGCAGGTCGTGGGCAATGATCGAGAACAGTTTATTTTTAACCGCATCGGAGTTCTCGAGCTCTTTGATGGTTTTACTGAGCAACAGCGTGCGCTCCGCTACGCTTTCCTCCAGGCGCTGGTTCTGGGTCTGTACGAGCATCAGGTTTTCATCCCGGATCACCTGCTCGGTCTGCATGATGATGCGATAGCGGTCACCAAGCGCAAAAGAAAGCAACAGCAATTCAATGGTGGAACCAATGGGAATGAGCTGCATCGTGAATTCATTGGTGCGGATAAGCCCGCCGAGGCTCAGGGTCACAATACCAACGGTTACCCAAATGAACAACCAGGCCAAAATATAATACTTTGCAGGTTTGTGTCCCCTGCGGTAGGCAACGACCCCTGAAATCCATACGACCAAAGACACCGAAATGGTGAGCAGCTGCGCTATAGAAGCGGAAATCGCCTTATATCCGAGCATGCTGGTAAAGAACATCACCAGTCCAACGGCCGCAAGAAAGTAATAGGCTTTCAGCATTCCCGGAACCGTGCGGTCCAGGTTTAAAAACTTCCTGCAGAACAATAACGAGGTAAATACCGACAGACTTAGAAACACATGCGGATGGTAATTAAAGATGATCCGTATGTCGTCTCCGAACATGAAGCCATAACCCCTGATGTAAATGAGTAGATACAAGGACAGGGTCAGCACATATATTGAATAATAGAAATAGGTGATGTCCTTTAAACTAATGAACAAAAAGAAGTTGAAGAGCAGTAAGGCGACCAATACTCCGATGTAGACATATTCAATCCTGTCTTTTGAGGACCTGCCATTCATCATCGCTTCTGCCGTGGATAGTTTAAGCGGTGCCATAAGGATGTTATTGGTCTTTAACCGCAGGTAGATCACATTGCTGGTGACCTCCTTCTCAACAGGCAGACTGAAAACAAAATGGTTTTCGATCATCACCCCTTTCATTGGTTTTGAAAGGCAGCCCGACTGAAGGAGCTTCCATCCTCCATTGCCATCTGACATGTGGCAGTCGATGTGTTCTATGTTAGGTGCATCAACAACAAGATAAGTCTGCGTTTCCCTCAGCGAGCGGTAGTTAATTTTCACCCAAAAAGCGGAGCGGCTATTGCCGAAATTAAGGATATCTGCCTTGCCTTGCTCAAACTGACCTGCCCGGTCAATGGCCATTACCTGAGACAAATCCAGCGCCGCCGCTTTATCCTCAAGATAAGTGACCTTTTTACCTATATTTTTGTAATCGAAACCAATGGAGTCTGCATAGTCAGTCGCAAAGCCAGAAATGCTTGAAAAGAGTAGCAAAAAAAGAAGGGCTCCGGTCCGGGAAATAAACCTGGCAACATGAACCAAAAAAAGACTAATCATTCGCTATCTTGAATCCTGTAAATCTGCTGAATTTGTATCGGGCCTTAAAATTATTAAATATTATGCGCTCCTCAAAGTGGAAATCCGCCAAAGCGCAATAAAAACGACCAATTGATGCAAACAATTTATGCTTTTTTCCGTTTAAGACATAATTCATTACGAAAACGAATATTCATTATCTTGGGATACCACATCTATATAAAGGCACTACTGGTGCTGCTTTTTACAGGCATGAGCATCCAGCTCAAGGCACAGAATGTCCATGCTACCGACTCTTTGCGGAATGACTCACTCAGCGCGGACAGCATTCCCCAGCAAGGTGCAGATACGCTTTATAAACAATACGACATTGGAGACCTCATCAGGAACCTGCTGCACCCAGGAAGAAAAACCAATCCCCTGAAGAAAAAATCCGCCGTTACCACCATCCCAAATGTGGCTTACAACCCCAGCATAGGCGCACAGATTGGCATCAAGGCGGTTGCAGGAAAAGTTTTGGGCAAACAGCCCAATACACTGATGTCTATCGCCGCTACCTCCGCATCAATTACGACGAAAGGCATCCTCTATTTCTATCTCAACCACAACGTGTACACCCCGGGAAACACTTATAACTTCCAGGGAAGTATGGTCGCGGCGAAAACAGTCACACCCGATTTTGGCCTGGGTATCGGTAATGCCGCTAATGGCTCTGAAGCTGATCTGGCACTCAGCAATCCTGGACGGACTGGCTATGTGCTCCACGCTGAATATTACAGTTTCAGGGAAAAAGTATACAAACAGGTGAAGGAAAATCTTTTCCTCGGTGCGGGTGTATCGTTTGACATCAGAAGAAACATTGAAGACCGCGCTACGAGCAATGAGCTGACCCCCTACAACATCTATAGTGACAGGTATGGGTTCAACCGCAACCATTACCAGTCGAACGGACTGCTGTTCAATGTACAATACACCACCCGCGACAATCAGAACCGCGCCTATAAAGGGATTTATGCGGATGCAGGTATCCGCGTGAACCAGACCTGGCTGGGAAGCTCCAAAAGTGCAGTGCAGCTGACTACTGATTTCAGAAAGTACTGGAGCCTCTCTTCACAAAACCCGGAACACGTCATTGCCTTCTGGAACTGGGGATCGTACCTGGTCAGTGGCGCCCTGCCCTATCTGGAGTTGCCGGGAACAGGGAAGGATGCCTACTTCCGCAGCGGACGTGGTTATACGGTAGGCTACTTTAAAGGGCCTCAGTATTTTTATTCAGAACTGGAATACCGCTTTCCCATCATGCGCAACAAGTTTATCAGCGGTGTTACCTTCTTCAACATCCAAACTACCAACGACGAGCTGGGCACAGCTTTGTTTGAACGATGGCAGCCCGGTGGGGGCGCCGGCCTGCGCGTGCTGTTCAATAAAGCTACGCGTACCAACTTATGTCTGGATTATGCTTTTGGAAATTATGGCGCCAGGGGATTTTTTCTTGGCCTGACCGAAGCATTTTAGTCGCCATAGAAGTAAACCCTATCCCGGGTAAATACATAAGCAAAACAATGATTGTTTCGTAAGGAAAAAAAACGCTATCATTGTTAATAATTCATTACAAAAAACCAGATATCCCTGTTAAAGTCAAGTTGATGAATTCGCAATTATTATGAAGATCAAAGGTTTAAATCCATCTTTAAGATACCAGCAATGCAATCTGAAAAGATGACCAGAAAACAATGAGCGGAATAAAAAATCTTTTTGTTTTCCTTACTGAGTATGATCAATCCATCAGGATAGAATACCGGATGTTCAATGTCATGTGTCTGATCGCGGTTCTGACTGTTGCCGCCTCCATTCCATTCACCATTTTTATCGGCTTGCACAGCACATCGCTGATCTTACTGGCCATGTTGCTGGCATTAATGTTCATCTATTTCCTTGCAAGGTTCCGACGGAGGTATACCCTCGCCATCCTGCTGGTGGCCACCTGTGTGCCGGCCCTGCTCTGCGTCAATTTCTTTTACAGTGCGGGGATCATGGGATCCACACTCCCCTCACTGGTACTGACATTGTTCCTGGTACTCATCGTGATCGGCAGAAAATTCTCCATACTGCTCACGGCCATTTGCCTGATCAGTGGAATGGTCATCATCGCTACGGAATACTTCCACCCTGAGCTGCTTGCGCATACGGTCATCAACCGGCGCAGCATCTACATCGGTACTGCATATACTCACCTTTTTAGTGTGTGCGTCATTTTTTTCGGGATTTACCATCTCAGAAGAATCTATTACAAAGAAAAGATGGCTTCTGATCACAGGGCAACTCAGCTGGAGTTAATCAATGAAGAGAAAAACAAGCTTTTTTCCATTGTAGCGCATGACTTACGTGCGCCACTGGCATCGATACAGGGATACATGCAGCTGCTGAAAGTATACGATATCCAGTCAGATGAACGGGAGACGATGGAATCTAAACTGACAGAAGCCCTGAGTGGCACGCAGCAGATGCTGGACAACCTGCTGTCCTGGTCAAGATCCCAGCTGACGAGCATGACTGCGGTACTTGGTGCCCACCGCATGGTCACCATATTGACGCCCATGCTCCAGATGCAGCAAGCCATGGCCCTGGAAAAAGGATTGACCTTCGATGTGACCCTTCCCGAAGAGGTCGGCGCCTACTGTGACGCAGATATGCTGCAGCTGGTGGTCAGAAATCTGCTGGGCAATGCGATTAAGTTTACTCCCGTTGGCGGAAGTGTCAGGTTTATTGCTGAGCAAGGGAAAAACGATTGCCTCCTGATCGTCACGGACACCGGTATCGGCATCCCCGCAGAGAAATCGTCTACGATATTCTCCTTGAAGACAAAATCTACCTTTGGCACCGACAACGAAAAAGGAATCGGCCTTGGCCTTTACCTTTGCAAAGAGTATACCCTGCTTCAGAATGGTAAGATCTGGTTTGAGCAGAACAAGGTGCAGGGCACAACTTTCTACGTTTCCTTACCGCTGACACCTGCAGCGCCTCAGACTAGCTAATCTGAAGCACCCAAACTGATACAGAGCCTGCATTACAGTGGAACTCCGCCCAGCCCTGCTCGTCAATTACGACTTCCTCTGTCCGGTGTCCGAGTTTGTCTACGAATACTTTTCCGGCGAATTGCTGTCCGATCTCCATGGACTTACGCCCTTCATCCCCGTTAGACATGATGACCGCGCAGCCGGAATTCTCATGATCCTCATCTCCTGCCCTCGTCCAGCCGATGCAGTTCGGATGGTCAAAATAATCGCGCTGCTCACCATAAGCGAGCTTTTTCCTTACCAGTAACATCTCTTCCATTCCCGGCATTTTATTCAGCGTCACCTTATGGTCGCCGCCATCTCCGCCCTGATCCACATACTCGGCACCATACAGGTCCGTATAAAATACACATGGATAACCTTCAGCGCGAAACAGGATCAGCGCATAAGCCAATGGGCGGAACCACTCGTCTACCGGCTGCTCCAGCGATTGCAAAGGCTGGGTGTCATGATTCTCCACCAGCGTCACCGCCAGATCAGGATGGGCAGACAACAGTGTGCCATTGAAGATCTCAGAAAGAGGATAGGCATTTCCCTCCTTGGAAGCTTTATGAAAGTTGGCCTGAAGGGGCGCATCAAACAAAGACATCCGTCCACCGGTTACTTCAATATAGTCGATCAACGACTGCAGGTCGTAGGGCGACCAGTACTCGCCGACAGTAAAAAACTCCTGTTTGAAGGCCGACCTCATCTCATCCAGCCACTCATTGTAAAAACGGGGATCCATATGTTTGATGGCGTCAAGTCTGAAACCACTCATCCCTACTGTTTCGTAAAACCATTTGCCCCACCTTTTCACCTCTTCACGTACATGAGGGTTCCGGTAGTCAATATCCGCCTGCATCAGGTAATCGTAGTTACCGTGCTCATGGTCCATCACATCCTGCCATCCTTCACCATACTGGTTCTGGATGCTGAAGATCGCCGTCTCATCATTCCGGGCATCGTAATCTACCCCCGCAAAACATTGAAAATCCCAGGTAAACTCGGAATACTTACCTGCACGACCGGGAAAGGTAAATTTGGTGAACGCCTCTATTTCGTAAGGCTCACTAATAAATTCATTCCTGTTTTCCGGGTCTACCTTCCTTACCATTACGGGTTCAGCGTCATCTGCCCCTCCCATATGGTTGAGTACAATATCCATATATACCTGCAGGCCAGCATCCTTGCCGGCATTTACTGCATCGATTAGTTCTTGCTTTGTCCCGTATTTGGTCGCAACTGATCCTTTCTGATCGAATTCGCCCAAATCGTATATATCATATGAATCGTAACCGTTGGACTGATCTCCCTCAGTCCCTTTATGCGCCGGTGGAAGCCAGACCGTATCAACCCCTATATTTTTGAGTCTTGCTGCTTCCCCTTTAAAATGGTTCCATAAACTGCCATCGGCAGGATAATACCATTCAAAGAACTGCAGCATTGTAAAGTTTTCCATTTAGCTAATTTAGATGTTTATTTGATTCCCCCAATCATTGATACCTGGAAGTAACCATTGATTTCATACCATTAACCAAAGCGAAGGCATAAAGTTTTAGCGAATCAACAATTCTGCGGGCAGGCGGCGGCCGACTGTTATGTCGCAACGCCCTGATTTATCTGAATGGACCTCCGAAAAGCAAAGTCAACCTTTAAGCGGGTTCCCTGGCCTGTAAACAAAAAAAGGAAGTTTCTTTGTGCAAGATGCTTCCCTTTTTGTTTTCATAGTATAGATGTACCAGACAATAAGCAGTAATGATGCCACAAATTGGTTTTGGGATAAATAATCATAAAAAGATAAAATCAGAAACCAAATCCATAAATTGCCGTTTTAAACAAAATGAAAACCCCGCCCCTCAATTTAAAAGAAGTGTATATCAACGCCATCGCTGAGTTATATGCTGCAGAAAAAAAGTATGAAAAGGCTTTTGAACAGCTGTCTTTAACCGCACACACTCCTGAGCTGGGCAGCGCACTTTCGCCCGAACGCACTGAAATTGAGCAGCACATTTCCCGTCTTGCGATCATCATGGAACCATTGAAGCTCAAACCTTCCAGGATCACCAACGCCATAGACGACGAACTGCTCAAACTATCCAAGGAGGCGAGTGGCTTCGCCAAGCAACAGTCTGTACTGAAAGACATACAGTTGCTGCACTGTGCACGCAGCATCCAGCACCATAAAATTGCCGCTTATGAGTCACTGTACCTGATGGCACAGGCCATGAAAAAAGAACCTGCCGCCGCTTTGCTGGAACAATCCCTGAAAGACAACATCAATACTGAACGCTATCTGACGCAACTTGCACAAAATGTAATCTACCCTGCCGCCGCCCTGTCGGAAGCCGATTAGTTCTTTGCGGATAATCAGCAACTGCCCGGCGAATAATAATCTCCGGATCTGATGGGATACTGAAACATTACATTTGGATGTGGCAAAATCCCTGCCTCCATCATTTATAAAAGCCAGTAATGCATCTTCATAAAGAAAGAAAAATGCCGATAACACTAGTGATCCTTTCCCTGCTCGTCATCTGCGGGATTGCCGCCTGCAACTGGTCGGGGGGTGACGACCGGCTGAAGAAAGCATTTGAGACCACTGCTATACCGCAGCAATATGCAGATTACCAGGTCCTGGATACCAATACCGGGATGAAAGACTACACTACCGTGTTACTTGCCAAAAGTGACGATTACATGGCACCAAGCCCCATCAGGATGCATTGGCTCGTCAATGATCAGCCAATGCTTGCCGTTTACCGTGACCAGGAGGAGCCGGAACCCGGCTACCATTATTATAAACTTGATGAACAAGGTAACCCGAAGGACTCGCTATACGTTTCTTCGTCCACAAGAATGCAAGTGGGCTTCATGGGCCCCTATGCCCTGCACATTTCTGACCAGGAATATTACTATACCACCTGGCCTTTGGATGGCAGCCACGCTAAAAAACCGATTACTACCCTGAACAAAGACCTGGAATGGACGCCTGAAAAACTGGACAAGATGTACCAGGAGGTTGTTCGTGATGGCCAGTATGCTTTTAACGAACCCATCTACCTCAGTCCGGACGAAAGGCTTCACCGGATCTTCTTTATGAAAGCCGGTAAATATTATGTCCTCTTCAAAAGTGACAAGGGAAAGCAGGGCTCCCGTACCTTACCTGAGTTCAACCCACTTCGGACGGTAGACAATGAATTTTACAGTACCAACGACCACCGTCAACCACTTGATGTACCGCACTTCAAACTGCGCCATTTCCAGAAGGTATACGAGATGAAGTACCGGCACTCCATCGGCGGGGGCAGTCCTTCCTTCTCCACGAAAGGATGGGTAGGACGTGCATTCTTCGATGTCACCATTAAAAATAAAACCATAAAAATCAGAAAGGACAACATCATTATTGAAACCAGGGCTTCAGGTGATGAGCAAGTGCGGTACTACCTGAGCAATGGTATTGACGTATCGGTATCCCAGTTCTATTTAAATGTGTTTACCGATAGCAGGTTAAGTTATGCGCTGGTATCTACCAATGCGCGGGAACTGTACCTCATCAGACCCAAACAGACAGATACACCTTAACCTGTTAAGCATTTTCCAGATCAGCAATCACCAGTTTTTTCATGTTCATCAATGCGCTCATTACCCGCTGACCTCGTTCCGGATCCTTCATCAGCGCTCCGAGAATTTTTGGGACAATCTGCCAGCTCAGACCATACTTATCTGTTAACCAACCACAAGCCACTGCCACACCTCCGTCCGCAGTAAGTGCATTCCAGTAGGCATCGATTTCATGCTGAGTATCACATTCCACCACAAATGAAATGGCATCATTAAACTGAAAACCATGACTAAAGGAGCTGTCCATTGCCATCAATGTAAAATCAATGAGGTTAAACTGTGCATGTTTTACAAAGTCCGGATCCTCGCCATCGGTCTTGCTGTAATTCAGTACCCCCTCGATCCGGCCATCAGGAAATAAGCGCGTATAATACTCCATAGCAGACAAAGCCGATCCTGCCTGTGCACCGGTAAACATCAGCGTGGGACTAAACTTCTGCCTTTTATCCGTTGCCTTGCCGGTATACAGCTGCCAGGAAACACCATACTTGTCTTCCACCCAGGCATAGTTGGAACTCCAGTCGTAACTGTCCAGGGGCATCATCACCTTGCCCCCGGGAGCAATTTTATTAAAATACGCGGTCGTTTCCTCGGCGCTCCCGGCAAATACCATAAAGGAAATAGAAGGATTAGGGACTGATGTTGGTCCATCATTCAGCAGCATAAACGTTCCGGAATGCCATCCGGGAGCAGAAAAGAAAGTTTACTTCTGACCTGCAGCCCGCAGCATCAGCTGGTGCAGATCTGTATTTTTAACAAGAGGTTTCAGCAACTCACTTCCTGGCCCGAACATGGCCAGCTCCACATAGTCGCCTGAATGGCCCATGGATCCCCATGATACCGATGTTCGTGGAACTTGTAGCTCAGCGAGTAATTTGAATGGTAGCTTTTTAGGATTATACAGTCCATCACCGTCCATTTTCTGGTAATGCGACAACAACTCTGCAGCTTCTGCCTCTTTAAATACCAGGCCTTGCGCGGCTTCAATCCGCTCAATCACCTGCTTCGCCGTATCATTTCTGGTGATCCCATTTAAGATCCAGTCGTTGGTATGCTGGAAAGACCTGATCCTGTCAAAATTGGCATTGACATCTCCTCCCGCGGAAAATAACCCGGGATTTGCATTGCCATGATCAGTAGTCATTACCACAAGCGTATCGCCGTGCTGCTCCGCAAAGGCAAGTGCCACGCCAACAGCTTCATCAAAAGCCACCTGATCGTAAATGAGCCCGCCAACGTCATTGGCGTGTGCTCCCCAATCTACCCGGCCACCTTCAACCTGAAGGACAAAGCCATTTTTATTTTTCTCCATCAGCTTGATGGCCGTTGCCGTCATCTCCGCCAGTGTGGGTACCTGCTCTTTTTTTGCAGCATCATGCTCCCTGTCCAGGCTATACGGCAGCCCGTCTTCATGAAAAACACCAAGTACAGGTTTTGTGGTCCCGGCATTGTGGGCCATCATGTCTTTGCGGTTTCTAAGTACGGAGAATCCTTTGGCAGTAAAATCGGCAAAAAGATCTCTTTTGTCTTTTCTTTTCTCCGCAGCAAAAAACTCTGTGCCACCACCCATCATCACATCAAAGCGAAGGTCAAGGTATTGCGTTGCGATGCCATCCTGATCGCCACGTGAATCGCTGTTCACGCAAAATCCTGCCGGTGTGGCATGGGTAATCGGAACGGTAGTCACACATCCAACCGCTTTACCCGCAGCCTTAAATTTCTGCAGGATGGGTTTATGAAATGTACCGTCAGCAGATACGTTCAGGGAGCCATTGTTTACCCTGACACCGCCACCCCAGGCAGAGCTGCCCGCAGCAGAATCCGTTACCAGGGCATTCGCCGAAGCAGTATCCATCAGGGCACGCACCCCCTTCTGTTGTTCGTAGAGCGACAGCCAGTTGGAGGATTTGCCATCCCTGCGTTGTATGAACAGGTTGGCCATGGTCAATGTGCCAATGCTCATGCCATCACTCACCATAAATATGATGTTCTTTGCGGTCTTCCCACCGAAATCCGTTGCGGCCCGTTCTGCCGCCAGTCCCGTTAGGGGTGCCATTGCCGAACCTGCGGCAAGTATGGTGGTATTCTTAAAAAAATCTCTTCTTTTCATGATCTTATTTTCATTATCAAATAGGACTGCCCCAGCACTCCGGGGCAGTCAGTACTTACGCTTACAAAATTGGGAGCCTCGCTGTTGATGCGGCAAAACTATAGGCTCAGTATAAGCTCAATGTTTAGCCAATGTTAGCGAATCAACACCTTTAGGTCACATCTTTGCGCCGATCTATTGTCCATAACCAGGATTCTGCTGCAGGTTTCCGTTCAGGTCGATCTCACTCTTCGGGATCGGGAAGAGCTCCTGCCTTTGCGGCACAAACCTGCGCCCAAGCTCATTGATGCCATTGATTTTTTCATTGGCCATGCCCAGTGTGATCAGGTCAAACCAACGCTGGCCTTCCATTCCCAGTTCTACCCTTCGTTCGTGCAGCACTTCCTGGTTAAAAGCATCGGCACTCATCCCCGGCCTGAAACCTGGCATGTTTACCCTGCTGCGCAGCTCATTGACGGCATTATAGGCAATTGTGGTCGGCCCATTCACTTTATTCTCCGCTTCTGCCAGCATCAGCAGCAGGTCGGCGTACCGGAATACCACCACATCAAGACCTCCATCACCACCGGTAAGGGTGTTATAAGTGTATTTTCTCAGTGCAAAATCAGTTTCCAGTGAGGCGTTACCCGCTTTTCCGGCGTAGGTGCCAAAGAAATAACGCATTCCCGGCACATACACACTCGCCAGTAGGCGCGGATCGCGCGCCTGGTAGGGAGCCGCGGGATTGACCACAGAGGCTGGATCGGTCGTAGGAAGACCGTCTACGCCATAGAAATCACGGACAAAATTGCCATGTATGGAAATCCTGGCCGTCTGGTTGGCCTGATTGGGTGCGTAGTTGTTGTGCAGCGATTGCCCCTGACCGACAGCAGCGTCGAACTTTACCTGAAAAAGAACCTCGGCATTGTCTTCATTGCCTTCTGTAAAAAGACTTTCGTAATTCAGCTGCCCGTTGCTCCCATCACCCACCGTAAGCAATTTTGCACCGGCGGCTGTAGCGAGGTTTTTGGCAGTATTGATCGCATTCAGGGCATCAGTCCAGCTGGCTTTGCCCATACGTGCTTCATACAATAATACCTTGGCACGCATACTCAGGGCCGCCTGTTTGGTCAAACGACCGGTCTGCGACTGATAGGCTTTGGTTTCCAGTAAATTTCCCGCTTCGTCCAGCTCCGTTTCAATAAATGAAATCAGCTCCTCCCTTGAGGCCTGTCGCAATGCCAAAGCTTCATTACGTGAGATGGAAGTCAACACCAGGGGCACACGACCATACAAATACACCAGCCGCATGTAGGCCAGAGCACGGAGCACCCTTGCCTCCGAGCGGATTACCTGACGCTCAGCGTCGGTCATGTCGCCAGGCGCAGTGATGTGGTCAAGCAGTGCATTGGCCCTTTGTATCACCTGGTAGTTATAAAGGTAGTACTCGGCAAGCTTCTCTGAGTTGTCCGTTCCCCCCAGTCCTTTGGAAAAGTTGATCAGCTCTGCCGCCCTTGTATTCAGGATGGCATTGTCGGAGATCCCCTCCAGTTCTATGGGATTACCAAATACGGCGCCCTCGCGCAAAGCCCGGTAAACACCGAACAACCCTGGCCTCAGGCTATTCGCATCGCTGTAAAAAACTTCCGGCGCCAATGTATCTTCAGGCAGCTTCTCGAGAAAGTCCTTCTTGCAGGAGCCTAATGATGCCGCCAGGAGCAAAATGGTTAAGTATTTAAATTTCATATATGATTCTCTTTATAATTTAGAAAGTAATGTTCACACCGCCGGTAATGATTCTGGCCTGCGGAAGTGAGGTAGTCACGTAAGCTTCAGTATCTAGGCGCTCCGGATCAAAGTCCTTAAATTTTGTTTTCGTCCATAGGTTCTGTCCATTCAGGTAGAGGCGGATGCTTTGTACAGGCAGTGCCTTCAGCGTACCTTTATTGAACGTGTATCCAATCTGGACATTCTTAAGCCTCAGATAATCCCTGTTCTGTACCCAGAACGACGATGGAAGGCTTTCCACAGTTTTACCGTTGTAGCCACTTCTGTCAGACCATAGGCTGGGCATGGTCGCGCTGGGGTTTTCAGGTGTCCAGCGGTCCTCCCATATTTTACGCAGACCTGCTCTCGGGAAAGGGCCATTCAGCCTGGAGATAAAGGCATCGGCCTTACCGATTCCCTGAAAAAGCGCAGCGAAGTCAAAACCTTTGTAAGCGGCATTCAGGTTAAATCCAAACAACCATTTTGGCTGCCTGTTCCCCATCACCACACGGTCCTTTTCTGTAATCACCCCATCGCCGTCGGTATCCTGGATCCTGAAGTTTCCCGGCACTGGCTTCCCGAAAAGCGCATGATCAGGGGCATTGCTGATCTCCTCATTGTTCTGAAAAATCCCCTCCGTGATG
Source organism: Pedobacter sp. BAL39 (assembly GCF_000170795.1). GTDB lineage: Bacteria > Bacteroidota > Bacteroidia > Sphingobacteriales > Sphingobacteriaceae > Pedobacter. Next base: position 63,940 of record NZ_ABCM01000016.1, read on the forward strand.
TAGCCATATATGGTGTTGATGGATTCACCGCGCATCAGGTAAATGTTATTGACGGCACTGAGCTCCACCCGGTCGTCGGCTCCACCCAATGAAGGATTGATGGCAAGTACCTTATTTTTGATGTAGGTAATGTTCCCACCAACACCAACGGTCACTTCACCAATCTTGTCTTTATAATTCAGGGTGGCTTCCCATCCTTTATTTTCTACCGATGCCGCGTTCACAATGGTTGGGCTCACCACGCCCGTCACCAGCGGATTGTTGAGTTCGGTCAGGATATCATCTGTGCGCTTCACAAAATAATCTGCCTCCAGCGTAACCCTGGAATTCAGAAAGCCCAGCTCCAGACCGATGTCTGTGGTCGTCGTCGTTTCCCATTTCAGGTCGGGATTGCCGAGCGTCGCCAATGCAGCACCCGAAACCTGCCCCGTGCCCAGCACGTAGTTATTTTCTAAGGATACCTGCGATGCAAATGGGTACAATGCCGTGTTCTGATTCCCAAGCTTACCCCATGAACCACGGACTTTCATATAGTTGACGATATCTTTGTTCCAGAAGGATTCATTCGAGGCTACCCAACCTGCTGAGAATGAAGGAAACATTGCCCAGCGGTTATTCTTGCCAAAACGTGATGAACCATCTCTGCGCAGGTTTGCTTCAAACAGGTACTTGTCTTCATACGCGTAGTTCAACCGGCCGAAGAAAGAACGCAATGCCCACTCTCCTTTCGTGCCGGACACCAGTGTTGTCCTGGAACCTTTACCGAAGATGATCTGGCTTGGCACAGCAAATCCTTCCTGCGACAACCTGTTGTTTTGCTGTTCGGAATGCTCCTGGTTAAATCCGAAGAGCCCCTTCAGGGTGTGTTTACCAAAGCTCTTTTCATAATTGGCCTGCAGCCAGCTGGTGACGTTAAACCTGCTGGACTGGATGTCTGTCAGGTTGCTTGCCGGATTGGTGACGCTCAGCTGCGTGCCCGTCATCCAGTCGTATTGTTTGAACTCTTTGTTGGCTTCTTCGGCATGCCTGGTCTGGCTGTTAAAAGCCAGGGTACCTTTGATCGTAAAATCTGCAAACGGTTCATAGGTCAGAAACGCACTTCCGAGAAGGTCATTGTTCAATGCTGCTGTACGTTGTTGATCGAGGATCGCCCTTCCACTGGCACGGTCATTTCTCAAACCCAGAATAGCCTCAGGACCGGCATATCGGCCCTCACCGTCGTAAACCGGTGTTAAAGGGTGTTGCGTAAGCCCGCCTTCAAAGGCCAGACTACCCTTGCCTGTAAGTTCACCTATGTTCTGCTGACTTGCCAGTGAGCTGGTTCCCCTTGCGTAAGAAAAAGAAACACCGGCATCAAAGCGCTCGGAAATCTTCATGTCCATATTCAGACGGCTATTGAACCGTTTGTATTGCTGATCGCCATCCAGAAGACCGTCCTGATCAAGATAGGCGGATGAAAACAGGTAAGAGATGCGGTCGCTTCCTCCATTTACCGACAGTGAATGCTGACTGATCGGAGCGCGGTCCCTGAAGATCTCATCAATCCAGTCGGTAGAGGGCAGCTGGGCATAACGTTCAATGTCTGCATCGGTATATGACACTGAACTGCCCGTATTCTGCATCGCCTCACGGTATAACTTAAGATAAGTGGCATTGTCGGTCACCATCTCCGGAAGAACGGTCGGCGTAGCTACTCCAGTATAATAATTGTAGGAAACACTGGTTTTACCATTCATCTTTCCCCGTTTGGTAGTCACCAGAATAACACCGTTAGCAGCCCTGGATCCATAAATGGCAGCGGAGGACGCATCCTTCAGCACGCTGACTGATGAAATGTCTGATGGATTGATGTTGTCCAGCGGCCCCTCAACTCCATCAATGAGGATCAGTGGATTGGCATCGTTCAATGTCCCCGTCCCACGGATCCTGATGTTGGCCTGGTCGTTGCCAGGCTCGCCGGTATTGGCATTGATGTAAAGACCGGGCGTAACTCCTGAAAGTGCCTGCGACAGCTGCGTGACGGGCCGCCCGGCAATCTGACTGTCTCTGATGACGCCCACTGATCCCGTCAGGTTTTCTTTTTTCTGGGTGCCATAACCTACGACGACCACCTCATCCATCTGTGTAGACCTGCTGTCTTCCATCTCCACTACTACAGTGACCTTTTGTCCTGCTTTTACGTTGTAGCCACAACGTTTTTCAGTCTGCATTCCAATGAAGGAAACAGCGATACAATAGTTCGTATCTGCCGGTACTGCCTGAAAGACAGCCATCCCCTTGTCGTCTGATACAGAACTGCGGGAAAAAGACAGGTTGTTTTTAGCTACATTTACTGATGCGCCAGGTATTACCCCTCCATTTTTATCCTGTACAATTACCGTGATGCTGCCCCGCTCCTGAGCGTGCAGGCTGATGCCTAACAACAGCGACAGCAACAGCACAATCATGCTTTTACACTGTGTTTTCCTTCGTTTTCTTTTAGTCATTTTTGTTCGATTTTTAGCAATAGTCTCCCCTTTACGATCGAAAGACCGTTAGACACCTGCAGTTGTCGTTGTTCAGGGGGTATTTATTTGGTAATGATAAATGTGTGATTTGTCTTTTTTAAGGTCAGTCCGTTGGCAAGGACAATGGCATCCAATATCTGCTCCAGCGGATCATCCTTGGTGTAAGTCCCGTAAAAGGACATTGCACGTACTTCTTTAGGCTGAAAATCTATCCGAACGTGATAATGTACCTCCAGCTGCCTAAATACCTGTGCAAGTGGGGCATTTTCAAAAATCAGCGGTGCATCAGGCTTCACGACCATTCTTGGCTCCGGCCGTTCTTGTCTCCTTTGAGTGGAAACCACCAATTCGCCCGTCTTGGTTTTATAGTTTAAGGTTTGTCCGGGGATCAGATAGGCAAGCAATTTCCCGACACCTTCCTTTTCACGCTTAATGACCACCTTTCCCGTGATGAGCCTTATGGTGATCTGCCGACTGTTATTATTTCCTTCCACCCAGAAGGATGTGCCGAGTGCAGTCGTTGAGATATCCCCTGATAACACAATGAATGGCTTTTTTCTATCTTTCGCAACTTCAAAGAAGGCCTTGCCACTCAACACAACCCGGCGCCTGCCGGCTTCAAAAGGTGCCGGCCACATCAATGAACTTCCACTTTCCAGTTTTACCACCGAACCGTCTTCCAGCACCGTAGTATGGACATCCGCTGTATTGTTGAGGAGCCTTTTGAAAATCTGCTGAGGTTTCCCCACAAGTACTGACGAACGCCTGAAAAGTTGCGCTTCCTGATGATGGACACTAAAGAACTGAACTGCTGCGAAACCAACAATAAGTGCAAAACATGCAGCAACAGCATATAAGATGCGGGGCAATCTGGATACTCGGACTGCACCTGCCTGCTGTTGATTGACCTCATCTATTTTTTGCTTCATCAGCCATCCATTGCGCTCATCCAGGAGCTGCCCATCTGCGAAGTCCAGCTGATCCATCCATTTCTTTAACAGCATCGACTCCTCCGGACTCGCCTGCCCGTCCAGAAACTTCTGAAGAAGTATTTGTAAAGCTATTTTGTCTGCTTGCATATACAGGGTAGTTGCAGAAAAATGAAATCGTACCAGATGAAGGCTGTTAAGTTTACGTTAACAAATCGGGATGGAAAGATGAAGCAACCAGCCAGGCATTAAGCAAACAACCAGACGATAAATAACGATGAAGCGCTGCCCACACCCTGTTCCCCTGCCGCCTTTCGTAGTTTCAGCATAGCATTGGACAATTGGTTTTTAACGGTCTGACTGGAAATACCCATCACTTCAGCAATCTCTGAAATGCTCATCGACTGTTTGTGTTTGAGGTCAAAAACCCGCTTCATCTTCTCCGGCATCTGCGAGACGGTTTCTTCTACCAGATCGAGCAATTCTTTATATTGTGCCTCGTGATCCGCATCCGCAAGGTAATTTGAGGAATGCTGCGCAGGCTGTTCAAGAAAATAAGTATAATTCTGAAGGTGTTTTTCTTCAAACCCACGTTTTCTGAAATGCATGAACACTTTGTAGTATAGCGCGGAAACGAGGTAATGCTCTACCGACTTCTCGATTTTCAGCTGAGCCCTGCGGTTCCATAATTCGATAAAAAACTCCTGCACAAGATCACGGGCATCTTCTTCACTGCCAGTTTTGCTCCAGGCAATTTTAAACAGCTGACGCCAGTAACGGTTATACAGATCGGTATAAGCAGTGTAATCCGATTCCCTGATCAGGTCAATAAGCGACTTATCTGATGTCTCCACGGCGGCAAAAGTAAACTCCATTTATTAAGACATTGTTAAGGAAAGGCTATTTATCGCCTGAATCATGAGCTATCGCCTGAATGATCGATACTCATCTGTCACATTGCAGCCCCAGCCGACCTGGCGGTGCCAGAGCCGACAGATGAAACTAGCGAGAGTGGACAGCTGAAACAAAATGATACAAACAAAGGTTATTAGGCCATGGAAGAAAATGAAGCGCACAGAACGACCTACCTGGAGGAACTCAGCAGCAGCGACTATGAAATCGCAGACCACCAGCCCGATATTCTCGGCTGGGAAATTGTAGATACCAGTGACAATGAAATCGGTGAGGTCATAGACCTGATCTTTGATATCCAGGAGAAAAAGGTAAGGTACATCGTCGCCGATCTTGTACTGGCCACAGATCATTCCGGATATGTACTGCTCCCCATCGGGCTTGTTGGTCTGGATGATGATGAAGATGAAGTGGTCATCGATGCTGGTTATACCCCTTATATCTCCAGCCTGCCGGAATATGAAAGCGGAAAAACCATCTCTCCTGTGGAAGAGTTGGCAATAAGATACGCCCTGATGGGTGAACAGGCGTTACCTCATGCTGAGCATGTAGTCTATGAGCGTCATCCCGGTAATTTCTACGATCACGGACACTTCGATGACGAGAAATTCATCAAACGTTAAGCCTCCGCAGATAAGTCATTTACGGGAAATTTAAATCCATTAGTTTTAATTCGGCGGATGACTATATTTGTACACCAAAGACCTCTTTATGAAAAGTAGAATAGTAAATCAAAAAATTAAAGTACTCAGAAACAAACTGGGAATCTCACAAACCATGATGGCTGAAAGGCTCGGAATTTCACAGAATGCCTTCAGCAAAATTGAGCTCGGACAGATAGACCTCACACTGAACCGCCTTTATAAAATTGCCGATGTGCTCGAAGTGGATGTGCTGGACCTCGTCAGGATTGAGGAGCCCTCATAACCTTTTATTCCCGATCTCTGGAATTCATAAATAACAGGATATAATACAATAAGGTAGCTACAGAACTGATGGCTGCCACCACGTAAGTCCTGGCGGCCCACTTCAATGCGTCGGCTGCCTGCTCATGTTCTGTACCTGTAGTCATGCGCCGCGATTCCAGCCAGCGCAATGCCCTGGCACTGGCGTCATATTCCACCGGCAGCGTCACTAGGGTAAACAACGTGGTTACCGCAAACAACACAATGCCCACCAGCAATATCGTAGGATTGGAACGGCCGGCAAGAAAACCGAGTCCAATGAGGATGATCCATTGAGAGAGCTGTGAGCTGATGTTGACCAGCGGTACAATGGCGCTCCTGAATTTCAACATGGAGTATGCTGTTGCATGCTGAACGGCATGTCCGCATTCATGCGCCGCCACAGCTGCCGCAGATACACTCCTTCCATAATACACGTCCTCACTCAGATTTACTGTCTTGTCCTGAGGATTGTAATGATCACTCAGATGACCCGGCGTGGAAATCACGCGCACATCGTAGATGCCATTGTCATGCAACATCTGCTCCGCAATCTCCTGCCCACTCATCCCATTTCTAAGGCCAACCTGGCTGTATTCCTGAAATTTGCGCTTCAGCTGACCGCTCACGATGAGTCCGACAATAAACATGATCCCGGCAATAAGATAATATCCTGCTAATCCCATAAAAATAAATTTAGTGTCCTTTAATCAGAATAACCAATCTGATGCCAATTTTTTCACATTATAGGCTATGCTCAGATTGCTGCCGTTTCAAACTCCTTTTTGTCCGTTTCACTCAGCTATTCATTCTTTTTCACCAGTGTACCCTACATCTTTGGGACGATATGAAAAATTACCTGATATTATTGCTAATCTTCTTTTCCCCGCTAATTTCGCAGGGGCAGGATAAATGGGACCTGAAATCCTGCATTGCTTATGGACTGAAAAATCACCGCAGCAGAAATGTATACAGCAATGAACAGCTGGCGGCGCAGGCAAAAGCGAAGGAGGCCCTGGCGGCATACCTGCCCAGCATCAGCATCAATGGAAGCACAGACAACAACCTGAAAGTCCAGGAAACCATCATCCCTGCAGGTTTATTTGGGCCCACAGACACCAGGGTGGCCTTCACTAAAAAATTCACCACTACAGGAACCGTCCAGCTTGATCAAACCATATACGATCAGGAGCTCATCACCGGCCTGAAAGCCAATAAGTACAACAGCAAACTTGCCGCACTGAACGTGGTGGCCAATGATGAAACGATCATCTATAACATCAGCACTGCTTATTACCAGATTTTTGTCTACCGTGAACAACTGGAATTCCTGAAAGCCAATCAAAAGACCTACGCACAACAGCTCGCAATATCAAAATTACAGGTGGACAAAGGGGTGGCCATGGAATCTGACCTCAACAAAATCCAGGTGAATTACAACAACAACCAGGCAGAGGTGGTTGCCGCTGAGAGTAATGTAACGCTCAGTGAGAATCAATTGAAAAATGCAATGGGACTCGCCCTGAGCGCGGCCCTGAACGTTGATCCGTCTGCAAATGAACTACCACCTAACCTTAACCTCATCCCGGAAAGCAACTCCTTCAGCGAGAGCAACCGCAATGAATACCAGGTGGCTGAAGTCAACACCTCACTACTGGACATCGACCAAAAGAGATCGCGTGCGGGCATACTCCCCAAAATATCGTTCTATGGCCGCTACGGAGGAAATGGTTTTGGCGATAAAATCGGTGAGTCATTTTCTACCATTACCGACTTCTCCGCCATCGGCCTCAAACTGAGCATGTCCCTCTTCGATGGTTTTAAAAGAGGTGCAGTCTACAATCAGGCACATTACAAATACCTCAACTCCCTGGAAAACCTAAACCTCGATAAGGAGAAATACAGGCTGGAGTACGAGAATGCACGGACAAAGATGCTCCGCGAGCAGGTCAACGTTGAGAACAACAGACGCAACATTGAGCTTGCCGAGTCTGTCTTCAAAAGTACCGACCTACAGTACCAGAAAGGTGTCACCGGCCTTACCGAATGGCTGGATGCCCAGAATTCCATTAACGACGCCCAGAACAACTACCTGAATTCCCTATACAATTTTTACCTGGCAAGGATCGACCTGGAAAAGGCCAATGGTACATTAACAAATTTCTACAGCTCATTATAACCCCATGAAACGCAAGCACATCACCATTATTATCATCGTTGCCATCGTCGGCCTGATTGTCTATCAGCTCAGCTCCAATAAAAAAGAACTCAATGCAAAAAACAACCCTGCTCCGGCACCGGAAATCAGCATTCCGGTAAAGGCAGCCACTGCTGTAGAAAAAGAACTGCAAATGAACATCCTGAAAACAGGCTCACTGGCCCCATTTATAGAGGCGAAGGTGCTTTCTACAGGAAGCGGTACGGTCAAACAGCTGTATTTTAAGCTGGGCGACAAAGTGGTACAGGGGCAGCCGCTCATCGTATTGGATACGCGCCTGCTGCAGCTTGACCTGCAGAAATCGGAATCCAATGTGGCAAAGCTGCGCAACGATGTGCAGACTTATCAGGAACTGCTCGAAGGAAAGGCGGCCACACGCGAGAAGGTAAACGAGCTGCGCCAGAGCTACTCCGACGCGGTGAATGAGTCAAAACAGATCCGGAAACAGATCGCAGATGCCAGCATCAAATCACCTACCACAGGTGTCATTGCTCAAAAAACAATTGAAGAAGGTGTTTATGTCAACTCGGGCGCAGAACTGGCTACCGTCATCAATCTTTCTAAAGCTAAGGTGCAAGTGAGCCTTACAGAAGCAGAAGTCTACCAGATCAAAGTCGGCCAGCCGGTAAAGATCACCACAGAAGTTTACAAAGGAAAAACCTTTGCTGGCACCGTCACTTTCATCAGCCCCCAGGCTGACGAAACCCGCAGCTACCAGGTGGAAATCATGGTCACCAATCCTGGTGGCGAAATGCTTCGCTCGGGCACCTTTGTTTATGCTGATTTCAGCAAAAAAACTACGCAGCAGATGCTGATGATCCCCAGGGAAGCGCTTACGGAAAGTGTACAGAATGCTTCGGTATATGTCATACAGGGCAACAGCGTGAGACTTCAGGAAATAAAGACCGGACAGGAATCGGAAGGGCTGATTGCCGTGACAGATGGCCTGAAGGCAGGTGACGTCGTCGTCGTATCAGGTCAGATCAACCTGAAGAATGGAACCAAAGTGAGCATATCAAAATAAAAGATTACATGTCAATTTCAGAAATAGCCATAAAACGGCCCCTACTCATCACTGTAATCTTTACAGTGCTCATCCTCTTCGGCGTACAAAGCTACTTCAAGCTCAACTACAACCTGCTCCCCAAAATACAGGTGAATGTAGTCAGCATTAGCACCGTATATGCCGGTGCTTCTGCTGCCGAAGTGGAAACGGCGGTGACCAAGAAACTTGAAGATGCTTTTTCCTCGGTGGAAGGACTGGATCAGATCAGCTCCACTTCCCAGGAAGGCATCTCCCAGATCTCTGTAACCTTGAAAAGCGACGCCGATATTGATAAAGCAGAACGCGACATCCAGCGTAAAGCGGACCAGGCACAAAATGACCTTCCCGACGACATAGATAAACCACAGGTCAACAAAATCAGCCTTGAGGAAACACCCGTCATCCGTGCCGGGGTTACCTCTACCCTCGCACCACGGTCACTCTTTGACGTGATCGACAAACAGATCAAACCTGTTTTACAGAACATCCCCGGAGTAGGCCAGGTCAACATCATCGGCGGCGACGAACGCCAGATCCAGGTGAACATCGACCAGGCGAAGCTTAAAGGTTACAACCTGGGCATAGAGCAGGTCACTCAGGCCGTGGCAAACGCCAACTTGTCCTTCCCGGCAGGAAGTATAGAAACCAAAGCACAGCAACTGTCGATCAGGTATGATGCCAACGTGGAATCCATTGACCAGCTGCGCGACCTGGTGGTATCCTCCAGAACGCAGGGCGGCAAAGTTTACCTGAGAGACATTGCCGAAGTGGTCGACGCCACCGCAAAAACCACCGCCATCAACCACATCAATGGCATCCCGTCTATCGGTGTGCAGGTCATCAAACAGTCTGATGCCAATGCTGTGGATGTCAGCAAGCTGGTAAAGGCTGAGTTTACAGAACTGCAAAACCGCTATAAGTCACAGGGACTGAAGTTTGAGATCTCCAGTGATCAGAGTACCTATACGCTGTCATCTGCGCATGCGGTAATGGAAGACCTTGTACTGGCCATCCTGATCGTGGGCATCGTCATGCTCGCCTTTCTCCATAGCCTCCGCAGCTCGCTGTTCGTACTGGTGGCCCTTCCGGCATCCATCATCCCCACCTTCATCATCATGTACCTGATGGGCTTCTCGCTCAACCTGATGACCCTCATGGCCATGTCGCTCGTGGTGGGTATCCTTGTGGATGATTCTATTGTGGTTTTAGAAAACATCTACCGGCACCTGGAAATGGGCTCGGAAAAAAGAAAAGCAGCCCTCGACGGGCGTAATGAAATCGGCTTTACGGCACTTGCCATCACCCTGGTGGACGTCGTGGTCTTCCTGCCCCTGGCCATGTCAGGCGGCATCATCGGCGCCATATTACGGGAGTTCTCGCTGGTAGTGGTGTTCTCTACGCTGATGAGTCTGATGGTTTCCTTTACCATCACACCAATGCTGGCCAGCAGGTTCGGAAAGATTGAGGTGATGAACCCCAAGACGCTGTGGGGCAGGATCAACCTGGCATTGGAAAACTTTATCGATAACCTGAAGCTGGACTATGCAAAGTTCCTCAGGTACACGCTCGATAAAAAACGTTATTTATTATCCGGAGTGATCCTGCTGATCATCGGTGCCCTCATGTTACTCGCCAAAGGTTTTATTGGTGCTACATTTATTCCTAACGGAGATCAGGGCGAGCTGCTCATCAAATTGGAACTTGCACCATCATCTACCATCTACCAGACCAACATGGTGACCCAACAGGCAGAGAAACTCATTATGGCCAGACCAGAAGTGATCAATGTATTCTCCAGTGTTGGTTTTGTGAGTGGAAGTGTCTCCGGAACAAGCAACAATGCCAATCTTGCCGAGCTGACTGTCTCGCTCGTCGGCCCTAAGGAACGTAACAGCAGCTCGTCCGACTTCGGCCTGGACCTCCAGCGTGAACTGAGCAGCAAGATCCCTGGAGCCAAGTTCTCTGCCTCCGCAACCTCCATCTCCGGCAACAGCAACTCCGCCCCGATACAGGTGGCCATCAAGGGGATCGACCTGGTCGCCATACGCAAAACTGCTGAAGAATTTAAGAAAATCATCAGCAGCATACCGGGCACACAATTCGTCGAGCTTTCCGTGAAAGATCAGAAGCAGGAGATCAAAGTGCAGCTTGACCGCGAAAAGATGAGCCAGTTTGGGATCAATGCGAACCAGGTTGGCGCAGCACTCCAGAATTCCTTCAGCGGAAATGACCGTGCAAAATTCAAACAGGCGGGTAACGAATATGACATCAGGATTGGCCTCGACAACTATAACCGGTCGGACATCAATAATGTACGTAACCTTTCTTTCAGCAATTCCGACGGGCAGTCATTTGTGTTGAGCCAGTTTGCCGCAGTGGTCGTGGGCAGAGGCGAAAGTGTGCTTCAAAGGACCGACCGCCTGGGTGCCATCACCGTCAACTCCAATGTGGTGGGCAGGCCTGTGGGCTCTGTAGCTGCAGAAATTAAAGACAAACTCGCCGCGGTAAAAATCCCTGATGGCATTTCCATTGAATACCTTGGTGATGTAAAAAACCAGGGTGATGCCTTTGGGAGCCTCGGACTGGCGCTGGTCACGGCCATCTTGCTCGTATACCTCATCATGGTCGCCCTTTATGAAAGTCTGGTCTATCCTTTTGTAGTCTTGTTCTCCATTCCAGTCGCACTAATCGGAGCGCTCCTCGCACTGGCACTGGCCATGGAGACACTCAACATCTTTTCCATCATCGGGGTGATCATGCTGCTTGGCCTGGTATCCAAAAATGCCATCCTGATTGTCGACTTCACCAACCAGCTGAAGGCGGAAGGTCACGAGCTGAAAGATGCGCTTGTGGAAGCAGGAAAAGAAAGGCTCAGGCCCATCCTGATGACCACACTGGCCATGATCCTGGGAATGCTACCGATTGCCCTGGCCTCGGGCTCAGGTGCAGAGATTAAAAACGGAATGGCATGGGTCATTATCGGAGGACTCACCAGCTCTATGATCCTGACGTTGTTTGTCGTCCCCGCCATGTACCTCATCATCGAAAAACTCATCCTTAAGTTCTCCAGAAAACCATCATCACAAAAACTACTGGAAGCTCCAGCGGGCATTTAATGAATAAACAAAGACACCCCATCTTCGCAACAGAAAATACATGAAAACAGCATCTCTAAAAAGAACTTATTCCATCAGCGCTTTGCTCCTGCTCAGCTCCTCCGCAACAGTCAGCGCTCAGGTATCCTACCAGAAACAACAAACTAAGATGAGGGACTCCATCATCCTCAGTCACCTGAGAGCAGCGGCAATCAGGACTCCTGAGCTGCGCCAGGCCACCTTATCCGCGGAAGCATTCGGAAAGACCGATTTTAAATCCGAATATCTGGGCGAAAAACATGCGGAAGGCAAACTCGCTATGGCCAGGACCTTTGCCAATGTGAATGTTCCTGTAATTGCTGTCGGAAAAAATATGATCTCCAGCTCTTTCAGCATCATGACACAATACATGCGGATAGAAGACTCAAAAAGTTTCATTCCCTCCCTGCCTGTGCGGGACATGTCCTTCCACAAAAATACACTTGGATTCCGCCTGGGCATCACAAGGCTGGACTCGCTGTTTGGCAAACCTGTCGTGTATAGCCTGGGTGCCACTGGAATTACCGATGAGGAGTTTGGGATCACCAGGATGAACTACATGGGACTGCTATCATTTGGATTGAAACGTACACCGAAAACAGCAGTTTCCTTAGGAATAGTGGCAATCATAGACCCATCCTCTCCCATACCCGCATTTGTTTATGTCTCCTACTGGCATAAGTTCAGTAACAATATAGAACTGATCGCCAACCTGCCCACAAAGCTGGCCCTGAGCAAACAATATGGTAAAGCCAACATCACCTTCGGCACCGACATGGGCGGTACCACCGCATTTGTTTACCCGCAGCAACCCGGCCTGCCAGCTAAAAGCCTGTACAGCACTTTTGAGCTTAAAACAGGCCCAGGAATCGAATATCTGATCAACAAGAGCCTGATCATCGGCCTTAAAGGTGGTTTGATGAATACGCTGAATGCAAGGTTGTTTGATAAAAATGAAAAGCCAACGGATTATGTCATCAAAAATAAAGTCGGTGCAGTTCCTTATGTAAACCTGAGCATCTCCCTGCTCCCGATATTCAAAAGCTTATAATAGAAAAGGTCCAACACATTACTGCGTTGGACCTTATCATTTAGTTTACTATAATTTTTATTTCAGGAACAGCTTTCTGATCGCATTGTTACCCATATCAACGATGTAGATGTTTCCATCTTTATCCATCGCCATGGCGTCACGCTGCATAAACTGAGCCTCGTTCAGCCCTCCATCTTTAAACCCTCTTGTGGTCTGTGCGGATACCGTGCTGATCGTGTTCTGGATCAGGTCAACCTTCCTCGTGTTCTGTGAAAATCCATCAGAGAAGTACATGTTGCCCTTTCCATCACCAACGAATCCTTTTGGTGAAACCAGCATCGCAGATTTGATCGGACCGTCTGCATTTCCGAAATTCCCGTTTCCAGCCCACCTAAGATCATATATGCTGTTTACCAGATCGAAACGACCGATATATAAGCTTTCTGAATCAGCAAAGTATAAATAAGAACCGATGATGATCGGTGCCGCACCTTCTGCAGCTCCATTGAATCCTCGTACTACTGTTCTGATACCTGCCTTGTCTACCCTGGTAAGGCTGTATGATGTCTGTACCCATAGGATACCGCTTTCATCGATCGCCAGTTTACCGGGTTGGTTCAGGTTTACAGCGTAAGTGCTGACTACCCCCGAAGGTGTAATTTTACGTACGCTGGAGTTGGCACCATCAGTCAGATACATGTTATCCTGCTGGTCAAACACGATGCCGCTGATAAAGCTGAAGTTAAACAACGCAGCTGTACCTGTACCATTCTGGTTTCCAGACGCTCCTGTTGGGCTACCTGCAAATAGGGTTACGTTACCGTCCGGTGTTACCTTCTTGATCCTGTTCATGGTGAGCTCCATGATATACAGGTTGCCATGGCTGTCTACAGCAATGCTGGCTCCCCGGTCCCTGACGTTTATATCACTGCTGTTAGGCCCGCCAACATAGGTCATTATGCCTGCACGGTTGAAGGTCCCTGGTGATACGGCCGTCTGGCCGCCACTCAGTACCCGCACCTCACCTGTGGTCAGTGCTGCAGGGGCGACCACTACCAACGAGGTGGTCGTTGCGCTGACTACCTGCGCCGCCACACCATTGAAAGTTACTGTATTTAACGCTGCCGTTGCACTGAAGCCAGTACCGGTAATTGTTACCTGCGTGCCCGCCAGTCCATTGTCCGGGCTCATCCTGGCAATACCCAGTGTCTGGTCTTTGAAATCAGGACCGTTGACTACCTGATCGTTCACATTCAGCACCACCTTGCCATTACCCGTTGAACCGGGGATCTTCAGGGTAATTTTATAAAGCGTCGATGCCGTCACCTCTGCAGGTTTTCCATTGATCGTGACCACATTCTCATCATTGATGGTACTGAAATTCTGGCCAGTGATGGTCATCTCCGTACCTGCGGGACCACTCAAAGGTGTTACCGATTCAATGGTTGGGAAGGGAACAACGGTGAACACAGGGCCTACAACCTTCTGATTGTTGATGGTCACTGCTACCGGGCCTGTAGCTACCTCGTCAGGTGCAACTACCGTCAGGGAAGTTTCCGTAACTTCAGTCACCAAAGCCTGTTTCCCGTTAAAGTCTACATAGTTACCAGCAACTACTTCATCAAAACCACCACCGATGATCTTCACACGTGTTCCTTTACCTCCCGTTGCGGGTTTGATGCCGGAGATCACCTGGAACTTAAAGCTTTGGCCTGAAGCTTCTTTCCCATTTACCTTGATGGTGACTGGTCCGGTCCCCGCATCCACAGGTACCTCAGCCACCAGCACATTGCCGCTTGCACTGACCACCAATGCAGCTTTGCCGTTTATAAAAACCTCTGCAGGGCCCGATGTGCTACTGAATCCGGCACCTTCGATACGGACATGTGTACCTGCTGCCCCATTCGTCGGGCTGATGCTGCCCACACTCAGGTCCTGATAAGTATAATTGCCCACGTTGACAGACGCTCCCCCGATCTTCAGGACGACCTGTCCCGTACTACCTGCTGCAGGTGCACGCAGCACAACAGCTGTAGCGGTAGCGCTTACAATTTCGGCCTCTGTACCTGAAAAGGAAGCGGATACCTCACTGATGTCTGTACTGAACCCTGTTCCTTCTACGGTAATCAATGTGCCCTGCTGGCCACTATTTGGATAATAATCCGTCACTGCAAGCGGCAAACGTTCCACCTCTTCCTGCTCCTCCTTCTTACACGCGCTCAACAGCAGCAGCAACAGGGACATCAAGCAAAAAAACCGCTTATAAAAGAAATTTAATTCTCTGAAAATCTTATTATTATACATCATTATTTCAATTGATTATTCATAATTAAAAAGTATACCTCGCACCAAACTGCAACTGCGTTCTTGAGCCGTAGTAATCGATGCTGTAAGGCTTTCCTGGCGTCGTAAACTGATACCTTGGATACATCCCCGGATTTTGCGCCGGCGGAAACAACTCAGGGGTTAAGCCTACGCTCGCTGTGGAATTGAAAGTGTTCGGTGAGAAATACTGGATGCCCCAGCTTTTGCTGATCAGGTTCGTCAGGTTCATGATGTCAGCGGTAAGTGTGATGAACTGCTTTTTTGTGGCAGTCATGAACACATCATGCGACACGTGTAAATCTGCCTGTACATTCCAGGGGGTACGTGCCTTGTTCCGTTCCGTATAGTTGCCTCTTCTGCTGCTCAGATAGTGGTCGCCGTCAATCACTGCGTTGAAAGCATCTGCCTGCTGTGCTGCTGTCCCTGTTACTGCATTGTCCTGAAAATAACGAATGGCATCTTCGCGCTGCGGGATGAAAGCAAGGCTAACCTGTTGCGGCAAGCCCTGCATGCTATTGTTGACAATGCCATAGGTGAATGGACTTCCCGACTGTGCACTGAAGAACAGCGACACATTGGTCTTGCCTGCTTTATCCCATACTTTGTTATAGCTGAATGTACTTACAATGCGGTTTCTGATGTCGAAATTGCTGTTCGCCAGCACCGGATTATTTGGCACCAGCGACTGATTCAGCTGCCAGTTTGATTCCATGGAGTTACGTACGCCATTGGAGAGGTCTTTTGACTGCCCATAGGTATAGGAAACAGAAGCCTGGAACTTGTCTGTAATATTTTTGCTGATGGTCCCTGTCAGGCTATAGCGATAGCCCTTGCTGGTATTGCTCAGCAGGTATATGTTGGAAAAACGTTGGTCTACGGTACCGCTGTATACTGGTTGCTGATGATGGGTATCATACCCGTAATACGTTGGGTTATCCTGCACATTCAGCTGCTGGAACAAGACATCTTTAATGTTCTTGGTATAGATGGCTTCGACGCCTAGTTTCCATTGGTCATCGGTAGCATAATCCAGGCCTAAGCTGCTGCGCATCACCTGCGGCATCACAAAGCCGTTGTCAATTAAATCGATCTGTGTTTTACCACTGTTCGGGTTGTTGGTCACGGCACCATTCTGCTGGATGAAACCGGCGATGCCATCAGCGCCGCCCTGAAGTGGGTTGCTACCCGTTGCAAAGGGCTTCTGATCGGCCTTCTGGTCAAATCCGCCATAGCTGTCGCCATTGTTATAGAAAGCGTATGCCAGCCATGCCATCGGAATTCTTCCGGTAAACAAACCTGCACCACCACGCAAAATCAGCTGCTGGTCACCATTCCAGTCGTAACGGAAGCCGACTCTTGGCGACAGCTGCACCTTATTCAGATAACTGTTCGTGATCCGGTTTAATGGCGTATAGGTGTAGGTCCTGCCAAAGTATGGATCTGCGAGAATGTTGCTCATCTTGTCACTCAACTCCGGACGGTCTCCAAGATATGCCATATCGGCCCTCAACCCTGGAATGACCTTTAACTTTTCGGAGATCCTGATCTCATCCTGAAAATACAGACTGTACATATTCATGTTGAACTTTGCCGCCGGGTTGTCCAGGATATAAGACCTGCTGTTGTCGGTGTAATTATAGGCGCCACGTACACGGTAGGGATTGTTGCTCAGGTAATCCTCAATACTGAGGTAGTCTACCCTCCCATTCCAGGCATTGACAAATCCATAAGTGATGTTGTAAAACTCATTGTGTGTACCAAGGGTAAACGTGTGTTTGCCAAGGTTCCAGTTCAGGTTCCCTGTAAGCTCCAGCGTGCGTTGTTTCATATCGAAGATGCTCGCCTCCCGGTCTGTGCCCAGGTAGATGGTTGTGCCCGGTGTGCGGCCTGCAATCTGTACCTGTGGAAGGCTTGGATCACCCATTGGATCTCTGGAGTCATTGACCACGGTATATCCTGCAAGAAGGTTTCCCGTCAGGCGGTTGCTGAACCTGCTTTTCAGCTCTGCCACGGTGGAGCTCTGGTTGTTTTTCTGAAGGAAAGCCATGCTGCTGAACCTGAAATCCTGCTGATCACGGTCCATGTGCGTCGCTTCAGAAATGATGGTGTTGTTCCTTACTGCAAGCTGGTGTTTATCGCTGATGTTCCAGTCCAGGCGATTGAAGAATTTCAACGATTTAGCGTAAGTATTGAACACATCAGCAGTACCGGCATTGAAAAAGTTGCTTGCCGTGATGTCTTCTGCATCCTGCTGACTAAAAATATGACTGGTTTCCGCACGTCCGGCCATCAGTTGTGTAGGATCCTGCCTGCGGGTAATCTCCTCATTGCTGAAGAAAAACAGTTTGTCTTTGATCAGGGGAAAACCAACGCGGAAGCCGCTCTGGTAATCATAAAAGTCGCTGTTCATCTTCCCAAGCGTGCCTACCCGGTCTTTACCGGTCAGGCTGGCATTGCGGCCAAAGCCGTATACCGATCCTTCCACCGCATTTGTTCCACTGCGGGTAACGGCATTCACCGATCCACCGGTAAAGTTACCGATCTTGACATCGTAAGGTGCCAGGTATACCTGCATGTCTTCTATGGCATCTATCGAGATCGGGTTGGTGCGCGTAGAACTTCCGGCCATACCCGAAGTGCCCGACTGCCCGCCCAGGGAAGGGCTGAATCCTATTGCATCGTTATTGATGGCGCCGTCAATGGTGACGTTGTTGTATCGGAAGTTGGTCCCTCCAAAGCTATTGTCTTTGCTGGATTGTGGTACCAGCCTGGTCACATCAGTGATGCTCCGCGAAACGGTTGCCATATTGCGCACCTGCTCGCCGCTGATGTTTTTCCCCGAACCGTAGGTGCTTGCCTGTGCACCTCTTTTGGTGGCCCTGATCGCTACCTCTGCCAGCTGCTGCGTTTCATCGCCAAGCGCAAAGTTCAGCTGTAATGCTGCTCCTAAACGAATGGTGATCCCCTCCCGTCTCCCGGTCTTCATGCTCATCATCATGGCTTCGACAGCATAGGGGCCGCCAATGCGTAAGTTAGGCAGGTAATAATGTCCGTTTTTGTCTGTCGCCGTAGCGTATTTGGTGCCCGAAGGCTGGTGAATGGCTACAACCGACACTCCCGGCAAGGCCAGCCCTGCAGCGTCCAGCACTTTCCCATTAAGGGTTCCGCTGGTCTCCTGAGCGATCCCGGCAAAGGGCAACAACATCAGGAGTAAGCATATTTTATAAATTGTATTTTTTAATGTCATCTCTAAATTCTTATTACTGTGTAATTTTCAATAGGCTGCTGATGGTGTGTACCACGCCATTGCCGGTCAATAAATCCTGCTTCACGACAGTTACAGGCGAGGTATTTCCTGTACCCATCAGTTGTATGCCGGTATAAGCACCACTCACCTGCGGATTAGGTATCAACCTGATTTGAACGGAATTGCCATCGATCATGGCCTGCTCACTGCGATTAGAGGTCCCCGTGCTCAGTATGTAGTCATAGACAAACCTCCTGTCGGCGATGATGTGGTAACGCATCAGACGCTGTAACACTGCGGGCTCTGTCTCATTAATGGCCTTCAGCGAGCTCAGCCCAAAAGCCGTCATTGCAGCATTGTTGGGCGCAAAGATGGTGTAAGGCCCATTTCCATGGAGTAACTCCAGCAATCCCGCGCGCTGAAGCGCCTGGTAGAAGAGGCTCAGCTGACGGTCGGCAGCAATGGCGTTCACCACAAGATCCTGAGTATATGGCTCGAGTACACGGTCCACCACCTGGATCAGGCCATTGGACGCAGCCACATTTTTAGAAAGGACTTTTGCCCCGTTGATCGTGAGGACGGTATCCGCACCTTTGACCCAGTGGGTGACAAAAAGCTTCCCGCCATTCGAAGAACGTACTTCCTGGTTGAAAAGAAAGGGCATTTTGTTCAGGTCATACCTTCCATTAAGGATATGGTAATTCATGATTGACGATACCCTTGAAGGATCAGCCGATAAGATGGCCGTCGTATTCGTAAAACCTGCCAGGCCAAATGCGGCATCTGATGGAGCTATCGATGTGAAGGGTCCTGTCTCCATCATCTGGTTCGCCAGGCCGGAACGGATCAGCGCTGTATTGTAAATGGAAAGGTTAAAGTTATCCGCTATAATGGAAGTGATGGTATTGAAATCCTTTTTAGTGGCGTCGGTATCATCTTTCTTGCACCCGATGAACATCAGGCTACAGCCAACAATGGCCAGCCACATATAAAGTGATATTGTAGATATTCTTGTTAAGTGATTCATTTTCATTAATCTGTATAATCTAAAAAAACCGATCAGTATTTAAATTCTTTGGGCGGCATGAGGCGGTTTACCACATGAATGGGCCCCATCAGGGTATTGATGTCCCCCTCTATAACCGTCGCTGCTGGAGCAGCTGAACCTTTCACTTTCATCGTCACTTTTCCTTCTGCATTTTTGCTGAAGTCAAACTGCGCATATACAATTGGAAGTGATCCCGTATACCCTTTGGTCGTCAGCGGGTAATCTGTCAGTAAAGTATTATTCAGATCATTGGAATAGAAGATGTCCGGAGTCTCCGTTCCATATCCCCATCCGTCGGCCTGTTTAAAGAGTTTCCCCCATCGGTGCATGGTGAGCAAGGTATCTGTCACATATCCTGTACCGACCATTTCGAAGGTCTCTTCGTTCAGATACGGTAAAGGCACGCGGTTGTTGAGCGCCATCAGGTCGTCCACGGAATGAAATCCAGCTTCATGGAAAGCTTCGTCCGTAGGTGCAAAGATAGAACGGAAGATGATATTAGGGCCCCAGCCAATCGGGTCAACGATCAATCCTGGTTTAAACGGCGAGCTGCGTGGATAAAAATCATAAGAGGCGTCAGTCCACAACTGGTCAGTCAGGGTCATGATCCCTACATACATGGAGAAACGACCATCTTCTTCCAGCACCTGCATCATCGTCTTTGTCGGTTTTTTCAGCAGATGCCCTATCGGCCATATGGTCCCGTTTTTAGTAACTGTTGGCGTCTGTGCATCGGCTTTCTTGCCGTTGATCAGCAAGTCGTTCCCAGACATCCCCAGATAGTGCCTGTACAGATAAGGGTCTGTCTGATATTGGTTTTCAAATCCTGGCAACCTCAGATAGGTATTTTCCAACATGGTAATGCCGACCAGGTTTTCCGTCCTCTGGCTCAGGGCCCTGGGTTCAATGTCCTGACTGATCACATGGTACAGCAGGAGGCTGTCCAGTAAATCCGGGCTGGTGGTATTGATGACATCCAGCGTGAGCCCATCAGCGAGAAAAGCAGCATCTGTTGGAATTAACAACGTTAAGGGTGCCTGCACTCCTCTTTTTTCGATGATGCTGTTCATGTCGCTACGTTTCCATGCGGCCTTAAAAAGCGTGTATGGTGAGGCTTCCAGGGCCTCAGACCAGGTAGTGGTTAAATCCTCATGAGGAATCTGGATGCCTTCTACTTCAGGCTGGAATTCTTCTTTACGGCACGCTGCCAGCGAGAGCAAAGCCAGACAAATGACGAATAATCTTATATTGAACTTTTTCATGTCTCTTGTTTTAATTGGTTTTCATGGCCTGCTCAGGAAGGATGATGACGTTGTCAAGATCCTGTACCAGACCGTTATCCAGCAGGTTATCAAAAGCTTTTTGATTCCGTCCACTGGCATTCGAGATGATTTCATATAAACCGAACCGGCTGGTCCTGGTCTCAATGTGATAAGTCAGGTTGCCATTAAATCCGCCAACAGTAAAGACCATGATATAGGTATCACCGGCAATCGGATGGTAATAAAAGGCATCACCATTGATGCTGCCAAGTACGTCGAAATCTGAAATAAAGAAATGTTTGTCCTTCAGCACATAACAACCAAACAACCTCGAACCGATATAACGGTCAGTGTTCATTGCCGCTACTACTTCAGCAGTCATACCCGCTGCTTCGAACACACTGTTCTTCGGCGCCACAACAGTATTGGACCCATCCTTAGCGAGCTGCTCCCAAAGGCCGAACTTTTTTAACCCGCTCACCAGGATGCTATAGTCCGGCCTCTTGTCCAACCATTCCTGAACAGTGACCTTCGGCTCATATTTAATGACCCTGTTTAATACATTCAGGTTACCATTGGCAAGGGTCACATCAAAGCGGCTGACAAAAGCACCGCTGAAAAACAGTAAATTATCGGTGCTGCTCCTATCCGATACGGAAGCATACACTTCGTTGCCTGCAAGTGTCCTGTAACGTACATCGATCCCGTTAAAGGGAATATCACGGCGCAGCAGACGCTCGTTCAGGATATGGCTTTGTACCATATATTTAAGGCTGTCCGGGTTCATCTTATCAAAATCCGAAGGACGGTTGATGCCGATCATATTGAACGCATTGTTATCGGGCGCCAAAATGGTAAAAGGACCTGCACCATTCAATTGTTCGTTCATGCCTGCCTTTTCTACTGCTGCCGCAAAAAGGCTGAGGTCATAATTGTTCTTTATAAAGTCAGCAGCAGGTCTGAAGTTCTCATTTGCTTTATCAATTTCAAGGTTGTCGTGCTTGCAGGAGCTGAGGCCCGCCAGAAGCAGCAATAACCAGAGATAATGAAATCTATTCCAGGATTTGCTTAGTTTCATCTGTAGTATCTTTTGATTAAAATCATTAATAGATTGGAGGTGCATATTTTCTTTGGATGGTCGTCAGGTATACATTTCCATTGACCACTTCAATGGTATTTACCGTTGCGAAGGAACGGGGGTTGTAAGTACCTGAATGAATGTTGACAATGGTATTTGGCAGGCTCACCGCATTCTGTTGCTCAGGTCTGGAAGTCTTTCCGGCCATGTAGCAATGTAAGGGCGCCCAGTTGCCTTCGGTCCTCATATCGGTACCGTTATAAGGAAGATTCGTAAGATCCATACCGGGAGCAAGGAAATCAAAACGCTGCCAGATGTCTGTATGTATGCCCCCCGCAGAACGGTCGGCGAACAAAGGAAAGCTGTAATAAGGGCTCACATTGATCACGTCTGTGTTCCTGGTTACGGTTCCAAGGAACTTCCCGCTATACCCTGGGAGCTTCTGCGGCAACACATTTGCCGGTGCGTCCCTGAAAAGTGTCAGCAGGACATTCATCTGGTCTTTAATGCCGTTACCCATAGCTCCTTTGCCATAGATGGTGCCCCCTTTCTCATCATTGTCAGCTTCCCAGTACCCCTTGGCACTCATGTTGTAAAAGTTGACGTAAACCAATGAATCTGATAGTGGAAGCTGATGAAAATTCTCCTTCCTTAGATAAATCCCATTTTTCCTGGTCTTATAATCCTTCTGCAAAACATGCAGCGTGTAGATTTCTTTGATATCCAGCACAAGGGTCGTGTCAATCAATACGTTCTTTTTAAGTTTCTCATCCAGGTCAAAGAAAGGGATGCTGTTCTTCGGACGGAACATGAACACGACACGGTGCTCACCCGAGGGGATCTGCGCCCAGCTGCTGAGGTCAAATCCGTTTACCACCGGACCGACAAGCACATTCTCCCTGCCAGGATATTCGGGATTGTTGACCGTAGTACCACTACCAATATGGGAAGGGTATGGTGGCGCATAGGGATCACGCTGATCCAGAAAATCGCCTTTTATCGCTGCCGAAACAGGTGTACCATTGGCATCCATTACGGGATCGATCAGCATCGTCAGGAAAGGAAGCATTTCATCCTTATTCTCTATACCGATTTTATAGTTTAAATTATTGAATACCCTTAAATAGGCGGGATCCGCAATGGTCACGTACTCTACCTTCGCACATCCCGAGGCCATAAACAACAGGGCAATGAAAAGAGAGGAGATGGTGTTTTTAGTTTTTAATCTTAACATGATGTTGTTATTTGGTATGTTTCAGGATGATCATTTTAGCCTTTTGGCCTGCAGGTGCCGATGATTTTGTACTGCCAACCAGGGCAATGGTGTAAATGCCCGGCTCATGATTCGGCAATCCATTACGCACATACAATTCTGGCCTGGCAATCAGCTCTTTTCCAGTCAGCACGGTAATGTCGCTGGCCCAGGCACCCGGAACTACGCCAGGTGAAGACCGGAAAGCCATGACTTCATACGCCGGCTGTTGGTACCTGAGCTGTACATAGGGCGCCACAAACGGCACAACACCGGGCCTGAGGTTATTGACGGCCGTAGCGTCATAACTGAATACTGAAGGAAATGCCTGGCCATTATTTGTGCTGAAAGTCAGGTAAGGTAAATCCGGACAAAGGTTCAGGAAGCGAATGCTGAAAGGCAGCTCCAGCTTATTGCGCAGGTAAGTACCGTCATCTGTAGCATCGGTGCCCGGAACAATACTGCTCAGGTTATTCGCAACGGCAGTGATGGTATTTTTTCCTTCCGCATTGGGGTGCAGCCATAATGTAAAGTTAGTGTTGGGGTCCAGCTGAAATTCTGTCCTGGCCAGCACCTGGCCGTTCGCATCTTTCGCTTCGGCCTGATAATGGCCAACGATGTATTCCTGGTATTCGGTATTTGCCGTGTAGCCTATCTTTCCGCCCATGACCTGCCCATTCATGGTAACACTCACTTCATTTACGCCCGGCAGGGCATTTACAGCCTGTACCCTTCCATAGGTTGTATTCAGGGGCTCACTGATGTCATTGATGATCCTTACAGCGTCCTGGTAGCTATCTACGGTCTCACCCGGATTTCCATTGAGGTAAGGAACTTTGAAACTGTAGGGGGAAACAACAATGGTGTACACCCCACCTGGAGCGTAATTCCGGAACGCGGCGAAAGTCAGGTTGCTGTCTTCAGGAGGCCATCCTACAGGCATGGTCAACGTTGACGTTTCGGGGAAGATCAGCTCATTGGTGGTTCCCGGAACCTGGATTCCTGAACTGGTCAGCACCTTCAGCTGCGCGGTAGTATAGGGAAGTTCAATATACGCTGAATAATGTCCTTCAGGGATGTTGCTTGTCCTGGGATCGATCGGGGTACCGTCTGCCCATGTGAGTGTCATCGGCCCCGTCAGGTTTTCCATGTTGCTATTTTCCACGCGCTGCGATAGGTTCAGGATCCGCACTTTAAACTTGCGGGGATCTGAAGGAGCGGTCACATCCCGCGGTATCCTGATGTATTCGGGAGCCTTACCGCCAAAACGCTGGATGGGCCTCAGGTAATAGTCCATAGGCTGGCTTGCATCTTCTTCCAACTGGAGACTTAGCTTGTCATTTGGCTTATTGTAGGCCCGGGTCTCCACCTGTATGGTTGCTTTTCCATTTTTCAGTAAGGACTGTGGAACACTCCATGTTGAACTTAAGGTACCACCCTCCGGGAAGTAGAGCGTTGCCCGGGGAACGTTGGTTACTGGATCGGTAGGCAGGATGATCTGGTAATTGGTCAGCGTATCGCCCTCGAGCAATACCTGATTGAAACCGGCAAGGTTCATCACCCTCACCGATGAGCTTTTACGTACATCGGTGACCGGCCTGTTGTCGTAAGCAAAATCCACCTTCTCTTTTTTACAGGCGGACAGCGTCATGACGATACACATCCCCAGAAATACGGAAAGCTGCTGTATATTTTTTTTAGATATCTTCATGGTTAATACAGATTATAAGTGAAGCCCATCATAAATTCTCCCCCCCGGTGATAACTGCGGTTCAGGTATTTATTGCCATACCATGTACCTCCCGTACCCGGATTGGCATACACAGTCTCAATGGCTGGGTTAAGGATATTTTTAGCATACCCCTTGAAGAGGACTCGCTTGGTGAGGCGCTGACTGAACACAAAGTCCAGCATCGGCACCGGGCGGGTGTACAGGTCGGGCTCTCCGGTCAGGTTGATCTGGATCAAACGCTCACCCACCATATTGAAGGTTCCGGTGAGGCTGGTCCCTATCTTTTTATTGTCGTAGTTCAGCCATCCGTTAATGGAAAATGGTGCCTGCTCAAACAGCGGACTGTTGTCCGGTGTATGCCTGTCGAGGGACCTGTTGGCCTCCAGTCTTTCCGGCGACTTCTTAATGTCACTTTGCGCGAGCAATAGGTTGGTGCCGATAAAGAAGTTGCGCATCGGGTCCCATACCCTGCCCAGATCTTTCACGAGCTCAAACTCCACACCCCATACCTTACCGATATTCGGATCGTTCTCAAACCTGATGGTGGGGTATTCAGGATAGGTTGCAGCAAGACCACTGGTCTTTAAGCTAAACACCTTATACAACTGGTTTTCAATACGCTTACCAAACACAGACACTGCAATTACTTCACCATTGTTCGGAAACCACTCCCACCTGAAATCCAGGTTCTGTGTATACTGGTTCACCAGGTTGGGATTCCCCACCACAAGGCCCATCTGGAAGGCGTCAAACTCGAACACATTGGTGATCTCGCGCAACTCCGGTCTGGCTAGTGTCGTATTGAAACCAGCCCTGAAATTCATCTTGTCCTTCAGGTTGTAGGTGGCATTCAGGGAATAATAAGGTTTATAACCCGGCTTGTAGACGGAGTTTGGGCTCATCAATGTCAGGGGTATGTTCGTCCCAGGGGCGGTCAGCGCCGGATCAAGGAATACTCCGGCAGTATCTACTGCAGACTGAATATTGGTAGACTCAAAACGGAGCCCGCCGGTCAGCCTTAGGTCTTTGTTGACTTTCAGGTCCAGCATGGCATAGCCGGCCTTGGTTTCAAAGAAACCGGTATAGTTGTTCGGCGACTTCTGACTGTTGTATAAAAATCCGCCGATTGGGCTTCCCCCTTCTCCAATACCTACCGACTGCGGGCGGATGCCAATAATTTCATTGCTGACCAGTCGATCCAGGTTACCGTTAACAGTATATAAAGGCAACGATTTGTTAGAAGAGAAGTTCGACCCCGGTAAGAACAACACGTTCTCCGTAAATTCACGGTCCCTGTTCAGGTAGTTGACACCTGTTTTGAACTCCTGCATCTGGCCAAACAGCTTAAAGGGGATACTCAGGTCGGCTTTATAATTGTAATTTGTTTCGTCGAGGTTTCTGTAACGACGGCCATTGGGCTCTGCCTGTATGATGCCATAGGCACCAAAACCGTTCACATAACCTGAAGATAGTGCATACAGGTGATCTGAGTAGCCATACTGCGTTCCATTGTTTACTCCTGTTGTAGGCGTGCCAACGGCACCACCACTACGGGGCATATAGTCTGCCAGCGTTACAAAACGATAGTCAGGGTCGTTCTGACCCGCCTTTGAGCTGGATACATTGTAACTTAATTTAGGCGAATAAATCGTCGACAAAAACTTATGCTCCCCCTGCAGGTTGAAGGTATTCAGGTTACGGTAAGATTGTTTCAATGAATAAATGGTACTATTTACATCCCCCGGTAACCCCGTATATTCGTACCCACCATACATATTTGTAGCCTGAGTTTCGCCGCCCCAACTGCCCAGGTACTGCATGCTGATCTCATTCCGGGAGTCAAAACGATAGGTCAGGCCGAGCAGTGTTCCATAGTTTAATGTTTCTGTACCCGTATTCTCCTTGTAGGTCTGGTAACGCCCCATGTACAGGTTATTGGGCGTAATGTAGTTCGGAATATTACGCGGGCTGCTCACCTGTGGATTGCCGGTGACTACCCCCTGGTAAATACTGTATTGCTGGATGTCACCGCCAGAGATGTCGGTAGTACGGCGGTAGTAGTTACCACCGGCAACAACGCCAAGTTTATGTTTTTTGAAAACCGTATAACTATTACCAAAAGTTGCTGAATACAGCTGGTTCAACGGGCTCTGTTTGTATTTGGTAGTCAGTATGGGGTCAAATCCCTGCATGATGTTATTGATGCGGGTCACCTCCTGCTTAACAGCCGGACTGTAACCGCTGTTGGAAATCATATTCTGGATTTCATTCAAGCCTCCTTTGTACTGTGTTCCCAGGTTCAGGAAGTCTTGCGACAGGTTTTTGTCATTGATCTTCGTACCCAGAAATCCCATATCGCTGTTGTAGAAGCTATTGTGCTGTCCCCCAATACCAATATTGGAGTTAAATCCACTCTGCATGACCACGTTAAATACCATGCTGTCTGGAACGGACTTGGTCTTCAGCTCCACGATCCCCGCAGCGGCATCCGCAGGTTTATCAGGAGTTACGGTTTTGTAAATGGTGACGTTGTCCAGCAGTGATGCAGGTACAAGATCGAAAGGGATAGAACTCCGGTCAGGATCCGAAGAAGCCAGCCTCACTCCGTTCAGCTGCCCAACCACACTCCTGTCGCCCAACCCACGGATAGCGACATATTTATCGTCAGTGATGGTGACACCCGATACCCTTTGGAGTGCCTGGGTAGTTGTAATACTTGCAGTACGCTCAATCTGTGCTGCAGATATTGCATCCTGGACAATAGCGGATTTTTTACGCTCGTCAAGCACCGCCACCTCTGTATTGGTTCTTCTTCTTGCCTGGACACTTACCTCACTTAGTTGGGTGGAAGAGGCTTTTAGGTGAATAGAAAGGTCTTTTGAATTTGCTGCTGTAACTTTGAACTCACGGGTCACGTAACCCATGTAGGACACTACCAATGTAGCTCCTTCTTCGGGAATGCTGATGCGAAACTTACCATTCACATCTGTTGAGGCCGCTACTGCAGCCCCCTTGATTTTTACACTCACACCAATGAGTGTTTCTTTTGTGGCATCATCGTAAACGGTACCGTTCACGATAATCGGAACCGGCTTGCTGTCTACAACAAGGTATCCTTCTACAATTTTATATTGAAGGTTGGTGTTGGCAAGGATGTGATCTATTGCCTGTTTGATGCTGATCTGTGGCGAAACCAGCGTAACATTTTTCTTTACGGCTTTGACGGATTGTTCTCTCAAAGAAAACCGGACATTACTTTGCCTGCTGATGGTCATCAAAGCATCGGCAACGGTAACGTTCTCCAGCCGTAAGTTGATTTTTTGATCAAGATCCTGGCTCTTTACATCACTGGCAAACAGCATACTCATAAAAGTAAGCTGGGCCACAATAAAGATAAACGAGCATTTCATTATAAATTGAATTGAAGGATATTGTTTTGATCCTTTTTGCATATTTTTGAACATTACTGATGAATTCGCCGGAAGGCGATGGTCTGTTAAAAATCCCGCACCTGTTCTTCAGGTACGGCTAGCTTTAAACCGTTAGGACGTCGAAATTCAGACGGTTTAGACATTACATACATTCCCTGCCTTTGGGTGGGGAATGTCTTGTTTAAGTAGCGGGTGTTACATTGTTGTTCCTTTCCTTTATGAATTTGTGGTGATTGATGTAGCAGCGATCTGAATGGTCATCATAAATGTCATCTGACGATGACATTCCTGTCTTTGATCTGGAACTTGAAATGCGCCGTGGAACTCAACACTTTCATGATTTTATTCAGCGGCATATCGGCTTGTAAAACCACGGAGATTTTTTCCCCTGATTTCATCTCATTCTGAAAATCAATCCTGATGTCGTACCAGCGCTCCAGGTCGGCAGCAATTTCCTTTAGGGATTTGTTATCAAATACCAGACGCGCATTTTTCCATTGCTGTACATCGGTAACTTCAATTTCTCCCAGGACGGGATGTCCGGAGGTATAACTTAATTTCTGCCCGGGCGTCAACACTGCAAGAGATTGCGGGTGGTTCCCTGCGAAATCATCAACGCGGACTTTTCCTGTGGCCACTTCTACTTCAATAGGTTTATTAGAGAAAGCAGCCACGCGGAATGATGTGCCGAGCACCGTTGTCCTTACCGTTTGTGTGTGAATAATGAAGGGCTTCTTCGGATTTTTAGTGACCTCAAAAAAGGCCTCCCCTTCCAGCCTGACCTCCCTGGTACTGTCGGCAAACTGCCTCGGATAAGACAGCTTACTGCCGGCGCCCAGATAAACATGTGATCCATCAGGCAAGAGCACCTTCGCGCGCTGTCCTTTTGGATTCACCGTCTCCTGATAAACCAAATCCGGCTGTTGTTTAATTGTAGTCAGGTGATTGATTCCATAAGCAGCCAGGAAGCCGATAACAACAATCCATATCGCTGCGTAAGACAAACGCCTGCGCCAGTTGATCCTGCGGATTACAGGTTCGGCTCCCTGTTCTTCAACATGGGTAGCCGAAATCTGCTGAGCATCTAACTTAGTGTAGAATTTACCAAGTGCATTGTCCAGATCCAGGTGATCACTCCCCTGCGCTGTCACACCTGACCAGCCTTCGCTCAGCACTTCATCAAAAAGTGCCTTCGTGCCGGGTAACTTTATCAGCCTGCGCAGTTCCGCCATCTCCTCAGCATTACATTGCTGGTTGATGTACTTCCTGATCAGGATTTTATTTTTATGCTTTTGATCCATTGATATTGTGCTTCAACAGGTAAAACACATATTTTAATCAATACCACCTACCGGAAATGAAAAAAATTCTAGAAGTGCAATAAGAAAATCATCAACATCAATGTAAGATCCACATGTTCCTTCAGATGTTTACGGAAGAAGCTCAGTGAGGCAACCATATAATTCTCTACAGTATTTACGGAAAGATTGAGGTCTTCTGCAATTTCAGAATAAGTTTTATTCTCCTCTCGGCTCATCTGATAAACTTTCCTACGCTGAGGACTCAGCTCGTTAAGCTTCTGCTGGTAGATTTTTTCCAGGTCACTGCTTTGTAAGGAGTCATAACCAGATCCGGTGTCTGAGGCTGTCGTCTCTTCATTTACAGCATCCATGGAGACCGTTGCCAGAATTCTCTTGCGGTAATGGTTATAAAGTGCATTTTTGGTAGCCCGGTAAAGATATCCCTGCAGGTCCTGGTCAATGTAAACGTTACCCTTGTTTTTCCATAAGCCAAGCATCACGTCCATCGCCAGCTCCTCGGCAATAAATGTATTTTTTACACTCTTCAACGCATACCTGTAAAATGCAGGATAATATCTTTTGAAAAGAACGTCGTAAGCCTTCGCATCGCCTTCCCGAAATTTATCAACCAGTATCTTATCTGTCAGATCGTCCAATGTTTTGTGCATATACCAAGTAGGGAAACTACGTCAGCAAAAATAGAACGATAACAACCTCCGTATATTAACAGAATATTAAGTTACAAATTCGCATCAAAACTTATTACAGCCCCTACTGTTAATCTAAAAATACCCCATCCCTGCCAGCTCTTAGAAAGGGCTTGAAATAAAAAGAACGTGGGCTACTGAAGCGGGTGGAATTGAATTTGGTTGAAATGAACAGTAAATTGAAATGAATAGTAAATTGAAATGAACAGGAAGAAAGCTAAAGCAAAAGATCAGGAGAGGATTGCTCAAGGTCCCTCAGGAAAGCATGTTGATGTCGAAGCAATCGACAGATCGTCCAACCTTTATCCCCTTGATGAGCACTCCCAATCATCAAATCGTCAGACGAAACCCGACGAGGAGGATCTGGGAATCAATTCTGACGGCACAAACCCTGGCACTGAATATGGCTAGGCCTCCGGCCTCAGCAAGCGATTCCCCAATCTGCAACAAAACAAAAAAATAAAAACATTCCCCAGACATGCTTGTTGGGCATGTAATGAATTTATTTAAGAAACATAGCCTTGATCTCCTCGTACTGACTACAATGATTGCCATTCTCTGGATGCTGTTTAATGGTTTAATCATCCCCTAAGCCGGCGGCCCGGTACGGACCGGAAACTTTTCATGCTAAATAATAGTAAATCCTGCATACACTGGCCTGAAAATTGATTT
Source organism: Pedobacter sp. BAL39 (assembly GCF_000170795.1). Classification (GTDB taxonomy): domain Bacteria; phylum Bacteroidota; class Bacteroidia; order Sphingobacteriales; family Sphingobacteriaceae; genus Pedobacter. The sequence continues at coordinate 94,717 of NZ_ABCM01000016.1, forward strand.
CAGATGTTATACAAATACCTACACCTATGCAAACCGATTTAGAATGTCTCCTATTCCTGGAAAACAGTACCGTTTCCATTATGGAAATCAAATGTCAAGGTCAGATCAAATGGCTTCAGGTCAATAATGCCAATATGCAGGTGACTCCACTGTCTGAGCAGTCTGCCGACAGCTCCCGGGAGGTGCAGGAGCGTTTTTTCGATCTGGGATATCTTAAATTCAACACACAATCAGGCATCTTCATCGAGAAATACAACTCTGCACAACACAACCTGTCCCTAAGGGGCGAAAGCGATGTGCCGGTTCCATACCTGATCGCAATTGACGAATTTTTAAATGGCAGGTTACAATTGTGTAGCTAAACCGGGTGCAACTTCATCAAGTTTGTCAAAGCAAAGCACAATAATATTAAACATTTACAATTTACAACTGTTAATCATTCATATTAAATCACTTACAAGACTATGGGATTATTCAAAACCGCATTAATTGGCGCCGCAGTATACGGTGCTGTTAAATATCTGACAAAAAAAGACGTCAATGGCCGCTCAGTAATAGACGACCTGAAAGAAAAAGCACCGGAATGGATTGAAAAGGCTAAAGCCGCAAAAAATGACCTGACGGATCGGGCCACACAGGGCTATTAGCATCCATATCAATACGCCAATAGCTCATTACATTTCATAAAAAAGCTGCGCCAAATGATAAATTGGCGCAGCTTTTTTATGTTTTTTTCAATGGTGCGGTGGTGATTATGCTTCTCCAAATACCTGCTTCGCTTTTTTTACAGCCTTCTCCAGGTCGATACCCTTACCCAGCACACCTTTAAACAGGTCACCTTTTTTCTTCAGCCGTTCAAGGGCATTAAAAATGGTGAAGTCCGTCATCTTCAAGCCTGGTTTCAGCTCCTCCCACAGCAATGGCATAGAAACCGTTGCCCCGGGTTTCGGACGCAGCGAGTATGGTCCGGCGATGGTTGCTCCCGGCCGGTTCTGCAGAAAGTCAAGGTACATCTTACCCTTACGGCTAGCGACCGTCCTTTCCAGTGTGGTAAAATCGGGCAGCCGCTGCTGCACCAGGCTCACAATGATCTTTGCAAACATCTGGGATTGGTCATAGCTGTATTTCGCCCCGAGGGGGATGTAAATGTGTATCCCTGTTGAGCCGGATGTTTTGCAGAAGCTGGGGATTTCCATCTGATCACAGATGTCCTTAACCGTCAGCGCAGCTTCAATCACCTGGTCAAAACTTTGTTTGTCGGGGTCCAGGTCAATTACACAATAATCGGGATGATCCGGAGATGCCGCTCTGCTGAACCAGGGGTTCATCTCGATGCAGCCCAAAGAGGCCATCCACAATAAAGCAGCCTCGTCGTTGCCGAGCAGGTATTCTTTGGCCTCTCCATCATCGGTTTTGTAGGGAAAGGTTTCCGCCCATTCCGGTGCCTTTCCCTTGACATCCTTCTGGTAAAATCCCTTCCCTTTAATCCCTCCGGGATACCTGTTCAACGACATCGGCCTGTCCTTTAAATAAGGGACGATATATTCCGCCACTTGATAGTAATAGTTGAAGAGGTCACGTTTTGTCACACCATCCTCCGGCCAGTACACCTTACTGAGGTGCGTGAACTTCAGCTCATGCCCTTTGATCTTGCGGGTTTGGGTTTCATCTTTGGGGTTCAGTAAGGTCTTCCTTGCGGTCGCCTTTGGTGGCCGGACAGCCTTGGCATGTTCGGCATCGGCTTTGAGGGATGCCTTGGGAACATCCAGGTCGACGACCGCAGCTTTACTCTCCGCAGCTACCTCCCGAACGACTTCCTTTGCCTGTTTATCTTCCCTCATCCCTTTGAACGAGGGATGCCTGAATACACCATCCGCGGTGATCTCCGTGAATGATACCTCTGCCACCAGCTCAGGCTCCAGCCAGGTCGCTTTTGCTTTTGGCGGATCGGGCCTGAACCGGGAAGGCTTATTGACATCAGGAACTTCCTCAAAAGGGCTTTTCCGGATCACCAACGGCTTAAACTGCGTCATCATTTCCTGTTGTTGTTTCTGGTTAAATCCGGTGCCCACCTTACCTACGTATTGCAGTTTGCCATTTTCATATACCCCCAGCAGAAGCGAACTAAAGGCTTTCGCGGTATCCGCATTTTTAGTATAGCCCCCGATCACGACCTCCTGACGCTTCTGGACCTTGATTTTCAACCAGTCGGAAGACCTGTTGCTGGTAACGTAGACGCTATCGGCCTTCTTCGCGATGATGCCCTCCATCCCCATCTTTTGTGCAGCGGCGAAAAAGGCTGTTCCCTTTGCTTCAAACACCTGGCTCAACCGGATGCGGTCATCATCCGCAGGAAGCACCTTTGCAAGAATTGCCTGTCGCTGCTTCAGTGGCAGCTCCCTCAGGTCCCTCCCTTCATACCAGAGCAAGTCAAACACATAGTAGGCAAGGTCGCCATCTGCCTCACTCCTCCAGTTCTGCAGATCGCCAAAACTGGACAGTCCTTTTTTGTCGAGCACAACAATCTCACCATCCACTACCATATCCATCTTCCAGCCTTGCATGAGTTCATAGATGGGATAGAAACGCTCATTGAACTGTTTATTGTTGCGGGAAAGCAACTGCACATCACCGTTTTTCAGTGAAAAGCCCAGTGCCCTGTAACCATCCCATTTCACCTCGTAGAGCCAGTCGTCCTTGTCGAACGGCGCGTCCACAAGTGTCGCGAGCATGGGCTTGATGCCGATCGGAATTTTTCCCTTTGGTGCCTTTTTCAGCAATGCCTTAATGTCCGCAGGAACATTTGTAACAGTTACCCCTCTTGCTTTTTCGAGATCAGCCTCTTTTCCTTCCTGCAAGTGCTTCAGCTCCTTTTCTTCACCATCCTTCCACACCTTGTCGCTGCTTTTCTCCATTTTGTCAATGGTCTTTCCCGACAATACAGACTTGTCTTTTTTTGTGATGTCGGTAGTGGACGCATATTTATCTTTATGTTTGATGAGGAGCCAGCTGTTCTCCCCCATACCGTTGGTTCTGACCAGGGCAAATTCGCCCTTTAGCTTTTCACCGTGCAGTACGACCTTCAGCGATCCTGCTTTCAGCTGGTCCCGCAGGTATTTGTCCTGGGCCATTTTACCTTTGATCTTTTCTATGGGCTCGTAGGTACCCTCATCCCACACAATCACAGTTCCCCCTCCATACTCCCCTTTAGGGATGATGCCTTCAAAATTTTTATAGTCGTAGGGATGATCCTCCACCATCATGGCCAGCCGCTTTGCAGAAGGGTCTGTGGAGGGGCCTTTAGGAACGGCCCAGCTTTTCAGCACCCCATCCATCTCCAGCCGGAAATCATAATGCAGGCGGGATGCATCATGCTTCTGAATCACAAAATGTAACTTTTTATCATCCTCAGACCGACCGGCGCTGGGTTCCGCTGTTTTCTTGAAATCGCGTTTCTGCTTATATTCTTGTAGTCCCATAACAATTAGAATAATAGCAAGACAACACCTGTATTTTAGAATAGTTTTCTATCAATACTACGATGCGATCTTAGGGCAAATCTGCCTTGTGACCACGCATGGCTTTCTCCACCTGCCTCACGAGCTCATCCAGATCAAAGGGTTTGGGAAGGTATCCATTGCAGCCAATCTCCGCGAGGGGAAGCTCATCACTAGCCAATCCTGAGCAGATGATGACCGGTACAGGCTGTGTAGTTTTGTCCTGCTTGATCTGGCGACAAAGCTCACCGCCATTCGTTGTGGGGAGCAGATAATCCATCAGCACCACCCATGGCTGGATCTGCCGCACCAGTGGAACAATATCCCGGGCATCATTCAGTGTCACCACCTCATAGCCTACTTCGTTAAAAATCTCTTTTAAAATAGTGGTCAGCTCGTGATCATCTTCCACAACAAGAATTCTGGCCCTTTGAGTCATTGCCTGCATCAGTTAAAATTATTTGGATACTGATATAACAATTTATCGGGGGCAGGGTTTTATTTATCCTCAATCAACCTCATATCCACCAATCAGGTGTCGTCACTAAAAATAAAAGCCACAAAAAATTTTGCACAACAAATTATGTTGTTACCTTTGTACCCGAGAGCGTTAATTTAAGACGGGGATAGTCACTAGTGATTATTCCCGTTTTTCTTTTTCAGGCATCCACCTCAGCAACATCATCCTGATCATCTCTTCTACCACGGGTTTCACCAGAAAATCATCCATACCAACCGCAATACACTTATCCCTTTCGCCGATGCGCTTGCCTGCAGTAAGGGCAATAATCGGTACGTGTTTTCCATCTTCCATACTCCTGATTTCTACTGTGGCCTCATATCCACTCATCAATGGCATCTGTACATCCATAAAAATCAAATCAGGTTTATGCTGTTTGTAATGCGCCAACGCCATCTCGCCATTTTTTGCCTCCAGAATTGTTGCATTACTGGCTGCTCTCCTGAGAATTGTTCTCGTCAGCATCATATTGACAGGGTTATCGTCAGCAATGAGAATGACCAGCGGCTGCGTGGTCAATACCTCAATCAACTGAGGTGTACGTAGTGCTTCCCGGCGTTCCATCTTTTGATGTAGTCTCGAAAATACATGGAGGATGTCTGCTGACTTCACAGGCTTGATCAGCCGGTGCTGAATGTTGATCTCGTCACATTCCCTGACGACAGCACTTGCATCCGCAGAGCTGCTGAGCAGGACAATGGGCACCGCGGCTGCATTTCCATGTATATTTTCACGAATTTTCCTGGCCGTTTCAATCCCACTCATGTAAGGCATGTGATGGTCCATCAGCACCACATCAAAAGTACTGGCAGAAGCCAGCATGTCCAATGCCTCCAATCCATTTTTTACAGTTGTCGTGTGAATGCCTTTTAAAGAAAGCATCTGCTGTAGGATCAGGCGGTTATTTTCATTGTCGTCCACGACCAGCACTGAGCTGATCATCCCGATGTGGTCCCAGGACCGCTGCTCTCCTGCTTCATACCCCAACGTAACATCAAAAAAGAACGTGCTGCCTACACCGGGACTGCTCATCAACTGCAGCCGGCTGTCCATCAGGGCCAGCAGCTCATTGGAAATCGTCAGGCCCAGTCCCGTGCCACCATACCTTTTTGTTGTAGAGACATCCTCCTGCGCAAAAGCCTCAAAAATCTCACGCTGCTTCTCCAGTTTGATGCCTATCCCCGTATCTCTGACACTAAACCGAAACCGCGCCGCCTCAGCAGAAAGATACTCCAGCACCTCGATCTTCAGCTCGATTTCACCGGTATCGGTAAACTTCGCCGCATTGCTCAACAGGTTGATGATCACCTGCTTCAAACGCAGGGGATCTGTCCAGATCGACTCTGGCAGATCCAAGGGCACGTTCAATAACATCTCAATTCCTTTTTGCTGAATCTGAAAAGTGATGATGTCTGCGGCCTGACAACTCAGCTCATGCAGGTCGCTCGCCTCAAGATGCAGCTCCATCCTGCCTGCTTCAATCTTCGAGAAATCCAGGATGTCGTTGATGATGGCCAGCAGTGAGTTCGCAGATTCATTGACGACCGTCAGGTATTGGAGCTGTACCTCACTGAGCTCCGTCTTCAGCACCAGGTCCGCAAACCCGATGATGCCGTTTAAAGGGGTTCTGATCTCATGACTCATGTTGGCCAGGAACTCCGACTTCGCAATACTCGCCTCTTCAGCCATAGCGATCGCCTGCTTCAGGTGCCGCTCCTGCGCTTTCTTTTCAGTGATGTCACGCCCGATCGCGAAGAGGTCGCCCGTGCTGGGATCGGGTGTCACGGTCCATTGTATATCGATATACGCGCCTGAAGTATGCCGCACCCGGTGGATGAAATTGACGATGGCCTCACCCGAACCAAGATGCTCCATCCTCTGATACGTCTCCTCAAGATCTTCCGGATGAACGAGCTCAAATAGCGACTGGCCAAGCATGCTTTCCGGATCAATTCCCAGCAGCATTTTAAAAGATGGGTTCACACGTTTCAGCAATCCCTGGTGATCGGACACGCAAATGAGGTCGTTGGATAGCCTGAAGATCTTTTCAAAATTTTTAAGTTCTTCTTTCTGCCTGCGCTCGACAATCAGCTGCATCACTTCTGCACTGAGCAACCTGAGTGCAGTATGCTGCTGTGGCGTCAGCTGGTTTGGCTTCCTATCGATTACACAAAGCGTACCCAGCGCATAACCATCCGGGTCCGTTAGCGGATATCCTGCATAAAAACGAATGCCTGGATCACCGGTCACCAGAACATTAGAACGGAACCTTTCATCGTTCCAGGTATCAGGGACTTCAAAAACCTCCCTATCCATGATCGTATACTGACAAAAGGCAACTTCCCGCGGTGTTTCGCTGATCTCCAGACCTGTGCGGGACTTAAACCACTGCCTGGTCTCATCAATCAGTGTAATGAGCGAAATGGGAACATTGCAGATGATGGCAGCCAGCTGCGTGATCCTGTCATACTCCAATTCTGAAATTGAATTTAAGATATCATAATTTTTTAAAGCACTTATACGTGCTTTTTCGTTCTCTGGAACAGGCAGCATATTGCTATACATTAAATTAAACAGCCAACTACAATTTAAATACTTTCAGCTGAAACCTGCACATCCTGAGAAAAAAAATTTTACGATAAAGCGCAAAGCATACAAAAACACAAAAATATTGCACGTAGAAAGCTGATACAAGTTGGATCAGCTTATCTACGGCGTCCCCTATATTATGTCAAAATACCATATTAAGTCCTGGTTGATATGCAGCCTATGTTGCAAACACCTTTTTTCACTGATCTATAAAAGCATTAAAATGCCAGGCAAATATATTCCTTAAAACTCTAAAACAAAATAAAACTTACCTTTTTTTCTGAAAGGATTAAAATTATTGCAGCAGCATAAGATTATTCGGGCTTCATGCCCGCTGTTAAAGCCGTAAAATGTGCCAGGTAAGTACCCACCATTTTGTTCCAGCTACGGGTGGCGAATGAATCCATCACTTACGATGTGACGGTACAATCGGTTACAGTTCAAGCGCTGTTATTAAAGTCGGCCGATACCCTGTCCGGAAAATCATGACTCCCGAGGAGGACTTCCTGATCAGGGCCGCAAGACAGGCCACAGCTCAGCCCTAACTCTGGGGCAAAGTTCCTCATCTAGGTTTTGCGATCAAATTCGAAGGATTCCAGTAATGCCGACAGCTCCTCAGTAGAAACCAGCTCCGGACGATGAAATTGTTTGTCCAACACCACGTCTGCGATATTGAAATGTCCTGTTGTTGTACGTACAGAAATGCCACCGTTGATTTTTTTATAAGTCAGATACTCCCCCACTGCAGGATTAAGCACCTGTAGTCGGATAAGCAGCTCATAGATCACATAGACCGATAATTGCATCATGCAAAGATAAGGAAGATAGGGTAAGCACTAAATTATCATTAAGTTAACAAAAACTAAATACGAACAGGAATTTAACATCAGTTTATTGGGCAATATATATGTTACAGTACTTATACTGATCGCATGAAATCGTTCTGGCTGGCATCCACAGTAAGGGTTTTTTCAAAAATGCGAAAGGCAGATTGGTGTCAGTCCTGATCTCCCATACCTGTGGCATCAATGCTATAAAGGTTAATTTAGTGTTAAATTCACATTAAGTAGACGTTTCTTTTCCGTTACCTAAAGCCACATGACAGCGTTCAGGAGGTTATGATATTAAGCTTATGTTAAGCATGCAAATATCCATTTCCAAAGTGATAATTTTATAGTGAATATCCGTTAACCCTAAACTTTTGGCTTATGAATTATCCTGTCTTCATCTTTCACGAACTTACCTACAGACTTTCACAAATTAGCCCTAACATAGGCACTTACGATTCTTTCTTTTTTCGCGACGACGCGTTTGTCATTCACACGACGAATGGTGAACTGACCGTTGATGGGGAAACTATAGCGAAACAATATCAAAATCCGAGATTGCTCTCCAGAGCTGACCTTGACTTGCTCGTGCAGAACTTTCATGCTGCAGTAAAGAAGTCGCTCTCGCTCTAGAACAGCTTTCATCCTGCTAAAGCTTTCAATTTGTACAATGCCACTTTAGTACAAAAGAAGCCTGGAATGGCTTTTATGAAATGCTCCGGATTGATCATTCACATATGGAGCTAACCTAAAAAAATCAGTAAACAAAATGGGCTGTCCTACAAGAACAGCCCATTTTTCATTTGCAGGTTTAAACCTTATTTTGTTTTCAGCAGATCGGAAAACATTTTCATGTAAAATCCACCAACCACACTGCGTGCTTTAAAGTTATCGCGGATACCTGTATTGGAATCATAGAAGTCATTCAGAGGTACTCTGGACTCTGTTTCTATGGAGTGTCTGTATACCGGGTGAACCAGCGCTTTGAAGTCGCTTTCATTGCTGGTGAAGGTTGCAGTCCAGAGGATCCAGTCGTTTTTGGTATACGCCTTTCTGCTGTCCAGCGGCAAACCAAACTTATTCTGTTTACCCAGGTAGTACTTCACTTCGGTATCGTACACCTTTTGAGGGAACAGGTCAAGTCCTAAAACTTTATCCCAAACCAGGTTATACTTTTGGCTCCAGGTGTTTTTATCATCAAATGTCAGTGCATAGTGATCACCTGCATCCGCCATTTCTATCCATTTCGGTACCATGCTTTCTGCGATGGCCCTGTATTTCTTTGCCACATCATCATAACCAAGGCTTTCCGCCATTTGTGCATAACAGGCGATGCCGACGATGGCCTTCACCGATAAGTTTGCATTTCTGGCCAGGTGACCGGCAAAATCATCCGTGCAGAGCTGAGTTTTAGGGTCCAGTCCTTCTTTAGTCAGGTAATCTGCCCAGGTAGTCAGCGTTTTCCAATGTAACTTGGCATAGTTGGCATTGCCCTGCGCCTTAGCTATTGCAGCAGTCAGGATGATCATATTACCAGACTCCTCCACTGGCATTGGCTCACCATAGGTCTGGCCGTTTGCAAGCGGATAAGTACCTAAATCGTGTGCTGCCCATGGGTGTGGATATTTACCACTTTCACTGAAATAGAAAATTCCGTTCAGCATACCCTGAAGCAGCTGAGGATTGTAGATCAGGTACAATGGTGCCGAAGGGTAAGTCACGTCGACAGTATTGATGAAACCACCGCTGTTGTTCTCTTTTGACAACCAAAGAATCTCTTTCTCAGGACTTTTCACCAATGTATGTGCAGCAATACTCTGACGGTAAGCCAGCACACAAAGGTCAGCATACTCCTTACCGCCCGATTTCAAGGCGTCAGCATACACCGACTCGTCAAAAGCGGCGCATTTCTGCATGACCGACTGGTATTCATTTGAGGCATCGGTAAGTTGACCTTCAATGGTTTCCTTTCCAGAGGTATTCCACCATGGCTTTAAGTTCTTTTTGAAATACTGGATGGCAAAGATCTCATCGTAACCCAGCTCGAGGTATTTGCTCACCGGCGTTTTACCCACTGCTCCAAAAGGAATAATGGTGTTTAGCGCCAGGGATTTACCTTTCGTCAGGCTGCTGGTCGCTGTGCCCTTTGCAAAAGCATTCATGGTTTCATTCTGGGCAGTTACAAACTGAAGCGCTTTAGTGCTCTTAGGTACCGCCACATAAAAATAACCCCAGTCGATACGCATGTCATCAGCAGCCTTTCCAAGGATAGATTGTTCTGCTGTACCTGTTTTAAGTACCGATAATTTCGCGGTGCTGTATTTGGTTGCCGTTACGGGCTGCGAAGGGCGATATACGGCAATGTCTGAGGAAGCACTCAGGTAAACTTTCACCTGATGCACCTTGTTGTCATTCGCCTGCACCTGGTAGGAAATGTAAGAAACCGGGCGGGCTAAAAGACCAAGGTCGTTCATCAGCAGCGGCGAAGTGAAGGTCAGTTTCAGGTCGACCTTGCCACAGCTAAAATTATAGATGGTCTGGGTGGCTTTGATGTCAACACTTTTTTGCTTTGCAAGTTGTACCGCAGCCGCCTTGTTTTTTATTTTTTCAACCAGTCCAAAATCCAGGAAACGTCCGCCTGCTGTATTGATCAGGTGGATGGCAATTGTATTTTTACCAGCCTTCAGGCTTTTTTTATCGTTATTGCTCAGCGGTATATAAGTAAAGTTGTTGGTCCAACCCTCTTTAGAGTAGACCTTTTTTCCATTGAGGTATACGTCGATGTTGTCATCGTGGTTAATCTTCAGAAAAAGCTCATTGATGGCAGCAGGGTTTGCCACCTCAAATGTTCTCCTCACCCAGATGTCATGTGATTTCCAGGAGGTCTTTGCAACTTTAGCATCGTCCCCAATTGGGGCCTTACCAGTATTCCAGCTGCTGGCATCATAACCTGCAGCCTGCCAGTCGCCGGAGGGTTCCTGCTCTGTATACTTTACGTCGTAAGCTTTCTCGTCAGAAGCAGCAACAAGGGTTTTGTAACTTGCTGTTTCTTTTCCCAGAAAACGGTAGAGGTTACCGTCAACGCTGATCATTCCCAACAGAGAATGGTCGGCACCTGTCCAATGCTGTGTAGCCGATTCATTTAAGCCATCTGTAGAAGACCAGATACTGAAATTCGGATTGTGTGTAATGAGCGGATAGGCGGGTGCTTTCCGCTCCTGCCCCTTGACGAAGCTGGCCGGAACCGTGCATGCCAGTACCGCGAGGATCTTTATCGCATTAACTTTTTTCATGAGTACTAAAATATAATTTATTTTGATTTTTAAATTAAAAAAACGCTTAAAATGCTTTACAAAAACCTTTTAGCAAAATTGAGGAAGATAACGGAATTTCAGGATGTCTGGCGCCTCTACAAGTGTTTACCTGTTGCAGAAGCTTAAGAAAAGGGGTCTGCATGATTTGATTTATATGTGGTTATTGCCCGCAATATAATTTAATCTTTTAAAAAATCGGGACAATCTTTATAAATCCTATCTTTTCGAGGAATGCAGGCAGGCATGAATGGTGCCGATCAGGTCGTTAGTTTCAAAAGGTTTGGCGATAAAAGCGTCGCAGCTGTCGTTCGCAAGTGGCATAGCCATACGGTCGTAGGCCGAGCAGATGACCACAGGAATTGCTGCAGTTGCAGGTTGTTTTTTAAGATTGGCATACAGCTCGGCGCCAGTAACACCAGGAAGGAGGTAGTCGAGCAGAATAAGATCAGGAGTGACCGCCATGGCGATGCTGACCAGATCCAGTGCATAAGCAAGGCTCATCACCTGAAAGCCGTTAATCATCAATATTTCAGCCAGCACCGACCGCAGTTCATCATCATCTTCGATGACCAGGATTTTCTTTCCGTTAATGTCCCCCTGATAAGCAAATCCGGATCTTTCGAACGTTGTCATAATTTATTTTCTCGTTGTATAAAGATATGGATTTACATTCCCTGCAAAAAGTAAGAAAAACATGAAAAAAGATGATCCTCGTCACTATTCTAAATCCAATCGTTAAGGGAACAATAGCTACCTACCAGAGGAAGAATGCTTCTCCTACCCCCAGTGCACAGCTATTTTAGATCGGGACGAACACTATACGACCGTTAATATGACTCCACGTTGAGTCCACCTTTAGTTCACGTTAAGAGCAGCTTTACCGAAAAAAACGTGGACTCAACCCTTATTTATAATCTATTTACTATTGATTTATTAACTTGAGTGTGTATATTTACCCCGGAGATTATACATAGTTAATATTAATCATATGGGAATTGTAAAAGGTAAAGTCATTACCGGAGCAGTAGGTCCGGTAACATTTAGCTCCTGGAGGGACATCCAGGTGGTTAAACAGCGCGTATTCGAGGTAAGGCAAAGCAATGCGACTAAAAATGTTTCTACCGTATTTGGTCTGGGCAGCAGGTTCAGCGCCATCCTTAGGAGACGGATGTATCCGATTCACTTTATTCATGACGGTGCCCTGGTCAACAGGATGAATAAGGCGATGACCGCAATCCTGCTCAAACACCGTGATAAAGTCACCGGGAACTTTGATTTTCCTGAAGACAGCTTCAAACCAATGAACGGATTTGAGCTCAATGAATCCTCCCCTTTGAAAGAAAATCTACATGTAATGCCACAGGTTAACCTTAAGGATGGGAAGCTTACCGTAAACATCCCTGAATTCGACATCAAAAAGGCGCTAAAATTTCCTACCGAGGCTGATTCCTGCACCATCATTGTCTCCGTATACATTGCATCCCTGAAAACAAAAGACCACTGCCGCATGAACACAGAGATGACCAAAACCTTCGCTGTGGATTGGAGCGACAAGACATCCACTGCAATGGAATGGCCCTATGATGTTCCTGAAGGCTGTTATTGCGTAACCAGCATGGCGCTGCATTTCCACAAACAATGGTCTAACCTCCAGGTATCCTTAAACAGTAAATCTTTCTGCCCGGCAATGATCTGCGACTTCAGCATTAATCCCGGAGTATTCAAAGATAAACCTAAAGATTGGTTGAAGACCTCTTTTGCATTTGTGGACGATGAATATCCCCTGATTAGAAAGAAGACCAAAACTAAAAACACGGTTGTAAACAAAAAAACTAAAGATAGCCCCGTAAAAGCGGAGAAAAAGAAATCGGCGAAGAAGAGCTCCAGGGAGGAAAAGGAGGATAAAAACGGGCTGGAACAGTTGCAATTGCAGCAACAGGAAAACGAGACACTGAAGTCGGAACTTCATGAACTGAAGGCCAGAATGGCCGCACTGGAGCAATTGCTCACAGCAAATACAGCCATACAAGAAAAGGAAAATCAGCATCAGAAAGAGGAAATTATTGCGGACAAAAAACCAATTGTATTGTCCGACAAAAAGCTGTCAGCAGCATCAGATCAGGAGCCGACATTCTGGAAAGACGCATTGAAAAAGGTACTCACCGGCAACCACAGCCCCTCCATACTTGCTACACATCCAAAAACAAGAGGGAAACCAGCGGCGTAGTCGCACCTACCCTGCGTTGTGTCTCCCTCTTGCTTATAAAATATGACCTGGTCAGGTAAAATAGACGTTTATATCGACCATGGGTATTTATGTCAAATTAAACGGCGTTTTCTGATGATTTCTCTTCGGAAACGACATGTTTTACAGGGAAGTTGAATAACCATGAAGTAATCACAGGTATCACGAACACCGCTACAGTAAAGATGGACACAAACAAGTCTGTTTTTTCTCCTTCGATGAGGTGTGACACCGTAGACTCCGGGTAGAAATGCGTAAATATAGAGGAAGTCAGTTTGATGCCGAGGACACCGATCACGATAAAAGCAACAGTTTCGAGAAAAGGAAACTTCTCCATTAGTTTTACAAATCCCTGGGCAACGAACCTCATTGCCAGGATGCCGATAAATACGCCGATATAAATCAGCCAGATGTGTTCTGTGAATGCAACCGCAGCAAAGACATTATCAATAGAGAATGCAAGATCCATTACTTCTACCAGGGCAACGGTTGCCCAGAAGTTGCCGACCAGGCCAACGGTAGATTTGTAGATCCAGCTTTTGCTTTTGTCAATTTCCTCTTCATGCTCATCTCCTTTGGATTTTTTCTTCATAAAATAGTCCAGTGCCAGGTATAGCAGGTATAGTCCACCAAGCGGCTTTAACCACCAGATTTTAACCAACCAGGCAGCAAGCAACAGACAGATGCCACGAAAGATATAAGCGCCAATAATACCATACTTCAAGGCTTTGTCGCGCTGGTCTTTGGGCAGGTCCATGACCATCGTTGCCAGCACTGCGGCATTATCGACCGAGAGCAGACTCTCTATAACAATTAAATTCAGGATAATAAGGAGGCCGGCCTGAATGTCCTCTCCCAAGATAGTGTGTAAAAAATCCATTGATAGGTGATGAAAAGTGTTGATTGTTTATTATGGGTTGTGTGTTACAGGAACGGTGAAGTTGTGTGTTACACATTGCAAAAATACAATTCTTCAGCATACGGCCCCGATAATTTTCAGCAGAAATTTAAACCAACAGGCGCTGAAATTGTTTAGTCAGCAAACAGATCTTCTCATACCAAATAAAACCTGTTACCATGAATACACGCCGCGACTTCCTCCAGCTATTTGCCGCCTCAGCGGTAACACTGCCACTCACGCCACTGTCCACCTTAGCTCATGAAATGAGCATCATTGAAGAAAAGTATGAAGGACCGGTTTTACAGGTCGCGATTATGGGATTGGGGAACTATGGTGGCACGGTGGCCAAGGCGATGCAGGGCTGCAAAAAGGCCAGGCTCACGGGACTGATCAGTGGCACTCCTGCGAAACTTAAGGAATGGCAGGCTACGTATAACATCTCCCCAAAAAACTGTTACAACTACGAGAACTTCGATCAGATCAAAAACAACCCTGACATCGATGCTGTATACATCATCACGCCAAATGCGCTGCACATGGAGCAGGCGATCCGTGTGGCGAAGGCCGGCAAACATGTCATCTGTGAAAAGCCCATGGCACTCAACGCCGCTGAAGGCCAGCGGATGATCGAGGCCTGCAGTAAAGCTGGTGTCAGCCTGCTGGTGGGCTACCGCATGCACTTTGAGCCCAAAACACTCGAGGTCATCAGAATGAGGAAAAATGGCGATTTTGGAAAGGTGTTGTTCTTCCAGGGGCAGTCTGGATTCAACATCGGCGACCCGAAGCAATGGCGCCTGAATAAGGCGCTTTCCGGTGGCGGCTCCCTGATGGACATCGGCATCTATTCCATCAATGGCGCCCGTTATATGGTGGGAGAAGATCCGATATGGGTTACCGCACAGGAAACCAAAACACAACCCGAGCGGTTCGGCGAAGGGGTGGATGAGACCATACAGTTCCAGCTGGGTTTTCCAAGTGGCGCCGTGGCCTCCTGCCTGTCTACTTATGCCATGAACCACCTCGACCGGTTTTATCTGAATGGGGAGAAAGGTTTTGCGGAAATGCAGCCATCCACAGGCTATGGCCCAATTAAGGGCCGTACACACAAAGGAGAACTCACACAGCCCCACCAGAGTCACCAGATGGTGCAGATGGAAGAAATGGCTGACATCATCATCAATGCGCAGACGCCCACTGTCGCCGTCGACGGCGCCGAAGCGCTAAAAGACCTGAAGATCATTGACGCCATTTATGAGGCCTGCCGTACCGGAAAAAAAGTGACACTTCAGCTCGGTTAATATCCTGCCATCTGATCATCAACATAACAATACAGCCAGCGCTCCCCGGGCTCTGAGGAAATGACGACGGGATGTCCTGTAGACCTGCAGTGGTGTGACATGTGCTGCTCAGAAGAAGAGTCGCAGCACAAGGTTTTCTGACACGTCTGGCAGGTGCGCAGGTGCAGCCATGTGGTTCCCTGCCCGATGCATTCTTCACAAACAGCCTCGGCCGCCTGTGTAATGGATTTAATGGCGCTGAGGTGCGCACAGATCTGTTCGTTCATAAGTTTTATAATTTAGCTAAGTACTGGTGAACCTGCGTCACCGCCATCGCCCCCTCTCCAACTGCTGAGGCCACACGTTTTACGGAATTAAACCGTACATCGCCGGCGGCAAAAGACCCTGGCACACTTGTTTCCAGATGGTAAGGATGCCTGTCCAGATCCCAGCATGACTGGTACTTATCCAGCCCGAGCAGGTCGCTACCTGTATACAGGTAGCCATTGACATCCCTGCAGATTGCCGTTTCCGATGCCCATTCTGTATTTGGCTTCCCACCGATACAGATGAAGAGCTTGGAGGTCTCATACCATATTTCTGTGCCTTCCTCAGTATTGCTGATCCTTATGCGTTCCAATAGCTCATCACCTTCCAGCGCCGTCACCTGTGAATGGTACAGCACATGGATGTTTTCGATGGAGTTGATGCGCTTGACCAGGTATTCCGATAGAGTATCTGCCAGACAGCCGCGACGGATGACCATAAAGACCCGTTTGGCAAATTTCGAAAAGAAGGAAGCAGCCTGGCCCGCAGAGTTACCACCCCCTACGATAAAAAGGTCTTTATCCTGGCAGAAGTTCGCTTCACTTGCCCCTGCCCCGTAGTAAACACCTTTATGAAAAAAGCGGTCTTCACCTTCCAGGTTCAGGCGGGCATACTCCACTCCTGTCGCGCAGATGTTTGCTTTGGCAACCAGCTGCTCGCCGTTGGAAAAATCCACATGAATGCGGTTGTCGTAGAAGGTACCTTTTACCCCTTCCCGGAGCAGGAGGATCTCTACGCCAAACTTCAGTGCCTGTTGCCTGGCCCGCTCCGCAAGCTCTGCTCCGGAGATCCCATCCGGAAAGCCCATATAGTTCTCTATCAGCGAGCTTGTGCCTGCCTGTCCGCCAATGGCCTCGCGCTCAATAAGGACAGTCTTGAGCCCTTCAGATGCCGCATATACTGCAGCACTTAATCCGGCAGGGCCTGCACCATAAATGGACAGGTCATACTCTTTATATTTGGGCTTGTTGATCCAGCCGAGGTTCTGGGCAATTTGCTCCAGCGTAGGATTGACCAGCAGCTGGCCGTCAGGAAATTCAATGCTCGGTTGTTTGTCTGCGCTGTGGTTAAGGTCGATCCATTCAAACGCTACAACACTTCTTTTGAGAAAATCCCGGATCGGATAGAGTTCCGGTGCATCAGCATTCCCATATAACTTCAGTTTTTTCATAAAAGGACCATCATGGTAATATCAACCTAAAGATCAAAGCATCTTCCAAAGATCAACACTCTGAATTACAATACATTATTTGCCTCAGGATTGTTTTAATCTCACGAAATACCGTGAATTTATGATTCGCAGGAAATGAAAAAACATACTGGCTTACAGTTTATTATGATTATTTTTATCATAAAAAAACAACCATGATTGATCCGGAAAAAGAAGAATTATCAGAAGACAAAGAGGATGCGCTGACCAGCGAAGAGGATGTCCTCAACAGAAAAGAGACCATCAGTGATGAGATGGCCGCGGAGCACGACAAAGACCTGCTGGACCAGGCTGACCGTTCTTCAAGGTCTTCTTACGAACTTGACATTTAATCGTTAACATTGCCATACCTTAATCGTTGCGTCGCTGAAAGTTTGCGGTCCCGCCACGAATAAGGTATGGTTAAAAATGATGCTGCCTGCTCAGCCCAAGCTTCTTGATCTTGGAATTTAATGTCGTGGCAGGCACGCCCAATAACTTCGCCGCACCATTTTTACCGGAAATCTTACCATTACACAATCGCAGCACCGAGAAGATGTGGTCGCGTTCATTCTGAGCGATGGTCTTGATCTCCGTCTGGCCGCTACCATCAGTGGCCATCACCTGATGTGCCGCAGGAATGTCCAGATCGCGGATCAGTGTTCCTTCAGTCAGGATCACCTGGCGCTCTATCAGGTGTTCGAGTTCCCTGATGTTGCCTGGCCACCGATACTTCATCATTGCCGACATCACCTTTTGAGAAAAGCCCGATATCTTTTTACCGGATTTCATCTTATAACGCTCCAGAAAGAAATTAGCCAGCAGGGGAATGTCCGCTCTGCGGTCCCGCAGGGAAGGAAGAGAAATGGGAAACACGTTGAGCCTGTAGTAAAGATCCATCCTGAACCTACCGGCCTCCACTTCATCAAGAAGGTTTCTGTTGGTGGCGGCGATGACCCTTACATCTACGCTGATGGTGCCGCTGCCGCCTATCCGTTCAAATTCTTTCTCCTGGAGCACGCGGAGCAGCTTGACCTGCAGGTCAAGCGATAGTTCTCCGATTTCATCCAGAAAGATGGTACTTTGGTCGGCCAGCTCAAACTTGCCGGTCCGCCTGTCTGTGGCGCCGGTAAAACTGCCCTTTTCATGACCAAATAATTCCGACTCAATCAGGTTTGCCGGTATTGCCGCACAGTTGATGCGCACCATCTGCCGCTCTGCCCTGTCGGACGCCTGATGTATAGCACCAGCAATCAGTTCCTTTCCCACTCCGGTTTCACCCAGGATCAGCACTGTTGCTGTTGAGGGAGCCACCTGCCCCATCAGGTTAAACACCTCCTGCATCTGCGGGCTTCCGCCAACAATTTCGGGAAAAGCATATTCCAGGCGATCCTGCGCAGTTAAAGGAAAAAAGGCTGTTCCCGCCGCCAGCTCCTGCCGGTAGCGGAGGTTATTCAGCGCCAGCGTCAGTTGAGCAGCAATTGCCCCTATCAGTTCGAGTAAGGGGGCAGACTGTTCTTTATTTTTTAACCTCAGGTAGAGCAAGCCCAACAATGCTGTATCCTGGTACATTGCTGTACCCACTACCACGTCATCATGCGCTTCGACCAGCCATTCCGAAAGTACCGGAACCGAGCGCATGTCTCTGGCAGGGATGATCACGGGAACTCCCGCAGAAATGACGTTATCGAACACGGCATGTTCAGCGATGTGATCTACCGGGTAAATGAGCAGATGATCCGCAATGAAGGAAAATTGCAGGAGCTGTCGCCCGACCACCTCCTCCAGCTGAACCTCATCTGACACCAACAAAAGCGCATTGCTCAGCGCAATTAGTGCAGCATAATGAGGAACACCCCTATCTTCTTCCACATTGTCTGTGACCAGATGGGCAGGCATCTGCAGCGCAGGCAGTTTACTGTCTACCAGCTCCGCAAGTAAATCTGCAAGGGTACAGCAAAAGGACATCCCCTCCTGGCTCAGGTGTTTATCGTCATTGTGCAGTTCCAGCGTGCCCAGGATCATGTTGTTGATCTCCAGTGGGATATAACAATGATATTTGTACTGCAGCCCCTGCTGTGATACACAATGGTTTTCTCCATATCCGTCTACCCACTCGTCATGCGACTTGAGCACCGGAAACTGATAACCAGCTATTTCCGCAGTAATTCCGGACAAGCCCAATGATTTCGTCATGACCTCAACATTGCGCATTCCGTTCACAGGAGGCACAGAACAATACATATTTCTGATGTATTCCAGCTTTTCATCGTAGAGCACCAGGGCTACACAATCTATCGAAAACAACGGACACAGCTTGCGCACCAGCACCTCCAGAAATTCACGTAGGTTAAAGCTGTGATCAAAGGCGCCCAAGCCTATGGTGGCGGTGGCAAATTCGGTTTGTTGGTTTTTCATGTTGACTATACTTACAGGTATTTGACAATATCGCGGTATCCAAAGGTCATGCCAACAAACATAACTAATTAATTATCAATATAATAAGAAACACCCATCTCTTCATCCTCACGATATTTCGTGAATCCACGAGTTCAAGACACGAAATAGAGCGGTTTGATGACGGAAGGGAGCTCTGAATTCATTGGAGATATTTATTCAGTTCTGCCGCTGCATGTCTGAACAATGTTTTCACCTGAGGGAGTTCAGCCAGTGGATTCAGCAATCCAAAGTCATGGATCATACCATTGTAACGCACAGTAGTTACGGTTACGCCTGCTTCATCCAGTTTGCGGCCGAAGGCCTCCCCTTCATCACGCAGGACATCAGCTTCAGCCACCTGGATGAGCGTAGGGGGAAATCCTTTCAGCTGTTTTAGCGTGGCATTGATCGGTGAAGCATAGATTTCCTGTCGCTGCGCCTCATCCTTGGTGTAATGATTGTACATCCACTTCATCAGCGGCGTTGTCAGGAATCGGTCTTTACCAAAACGTTCATAAGACTCATTGTCAAATTCGGCAGCTACGATGGGCCAGAACAGCACGAGGCCCTTGATGATCGGACCATTGTTTTCCAGGGCTTTAAGTGCAGTTACTGCCGCCATGTTTCCACCCACGCTGTTGCCAACTATGGCGAGACGATTGCCATCGACATGAATCTCCGCACCATGTTGTGCCACCCATTTTGTTGCCGCATAAATTTCATTGACTGCCTGCGGATATCGTGCTTCCGGCGACCGTGTGTAGTTCAGGAAAATCCCGGCAGCACCCGTCAGCAGTACTAAGTCCCTCAACATCCTTTTGTGCGTAGGATAGTCACCCAGCACCCATCCTCCCCCATGGACAAATACAAATGCAGGTAAGTTACCTGTCGCGCCCACAGGACGCACCACATTGATCCTCAGCGCATAACCATCAGCAACAATCTCCCGCTCCATTTCGCTGATTCCTGAATAGTCGAATGTAACAGCGGCCTGGATTGCCGACAATGCTTCCCGGGCATCTTTAACCGGCAATGTCTCCAGTCCCGCGGCACCTGAGTTGATGCTGGCGAGGAATTTCTTTACCGATGATGAAATTGCAGGATCATTGGCAACTTCAGGAACAGTTAACCATATGTTTTCGAGTTCTTGGTTCATGATGATGTTTAATAGTTTAGGTAATTCTCATTAATCAAAACCCCGCATCACCGAAGCAGGTACTATAGATGGCCAAAGAAAAAGCCAAAAGACAAACACCTGAAATACAGACAACTAAAATATAAGTCATCTTTTACTATGACTTTATTTCGTGAATTTATGAATGCTGCATCATGTTTTAGCCGGGTAAAACTACTGCAGCTCGATCTTCTTAGAAGATACCGCCCAGAAGCACCAGAGCAACACGCAGATGCCCAGTGCAGTCAGCGGGTAGAAGAAGGAAAGGCCGAAGGCAAGCAGGTATGTGGGCAGTCCATACAGATAATTTTGTTGGAGCTTTACGATGGCAGCATCCGTCAACTCAGGCCTCAGCAGTGAGCGATCGCGGCTGGCCAGATACCAGAGCAGGTTGTAAGCAAGATTTACCAATACAAACATCCCCGTGTAGACCGATATGGCCGCCTGTGCGGAGGGCGTGAGCAGGAAGCGGGCCAGCAGGGCGCTTGGATAGGAAACCAGGGAGGCCAGAAACAAGATGATGCCATTGGCAAACATGATGGCCGTATTCCGGCGATAGATCTGTTTGAACACTTTATGATGATTGGCCCACATGATGAAAATACTGAAAAAGGAAATGATGAAAGCGAAGTAACCGGGCCACTGTTTACTCAGTTCTTGCATCAGCAGCTTTGGATCGCGACCATCGCTGAGCTCCGGAACATGAAGTTCCAGAACCAGCAAGGTGATGGCGATGGCAAATACACCATCGCTAAAGGCTTCAATACGGGCAGTTTCTTTTTCCATACCGATGATGATCAACCGAGTTTAGGGAGTGTTTTTTCCAGGTCTTCTCTGAGGTGGGCATGTTGTTTTGGCAACATCAGTTGACTGCCGAGCTCCGCCAGCGGCTCATCCGCGGTAAAACCTGGGTTTTCTGTAGCAATTTCGAACAATACCCCTCCCGGCTCCCGGAAATAAAGAGAAAAAAAGTAGTCCCGGTCGATCTGCGGCGTGATTTGCAGGCCTTTGCTCCTGATCAGTTCCCGCATTTCCATTTGTACTTCTTCATTTTTCACGCGGAAGGCCACATGATGATTTGTTCCTGCAGCATTCCTTCCAGCCTGTCCGTCAGGGATCTCCAGCAGGTCCACAATCGCCGCATTGTCAACTGCATCTGTCACAAAGCGGTAGCGGTTCCCTTCTTGTCCCTGTAAGGTATAGCCAAACAGATCGGTCAGGATTTTAGCAGTTTCATCAATGCGCTGTAAGCTCAGTGTGGTGCTATGAAAGCCTTTGGTGGCTGTATCTCTTTTGATTTCTGCAGTTTCCCAGGCCAGGCGCTGATCATCCGGCTTAGGGACAATGAGGCTCATTGCCAGTCCGTCATGATCTTCAAAGGTCAGCAGTTGCTCATCAAAGCGGCTGTTCAGTTCGCCAAAACGGACATTATGTGCTGCAAACCGTTCTTTCCAGAAATCCAGGCTGCCCGCAGGCACCGAATAACCAATTTCCGTTGCCATGCCGACCCCCGCTCTACCCGGCCCAATGCCATCCCATGGAAAAAAAGTAAGGATGGTACCCGCTGAGCCACGCTCATCGCCATAATAAAGGTGATACGTTCCGGGATCATCAAAATTGACCGTTTTCTTCACCAATCTTAAACCTAGGGTGTTGGTATAGAAACCATAGTTCTGTTGTGCACTTCCTGCAATGGCAGTAATGTGGTGCAGACCTAAAATATTTTTACTCATCTGAATTGTTTTTTTACTGTTGTTAGCAACGATTTTATTTTTTGTGCTGTTGATTCAAAGGCCCTGTGTCAGGAGCAGCCGACCATGACCAATCCCGAACCTTCCGGCAGCCTTTAGACTTTTGGCACCGGAGGAT
Source organism: Pedobacter sp. BAL39 (assembly GCF_000170795.1). Taxonomy (GTDB): domain Bacteria; phylum Bacteroidota; class Bacteroidia; order Sphingobacteriales; family Sphingobacteriaceae; genus Pedobacter. The sequence continues at coordinate 116,885 of NZ_ABCM01000016.1, forward strand.
TGGTGAGGTAGTAACAGCACACCATAGCCATTCCTGGCAGCACAATTCCTACCAGCCCGAACCGCTGACCGATGTAAGCACCCAGGACGCAACCGATAAGGAAGCCACCGATGGTAACCATCCCTTTTTTAAAGCCTGTCTTACTTGCCCCCTCATGAAATTTGTCGGAGATCATTCCACAAAGGTCCAGTGCCACCTGGGTCACATTACCAGTCATCATGGTTGTCGGACCGTGTGTTTCCTTTGCAAACAACTTTCCGAAAGCATTCTGGAAGCCCATAGCGAACACCACCATCATGGTGATGAGGTACATCGGCCAGGTCAGCTCCTGATTCTGGATGTAACCAAAACCGTAGGCAACCGCGGCACCAAGAATAAGGATCAGGCCCTGACAGAATAAAAGGAAATGTTTGTTGGCGAATTTTGCTGCAATCCACCCGCCGACCATCACAGAAGCCATGAATATTGGAAAGGTTAAAAGCTTTATCCAGGCATCAGCGCCGTCAGCACCTTTGATGATCTGGTAAGCGAACACGATAAAATTTCCCGTCACATGCGCTGAAAAAATCCTGTCGGCAGCCACAAAGGTAATGGTATCGCAGTACCCGGCAATCATGGTGAGGACGAGCGTCACAAACCCAATGTTATTATTTTGCGCTTCCATAACTACCGCCTTTAGGATAAATGAGCCCTTAACATCCAGGCCATGGTCTCGTGCCTTTCCATTAAACCAGTGATGTAATCGCTTGTGCCCATATCTTTCAGTGTGTCTGCATAGTTATTGATGTTTTCACGCAGATGGATCAGTATGGTTTCATGATCAGCAAGCAGCACCCTGATGTAACTCAGGCTGTCATTTTGTGCCCTGCTTTCTTCGGTAAGATGGGTCAGCTCCAAAAACTCTTTCAGCGAAGCCGGCGCATAATGACCAAGTTTACGGATGCGTTCTGCAACCTCGTCGATCATATCTGCGAGCTGGTTATATTGTTCTTCGAAGAATTTGTGTTTGTTGTAGAAGTCAGGACCTTCCACATTCCAGTGTGCCTTACGTGTTTTTGTATAGAGGACATACTCATCTGCAAGAAGGGTATTCAAGGAGTGGGCCACCTCTGCGAGGTGCGCTGGGCTGATGCCGATTTTAGCTTCCATAATTTTGTTTTTAAGGATTTGTTAATGAAGTAGATTAATGATAGGTATTATTGATATATTACAACTGAAATTCAGCGATTTAAAATGATCAACTGACATTTAAAATAAGGTATTCAGGAGGTAAGTATCCAGCGAATAAGTTCCGGCACCCAGCACCCATAGTGTCAGCATCGCAAGGGTGTACATATACGGAACATCCCGTACCTCTACCGGATCATTACGGTGTACCACAAAGTAACCGATGGCCGTCACACCGATGGCGGGCAGCAGGAACAAACGGGTACCCAGGCCAGCCATGACAAAGAAAGGCACCACCGTATCAGAGAAGGTAGCCACCAGGCCATTCAGCCTGTCGGGCAACCCCAGCGGGTTTGGGACATGCTCTTTCTCACCACCCACCAGCCTGAACTTTTTCAGACCATGCACCCGGAAGAGCTCCAGCATGAGCAGTACGCGAAAGATGAGGATGACCAGGTTATTAATGTCTGAACCCAAATCAGAGTACAGCAACATTTTGATGATATTTTCCATGATATTGACTAAAAGGCGAAACATGAGCAACCAAGTGCGCCCCAGAATGCCGTGTAATTGTTAATTGGAAGATTGGCATGACGCGCTACATCATGCTGATGTGCATGCACATCACAACTGCCCGAGCAGGAATGGATCGACAACAATGAAGCCGCAGTATTGCCGCCCCTGGAAGATTTCGCTGCAGGACTTATCCCAGTTCCCTGATGCCCGCCTTGCGGATAATATCCGTTGTAGGCATTGGTCGGTGACCAGTCCGGCAGGATTGGGATTTTCGGTGGCGAGAAGGAAGAGAAATCACCTTTAGCATACACAATTTTCCCGTCTACAACCGTGAGGTCGGCCTCAATGCTTTTTATTGACTCCTCATCCACCTGGAAATAATCCTTGTTCAGGACCGCCAGATCGGCAAACATACCTACCGCAATATCTCCCTTTTTCTCCTGTTCATTGGAAAACCAGGCACTCCCACGGGTATAAAGTTCCAGTGCAGCCGCTCTGCTCAGGCGCGTTTGTTCGTTGTAAATCTCCAGGCCGCCCACGGTTTTACCTGCCGTAAGCCAGAACATGGACACCCAGGGATTGTAACTACTCACCCGTGTCGCATCCGAGCCACCGCCAACAGGAACGCCCATCTCGAGCATTCTCTTCACGGGAGGCGTTTCCAGCGCTGCTTTTGCGCCATAGCGGTCAGTAAAGTACTCACCCTGGTAGGCCATTCTGCTTTGTATGGCAATGCCACCGCCAAGTGCTTTCACACGTTCAATGTTACGTTCATCAATCGTTTCCGCATGGTCGAAGATCCAGGGGAGACCAGCGAAAGGAATGTCTCGATTGACCTTTTCGAAGACATTCAGGAACCTGCTGATGCTCTCATTATAGGTCGCATGGAGCCTGAATGGCCAGCGGTTTTCGACCAGGAGTCGTACTACCCTTTCAAGTTCTGCCTCCATATTTTCCGGAAGGTCGGGTCGTGGCTGAAGGAAATCTTCAAAGTCTGCCGCCGAGAAGACGAGCATCTCTCCCGCCCCGTTATGGCGGTACATGTCGTCGCCCTGGTAGAGCTCCACCTTACTGGTCCAGTTGTCAAAATCCTCAAACTCCTGCTTAGGTCTTTGTGTAAATAAATTATAGGCAATCCTGACTGTCAGCTGTTTCTGTTCATTCAGTTCATTTACCACTTGATAGTCATCCGGAAAATTCTGGAAGCCCCCACCGGCATCGATGACACTCGTAATTCCAAAGCGGTTCAGCTCCGTCATGAAGTGCCTGGTAGAATTGACCTGATGTTCATGCGATAACTTTGGCCCTTTCGCCAGGGTGGAATACAGGATCATGGCATTGGGGCTGGCGATGATGAGCCCCGTAGGTATCCCGGAGGCATCCCTTTGGATCTCGCCACCTGGCGGCGCCGGTGTGTCTTTGGTAAAACCGACCGCACGCAGTGCCGCGCGGTTCATGAAGGCACGGTCGTAAAGGTGCAGGATAAAGACCGGCGTATCAGGAGCAATCGCATTGATTTCCTCCAGGGTAGGCATCCTGCGCTCGGCAAACTGAAATTCCGACCAGCCACCCACCACACGGACCCACTGCGGGGAAGGCGTGCGGTCTACCTGATCTTTCAGCATGCGCAGTGCATCAGCGAGTGAGGGCACCCCGTCCCATCGCAGCTCCAGGTTGAAGTTGAGGCCACCGCGGATCAGGTGAATGTGTGAATCATTGATCCCCGGTACGACACGTTTCTGCTGGAGGTCTATAATTTTAGTATTGGGCCCAGAGAAGGACATCACCTCAGCATCACTGCCCAGGGCGATAAACTTACCATCTTTGATGGCTACAGCGGTAATTTTTTCTTTATGCTGAACAATGGTATGTACACGGCCATTGAACAGGATCATATCGGCATTCATCATAGTTGATTTTTTTGATGGATTGATTTTTTGCTGATGAGTTGAGTTAATTGCTGATGGATTGAATGGCTGCACTGATCCCTTCACCAGCAACAGTGAAGAATGCAGGCCCTGCAAGGAGGATCATCTTTGAGATCGGCCTGAAGCTGGCCATGCCTTTATCTTTCAGCCAGAGCTGTGTCCGGTAAGCCTGAAAGGCACCTTTAACGACATTTCCAGCAACAAGTGCTGTCGGCGAATCAATACCCGCATCCTTCAGGTCGCTGGCAAAGGCGAAGTCAGACACCCCCAGGCGGAGCGCCTCATGCATCGCTACGCTACCTACAGCCGTCATGATGTCCGCCTTGAATCCATTGCGGTCGCCCAGTCCAATCAGCAGCAGTTTTTTACCACCAATCGTACCTTTCGGCGGCGAGATCAGGATGGTTTCATAAGCATGCCCCTGGAACCTGCCGCTTTTGCGAAGTTCGGTCAGCAGCCCCTTGATGTCATGATCAAGGTGTACCAAACCGTTCAATGCCGCTGGCAGTGCAGGTGGCGAATTGAAAATATCACCTTCTGTGTATTCAAACACACAGGCAATCTGCAGGTCGCTGACCTGCGCGGAGGGCCCCTGTACGACGCCTTCGACAGCGATGCCGTCCACAGTGCCCCATACTTTTGAGGTACCAACAGCCGTCTGTCCATACCCCTTGGCGGGAGAAAAAAACAAGGTGACACTGAGGAGGACGAGGGCGACACATTGTCTTACATTATTGAGTTTTAAATTACTGTTTTTCATAACCTTAAGCATCTTTTATTCAATTAAAATTTAAACACTACGCGACTGTTGATGAACAGTCCGTTTTGGGCATTTGGGATCAGGTCTTCCACGAAGTCACCCGTTTTAAAATATTGGACACCAACGTTCATATTGAGGAACTTACTGAAGCCATAAATGGCGCTGGCCAGGTAGGCCGTGCCGATGTAACGCTTTGCGGAGCTGCCCCCTGCAAGGTTGAAGCTGCCACTCGGCCTGTACACACCATCCTGCAGCGAGTAGCGCCAGTTGAAGACCACATCTCCCTGTACTGTCAGCTTGCTGTTCAGCGCAAGAGTCGCATAAGGATGGATGTCGATCAGGTTGACAGGTCCGATCTGCGGACTAAACCCGAAGTAGCCGCCTTTAGGATAGATGGGATTGAACGTTCCCAGTTTACCATCCCCCTGATGCCGGTCGCCGGAGATGTAGTCGTTTCGCAGATTAATCGTAGGTTTCATCTTGCTGTGTTCAAAAGAATAACCCAGCTCTGCCGAGGCCGTCCATGCAGCGATCGTCCCTTCGCCGAAGCTGCCGAACTGGTAGGCGGCCTCAAGGTTATAAATCAGGCCGCCACCACTCTTCCAGAGCCTTGAGCCGAGGGTATGGCGCAGCTCCTTAGCACGGCCCTCCTCAAAGACGGCATCATCCCTCCTGGTACCCAGGTAGTAGAAGTCGAGGTTTCCCCCACGCTGGATGATGAGTTTCCCATAAGTGCCCCAGAGATTGATTTCTCCCGAGCCTTTGTTGTCAAAAACACCAGGATTGACCGTATCCGCCTGCATGGCAAAAGCATCAACAGTAAAGCTTTTGCTGCTGAACATGGCTTTCGCCCCCGTAAAGTACAATCGCGCATTGGGCCCTTCACGTACAGAGATCAACCTTCCTGAGCCATAATCAAGCTCCTGGCGTCCCAGACGGAACTTCAGCTGACTGCTGCCACTGCTGATCGCGGTTACTTCAGCAAAGAGGTTCTGCACATTGAGCTCATCCTGGTCTATGGGTCTTGAGCCATTTTTCCGCCCACCCTGCAGGGCGGTGCGGAGCTGGCCGAAGAAACGCAGTCTGCTGCCGACATGCACATCGCTGTGGATGTCATATCGTTGCAGCAGAAAGTTATTTTTGCCAATGCCCATCCTTCCCCAGTCTTCATTGTCAAATGACACATACTCCATCCTGGCCTCGCCCCCGAAGGAAACGTAGCTACGCTTGCTGGCGTTGAGCGGCAGGAATTTCATGTGCCGGTAAAGGGTGGCCGACGAGTCCTTCCATGTGGAGTAGTCTTCATCATACCGCATGAGCTTAAAACCCTGCGCCGAGACATGCCCTGCGGCAAAAAGGCCGGCAAGAACCGTCAGAACAGTAAAGTAAATGTGAAATTTAGGCATAGCTGAAGCAGATTAATGTTTCACCATGTGGTGTGCATACTGGATACCGAGGCCATAACCAGCGCCATATTTTTTCATGAGGTCAGTTACAGCCACATAAGTTTCCGTTCTTGCCCAGTCTCTCTGCAGCTCCAAAAGGTATTGTACCGCAGTGACGGGTTTTACCCCTGCATGCACCATGCGCTGAATGGCACGTTCATGCGCTTCCTCGCTGACGTCACCACAGGCATCTGTGATCACGAAGACTTCATAACCTTCTGTCAGCGCCGACAACGCAGGGCCAACGATACAAACACCCGTCCACAGTCCGGCAAGCACAAGCTTTTGCTTTCCCGTAGCGATGATGGCTTCGTACGCAGGACCGTCTTCCCAGGTATTCATGGAGGTCCTGTCGATATATCCCGATGTTGCCTGCGGATAAAACTCCTCGATTTCCGGGAATACAGGACCTGCAAAAGATTCTTCTGCAACTGTAGTCACAATCGTAGGTACATTGAAGATCTTTGAGGCACCGGCGGTGATCGCTACATTGGTACGCAGTTCAGTAATAGATGTACTTTTAGTAGCAAAAGCCATCTGGCCTTCAAAATCGATAAGTACTAGCGCGTGGTTGTCTGGAGAAAGTAGATTTGGTGATGGTTTCATAATGATATATTTTTGTTTCCCTCCCTGTGCCAATAAACATACCACCACTATAAATAACTGAATTTCAAAAACTTATAATAAATAATGCAAATATCATTTAGCTTTATATCGTAGATTCACGAATCGGCTCCCCTTTTCCATTCAACGAAATCTCGCCACTACAGCATTCTATTTTCGCCATTTTTACGAGATAAGTATTACCTTTATCAGATGGAAGAAGCATACCAAGCAGGGGGACTTTCAGCGCAGGATCAGAACCGGATGTTACTGGAAATCAATGAACGGATCATTAGAAAGGAACAGGAAAGTGCGGTACTGCTTTCATTGAGCAATGCCATCGCCACCATCAGGAACAAGTATGATTTATTTGAGGTCATTGACCAGAAGCTGAAAACACTGTTCGACTTTGACGAGTTTGTCATCTGTCTGATCAATGAAGATAAAAAGACACACAGCCCTTTTCTGTACAATCAACGGGAGGACTTCCGGAATGCGGCAGGTATTCCCCCTGCCTCCACCAAGCGATATTCGCTTGACGATGGATTATGCGAAGCCATGCTGGCTTCAGCACATCCCATTGTATTTGAAGTAGAAGAAGTCATGCAATGGCCCGATCCGCCGATATGGCTGGGCTTCTGGCAGAATAAAGGCATCCGGGAGATGATTGGCATGAAGATCTTCGACCGTGACGAATGCAGCGGTTTTTTTTACCTCTATGCGAAAAAGAGCAATGCCGTATCGAACCAATATTATTCGCTGCTGCACAGCATATCCCTTCAGATTTCCGTTGCCGTTTCCAACATCAGGGCAAATGAGAAGATCGAGGAGCAGCTGCAGCAGATCAACACCTATAAGCAGCAGCTGGAGGATGAAAAATCATATCTGCAGGAGCAGATCAATACCAGATACCACCACAGCGAGATGGTGGGTCAGAGCAGTGCCATCCGGCAGGTATTCGACCTGATTGAGCAGGTGGCAGCATCAGACAGCACTGTGCTTATCCTTGGCGAAACCGGCACCGGCAAAGAGCTTGTGGCCAGGTCTATCCACAACCTTTCACCGAGAAAAGATAAGCTGATGATCAAGGTCAACTGCGCAGCCTTGCCGGCGAACCTGGTAGAAAGTGAGCTCTTTGGTCATGAGAAGGGCAGTTTCACGGGCGCCTCAGAACGCCGCATTGGCAAGTTTGAACTGGCCCACAACGGCACCTTGTTTCTGGATGAGATTGGTGAATTATCACCCGACATACAGGTGAAGTTGCTGCGTGCGTTGCAGGAAAAAGAAATTGAGCGCATTGGAGGAAAGGGCGTGATCAAGACCAATGTCCGGATCATTGCCGCCACCAACCGAAACCTGATGAAGGAGGTGGAGGAAGGCAACTTCCGAAGCGACCTTTACTACCGACTGAACGTTTTTCCCATCACCATCCCCCCGCTTCGAAACCGGAAGGAGGACATCCAGGCCTTGTCGGCGCACTTTATCCAACACCTGGCCAAGAAAACCGGAAGGCAAGTAAAAGGGATGACCAAAGGGGTATTAAAGACGCTTCAGGAATACCCATGGCCGGGAAACATCCGTGAGCTGGAACACCTGATCGAACGCAGCATCCTGCTATCGCGGGGGAACATCATCAACGAGGTGCATTTACCAAAGGTGGAGCATATGGAAGACCTTACAAGCAACAAAGAAATCCGCATCAAGACCATTTTCGAAAATGAGCGGGACCACATCCTCAACATCCTGAAACTGTGCAAGGGTAAGATTTCCGGCAATGGGGGCGCTGCCGAACTGCTGAGTATCCCTGCTACGACACTCAACTCAAAAATCAAGAAGTTCAACATCAAGAAGGAACACGTAATTTAAAGCCCGGACTGGGAAAGATGAAAAAGATATTAATTGTTGAAGATGAATTTATAGTTGCACACGACCTGTCGGTGATCCTAAGCAATGCAGGGTACCATGTAACGGGCATTGCAGATTCGGTGAAGCGTGCCTTAGCGATGCTGGAGCAGGAACCTGCCGACCTGGTGTTGCTCGACATCTACCTGAAGGGAAAGCTGACGGGCATCGACCTGGCAAGGACACTGATGAAACTGGAGATCCCCTTTATTTACGTTTCCGCCAACTCCAACGAAAAGGTTATGGAAGCGGTGAAGCCTACCCTTCCCTATGGTTTTATCATTAAGCCCTACCGCGAGAAAGATGTATTACTCAGCATAGACATCGCCAGCTACCGCAGCAACCATAGCCGTAGCATGAAGGCCGATACTAAAGTGCATCAAGCAGGATTCAGTGACATGATCGGCGGAAGTCCGGCATTGCACAAGCTGCAGGATCAGCTGATGGCAGTTGCGCCTACCGACACTGCGGTGTTGATTACAGGAGAGAGTGGCACCGGGAAAGAGATCATTGCACGTCACCTGCACCGTCTGTCCGGCAGAAGCAAGGAGCAGATGATTGCAGTCAACTGTGCTGCACTACCTGCCGAGCTCATTGAGTCGATTTTGTTTGGTCACGAAAAAGGCGCTTTTACAGATGCCGTTCAGACAAAAATCGGCAAATTCGAGGAAGCCAGTGGCGGCACGCTGTTCCTGGATGAGATCGGCGAGATGCCCTTCGACCTGCAGGCGAAGCTGCTCAGGGTACTTCAGGAGCAGGAGATTGAACGTGTGGGCGGCAGTCGGCCCATTCCTGTCGACCTCAGGATCATTGCTGCAACCAACCTGCAGCTGGAGCGGGAGATTGCCCGCGGAAGGTTCAGGCTGGACCTTTTCTACAGATTAAACGTCTTTCCACTCCAGGTACCTTCACTGAGGGAGCGACGTACAGACATCCCACTGCTGGTGGCGCACTTCATCCAGAAACACGCAACGAAGGCAGGCAGGCAGATCGATGGGACCACCGATGGTTTCATGGCCCAGCTGATGCGCTACGACTGGCCAGGTAACATCCGCGAGCTGGAGCATGTGCTGCTGCGCAGCATTCTTCTGAGCAGAACAGGCATGCTGGAAGAAGGACTGCTGGAACTGAAGCTGGACGACGTCTCAGGGGAAAGCCCTGCAGTAGTAAAAACCATTGCTGAAAACGAAAGAGACCATATTGTGGAGGTCCTGCAGCGCTGTAAGTGGAAGATTGCCGGCGCAGGTGGAGCTGCCGACCTGCTCGGGATCCCTCCAACCACGCTGAACTCCAAAATGAGGAAATTGGGTATCAGGCGATAAGGATTTTATCTTTCGTAAATTGACGAAATAGCGTAAACAAAAAAATCACAGCACAGCACGCAAATAACTATAAATAAACAAGTTAATTTCTGGCGTTCTTATTGAACAGATAAAACGCTGGCTACAAGACCGTTCTCAATGTACCTAAGTCTGATTGGATGGGTCAACATTAATAGTTTGCAAAACAGAAGATGAAGAAAAAAATCCTAATTGTAGAAGATGAATTTATTGTGGCAAATGACCTTAGGATCATGTTGGAACGTTCGGGCTACCAGGTATGTGGCATTGCGCCTTCAGTAGCGAAAGCCCTGGAACTGATTGAACTGAAGCAACCGAACTGGATCCTGTTGGATATCTTTCTGCAGGGCGACAAAACAGGTATCGACCTCGCCGGTCAGCTGACAGATATGGGCATCCCTTTCATCTACATTTCCGCAAACACCAACCAGGGAATTCTGGAAGCAGCAAAGGCAACCCTGCCTTACGGCTTCCTGGTGAAGCCCTTCCGCGAAAAAGACCTGCTGGTGATGCTGGATATTGCACAATATCGCCATGACCAGCACCTGAAATATAACCACAATGAAGCTCCAGGCTTTCAGAAACAGGTAGAACATATTGTCGGCAAACAGGAAACGACAGCCGAAAAGATAAAACAACTGGCCTCAGCCATGCAGTCGCTGCTGCCTTACGATTTTTTATGGGTCACCAGATCCTCACGTCGGGGAGCTGCCGGAGACCTCAACCTGTTCCGCTACGACAGTCAGCATTACAAGTCATATAGCAGCGAGGAGTTGCAGGCAGACATGGAGCTGAGTCAGCGGGACTTCAAGCTATGGAACAGCAAGGCACTGGTTTTCGACGGGAAAGCCATCTTCAATGGTTACGAATTCCGGAAGCTAAGAATGGAGAATGAATGGATCAAAGTACTTTCCGATCATTTCAGCCTGGAATCGGCCCTGGTGGTTGAGCTGAAATGCGAGGAAGAGCCTTTCCAGTTTATTTTCTTCAGTACCATTGCCGACCTCTACACGAAGGTGCACCAGGGCATTGTGAATCAGTTTCATAAAAGCCTTGCACTGATCGCACAGGATATTTTTTACAATAAACGGGAAATTTCCGTTGCAGCAGCAGAGCCAAAACCACAGCCGCTGAAAGAGGTGCAGGTTCCTTTGGAAAGCGACTTCCATGGCATCATCGGACAGAGCTCCCTGCTGAAAGACGTGTTCCGCAAGATCCAGCTGGTAGCAGCCGATGATACATCCGTGCTTATCCTTGGTGAAAGTGGCACGGGAAAAGAACGCGTTGCCCATACGATACACAAGCTCTCGCCACGCAAGTCGAAACCTATGGTCACCGTTAACTGCGCTGCATTGCCACTGACACTCATTGAATCAGAGCTTTTCGGGCATGAAAAAGGTGCCTTTACGGGGGCAAATGACAAACGGATCGGTAAGTTTGAGCAGGCTGACGGCGGCTCCATCTTTCTGGATGAGATCGGCGAGCTCCCCCTGGAGGCACAGGTAAAACTACTCCGCGTCCTGCAGGAAAAGGAGATCGAGCGTCTTGGCGGCAACGGCACCAAAAAGATCAACGTGAGGATCATTACGGCAACTAACAGAAACCTGGAAAAGGAAGTTGCGGAGGGCCGCTTCCGCCTGGACTTATACTACCGCCTGAATGTTTTTCCTATCGAGCTACCCTCCTTACGCCAGCGCAAGGAGGACATCCCACTCCTTAGCCATCATTTCATCAAAAAGTACAGCAAAAATGCTTCAGCACAGATCGGCGGTGTGTCGGCGGCGTCTATGGAAGAGCTACAGCAGTACGACTGGCCGGGCAACATCCGCGAGCTGGAACACCTCATTGAACGTAGTGTACTTCTGTCCAAAGAAGAGGAGATCACCACCATCATCGTTCCTACCACTACCCCTTCACTGGCAGGCAGCAACTCCGGAGAGTTCAGGATCAAGACCATGGAGGAGATGGAACGCGATCACATCCTCAGCATCCTGAAGATGTGTAAGGGAAAGGTTTTTGGACCAGGAGGAGCCGCAGAAATACTCAACATGCCTTCAACAACACTGAACTCAAAGATCAAAAAGCTCGGCATTAAATACGAATACATCAAATAGCTGTATATTTGGGCTTCCCCAAACAGAGGTTATGTTGAAGATTAAAAGAAGTGTGCTGGGATTGGTCCTGATGTTTATTATTCCACTACCCGGCTTTGGGCAGACAGACCTGAAACATTCACTGACGGAATTACTGAAACTGCTGGAGCAGAACAAGGGGAAGGAAGACTACATTACCTACGCCAATGCGCTCAGCAACTTTTATGCATACAATAAGATTGGCAACAAACAGAACCTGGACTCGGCCATATATTACGCAAACCTCGCCATTGGCCTGAGCAAGGCCTTCCCCCAGAGCCGGACTTATGGGCGCAGCCTGCTGAGCCTTGCCAGGGCAAAGTTAAAATTATCCGAGCCAGGCTATGTGCTCCACAACATCAACGCCATTTTACCGCAGACAAAAGTCCAGCTGCTCACGGAAACCGGTGCATACTACCTGTACAAACCAGGTGAAGAAAAAAGTGACCTCGATAGTGCCTTTCTATTGCTCAACAGCGCTGTAAAACTCAGCACCAACTATAACCTTAAGTTTATGGGCAATGCTGCCCGGGTGTACCTGGCAGACATCATCGAAGAGCGTATGGACCACGTCCATTCCAAGCTCAGCTTTATTGCGCTGATTGACAAGTGCCTGAAAGAAGGCGACTTTGAAAATGCCGCCGCCGCCAGTTCGCGACTTGGGGACCACCTGGAACTTGGCGAGGAGAAACTGAGCTACTACCATAAAGCATCCTCTTATTTCCAGCAAAGCGGCAATAAAGAAGCTTACGTTGGGATGGAGAAGGCCATTGCCGATGTCCAGATCAATATGGGGCAGCTCGATGCAGGTGAAAAGGCTTTGTCGCGCGTATTGCAGCTATACAAAAAGATGGGTTATAAAAACCTGCAGTTTACCTACGACCTGCTTTCTTCGGCGAACCTGTTTCAGGGCAAGTTGAAAAACGCCCTTACGAACTGTATCCTGGCCATTGAATATATGGAGCAGACCGGTAGTGATGCTTCAAAGGGTTATTTCCTGGGCAACCTCGGTAACATTTACGCCGAGTTGGGGAACACAAAAGAAAGCGTAAAAGCCTTCCAGGGTTCACTGGAAGCCATGGAGTACCAGAATAGCGACGTAAAACTCTCCAGCCTGAAGTCCCTCTCCGATCAGCTCATCCGCCAGCACCACCTGAAAGAGGTATTGTCGCTCAGTAACCTTTATGCTGCCAAGCAGCTCCGGCCGGTCAGCAAGGTGTTACTGGCCACCATCAGGGGCAACACCTACAATGCGATGAAGGACTATAAAAAGGCCTTGAAGTTCTACCTGGAGATGATCCATTGGGAAAGCGTGATGCCCAGGAACTTTTTCCATTCCGCAGAGAGCTTTTACACCATTGCAGCGTTCTATACCCAGCAGCGCGATTACCACAATGCTTCCATCTATTTCAATAAGGTGCTGGCTTTACCAAGAGGAAGCTTTCCCATCTCTAAAATCAGCAACACCTACCTGTATCTGTACAAGGCAGACTCCGCAAGAAATGACCTGACCTCAGCATTAAATCACTACAAGCGCTACAAAGCCATAAACGACTCATTGTTAACAGCAAAAGGTAACCGGAACATGCAGGAAATGCTGGTGCGGTATCAGGCAGAGCAGAAGGAGAAAGACAACGAGCTGCTCAGAAAAGAAAATACACTTCAGGTGGTCAGCAGGCAAAAGGCAGAGTGGATTGCGAAGGTGACAGCGATCAGCCTGATTGCTTTTGCAGCCATCATCGGTTTGCTTTTTTACAGTTACCGCAGCAGGAAGAAGGCCAATCAACAGCTACTCTCCCATCAGAAAGAGATCATGATGAAAAATGATACATTGGAAAACCTGATCCGCCGACAATCGAAATTACTGACGGAGAAGGAATGGCTGATTAAGGAAATCCACCACCGGACAAAAAACAACCTGCAGGTAATTACGAGCCTGCTGAACGCGCAGACCAGTTTTCTAAGTGACAAATCGGCGCTGGCAGCACTTAAGGACAGTCAGAACAGGATCCAGTCGATCTCACTTATCCATCAGAAGTTGTTCCAGACCGAGCACGTTGCCTCTGTAAATATGAAAGATTACATCACAGAGCTGATGAAGTTTCTTTGTGATACCTTTCATGTCAACCAAAAGATCAGGTTTAACTTTGACCTTGCAGAAATAGAACTCAACGTGATCCAGGCCATCCCATTGGGGCTCATCATCAATGAAGGCATCACCAACATCATCAAATATGCTTTTCCGGAAAACCAGGTGGGCTCGGTAACCATCGAACTGCAGGAAGAGGATACGCTGAACTACCGGCTGATGATTGCTGACGATGGCATTGGGCTTCCTCCAGATGTTGACTTCAGCGGCAACAAAAGCCTGGGGTTCACCTTAATGAGTGGACTCGGTGGGCAAATTGGCGGCAGCCTCCAGATACAATCGGAGGCTGGCGTCCGCATCAGGTTATCTTTTCCAAAGGTACTCCCGGATGAAGACTAGTGTTTATTATTTTTCCTTGCAATTTTAGTATCGGAAAGGTCGAGCTGCATTTCCTGCTTGCGGATCACCTCGTCGCTGTAGATACGCTCTTTGCGGATCTTAAACAACTCCCGGCGCTGGATGTGGTACAAATCGATGAGCACCTCATTGTAAACGTCCATCTCAGCAGATTCTATTTCTTCACATTCCATAGACTGCAGTCGGTCTGAAACATGGCTCAACCGCGTGTTCAAATCATTTTTCAAGGACTGTATCAGGTCTATACTCATTGTTTGATCCGAATAATGTTCTTCCAGGCGTTTCAATGAAACTTCAATGAGCCTGGCCTTGATGCTGGCTTCCTGCTGCCCTTCCGGAGCTATAGGATCGATCTCAGACAGTTTGATGGTCTTCACCAGGAAAGGAAGTGTAAGCCCCTGGAAGACAAGCGTCACAAGAATAACCACGAACGTGATGAAGATGATCAGGTTCCGGTGAGGGAAAGCAACCCCCTCGGAGATGGTCAGTGGAAGTGACAATGCTGCCGCGAGAGATACCACCCCGCGCATGCCCGCCCAGCCAATCACCAGAGGACCTTTCCAGCCCGGAGCGACTTCCTTACGGCGGATTTTGCTGGACAACCACCGTGGGATGAAGGCTGCTGGATAAATCCACAATACGCGGATCACAATCACGACGGCACTGATCAGCAATCCGTAACCCCAGGCTTCAGTGAGGGAGTATCCCTCCAGGCCATCGACGATTACAGGCAATTCCAGGCCGATCAGAATAAACACCAGACCGTTGAGGATGACAACCAGAGTTGACCACACGTTTATCGTCTGGAGCCGGCTTTGGCCATCACTGAAGATCTCATGCGAACGATAGGACAGGAAAAGCCCCCCACTGACTACAGCCATGACACCCGAAAACTCAAAGTGTTCCGCAACGAGGTACATAAAATATGGGGCGATGAGCGTGAAGGCCGCGTCGATGCTCGGCGTAGTGGGCAGAAAACGATGGATGACATAAAACAGATGCGCAATGGCCAGGCCGATGGTCACCCCCATGACGGTACTCACAAAGAACTCCACAGTAGCCTCACCAAGAGAAAATTGTCCTGTGGTGACGGCAACCAGGGCGAAGCGCAGCACGATTAAACTCGACGCATCATTAACCAGGCTCTCACCCTCCAGAATCGTATTTATACGTTTGGGAATCTGGATGTTCTTAAGGACGGATGTGGCAGCAATGGCATCCGGAGGAGAAACAATGCCACCCAGCAGAAAGCCCATCGCCATGGTAAATCCTGGAATCATGCTGTTGGAAAGGAACGCGACGATACCAGAAGTAAATATGACCAGTCCGAATGCCAGCAGGCTGATGGGCCGCTTCCATCTCCAGAAATCGTTCCAGGAGGTGTACCACGCTGCTTCATACAACAGAGGTGGCAGAAAGATCAGGAAGATCATGTCGGGATCTATAGTGATGACCGGTATCCCTGGTATAAAGCTGATGGCAAGACCGGCGAGCACCAAAAATATGGGATAGCTGATCTTCACTTTCTGGGCAAGCATGATGAGCAAAAATGCGGCAGACAACAAGATTAAAAACTGGAGTAAAATGTAATGCATAGGTATGTGGTGGTTAGTGTTTGTGCTTCAACAAACACACCAAAAGTACAAATCATTATTCAACAGTGTATTGCGTTATAAAAAACACAAATACAAAAATCATGGTTAACGAAATAAAGTGATTTTACGACAGGTAGCGTGTTTTAAGGGATCGACCAATATTCAGGCTGATGAAAATAATCTTCTTGATGAAAAGGAGTCAAATATTTTTTGTTCACCATAATGACTAAAAATCCCAAGATTGAAAGGGAGTTGGAATTTGATTAATGGTTTGATTAATAGATTCGGGCTCGGGCTTTAAACATTAATCTACACCAAAGGTCATCTTTCGATGGCCCTCAGTGTAGATTAATGTATTATTATGTGTTGCAAATATATAAAGGTCCATTATTCGAATCAAGTTGTAAAATACAACCTTTTTTTGATGGCGTTACCTTGACAAATAATATCTGAGAAGAAGCGATATCAATATTGTAGCAACTACAAATACGATCTTACCTCTTAGTGACATACCGGGTAGAAACTTGTTTCTCATGGAACTAATATAGTCACTAAATTATATCTTCTCTGTATGGAACCGGTGATCGTAAAGTTTAGCGAAGAGGTGATATGGACAGTGACAGACTTGTACTTGAAACACATGGGACACGCTCCATCACCTGATCAGCTCGATGAGCACCTGAAACAGATAGCAGAGTCCACGCATAAGGAACTGTATGCAGTTTATGTTGTGACTACGATTGAGCCTTTTCGAGTAATAGTAATGTTGGATAGGCAACTACCATTTGGCCGGTAGTTTGAAAATACCGAAGGCTATCTTTGCAGACAGCCTTCGATAGGAGATATTACTGATACACGGCATGGTTTGCTTTTTAAAGCATTTTGATGCCTTTTAGAATTTCAATAATGTGTTCTTTAGCTGTAGTCTCATCACCTTTTGGAAATTCGAGCATACCACAAACTGTGTAAGTGTAATTATCATTTACAGCATAGAAAAAATAATAATTTTTCTCCCCTCCTTCAGCTCTTGAAACTAGAGTGTTGATACCATTTATTTTGGATATCGTTGTCTGAGAATAGCTGTTGTTAGGGAAGTATCGCTTCCTACGATTTTCAATTCCCGTTTTTTTGTCTGAGAGAAACAGCTTGTTTTGTTTCATCGAGGTATATGTCAGAGAAAAATTATGATTATCATATTGGTAATCTCCCTTAGGTATACTGACTGTTCCGTCACTATTTGCTGTTCGTGAATAAGAAACTGGATTCTTGGTAACCTCTGCAGGTAATGTTATGTCTGCTTGAGTGGTTTTTATTTTTATCTGCGTAAATCCTGCTAAGCTCACGAAGATGGAGAGAATTGTTATAGCGATTGTCTTTTTCATATTTTTGTTTTTAACAGCCTGTTTTTTTTACTGTACCAGTTACATTACCTTGTTGTGAGTTGATTTCAATGTATTTGAATAGTATTGAACCGTCCTTTTTGAATAAATTAATTGAGTTACCTAGTTTACCTTTTAAAGCATATTCGGTAGCTTCCGCTTCAGTTGATAAAGGATGATCAGCTAGATATTTATTTGCTAATGCATTGAATTCATTGATGAATTTTGTTGGATTAGTAGCATATCTTGTTTCATATATACCCTTCAATAATCCCCAGTCTGCAATAGTAAGAGTATATTGTTGACCAGTAGAACTGATAGTTGTAAGTGATGCATGTTGCTTATAAAAAGCTATATCACTACTGCTTCCCCCCGCTAAGCCAGGCAATGTAAGATTTCTTAGAAGTTCAAATGCATCAAGCGGAGAAGGAGCGGTTCCATCTGGATGATAGTGTGAAAACCCGGTTGAATAACCATCTTGACTATTCCAGGTGAAATTTGCTTCGAAATATTGCGCTCCTCCCGCCCTAGTGTTAGTATATTTATAATCGCCATCAACCAAAGTATTCAATTTTTCGTCGGCTCCAAATTCCCGCGGTGGGACAGACATGTTACCTGCATTTCTAATGTTGTTGTTTTGGTCAGTTATGTTCGGGTTACTTGCATTATTAATTACTTCAGTGACTCTATCACAAGGATCCTCTTTTGGTGGATTGGGCTCTGGATTCATCGGGTTGTTGGGATCATTTGGGTCACCTGGTGTACCGCCACCGCCGCTACCGGGATCGTTTGGATTGTTTGGATCGTTTGGATTTGTTGGATCAGTTGTTGACTTTGGAGTGCAAATAACGTCATATTCAATCACCGTTACATCTTGTGGAAGAACATCCAGTCCACCGTAAGTATTATATGGGGGTAGCTGAGCCACCTCATTAAAAGATTGAGCAATAATGTTTTTTGTCTGATTAGCAATGTAGCTTTCTGAATCATGAAAACTTATAAAATTTACATCTACAAAAAAAATACCGGGAAATGTCAGATTTAGATTATATTGTAATTTTTGTCTAAATTCAATCTTTAGCTGAGTTGTCACCCAATCAGGGACTCCATGGTTGGCATAATTGAACTTGTAATCCATAAAACCAGAACAGCTTTCTGGGCCATCATTGACTGCAGAAATGGTTGCATTGTTTTTTAGCCGTTGGACGCTGGATACTTTACCTTTTTCCGCTTGTTCTTTTTTCGCTTGTTCTGCGTAATAAGCAAATCGTCCGGTTGTTTCGATAACATAAGTTTTAAGTTCATCTTTTTTGCAGGAGTTTATCACTGCGAGCGTTAATAATACTGCTGATAGGGCTATCAGCTTAATAGAGAGCTTCATAAAGTTATAATT
Organism: Pedobacter sp. BAL39; assembly: GCF_000170795.1. Taxonomy (GTDB): domain Bacteria; phylum Bacteroidota; class Bacteroidia; order Sphingobacteriales; family Sphingobacteriaceae; genus Pedobacter. The sequence continues at coordinate 135,551 of NZ_ABCM01000016.1, forward strand.
GTGATTTCGTTAAAAATTTCACAATTATAGGAAAGTTAAATAACAAGTCAAATTTAATTCACATAATTTAACAATTTGGTTTTTGTTGTAATCTGTTAGCTTCTGATTTATTGAGAGTTTCATATATCCCATACCTCCTCCTGAGCAATGGTATATCCGTACTTCAGCAGCATCTCCTTCATTTTGTCCTCTGAAATCGATTCCCCAGACTTAAGTCGGATCTTCCAGCTGGATACAGTGGACCGTTCTACACCAAGCTTTTTGTAAACACCGCGTTCCTGCAGCATAGCCTCGAAGGCTGCGCGCCTTCCTGTTATCTGCATATCCAGTAAATGATAAGTCCCACAATTGCTACCAGTGGGATGATCTCCCACCATCCGAAGCTCCAGGTCTTATCGACGTGCAACTCAGCTTCCTCACCTTTAATCCAGGCTTTTACATAGCCTATCAATTCTTTGATCATAATTTTGCGTAACTTTAAACAAAGGAAGAACCGGGAGCCTAGCCCCCGGTTGGTCTTTAGAAGATGATCAGCTTAACAATTAACCTGATCAGACCTCTTACCGATTTGAATGTTGATTTGAACCTAACATCAAATCCTTTCTTTGTGATGGTTATCTTTACTATGTACCAAATACACAAAAAGTTTGCGTATTTGCAAAGTTTTTATGTATTTTTTCTGGTTATTTTTTGATCATCAGGACAGGTTTAAAATCAAACACCTTCATTATCTTCGACATCAGATCCTCGAAATCTTCCTCTGTCTTTCTATATTGCTCCTTAGCAGTATTCATCTCTTCAATCTTTCTGCAAATAACGTTTTTTAGGATAAAAGCAAGTAAAATTGTAGTGATTATCCTGTCCTAATCGGATGATTTCAACAATCTCTTTGGATTCAATGAATTCACGAGGTGTATAATATTTTTGGTATCATGTAAATTATACATCCGGCATTATTCGCTTTCGTAGCAAGCCCAAGCTTGGTAGCTCGCTGAAGCGGCTACTGCAATTCTTTCCTTGCTCATAACTATAAGTTTACTGTGTCAAAAATACTAATAAATTTAGCGCCCACAATTTTAACTTAAAATTATCCGACAATGTATAGCATTGTCAAAACAGCCTCTTCATCCCGGAATACCATCCTGGTAATTTTGGGGGTTATTCTAAAAGTAGCCACTTTAAGGATAACCTCCAATCATCACACGTGCTCCATGCGAAAGTGGTGAGACTGGACGCGGAGCTTAAGGAGATGAGAGCTTTAGTAGAGCAGATACTTAAAAAGTTGAATTGATTGAAAATATAGATTACGAACAATCTAAAGCAATACAAATAAATCGGACACCATATTGACACCAAAAATAAGAACGGCTTACAAATCATTGTAAGCCGTAACAGTGCCCGAAGAGAGACTCGAACTCTCAAGGATTGTACTCCAACGGCTTCTGAGACCGCAACGTTTACCAATTTCGCCATCCGGGCAAAAACAGCTAAGCGTTTTTTTCTGCACTGTGGTGCGAATGTAAGTAAATCCTCTCGTATGAAAAAATTATAGATGAATTTTAAGCCACTATTTTCTTAACTTTTCTGCTAACCACATTATAATAAGCAATTTAAAATTTCACCTAATTTCATCGTCCTGACAGGGGTTTACCCAGATGGTTTTGTTTTAATGTGAAGACAGTCCCTGTAGCCATTTTGAAAAGCACTGCTGCTGACAGCCGCAGAGGCCAGTAAATCCGGCATCTTCAAAAGTATACCACAGCTTAAACCACCCGGTACAAAAGCTGAATCACTGTATGTCGTTACCCCTGAATTGCTGAAATTTGGTTAAACGACAGGAAAAAAAACGGTATATCGTGGATAAGCAAGGCGAGAAAAATACATCAACAAACTCATTTACAACTACATAAACCATTCGGCACGATTTTTCAATGTAAGAATTAAGCATATTGTTCCACCACTAACTGATACCTGGTCATGAAAATTAATCTCTTCCTCACGATTACTGCCATCTGCATACTGTATTCGATGGTCAACATTTACCGCAGAAGCAGGCTTCAGATGCCCGTTAGACCTTCGGTTGTAACCTCTGCAAATCGATTAACACCTTAGCCGGACACCATCTGCTGTTAAACCATAAACTGCTGCCCCTAACCATAACCTATATGAAAACCGAACAATTTAACCTGATGATCAACCAGCATGCGACCGCCTTGAGGGCTTTTGCGATGAAATATACCAATGACCATGATGATGCAAAGGACCTGGTGCAGGACACGATGCTCAAAGCCTTGAAATATTGCGAACAATTTGAGCAGGGCAGCAATCTCCAGAGCTGGCTTTTTGCGATCATGAAGAATACATTCATCAATAACTTCCGGAGAAATTCCAGGAAAAATGCGTTGATATATGCTCCTGATGCAGCCGACTTCCCGCTGTTCATGAGAGGTATGGCTAGTTATCCCTGCGAATATAAATTTGTGATGCAGGACATCAAAAAAGCAATCAGCAACATCCCTACCATCTATTCAACCGCCTTTGTCCGCTATTTTGAGGGATACAAATATTATGAGATTGCTGAAGAGCTGAACATTCCAATTGGAACAGTGAAGACCAGGATTCACGAGGCGCGGAGGATGTTGCGGTTGCAGCTGCAGACTTATCGGGTGAGCCTCAACTGATCCGGATATACGGGTCAATGTAATTTTCAACGCATTATATCACAAACAGTTGTAACAGCCCCAGCGTTCACTTTATTAGATGTACATTGAGCTTTATGAATACAATCGCCTTAACAATTTATGGCCTGCAGGTCGGTCTTTCTGAAATTATGCTACTGGCCCTCGGGGCCTTTGTGATTTTTCTGATCCTAAGGAACCTGATCCTTTATCAATTCCGGCCACAGGCCGACTGATGCACTCAAGACACTAAGAATGGTGTCTGCTGGCTTCCAACTCCACTATAAATGCCAATAGCTCCTTCTTTACGTGGAAGTGTATCTGATAAACCAGCGCATAGTAATCCGCCATTACGGTAAACAAGGACTCGATCTGCTGATCGAAGTAGAGGTTATTGTCGAAGTATGTCCAGTCGCTCAGGAGATACTCGTTCAGTCGGTTTCTCATGGCCTCATCAATGGCATCACCAGAAAGCGGACTATCCATCATGTACCTGATTTCTTCCTTGAAGGGTCCCTCCTGCTCTTTCAGCTGCTTTATATTTGCGGGCATCTGGTCAAAGGGCGTTGAAACGTGCATGAAAGAGGTTGCTTCAGCCAGTTGAGCGTAGCGGCTGCGTTGAATTTCCAGTCTTGTACCAACCGACTGGTAAGCCAATGATTTCTCTTTAAACCCTTGCAGATTACCTGTACGAATGGCAGTATTGAGGGTCTGGAAAAAGAACGTTTCATCTTTCTCCTTTAAAAACTGTTCATGAACATCAATCTCTTTTTCCAAAAAAACGATCAACATCCGTGCATCTGCTGCGGCGTACTTCTGCCCGTCATAATCGAAGGTTTCCACTTCCAGCGTGCCTGCTGCGATTCTTTCAAGTACCTCCTTGTCATTATTGGCATTGTTCAACGCATTGAGCTGGCCCAGGGTCTTATCGTCCAGCATCTCTTCGATAGCCAACGGTTCAGTGGAGATCGATGGTTCAGTGGCTATCGGCTGGGTGATAAAATCTGCATCTGAAAATCCGATGTAAGGATTTCTTTGGTCAAAGTATCTGTTGTATATCCCTGGATAGGCATTTTTCTCTTCCATACTCAGGAAGTCGTCAATAAACCCCTGGATCCCAAGTGATGTAGGCTGTCCGGTGTAGGTAACTTTATCAAACAGGTCTGCAGTAATCTGCTCCTGTAGTTGCTGCCTGTTTGCCAGCAAATCAATGGCAATAGCGCCCTCACTGTTCTTTGCCGGGAAGTTAAGGCTGGTCAGGCGCGCCACCCTTTCTTCAGTGCTGGGGTGTGAGGACCACTGGTCGTTCAGCACCAGTTTTGTCTTTTTGACCTTTCTATATACATCCAGGGATACATCCGGGAGGCCATTCTTAAGTGGAAGACCTTCATTTTTGGCGATGTTGCCAATGACAAACTGCTGCTGAGGGTAGAAATTACCGGTTTTCTGCAGTGCAGTTATTTTATCATTATAATAGTCAAAAACTATGGAGAGCGACTGGTCGGCAAGTTCGAGTCTCAATAGAGAAGTCACCAGTGGCCCCGAACCAGTAACACTGGCGGCGACGGCATCGGCATGAAATTCCATCTCCCTTGACAAGGCCATATAGTTGAGGTTGAGCACCCTATACACCTTCATCAGCACATATTGGATGCCCCGGACGACGAGGATGGCCCCTTTGGCAAAAACGCCAAAGTAAGAGCTCATGTTAGACCACCTGTTGAGCAATGATCCATAGCTGTCATTGTCGTATAACATGTTGTAGATGACCTTATTTACGTTATATACATAACTACCTACTTTCATGCTGCGCTGTGAAAAATGCCCGAATTCATGAGCGAGAATGGCTTTCAGCTCTGTGACAGACACCGCATTCATCAATCCCATACCGATCTGGAGGTTCTTTCGAACGGGAAAAAACATACTCCAGAAATTGGAATCGTAAAAAACCGAGGCGTTGACGTCAGAAGAAAGGTATACCCTTTTCGGGAAAGTCGTACCCACCTCCCTGACGATGTCATGAATCAAACTGAACAATTCAGGCTGCTGCTCCTTATTGATTTCCATCAGGTGGCTACGGTCAACCTTTGTAGGGCTACTGAAGACAAACTTAATCAGAAAAAAGAAAATGAGCAGCCCCATTGCGACAAAGCCCAGACCAAGCATGATGGTCACAAACATGACCTGCAGTGCAATCAGGCCATACGCTGCCAGCCCGCACAAGAAGATCACACCAACACCAAGGATGACCAGAATGATGTAGGTGATCAGAAACAGGATGATGGAGAGTACAGATCGTACCGCCATCTTCCTGAAATTCTCAGAAACTTTCAGTGCACTAGTTTGCATACAATCGCTTTTTCTGGCAAGATAAATAGAATCCTTTAAATTATATTTGTCCCAGCAATCATATATGTCCATATTTAAAGAAATTTCCGACACCTACAAGCAATCTTT
>NZ_ABCM01000015.1 GCF_000170795.1 Pedobacter sp. BAL39
ACAGGGGCAAGGCTAAAATAAATGTAAGGGATTTCCAATTAAATATTTATAATTGGAAATGCTTACCCTTTTAACGCTCCGATTTTTGTAAGGCCAACCCCGGATTAAAGAATAGGCTTTTTGTTCGGTGCTCGTTCGGTGCTTGTTCGCACCATGTTCGCAGTTGGAAAAGGGTTACGTAACCATTGCGTAGCCATTGGTTCGCGATTTGGTAAGCTAGAGCTAATAAAATCACCTCGGAATGGATCATTAGTGCGTATTTATTAGCGATTATACCCTGAATGAAGTAGGTAGGAGCGCTGGATGGTCCCAGAAAAGTTTAGCTCTGAATTCAGCGATCTTGTCCATATCTTCATCTATTTTGGCAAAGAGGTGTTTAAATCATTGAAAATAATTTATTCTACTTATTTTGCTTTACAAATGAAACCTAAACCTGATATGGACTTTTTTACAAAACGTTGCAGTTTTTTACTGTTATGTCTGATGCTGATTGCCGGTAGTACTGGTGCCCAGAATGTAGCAAATGATCGCTACCCGGTCATTCCTTATCCTCAACAACTTGAGCCTCAGACTGGCGAGTTTATTGTAGGACCACAAACCAGATTGGTCGTGGCCGATAAGAAATACTTTTCCAATGAAATTTCCCAGCTTCAGTCGCTAATAGCAACGAGCCTTGGGAAAACACTGCAAATGGGGTCTAAAGTGATTTCAGGTAGTATTATTCTTAAAAAAGACAACACACTTGCTGCGGAAGAAGACTATACCTTGTCTGTCGACCGCAATCAAATTGAGATCGCTGCTAAAAGTCCGGTAGGGATGTTCCGCGGAATCCAGACCTTAAGGCAGCTGATGCCCGCGGCTGTGGAACGTGCAGGATCAAGTAAAATCGTCGTCCCAGCAGTGATAATTAAAGATCATCCTACCTATTCCTGGAGGGGGATTCATCTGGATGTTTCCAGGCATTTCTTTTCTGTTGCTTACCTGAAGAAGTTTATCAATATTCTTTCATTATATAAAATCAATAAGTTTCACCTGCACCTGACTGACGACCAGGGATGGCGCATTGAAATCAAGAAATATCCATTGTTGACGGAACAGGGAGCATGGCGTGAATTCAATCACCAGGATTCGGTATGTATGGAGATGGCGAAAAGTAATCCTGATATGGCGCTTGACCCTGAACATATTGTACGTAAGGATGGCAAATTGTTGTATGGTGGTTTCTATACACAAGAGCAGATGAAGGACATCATTGCTTTCGCGTCAGCACGCCATGTGGAGATTATTCCGGAAATTGACATGCCAGGGCACATGATGGCGGCGATCAAGGCTTATCCTTACCTGAGCTGCGAAGGAGGATCAAAATGGGGTGCGCTTTTCAGTACGCCGATTTGTCCTTGCAAGGAAAGCACGTTTGAGTTTGCTGAGAACGTATATACTGAGATTGCCGCATTGTTCCCTTCCAAATACATGCACCTCGGAGCAGATGAGGTGGACAAAAGCAGCTGGAAAAATTCTCCGGATTGTGATGCCGTAATGAAAGCAAACAACCTGAAGTCGGTAGAGGAGCTGCAAAGCTACTTTGTCCATCGCATGGAGAAGTTTTTCAATAAAAAAGGAAAGAAACTGATTGGATGGGATGAGATCCTGGAAGGCGGGATCAGTCCGACAGCCATATTGATGTACTGGCGAAGCTGGGTGCCTGACGCACCTGTGAAGGCGGCGAAAAACGGAAACAGTGTGATCATGACACCGGGGAATCCATTGTATTTCGACCGTATTCCTGACCGCAATTCCATTGCAGATGTCTACGCTTTTGAGCTGATCCCTAAAGGGCTTACTCCAGAAGAAGCCAAATTTATCATTGGCGCCCAGGCCAACATCTGGACAGAGCAGATCCCTTCGGAGAAACGCGCTGACTTTATGCTGCTGCCAAGGATGACGGCATTGTCGGAAGTGCTGTGGACACATCATTCTGATTATGATGGTTATCTTCAACGCCTGAAATCTCATTATCCGAGGCTCGACCTGCTCAACGTCAACTATCGTGTGCCAGACCTGGAAGGGTTTGCGGAGGAAAATGTATTTGTCGACCGTGTAGTGTTGAAAATTGAAAAACCATTGCCGCAACTGACAATACGGTACACTACAGACGGGACGCCGCCAACGATGAGTTCAAAAGAATTACCTTATCCTTTTACAATTGCCGAGCCACTGAAAATGAAGATGGCAACGTTCAGTCCGGCGGGAAGTCGCAGTGACATTTACGCCCTGAATTACAAGCAACAAAATTATTTCCCTGCTAAGGCGGTTTCAGGATTGAAACAAGGGCTGACGCTTGATTATTACAAGGTGGAGATCAAGGGCGTAACAAATCTTCCTGCCAAAGCAGACAGTGTGGTACACATCAGCACTGTGGCCATTCCCGAAGTATTTGGAAAAGGAGGGAAGGCTTTTGCCGCAAAGTTAAGCGGATACATAGATGTTCCAGAGCAGGGTATCTACAGTTTCTTCCTGACAGCGGATGACGGTGCGAACCTATATGTTGAGGAAGAGAAGGTTGTCGACAATGACGGATGGCATGCGCCAATTCAGAAAAGTGGTCAGATTGCTTTGAGCAAAGGTTTGCATCCGTTTAGGATCCAGTTTGTTGAAGGCGGTGGTGGTTTTACACTTAAGCTGGAGTATAGCGTCAATGGAGGTAAGATTCAGGAGGTTCCCGCGGCCTGGTTAAAAGTGAAATGATAAAGGTTAATGTTGTTTTCTTGTTAACTAAATATTGATTTATTTCTTTCAACGCACATTTGATTTGTTTGAAATTGAATGTGCGTTTTCTATTTGTATTCCAACCTTTTATTGCGCCTTAACTGCACTTGATGCTGTATTTAGCACTTTTACAGCTATTTTCGGTGGTATTTACAAGTGTTTAACTTCTATAATTTTGTTTTTGATTAAATAAATGTTTTGATAAGTTATTGTAAGGTTGATTATTTCTTTGTAATCATTTTAGTGACGTGAATCACCTATTTTAAAAAGCTGTTTTTATCCGATTTTTGGACGATTTATCTCTTTTGATATCTTGTGATGCAATGTTTGTTTAATTTATAAAATATTTTTTTTGTTTGATTATTTAATATTATTACATTCGTCCGACTTACGGGTTATATAAATAAATATTAACACGCACATTTAATTTTTATTGCTTATTTCAAATTATCGCTCTCTACCGCCTTAACTTGATTATTCAATTAAAGTATTTGTTCGTCATTTACGCTACACATGAACAAACTGATCGCTGGAGGCACGCTTTTCATTTTACTGTTATTTTCGGGAAGTATTTTGTTTGGTCAGGATAAGGGATCTCTGTTTAGTAAAGACAGTGTTCAGAAGTATCTTGATAAAAAGATAGGCGATCGCGCATTAGATAGTGTCTTGAAAAATAAGCCTAAGCAACTCCTGCAGCGAACCGGTATTGACAAGTATCTGAAAAAGGATTCATTGAAGAAAAAGCCAACCTTAGGGTTTAAGGATTTTTACATTGAGAATGCCGGGCAATATGTGAAGCCGGAGACACCAGGACCTTTTCCTTCTTACATCAATAACATCACCATTTCCGGTCAGCTGATGGTCAAGGGTTTTCCGCTGAATATCAATCTCGCCAGCAATTACGACGCTTTTAATAATTTCAATTCCCTGGACAACAAATTGATGAAGATGAGTTTCAACAGGAATAGCCTTACACAGGCTTACCGTGCTAAACTTGTGGAGTTTCAGCATTACAAACAGGACAAATTAAGCGGCAGAAATATTGAAGGTTTTTTAAAAGATAAGGTTCAGCAGCAGGCCCTGGATAAAATGAAGGGCAAAGCCGGCAATCAGGACCGCATGATGAAAATTCTGAGCCGCCCCGAGCAGGTTCAGCAGTTACTTCAATTGAACCCTGCGGAACTGAAGCAAAAATTATATGTGATGCTTTCCGACAGCAAGGCAACCGCAGAGCGTTCGATTACCGGGGCTTCCGATAGTTTAAGAACCGTGTCGGGAATGAATGTCAATCAGGAAGTGGATGTCATGTTTGAGGTCATTCAGGATTTTAAGCAGGATATGGCAGACAATGGCATTGATCAGCAGAAGATCGGCTTATTTCAGAAATTTCTGGACCAGAAGATTACCGAACAGGATCTTGGAGACTTTTTCGTCAACGAGATGAGCAAGGAACAGAAATTTAGCGGATTGGGGAAATATTACTCTAAAGTGCAAACGCTGAAGGCGGGTTCTTTCGGGGAGCCACTTCCAGGCAGTAGTATGAATAATGACTTGTTCCTGAGTGGATTTATGGTGACTGTAAAGACCTTTCGCGGACCCGTAACGGTGGGTTTGGGAAACAGCAACGACCTGAAACAGCCGAAAGACCTGGAGTTCTCCAGCTCCCTATATGCGACTCCAAAGCTGTTTAGCTTTGTCAGCGTGCCCACTACAAATTTTTCGGTTGGCAAGGGACAGCTGAGCTGGGTCGGTGTGTATGACAAACAATTCAGCAGTACCATACGGCAATCTGTCAATGCAATGCCTAAAAATAACCTTGTTTTTACTTTGTCCCAGGACCTGAAGTTCAACCATGTGGGAAAGTTTACGGTGGATGTGTCTAAGTCGGCAACTGAATATAAGACGCTTGCGCTTATAGGGCCGGATCAGCTGATGATCGACCGCAATACCCAGGGGAATTACTTCAGAGATGATTTTATGGAAACCCTTTCTCTTGGAGTCAATCATGAATTTGAGGCACCCAGGTCTGGTTTTAATTCGAGGATGTACGTGAATTATGCCGGTTTAGGCTTCCAGAATCCAGGGCAGCAGGCTTTTGGGAATGTCAATCTCCGTTTTGGTGGTAACCTCAAAAAGAAACTTTTACAGAACAAACTGACCTTAAACCTGCGGTCAGACATCAAAAATACACCGATCAGTGCAGAGACTGGGGCGCATTGGAGAAATTACAATGTCCAGGTAGACAGTAGGTATAAAATCTCAAAAATTTTCAACGTCAACCTGAAATACATCAATAATGGTGTGAATAAGGTGACTACGGCGTCCAGTTCAGTGTACCAGTCGGAGAAATTTCAGATGGATTTCAGTGCGAATTATAAAATGGCCTCCAGACAGAGCTTTAGTCATTTCACATTAGGCAAGCAGGTGATGAACAATGTAGGTATTGCTACGCCGATAGATTTTCTTACGGCCAACTATGCCCAGACGGTGATGTTCAACGGCTTTTCTCTTACGGGAAATGTCCTGTACAATAAGGAGCTCAACACACAGGAGGCCATAGGGAATTTGTTAAACACGGATGCTGCCTGTCAGTATACCTTGTTCCGCACACTTAACCTGTCATCGGGAGTTACCTATCTGAACAATGCAGAAACTGCCGAGCAGATCGGACTCCGTCAGAACATACAGATGATGGTCAGGAAACATTTTGACATCAATGCTTATGTGGATGTAAAGAAAAACCTGATCAATCCACTATATCCGGATCTGTATTCAACAGGCAGGGCAGAATTTTCAATCAGATACTATTTCGACAGACAATGAGATATTTATATATAGTTTTTACTTTTTTGGTGTGGATGGTCGCATCGCCTGGTTATGGCCAGGTGAGTGTGCAGTTTATGCCTGAGGTATATGGAAACAGCGTAAACGGGTTGATGAATGCGACGATTTACAATGCAAGCGGCGTCAGAAGCGTCCGGTTGATGATCAGTGTGACTGAACGTAAAGCAGGCAAGGTATTGTCGCTGAGGACAGAACCCTTTACCATTGTTCCGGGCGCGAACAGGATTCCCGGCAGTGCGTTGAAGTCGGGCGCAATTGTAATGAATGCCAACAAGATTTCAAATTTCATCCGCCGTACGCAAACCTTTCCTCAGGGCAGTTACGAGTACAATTTTAATGTAATTGCGGCGTCTTCGTCCAGCGAGGAGCTGATTGACATGACCTTTGATCATGAGATCACACCACCGGCACCGCTGGACCTGGTGGAACCTTATGACAAAGACCAGATCTGTGAGCAGCGGCCGATGCTCAGCTGGCAGCCCTCAATTCCTAAGGCTCAGGGTACCCAGTATGAGGTGGTCGTTGCCGAGATTAAGGAGGGGCAGAATGCTGTGGAGGCACTTAACTATAATCTGCCTGTGGTCAATCAGAAGGGCGTCATCAACAACATCCTGATGTATCCTCCGGTTGCCAAAGCTTTAGAAGAAGGTAAGAGTTATGCGTGGCAGGTGACGGCCTATGTGGACCAGACCATCATTAACAGGTCTGAGGTATGGTCGTTTAAGCAGAGCTGCCAGGATACGGCTGCGGTGGTACCAGATTCAGATCTTGGGTATCGTGATATTGAAGACCTGATCAAGGGGAACTATTACGTTGCTGACGGGACATTGAAGTTTGCCCTGGTGAACTCCTATGAAGAGCAACGTCTCAAGTACACCATCAGCAGCCTGACAAATCCAGACAAGAAAATCAGGAATCTGCCGAAGGTGACGCTGAAAAGAGGACAGAATAAGGTGAAGCTCAATCTGAGTAGTAATATGGCATTTGATGAACATCATTCCTATATCCTGAAGGTGCAGATGCCGGATGGAAGCCAGAAAACATTAAGGTTTATTTATAAAACAACACTATGAAAATCTATTGGTTAGCGCTCTTTTTGATTTGCCTGACTGCCTGCAGCAATGCAGGAAAAGTAATGCGGGCTGTCGACAGTGATCTGGAGGCACTGGCAAACAGAAGCATTGAGAAAGAAGATGGCTCGGTGTTGTATAAAATCAGAATTTTCCCTTCAAAGAACATCCTGGAGGAACATAAAAAGACACTTAATCAGTCCATGATGTATCATGCAGACAGCCTTTTTTATCTTTTTGATGGGAAGAAGAAAATATATGCGATGCAAAGTGAACCTGTGATGAGCGGCATCAATGGCTGTTATGAGTACATGGTCGTATTTGACGCAGGGGATGATGTTAAGGCAGAAAATCAGGTGCTGGTGTATCAGGATAAATTTATTAATCAGAAACGTTACGAGCTTAGGTAAGAATATGAGAATACTGTTTGAGAGGAAAAAAACAAGATTTATTGCAAGGGTATTACTTTTTGTTTCGGTCATTCAAATTTTCCAGCCGCTGGCGGCTTCCGCATTGACCTCAGGGCCCGGCCAGCCTGAGGCACAGTCCTTTCAACCAGCTGGTGTATCTGATATGGTGGATCTGGTCAGTGGAGACTTCAAATATAACATCCCATTGATGGACATCGATGGCTATCCCTTGAACCTCAATTACCAGTCGGGGGTAGGTATTGATGATGAAGCAAGCTGGGTGGGGTTGGGCTGGAACCTCAACGTTGGCGCCATTAACAGGCAGCTTCGTGGTCTTCCTGATGACTTTGCCGGTGATAGTGTTGTTACGCAACATTACACAAAACCTAAGGTTACCGTTGGAGGACGTATTACAGCAAAGGTGGAAGTAAAGGGAAAGGCCAAGCTTGGCGGTTCGTTCACGTTCGGTGCTTTTAGCGATAACTATACCGGTATCGGGGCTGAGATCGGTGCAAATGCGGGTATATCCTATTCTTTTGCGAATGATGGTCTGATGACCGCGGGGATGGGGATCGGCGTGTTGTCCAATACGGCAAGCGGTGTAGATGTGACTCCAAATGTTTCTTTTTCAATTATGGAACATGGCAAGGAAGTGCAGCAGCAACGTGCAGGGCTAAGTGCGTCACTGGGTTACAATAGTCGTTCGGGCTTGAAGAGCCTTAATTTTGGGAGTACTTTTAAAGGGCTACAAGCCAACCCTTCGATTTCTTTTAATACAGAACCGATCTATCCTAAGGTACAGGTACCTTACCGTTCAGATTACAGTTCCTTTAGTTTTGATGTTGGATTTGCGGCAGCCATAGTATTTACCGGTGCCGGTGGGACAGGGTACCTCAATACCAGGCGCGTAGAAAAAGAAACACAGGTAAATCCCGGGTACGGCTTTTTATATGCAGAAAAAGGTAAGGACAATAAATCTGCTGTGATGGATTTCTTACGGGAAAAGGAGAATCCTGTTATTCCGGAGCTTCCGAATCTGGCATTGCCGGTACATACACCGGATATCTTTAGTTACAACAGTCAGGTTGGCTCCGGACAGTTCCGGTTATACCGCGGGGGAACCGGCGCTTATTTCGATAATGAAAGTACCGACAAATCCGGCGTGAATACCCTGGGCTTTGATGCGGGGGGAGGTCTCTATGCACACGGCGGTGTAACTTTTTTCAATCAGTCTACACATACCACAACCCGCAAATGGACATCTGAAAACAACTATTTGAGTCGTGGAGATTTTCAGGATGAACCATCGACGGACCTGAACCAGCAACATGTCTTTTTCAGAAAAGTGGATGAGAAAAATCTTGAGGACAATAGTCTTTCGGGAAAACTTAACCAAACATCACTGTTGTCGGTTACCACTTCAGGAAAAACAGCAAATGCTTCCTTCAGAAGCCAGAGTAGTCTGGGTAGCAACATCACAAACATCAGTTCGCCGATTACAAAAAATGAGCGGCAGATGCAGGGGACGATGGTATCTTACCTGACTGCCAATGAAGCATCTAAAGGAGGACTGGACAAAAATATCGGGATCTATGACTTCAATAATTTGGGTTCATTTGAGCCGCCCGTCAATCATCAGCCCATAAAAACTGCACAATATGCAAGGGTAACAGGCAGCAGGAAAGCCCATCATCTTTCGGAAATTACAGTTAACGACCCTGCAGGATCCAGAAGTGTATTTGGATTACCTGTATATAATCTGAAACAGGAAGAATATTCTTTTGCCGTCGGCGCTTCCTATACCAGTAAGGATGGATTGGTGGGTATTGGTGCCAGTATTCCCCGAAATCGTGGGATTGATCATTATTATCATAAAGACCAGACCGGTGCCTATGCCTATAGCTATTTGCTCACAGGTGTACTTTCGCCGGATTATGTAGACAAAACCGGAGATGGCATTACTGATGACGACAATGGTACCGGTATCAGATTTAACTATTCCAGAATTGGAAACTATAAATGGAGGACTCCCTATTATAACGCGACATTAGGCAATACTGCAGCCTTGAACAAAGCCATGCTCGCTGACCCTGAAGATGATAAGGCGAGTATCGTGTATGGTGAAAAGGAAATTTACTATGTGCATACCATTGAATCAAAGACTAAGATTGCCTATTTCATTACTGAAAACCGGAAGGATGGTCTTGGTGTGTCGGGCATCAACGGTGGCTCAGACCTCAACACCAGGCAAAAATGCCTGAAAGAGATCCGTCTGTATTCCAAGGCTGACGTTACTAAACCGATCAAGGTAGTGAAGTTTGATTACAATTATGAATTGTGTCCCGGAACTCCGAACTCCATTGCAGATGCTGAACCGGGCATGGCTAAAGGTCAGGGAAAGCTTACACTAAAAAAGGTATGGTTTGAATATGGCGGCACGCAAAAAGGCGCAAATCATCCATATGTTTTTACCTACCAGTCGAAAATTGACGGGAACGTGATTGAATACGCAACCATGGCCACAGACCGGTGGGGCATGTTTAAGTTTCCGGTTTCCAATCCCGGTGGGCTGAGCAATGAGGAGTTTCCTTACGCCAGCCAGGATAGGACGACAGCAGACAAAGCAGCGGCGCTGTGGCACCTGCAGACTATAGAGTTGCCATCAGGCGGAAAAATTTCTGTAAACTATGAGGCCGACGACTACGCCTATGTGCAGGACAAGGAGGCCATGGAAATGGTTCCGATGGATCTGCTGGGCTCAACAACGCTTGAAGGAGCAAGGGGAGTTAAGATTCCGTTGAGCAAGCCATATCCTGCGAATTCAGGACTTACGCCGACTGCCTGGTTTAAAAAGACTTACCTGAATGGGGCAGACTATATGTATACCAAGGCGATGGTGAAGATCAGCACTTCCAATGCCCCAAGTAATGGCAGGGACTACGATTTTATTCCTGCGTATTGTAAGGTGTCTGAAGTGCAGATTACCGGTGACCTGGCGGAGGTAAAGTTTGAGATGATCAATGAGGCCGATGTGGAGATGAATCCGATCAGGTTCGCGGCCTGGCAGCGCTTAAAAAATGAGTATCCGAGATATGCCTATCCAGGTTATCAGAATAGGGTGAAAGACAATCCCGGAGGTGTGCAGGCTGCGGTCAATGCCATTCTTGGGGCTGCAAGGAACCTCTCTGAACTTAAGGAAAACTTTTATAAAAAGGCCCAAAGGAAGGGATATGCCAGGGAACTGGTCAAGGAAAAGAGTTTTGTACGTATTGCAAAGACCTCGGGAGTGAAGATCGGCGGCGGATTGAGGGTGAAAAAAGTCATGATCGAAGACAACTGGGATGATTTTACAGGCGACCAGGTCCCTCGGGCGATTTACGGGCAGAGTTACGAGTATACGACCATGCGTGATGGCGTCAGGATCAGCAGCGGCGTAGTCAGTTATGAGCCATCTATTGGTAACGATGAAAATCCGTTGAAACAACCTGTGCCTTATGTACAGAAGATCAAAGGGGCCATCAATAATTTCTTTGAACTCGAAGAACCATTTGGGGAATCGTTTTTTCCTGCTCCGGAAGTTGCTTACAGCAAAGTTATCGTAAGGGACCTGGAGGCTGGTGGCGAAGAGGTGGAACTGCCTAAGACGGGGTATATTGTCAATGAGTTTTATACCGCGAAGGACTTTCCTGTATTTGTGAAGGCTACTGATATCCAGAGGTACAATCCACGGCCTGCCTTTAGTTATTCCCTGATCAAGACCAATAGTATTGAGGAAATGGTATTGTCGCAGGGGTACAGCATAGAAATTAACGACATGCACGGAAAGCCAAAGGCGGTGAAGGTGTTCAACGCCTCTGGTGCAGAGATTTCCGGTACGGAGTATTTTTATCAGGTGCAGGATCCGAAAGCGCAGGCGCTCCGGCTGAACAATGTGGTCAAGGTTGTTAACCCGGATGGTTATGTGGTAGACAAGGTTCTGGGAAGGGATATTGAATTTTTCACTGACTTCAGGGAGCAGGAAACTTCCAACAATGGTACTGCGGTAAACCTCGGAGTGGATGTGATCCCATTCTTTTTTGGTTTCCCTTTACCAATTCCACATTGGCCTACAAACGGGAATAACGAATACAAACTGTTCCGCTCAGCCTGTGCAGTCAAGGTGGTCAGAACAACTGGCATCATTAATAAGGTGGTAAAGACAGAGAATGGCTCGTCAATAGCCATTGAAAATGTGGCTTATGACGGTCTGACGGGTGAGGCACTGGTGACACGTACACAGAATGAATTTAAGAAATACCTGTACAGTGTGAACCTGCCCGCATATTGGGTGTATAAAAAGATGGGTGGTGCCTATCAAAACCTGGGTATGGTATTGAAAGACGTGGAGATCACTTCAGGAACGGAGATTAATCCTGTGTACTGGTCTGTTTTGCGTCAGGGGGATGAAGTGGTGAATCTAAACAATGGTACAACGTACTGGGTAATTGATCAGACCAGGCAGGGCACCTATTCGGATGTCTATTCGAAGGTGCTGATGGACAGGGATGGTCAGTTGGTGAGGAACCTGAACAAAAGCAATTTTAAGGTGACGCGCTCAGCGTACCGGAATTTACTCAGTCAGGGCGCAGCGAGTATTGTTTCATTGGGAGATCCATTGAGAACAGGAAGGCTGATGCTGTACTCGGACCAGGACCTTGGAGATTATAAGCTGATCAGCGCATCAGCCGCAACATATAGCGAAGATTGGGCGAGTAAGCTGGATTGCAGTTTAACTAAGCTCAAGCCACCGATAGCAAATACCAATCATTGTTTTAGTTTCATCTCTGGTGCGCAGAGTAACCTTTATGGAAACAACGGAGCGAGAATTACGCATCCTACTGAGGGATCAACTGTCGTTGTCAAGTCTACCTATTGGGGAGGTATAGATTATGGCGGGGGTGTGGCACGGATGGCGGAAGCCGACACCATCGCCAGACCTGCTGCAAAAATGGCTTTGGCAGCAGGTTGTACTGAACCATATATGGGGGGATGTAATCGTAGTGAGCCCTCGCTACCGCCAAATCAGGCTCATTCCAGCTGGGCGTTAAATCGAAGTGGGATCTGGCTTTCCATTGCCATCCCTTCGAATCTGGACGAGTGGATTGGTTTTGAAAAGGAAGTGAATATTCTTAGATCCGACATCTATTACATGGGTTTCGGTGCTGACAATGGAATGAACGTATTTATAGACGGACATTTGATTGGTGAACTGAGTACCTCATCTTCGGATTCTTATAACTACTGGACGGTTAAACCGATTGAACTCAGTCAAGGGAAACACAGACTGAGGGTGGAGTTCCTGAATAAATGTGTAGCGGACGCCAATAATGAAAGCAATGCGGGCACAGCAGGGCTGGAAATTTATGATGCACCTTATAGCAGTTTGATAAATGGTACCTATTCCGCTTCAAATCCGCCACCTATGCTGTTTACTACCAGGGATCTCCGTGGAAAAACGGACACCCAGGTGTTCAGAACCCTGAACGGATCACGTATTTGGTATTACACAAATGAGGATGGTTCTCCATATGATGTGCTGCTGGGTTCTACACAGTATATCAATCCATTTGTGCAGGGTTACAAAGGCAATTGGAACCTGCAGGAGCAAAAAGTATTTCAGGAGCAACGTGACTATGACCGGATTTTCAATGAAGGTAAAAAAGGAATTGACGTAAAAAATGCAGGATACCTGAGATCATTTAACTCGTTTTATACATTTTCATCCCAGGTAGGCTGGAGGAGTAGTGTTAATCCTGTAAACTGGGTGACGGCAAATGCGGTCACCTTGTATGACCGGTATGGACAAGAGTTGGAAAACAAAGATGCCCTGGGCAGATATAGTGCAGCGAACTTCGATTTCAATGGGGAGCTTCCGGCAGCAGTGGCTTCAAATGCGATGAACAGGGAGATTTATACCAATAGCTTTGAAGACTTCAAATTCAGGAAACAGACCGATCCCGAATGTATCGGAACTGAATTCGCGAGTCTGACTACCGAAGGAATAGATGCGCTGACCAGTCCTGCAAAAGCGCACTCCGGAAATTACAGTCTCCGTCTGAACAGCACAGGCATCCGCATGAAAACGCAGTTGCACAATCTGGAGCACAAAACCAACGATTATCTGATTCGCGATACAAGGGGATTTGCCTTGTCGAAAATTCCGGGAATTTATCCTAACGGATTTGAGCCGAGACCGGCACAGCGCTACATCTTTAATGTGTGGGTGAAAGATGCACAGCCGACGAATAAATCGGTGAACATCACCGCTGGGCTGAAGGGTGTCGCTGGGGCTGAGGTACCTATGACACTGAGTTGTAAAGCCATTGTGGAAGGCTGGAAGTTGCTGGAAGGCGTCATTGACCTTTCAGG
Organism: Pedobacter sp. BAL39; assembly: GCF_000170795.1. Lineage (GTDB taxonomy): Bacteria > Bacteroidota > Bacteroidia > Sphingobacteriales > Sphingobacteriaceae > Pedobacter. The sequence continues at coordinate 13,499 of NZ_ABCM01000015.1, forward strand.
CGTTGCAGGCGACAAGCTGGAGTTCACGCTAAAGTCTAAATCTGCGGAAGTCAATATTGATGATATACGGATTCATCCGATGGATGCCCATATGAAATCCTACGCGTACAACGATAAAAATTTCAGGCTAATGGCTGAGCTGGATGAAAATGCATTTGCCACTTTTTATGAATATGATGACGAGGGATCACTGGTGCGCGTGAAAAAAGAGACAGAGCGGGGCATTGTGACACTCAAAGAAAACAGGTCATCCTACAAAAAACGTGCACTGTAAAGGTAAAAGGATATGAGAAAGAAATTGATAAAGGTTATAGGCATTGCAGGACTTCTGGTCATTGGAGGAACATCCCTCTATGCCTGGTCTGTTTACCGTAATGCAAAAGTTATTGAAGTTGCCAAAGACAACGCAATAGCAGATACCCTGGGTGTTGCAGCACCGGACACTGCCCTGGTACGTCTGTTTACAAAAGTTTCTGCGGGACTGGATCCGAATAGAAAAGAGTTTCTGCTGACCGGTGTGCTGGATGTCGTGAATGGCGCTGACAGCACCGATAATATGAACCGCGCAGATTACCTGTTCAGCAAAAAGGGGAAAGAATTTTATTTTAAACTTGGGCAGACAGAGGTTTTTAACCTGAAGAGCTTCTACCTGTTCATCGATCACGCGCAGAAGAAAGTCATACTTTCCAAACAGAAGCAGATCAATGCAGGTAATGTGATGCCCGATCTTCAGCAGATGATCGCACAGATACAGGGAGAGGGCTTCGAGGTGAGCCGTATACAAACGGAAGGAAATGAGCAGATCACTTTGTCCAATCCGCATCATTTGAGCTGTAAGGAGTTTAGTCTTGCATTCGATGAGACAACGTTGAAGCCGGCATTGCTGCGCTTCAGGTTAAGTGATGGCGAGGAGCCAGAGAACAAAAAGAGGGATCAGGTACTGAACCTTCGGATCATGGAATCGGCAACAAAATCCGATCTGGAACGCTATGCCAGTAAAAAGGTGGTGGAGCAGAAGGACAGACATTGGGTGCTGAGCGAAGAATACAAAGCTTATGATTTGATTACAATGATGTAAGGAATGATGAGTAACGAACAACTAACATTAGACACAACGATATAATTATGGCAGCTGCTCTCCGCAACACGCTTTGTTTATTCTTTTTATTGATTCTCTTTGCAGTCAAGGGCTTTGCGAGTGTAGAACCCTATGACAACTTTATAAAGGGACAGCTCAGGAAGAACGATACCCTACTGGTAAAGGACGAGAAATTTAACAATCCGCTATTCAACTGGTCGGACATCACCAACATATCGGTGCAGAATGCCATCTCATTAAGGGTAATTGACGAGCAGGCCATCAGCCGTGATTTCAGCTGCAAAATAGCCTTAAAAATAGAATATTTCTCTGTTGCAGGGCAAACGGTTCCGACAGTGATCGACTCCGTGAAGCTAAACGTCAACTACTCGAAGCAGTCGGGCGCGGTTTATAAAAATATAGATACTTATAAGTTCAAGGACGGCTTCCAGGTGAAGGTGACGATCCTCGACATCAGCAGCCCGGAGTTTGGTACAGAGCTGCCTCCGGTACTTCAGCTGAACAGCCATATCCTGATCGACCGTAAGTATCTGTTCAAGCCCTTTTTGTTTATTGGAGTCAATGGTCAGTTTAATAGTGCCGGGGGTAAGATGCAGCGGCTGGGTAGTGGTTCCACTACCAATAATGGCAATCAGCTGTTATTGAGCTGGTCGCTGGTGCAGGGTGCCGAGGAGTACGACGTGGAATGGGTAACGATTGATGAAGGTTCCGAGTGGGCGAAATTGGCGAAGGATATGACGGACAACTCGCCGTCATTGCTGGATGATCAGCTAGATGCAGTGTTTCGCAACAATGCAACGCGCATCACCACCCACGAAAATAATTACCTCATTTCCCTGTTATACAATGCCAAATACATTGCCGTCCGCATGCGTCAGGTGCAGTATGACCTGGAGGGGATAAGGCTGGAAGGCCAGTGGTTTTATAAACAGGACAATACCAATACCTATTCCATCTGGCCACTGAGCTGGCATGAGCCAACGATGAACTGGCAGTATGAGGCTGCGTTTGCTGAAGAAGGCAAGAAAAAGGAGGTCGTCAGTTACCTGGATGGAACACTCAGAGGCAGGCAGAATGTTACACTGAACAATAGTGATGATGTTGCTGTGGTACAGGAAAATGTATACGATCAGTTTGGTCGCGTGGCAGCCAATATCCTGCCGGCACCGGTAAAGGAAACGGCATTAACGACGCAATATTTACATTATTTCAAAGGCTTTAACAAAAACCTTTCCGGCAACAACTACAATTTCAATGACCTGAACAATGCCAATTGTGAGCCTTTTCCCAATGCGTTGAGTACAAGCTCCGGTGCCGGGAAATATTACTCTGGTCAGAATCAGTTTATCAATGATAAACTTTATAATAAGTACATTCCTGATGCGGAAGGATACCCGCTTTCTGTTACTCAATATACGGCCGACAATACAGGGCGCATTAAGTTACAAGGAGGCGTAGGGCCGGTTTTTCAGCCTGGTATCCCTGGGGAAAGCCATACTTCCAAAAACTATTATGGTAAACCCGAACAATGGGAGCTGGACAGGATCTTTGGTAATGATGCCGGATATGCCGAGCACTACCTGAAGAATATGGTGGTTGACCCCAATGGGCAGATCAGCGTCAGTTACCTGAATGCTGCAGGCAAAGCTGTTGCCACCGCGCTGACAGGGAAAGTACCTGCAAATGTGGATTCGCTGGATAGCAGGACCATTCCCAAATCGCAGATCACCCATCTGCTCAAACCAGATCAGTTCAAGTTCTCGGGAACTGACCTGAAGCTGACCGCCACCACCACTTTCCTGGCTGCGGTTACGGGTGCAGATACCCTGGGTTATGATGTAGAGCAGCTCATCAGCTTTTACCCGGGTGGTGCTTTTGAGCCATGCAGCAATTGTTATTACGACCTGACCATTACGGTAACGGACGACTGTGGCAATCCTGTTTACAGAAATGTTGAGCCCGTGAAGATTGGTTCAGCAACATCAAAACCTGCTCAAACTGGCATTTTTGCAGATCGCTTTCCAATCAATATCAACCAGATCGGCGAATATTACGTCACTTTCGAGTTTGCGCTGAGCAGGGATGTCATCGAGCATTTTACCAATGAGTACGTCACTGAGGGACAGACCAGGGGTGTGCTGAAGCAGCAGTCAGACTTTATATTACAATACCTGCAGGCGTCGAGCTTTGACGACTGCTTTTCTGACTGCAAGACGGCAGTTTCCAGGTTGGGGTCAAAAGGCGCTTTTACGGCTATGGTAAAAGCGAAACTGGCCGCTCTGGGGGATGCCAGCAACAGTTATGATGTTTATATCAGTACACTTTATGATGGTCTGCTGGTCAGGGCGACGGCGCTACAGGCCAGCTGTGCTACTGTGACTTCACCATGTGATGTTTATCGCACCCCAATGCTGATTGACGTATCTCCCGGAGGTCAGTATGCAATGATCGACTCTGCAGGTAACCTTTTGGAGCCGCTTACCAATGTATTGAGTTTATATTTCAGACATGGTGCATTCGATGAGCTGTCGAAAGGAAGCCCCATTTACCAGGCCAACCTGATTACAAAAGATGATGGTACAGTTACTTCTCCATATGATATAAATTTCACCATCGCGGACCTGATTAAATACTGGAGACCGGAGTGGGCAGAACAGTTTATCGTTTTCCATCCTGAATACTGTAAACTGCTTTTCTGTATGGAGAATAGCGCCTCTTCCAGCTGGGATGAGCAATTGCAGGAGACTGTAGCAGAGGCAGACCTTGCTACGTTGCTGAATGGCAACCGTTACGACCGCTCAAATCCAATCTGGCTTTTGTCGAGTGATCCATTTTTCCAGGCAGGTAGTGCAGGATTTATGTATAGGGATAGTATTGCCGCTGATCTGACCCAATACAGCAGATCTGTATTGAAACAACCAGGACTGGCCTTAAAGAACATCTGTCAGGTGGTTGATTTTCAACTATACTGTGCCGATGCTTCAGGAACTACCAATCAGCAGAATACTCAGGACACCTGGCTGAACTGTACACCGGTAGAAGATTGCAGGGTCATTGATCGCGAATGGGAGTTTTACCGGGATATGTACCTGGAGTTGAAACAGCTTTATTTCCAAAGAGTACGTAAAGAAACTACCTGTCTGAATTCATGTGAAGTTGGAACGCCCATAAAAGTACCCGAGGTCATTCCTGAAGATTGTATTTATGATGGGCCTACCACCAATTCTGACAGGTCGGTTGCCGGTCAGGCGATATCAGGTTTGTTGGACGCCATGCCTAATGGTGCCATAGAAATGTGGACGCATAACACAAGTGGTGCTTCAAGACAATTTATTACTGCCAGCCCGGATATGAAGTACATGGTGCAGAGCTGTATCAATGGCAACCTGCTGAGTGTAGATCTTTTCTCGTTATCACAATACAGCCCTGACAATGTCAATATTGACTTGTCTAAACATTTTTCTGTAGACATCAGCGACCAGCTGCCATTGAAACCATGGTTGCATGTCGTTTATCAGTCGGTAAATGGCGTTTCAGAAATCTGGGTGGGTGGCAAGAAATATCCGTTGCTTCCTGATGCACCTCCGGCAGGATGCAGCTGGGAGATTACGAGTAGTCCGCTGACGATGCCGGACAACTTTGATGATCTCCACCACCTGCGTTTATATACAGGGCGTAGCATGACTGCTTATGAAATTGCAGCCAATGCGGCGAGCAAATGTTTCCTTGCGTCGGACCATACTGCTATGCGCTGGTTCCGTTTCAACGTACCGGGCAGCATGCCATTGAGGCTGGCCAGGGCAAACGGGGCGCTGGTACAAAGTTGTCCGGAGACCTTGCTGACGAAAGTACCGCGGTTTGTAGTAATAGATACCGAAGGACTCGTGAGCTCGACCCCTGGTGCTGTTACTGAGGACGTGCTTGATAGAAACAATATCCTTCTGGCACAGCAGATCCGAGCTGCGGTAGAGGGCATGTCGGAGGTCTGGATTTCCAGGTTACAGCCAGGCCTTGATCTTGGCGGCTACAGCTCAGAGACCGTTACTGTATTGAAAACTAAGTTAAGTGAGCTGGCCATTGCGGGTGGTGACATGAAACATCCGATGGGTGCAAGCTCATTGCCTGCAGGGCAGACGATCATGGTTGGCTCACAGGCATGCCACAATTTTGGGGAGGTGATCAAAAGTGTATTGGGCCTGAATGGCTTTACCAATGAGCTCAACCCATGGCTGCTGGATGCTCCGGACCCTTACGATGTGAAATCACAAACTGCGGAACTTGTCATTTCGAATTCATCTGCAGACATCTGTGCGAAGCTGAATGCTTTAAATACTGGTGGCTGGAATACTTCAGAATTTTATGCACAGCTAAGCAACCGTTATGGAAGGGCAATGACCCTCTCGCCGGCAGATTTTGCTGTATTGATAAAAGGATGTACCAATTGTAAGTACTTGCTGTCGAAAGATACCAAACTGCCAGTCTTCCTGCAGGCAGAGTCAAAAGGCTGTATCAGTCGCGCAGAATATACAGCGGCTATGGCAGACTTGGCCAGTGCCTTTAATGGCGTTCCCGACAGCACATGGAGTAACCGCGAGGTGATTGTGGCGAACTATCTGAACCAGAAATGGGGATTTGGACTTGGTTACGATACCTACAGCAACTTCGCATCCGGTACAGCGGACCTATTGTGTAATGAGCCTCCCTACGATTCTGTTGAAGAGGATGTTTATGCCTGTGCGAAGAGCCTGATTGAACTGGCGTTTGGTTATGGCAGCAGGGACTATGAGTTATACATTGCCGAGGAGAAGCTGAAATTCAGATCGGCCTATATCAATACCTGCGCTGCGGCGAAATCAAATGTTCGTTTGTATACGAAACAGCAGATCTATCATTATACGTTATTTTACTATGATCAGGCGGGCAACCTTGTTCGAACTGTACCTCCTGAGGGGGTAACCTTCCTAACCGATAAGGAGATGGAGCTGGTAGATAAAGTACGTGACCGCTCTGATGAATATTGTAATTATGACGGCCCTGCCAGTGTCTCTAATAAAGTGACGGCATTAAGCAGCCTTTCGCAGACCCTGCAGAATACCACCAATAGTGCGGTGGAAATGTGGTTGCACAATGATATTGAAGGCGGTAGACAATTTATTTCGGCTACGCCGGATATGAAGTATATGTTACATGCTTGTCAGAATGGAAAGCTGCTGACTGTAGAGATTTTTAGCCTGAGCCAGACTGCGGCCGACAATGTAAGGATCACGTTGACCAACAGGGTTACCGCTGATATCGAAGACCTCCTTCCGCTTTCGCCGTGGATGCATGTGGTGGTGCAGGGAATGAACATGGGACAGGGCAACCTGGAGATTTATGTGAACGGTAAACGCTATGATGCTGTGCCGGGTGCACCATCTGCTGGATGTTCATGGTCTATCAGAAGCAATCCGTTGCGGATGCCGGATAATTTCGAATCCATTAAACACTTGCGTACTTACCTGGGACGTCTGATGACGCCAGCTGAGATTGCCGCGAATGCGGAAAGCAGCTGTTTCCTTGCCAGTAACCATTTAGCGATGTCATGGTACAGATTTAACGTTCCTCCGATGGGTGGGCCAACGACGATCGCCGATAACAGTACCCAGGAAACACAGTATAACGGAGTTTATCCTAAACATGGTTTATTAACTACCTATGCTTACAATACGACCAATCAGGTAGTCAAACAGCGTACTCCTGATGGTGGAACAAGTAAGTTCTGGTATGATTACCTGAGCAGGCTGGTGGTGTCGCAGAATGCGAAGCAGGTAGAAAACAATAATTTCAGCTATACCAAATTTGACGTCATTGGTCGTACTGTTGAGGTTGGTCAGAAAAGGGCAACGGGAACGGGATTGGCTGATCCTGAGTACCTGTCCAGTTCAAGTTACCAGAATTTCCTGGGAATGGGCAGCGATAGTCAGATTACACAAACTGTTTATGACGTACAACCTGCTGCATCTTCCGGTGTACCAGAGAATTTGAATTTACGCAATCTTCGTAAACGAGTATCGGCAAGTATTTATCGGGACTTTCAAGGTCCAGGATTTTCAAGTGCTACTTTTTACGATTACGACCTGACCGGAAATGTCAAAACGTTATACCAGCAAATTATTGGATTAGACCTCAAAAAACTGGATTATGAATATGATCTGGTGAGTGGTAAAGTGAACTTTCTTTCTTACCAGCATGGAGCAAATGACCAGTTTTACTATCAGTATAAATACGATGCGGAGAATAGGCTTACAGAAGCCTGGACGAGTACGACTGCGAATGTCAGTTCATATGGTGTGGGAAGTAGCCTGGCAGATCCCGACCGTCGACTGGATGCCAGTTATCAGTATTATCTACATGGACCATTGGCACGGATTGAACTCGGTCATGTGCAAAGTAAAGTCCAGGGAGTGGATTATGCCTACACACTTCAAGGTTGGTTAAAAGGAGTTAACGGTACAGCTCTTGGAGGTAGTGCGGCCGACATGGGGAATGATCGTAGTGTAATTGCTGCCGATGCGTTAGCATATACATTGGGTTATTACAGTAGCGATTACAAACCAATTGGCGGTACTAATGCAATGGCATTGAACCAAAAATATGAGCCTTTGCCAGATGATATCACCGGATCCAATTTATACAACGGAAATATCAGTAACAGCAGTTATGCAATAGCTAAAATTGGAACTGGTTCATCTGTTGGTTACAGCTATCGTTATGATCAGCTGAACCGCTTGAAGAAAATGCGTCAGCATGCTATCGGAGGGAATGCCGTCTGGAATGGAACCAGTATGACAAATGCTTTCAAGGAAGATTTTAACTATGACGGCAATGGTAACATTCTGGCCTTACAACGTAATAGTCAGGCTGTGGAGATGGATAACCTAACATATGGCTACTCCAGAGATGTTAATGGAAAGCTTTTAAATAATAAACTGACTGTTTTAAATGATGCGGTTGCTGGCAGCAATCAAGCTGGTGAGCTGAAAGGGCAAAGTAAGTATGTGTACGATGCAATTGGAAATCTCATCAGCGATGCCAATAATGGGGTTTTTCGAATTGAATGGAATGTTTATGGCAAAATAAGCACAATTATAAAAGGTGGACAAGGTGTCATCTCTTTTGAATATGATGGTTCTGGCAATAGAACACGAAAAATAGAAACCACGTCTGCAGGGACATCTACTACTATAAGAACATATTATGTTAGGGATGCCTCAGGAAATACAATTGCAACCTATGGCCAGGATGCGACGGAAACGAAGAGCATCTGGCAGGAGCAACATTTGTACGGTAGCAATAGATTGGGAGTTTGGAATCCGAACGTTGATCTGACTGTTGAAAACGGCACCAGTAAATGGGATTCTATCGGGAAGAAATCTTATGAGCTGAGTAATCACCTTGGAAATGTGATGTCGGTAATCAGCGATAATCGCCTGGTTGTTGAAGGGGGATATCAGCCGGATATTTTGAATGCGCAGGATTATTATGCCTTTGGTAGTCTGATGCCTGAAAGGAAATTTGCGGGGATCTCAGGTAAGAATTATCGGTATGGGTTCAATGGTAAGGAGAATGATAATGAGGTGAAAGGCGAGGGAAATCAGCAGGATTACGGGATGAGGATCTATGATCCTAGGGTAGGGAGGTTCCTTAGTGTGGATCCGCTGACTAGAGAATATCCTTGGTACACGCCATATTCATATGCTGGAAATATGCCAATTAGGTTTATAGACATCGATGGTATGGAGCAAGGGCCACCTCGCTTCTATTTCGAGCCAATGAAATATAGTGGCAAAAATACCGTAGCTGATTATGCCAAGACAATACCAAATGCTGCTACTGGGGTTGTGAACGGAGTAATTGGTCTCCTATATATGGCTAGTGATGAATTGAATGCTGCTACGACTACATTTAGTACCGGCTCGTTGCCATTTGACTATAAGGATGTAAAGACTTCTGTTCACAAGATGGGGCAAACGATTAGTGCAAATGCAAAAGAGCTGACGAAGAAAGAAAGTTGGAGCGCTGAGGCATTCAAGAATGCATTGAAAAATCCAGAAACATATCAGCAGACTATGGAGATGGGAGCTGCTCTTTATACTATGTCGAGACCGGTGATTGGTAAGGTCACTGTAAAAAATGCTGGCGCCAATGTTTCTATGGGAAATGTTAGTTTTGGAAGCCTTGCATCAAAAGCAGCAGAAAGACTTGGCTTTTTTGCAGAAGAAGTCTCTATAAATGGTGGAGTTGCGGATATACCAATTATTTATATGACAAAAGTAACATCAAGTGATCTTACGGCTGTTTCAAATGCATTGAGAGAGAATGGGGCAACGGCGATGAGAATCAATTCTGGCCCAATAATTAATAAAAGTATTAGTGGTAGGTTGTCGCAAGCAGCAAAACAAGGTAAAGAGTTCATGGGATTCAAGGTAACCGAGACAGGAAATTCAGAAAACATGTTTGTACTCGATAAAAAACTATAAGGTGAAAAAAATTAATGTTAATGCTAGAATTAGAAGAAATATGCTAGCTGAATTATCAGGTAGTTACTTTAAGGACGAAAACTCTGATTTTATTATACATTTAAATAGCGGAGGAAAAGATGCGCTCGTTGGGATTCAAAGAGAAGATGGGGTTTATACCGTAATAGGTAATGAGAAGATTTATTATTTGACCCTTTCTGGCATCGAAAGTGAAATTTCGATTAATGAGTTTTTAGATATTCTATCTCGAGAAACTTTATCGAAGGGTAAATCCTATAAGTATGAGTTTATAAAAGTAAAAGCCAACGAGTCCATATGGATTATGAATGCTGACACGATGAATGCATTGTGGAATACAATGTTATTATTTGATACTCGTATATAAATATTTTTAGTTAGTCAGAAAATTTCTGATCAATCAAGTAATATAATGACCTTATCTAAAAGTGTAGAATCCGGAGAAGTTAAGTTTACTAAAAATGCGATTTGGATCTTCGCGAGTTGTAATGCCGGTAATTCTAACGATCCCGTATGGGATATCGGAAATTTAAATATTGCAAGAAATACAGCTAATTTGTTAGGTATACAGACGATTGGTGCTAGAGGTTATGTTGGGCCGGAGTTGATTAATGGTAAAGACACTGGTAGGTTGATCGCAGGCAATTCTCATGGCTCAAATATCCAGGATCTTGGTTTTATCAAATTTACGCCTGTAACGATAACTTTAAATATGAGGAGCCTTGAGGATATCATTAATAAAAGACCTGGAAAGGATGTTACATATCTATTAAGAATCAAAGAGGAAAAACTTGGACTTGCTATAGACCCACGTGAATTTATTACTGATAAATAATAATTGAAATGAAAAAAAAATATCTATTCATGATTGTAGTTGGATTCTTGTCTTGTCGTCCGGAATCGAATGTTTGTGAAATTAAATCTTTATTCACGTTAGGCATCAAGGAAGTTATTATAAGTATTGGCGTTGGTCATGAGCATTATATTTTGGTTAAGGATTTTCCAAGATCCTGTCTTGATAGTGCTTTAATAATGACTGCTGCAAATAATTATAGAGATACGATACAGAAGGCTGAATTTGAGATTGCAATGCCCGTTAGCAACCTAAGGTTTTATAACTCAGATAAAAATTTCCTTTGGAAGACGGCGTCTGGGGACAATAGAAACTTAAACAGAAGTTGCTTAGTGGCAATTATAAGAGGTTATTTCGGTAAGCCAGATACTTATGTATTCTATAATGATAAAGGTGATATAATCTACACTGGCAACAAATGGTTAAAGTCAAAGTAGATCTAACTCATGGCCAATTCTTCTGATGTGACTCAAAATTTGTTGTTTTATTAGTGAATTTCCAGTAAACCATTAAAAATGAAAACGTTATTAATATTCACTTTCTGTTTATTTTCTACAGCTTCTTTTTCCCAGGTAGCGGTTGTCAATGCTGATAGCGTTTGGCTTGGCAATCCTGTTGGCATTGGTGGAGTTGGGCTATACGGAAAAATTTTTCTCAAAAACATGTTGGAAGGAGCCGCCAAAGACAGCATACTCGTGATTGGAAGCAACGGTCATCTAAAGTATATAAAATCATCATCCCTTAAGCCTACGAAAATTTCACTGGGCTTAGGGAATGTTGATAACACCTCCGATGCAACCAAAAATATTGGGGGAAATGCTGCAACTTCAACAAATGCAATAAAATGGAACGGCTATACCATAAATAAAACAGCTGTCCATGAAGACGGATTTGACTCTCTTTTTGCGAGAACCAGTGGATTGTTTGATGCCCGGCTTATTACAAAAACTGGCCTGCAATCATGGCTCGGATTAGGATCTGCTGCTTATCAAAATAACGGTGCAACCACCTTAAATGCGGGAAAATGGGGAGGCACAACTTACCTGGGTACTGAATTTACCAGTACTCCTGCCTGGATGCTCACCTATGATGGTGAAGGTGGCAACTGGCGACCTACAAGTATCGCCACAGTCAGAAGTTATCTGGGAATTGCTCCCGCCGGAGAAACCCTTGAAAGTGTCACCACAAGACAAAGTTCTACGAACAACACTATCAAAATTAAAGGACAAAATGGCCTCAGCGGTGGTGCCGGACTTGAACTGTTTTATACAGGAAATGCATCAGCCATCAATTCTTATAATAGGGATAATGCTACTTTCCTTCCAATGGATCTGGCATCAAGCAAGTATAATTTTCAGGTTGGAAATGTACTGATCGGGGCAGCGATTGACAATGGATTAGACAAGTTACAGGTTCAGGGTAAAATAGCCGCAGTTTCTGCGCAGGACAAGGGAGGTCTTCGATTGACAAAAAACACATTGGCCGGTGGTCAGGGACCTGGAATCATATTCAGTAACATCATCAACGATTCAAGTATAAAAGAAGTAGGTTCAATACAAGGCAAGCTACAATCAGGTAATGTGGCTAATTACGGAGGAGGATTAAGCTTTAATACAATTTATAATGGCGTCAGCACGGAAAGATTATACATCGATCAGACTGGGTTTTCAACATTTGGTGGGAACGTCATCGTTAATGGAAATGTGCATGCCAATGGGGATATTTTTGCCAACAGCTCAAAATTTATGTCGACGGTTGACGGTGCACAATTCGGCATTGAGCGGGTAGGTTGGTTATCCAGTTTGATCATCGGAAAGGGATACACATCTGGCGTTGGGGATTTCACTATGATCGGAGTAGCCGGTGGCCCGGACTATAGCGCGAAAAGAATGACATTATATGGTTCAAATGGTAATCTCAATGTTGTCGGATCTGTCACTGCGGCGGCATTTCTAGGAAATGCATCTAATTCGAGTCAATGGGGAGGTAGGTCTGTAAATTATACATCTGTAACTGAAGGTGTAAGTGGGGTATTAGGCACCAACAGCAATAGCCCTGAATCAGTCGCTAACTTCAGCAAGGAGGCAGTGAAAAATTGGCTTGCGCTATCAGGATCACAATTGGCGACATCAACCGCTGTTGCGGGTAATGATGTGGGGGTAGCCCAATTGATGAGATGGAAGCAGTTCGGCAATAACCATGTCATCTTTGATGCGTCTAATGGTACCGCACCAAATGGAACGGCGATAAACAATACGAACGCTGCAACTCCATGGACAGGAACCTATCCGTCACTCATGGGCTGGAATGGTTCCACTACCTTCGGGATTCGGGTGGATGCGTCTAGGATTTCAGATAACTGGCAAGGGGCAGGTACATACATCAATACTGATGAGACGATTAATACTTACATGATGGCGTTCGGAACAGATGGGAAATGGCATTCGGCAAGTGTTACCAATGTCCGGAATTTTCTTGGATTAGGATCAATTGCGTATTCCAATGCGGTGATTCCGACAAAAAGTTCTCAATTAATTAATGATTCCGGCTTTATCACCAGTGTGTCAATGGAAAATTATCTTCCCATCAGTGGAGGAGAAATGCAAGGTCCACTGACTGTGCAGATGAATTCGCCATCAACCGGCGTGAATCTGGATGTGGGTGGCTATGCGAGGTCTTTTGGTTTTCTGACTAACTCGGACAGATCGCTGAAAACCAATATCACCAGGCTGGGCAAATCTTCTGAGAAACTGGAAACGCTGAATGGTTATTCGTACCAGTGGAAGATCAATAAAAGAAATGATATCGGGATGATTGCCCAGGAAATTAAGGCAGCATTTCCTGAAGCAGTGTTCACCGATCAGAAGGGGATTTTGTCAGTTGACTATGGCAAGCTCGTAGCTCCGTTGATCGAAGGTCATAAAGAGCAACAGCAACAGATAAATGAATTGAAAGCTGAAATAGCAGAATTAAAGAAAATGATCCTAAGTAAACAATAAGAAGCCCTTTATCAAACCGATCCCAATTGTATAACATGAAAAAAGTATTATATTAAAATGAAAAAACTATTAACGCTGGCTCTCCTCTTAATATCGTCTGCCTCTTTTTCGCAGGTAGCGGTTGTTAATGCCGACAGTGTCTGGCTGGGTAATCCTGTAGGGATTGGAGGCGTAGCCTTGTATGGGAAGATTTTCCTGAAGAATATGCTGGAAGGAGATGCGAAAGACAGCATCCTGGTAATCGGTGCGAATGCTCATTTGAAATATATCAAGGTATCTTCTATCAGGTCTACTAAAGTAAGTTTAGGACTGGGAAATGTTGAGAATACCTCAGATCTGAATAAGCCGATTAGTACAGCGACTCAAGCCGCATTAAACAATAAGCAGAACCTGATTTCACTTACAACAACAGGATCAGGTGCTGCAACATTCAATGCAACTACAGGTGCATTGAATATTCCTACGTTCACCATCACCCCGTCGAATCTCGCGCTGGGAATAAGGACCGCAACAGCACTTGCGATTACCAATAGCAATGGTACAGGTCTTACACTTCCTGTAGCGACAAATGCATTGGCGGGAACCATGTCCTCGGCTGATAAAGCTAAACTGGACGGCATTGCTGCAGGGGCTACGACAAACATTGGAACCGTTGTGAGTGTCTCTTCGGTAAACACTGATATTTCGGTAGCAACCGGAACAAGTACACCCGTACTGGCACTCAATAGTGGAACGGGCGCAAACCAGGTTGTGAAAAGGGATGTAAATGGCGTTATTCCAAATGTACTGTCGTTGACGACGGCTGGAACGGGCGCTGCAACATTCAACGCGACAACGGGTGCTTTAAATATACCTGCTGTTACACTGTCGCCATCAGACCTTGCTTTAGGAGCCAGAACAACGACTACAGTACCCGTCACGAATTCTAATGGTACCGGTGTGACCCTTCCGATTGCAACTACCGCATTGGCAGGAATTATGTCTTCCGCTGATAAACTTAAACTGGACGGAATTATAGCAGGGGCCACTGCTAACACGGGTACAGTCACCAGTGTTGGTGTAACTGTTCCAGCAGGATTGTCTGTATCAGGTTCTCCTGTTACCACTTCGGGCACAATTGCCTTAGGTCTGCAATCTGGATATGCTATACCGACCACTGCCAAACAAACACAATGGGATACAGCAGCGGGATGGGGGAATCATACCGGGCTTTACCTTCCTTTATCGGGAGGTACTTTAACTGGTTCATTAAATGGAACTTCGGCTACTTTTAGTGCGCCTGTAACCGCTACGGATTTTACAACTAACTCGCCTTCGCCAGCAAATCGTGGTTTTTTAACGAAGGTTAACGGAGTAAACAGGTGGGGTGTAATGACCGATAATGCAGCAGAACCTGGTGCTAATGCCGGATCTAATTTTTCTATCAAGAGGTTTAGTGATACCGGAACAGAGCTGGCAAATTCAATGTCCATCAACCGGGCGACAGGAGCGGCGGCTTTTGAAGGCGAACTAAGTGCCAAAAACTTTACATCCGTATCTACAGGAACAGGATACGCTTCCCGTTCTTTTCATGGACTTAGAGGGGATTATACTCAGAATGGAAATTCTGATAAAATCATCTGGACGATTGGAGATACCTGGAATACGATTGCAACCATGTATGGTATAGGTTATCAGTTTGCATCGAAGTATGTGAATGGACAACATCAAATTGTATTTAGAGAGAACGGAAGTGTGAAAGCAGCAATAAACCTAAGTACAGGGGGAGCATTCTTTGATGGGTATGTAAACTCACCAGCGGCCCCCGTTCTGCAGAATCACTTGACGAATAAAGCTTATGTTGATGGATTGAGCAATGGGCAAAATCTTCAATTGACAACCAACAAAGGGAATATTACGTCCAATACGCTTTTTATTACAGGTGGAACAAGGCCAACAGGGAATCCGAATGGTTCAGCATTGTATATGCAAAATAACGCTTCTGGCGTCTCTACGCTGGAATCTTATGATTACGCTACCGCTACCGGAGCCAGGTTAGTACTCAATCCTAATGGAGGGCCAGTGGTGGTGGGAAATACCACGCCCATCACTGGATTTTCTTTAACTGCAAACACAGGTATCGCCGTAGTAGGAGCAGGAGTCAACATGATGTTAAGGGGAACATCGGCAACAGGAAATAACATCATGGAATTTCAGAATAATGCCGGTGTTAGATCTTCGTACATAGGGCATGGTGCTTCCTCTACAAACGACTTATATTATAATCTCCCAGGTAACAATATCCATCAATTTGCAACTTCAAACGCAATCAGATTTAGGATTGCTGAAACAGCAACGGAGTCGCTCAATAAACTTAAGATCTATAGAACTGATAATCCTACTTATAATGGGCAGTTCACACAAATCGATCATGACTTGGGGGCGACTAATATTTTGTCTAAGAATACCTGGAATGGTGCTTTTTCTCCAATTACCATCAGTCAGGGTAATAATTTAGTCAACAGGGAGCTGGCAAGGTTCAGTGAGTCCGGTAATTTTGGCATAAACTGGAAGGAGACGGCTATTCCTTATAAATTTGCGGTTTACAGTGCAGGAAATACAACGACAACCTCTTCCTTTTTGTTGGGTGAATATTTTGGTGCTTTAGTTGGTACAAGGTCAGTAGATCCAAAT
The DNA here is from genome assembly GCF_000170795.1 of Pedobacter sp. BAL39. Taxonomy (GTDB): domain Bacteria; phylum Bacteroidota; class Bacteroidia; order Sphingobacteriales; family Sphingobacteriaceae; genus Pedobacter. The sequence goes on from NZ_ABCM01000015.1 coordinate 29,660, forward strand.
TATTATGCTTTTAACGTGGTGTCTGGTGTAGATAGCCTAGGACGAAATGGTACATCGTTATTTAAGGTTAGCGCAAATGGGGCGTCGACATTTTCCGGAAGCGCTACTGCCAGTACTTTCGTCAGCAGCCCAACCGGTGGCGGATTTGCTTCGCGCACTTTTCATGGATTAAGAGGGGATTATACACAGAATGGTACTACTGATAAAATCATCTGGACTATTGGAGATAACTGGAATACGATTGAAAATATGTACGGTCTTGGTTATCAATTTAATTCTAAATATGCGACTGGTCAACACCAGATCGTATTTAAACATGCAGGTAATGTGACTGCATCAGTTAACCTCACCAATGGTGCTGCTTACTTCGACGGACCGATAGCTTCTGCTCCTGCGCCAACGATTATGAGCCATTTAGCAAATAAAGGATACGTAGATCAGCAGGTTGCTATAAAAGCAAATCTGGCTTCCCCAACTTTTACCGGAACGGTGACTGCGCCAACATTTGCCGGCGCGGTGAACGGAAATGCTACATCGGCGGCAAAACTGCAAACACCAAGAACAATCAATGGAGTCCCTTTTGATGGTACCGCAAACATCACCATTCCCACTACAGATGCAACCGTTAGCAGCGGAAGTTTCACTCCAGTAATTAGTGGGGCAGTCGGGATAGCATCCTACACCTCAAATCTATCATTTTACACAAAGATAGGAAGCATTGTGACAGTGACGGGTAGCATGAGAGTAATCACCAATTCCACGTCATCAGGTACACTGGTCACTTTTTATTCGGAGGCCCCGGTATCACCTAATTTTGCAAATACCTTTGATGTCTCCGGAGTTGCCGTAATCTCCGGGTATGCAGCAACCGATGTGATCTTTCCGGGAAAAATTGCTGCAAATAGTCAGACGAATGCTACAATAACTTTTATCATCCCGCCAAATATAACATCCTCCTCTTTCGAATTGAAGTTCAACTATACCTATAAGATTAACTAAATATCGCTTAACAAGTTATCATGAATAAATTAATTACAGCCCTTCTACTCCTGATCTCCTCGGCCACCTTCGCACAGGTCTCAGTGATCAATCCCGACAGCATCCGACTAGGTACGCCTAATGGAACCGGAAGCGTCGGTCTCTACGGCAAACTCTTCCTTAAAAATATCCTTGAAGGGAATCCCAAGGACAGCATCCTTGTTCGTGGTGCAGACGGACATATTCGATTTGTAAAACAAAGTAGGTTTGGTCTGGGGGCAGTCACGCTGGTGAGCTCTGCGAATACGGATATTGAGGTGTTTACCGGTACGACGACACCAGTATTAAAGCTGAATGCTGGTTCTGGTCCGAACCAGATTGTCAAACGTGATGGAAATGGATTTATTGATGGCGTGATCCGTAATAACACGATATCAACACCACAAGTGGCTAACTTTAGTCTTAAAGGTTATGGATATTTTATAAACCCGGAAACCAATTTTTCGATGACCCTCGATGCAGCGGCATTGGTTGGCCGTGGTACTAATTTTATATCTAGCTTTTCACCATCTAGCATTTCAGTTTCCAATACGCTCAGTACAGAGAGCTTAACAATGCAAGCGCGTTCATTATTCTTTGATGGTATAGGAAAAACGATAGAACTGACGCCGAATTTCTCCGCTCAGGCTACTGGGCTGATCAGGGTGACAATGCCAACTGTGACTGGGACCCTGGCACTCAGATCCGAACTTCCACGCAATTATGTGACGAGCAATAGCGATCAGGATACTTTGTGGGGGTATAAGGTCTGGCGTTCTCCGCAGACTGTGACAGCGCAGGTAACTGCTACATCATTTGTACAGTCATCTTCGAGGAAATTAAAAGAAAATATCATCCCTTTTACCACCAACGCACTAGCAAAAATCAATGAAATAGATGTCGTGTCTTTTAGCTATAAGAATGACGATAGAAGTTTAAAGAAAGTTGGTTTCATCGCCGAAGATACTGATCCATTGTTTTCGACAGTAGACCACAATACCATGGATATAGGAACAACCCTTGGTGTTGCCTTGAAAGCGATTCAGGAATTGTCTGCCGAAGTCGAAGCCCTGAAAGCAGAGCTGGCAAAATATAAAAAAGTAAAAACCACAAAGAAGTAATCGACATGAGGAAGAATAACTACTTAGTTACCGGAAAAGATTTGAAAGTTTCTGTTGCGGAGGGTTGGTTGTTTAGGGTTCCCGGAAGCGAAGATATCCCTGATCTGGTTTGTGTAAATAATGAGGCTGCAATGGCTTTTGTAGAGCTTGATCCAAGCTATTTACCGCAAAATGGGAGAATGCCGCTTTGGCAGGAGATCGTGCCCCTGCATCCATTACCGGACAATATGATTGAATTGGTCGGCACCATGTTTTTAAGGAACAGGCCCCAAAATACTTTAATCGTAAGCCTGCAAATTGAAAGTGCGCTTCCATTTGCGGAGGCGCATACGTTAACCATTAAAACGCGAAACGTTGAGCTCAGAAGGATTGATGATAACTTGAGTGTTCCCATGGATGCCTCAGTTACTGTGACCACCATTCCGGGGCAACATTTGTCAATAGACATGATCGTTTACGATGGTCCCTTATATTATGATGCACTAATTACCGTGAACCTGGGCTTTGAAGTTTTTCCAATGGTCGTTGAAGGTCACAGATTATCCAGAATACTCCCAATAGACCTATGAGCTTAACATCAAGAATCACCACGCTTTTAATTTTTATTTCCTCCACAACATTTGCTCAGATTACAGTAAACAACGCCGATAGTGTGCATTTAGGAGAGCCAGCCATTAATGGAAGCATTGGGCTTTACGGAAAAATATTTCTAAAAAATATACTCATCGGCAATGCCAATGATAGTATTCTGGTACGCAATGCAAGCGGGCAGCTGCGTTTTGTAAACCAAAGTGTGTTTGCGAGAAAAGGGACGATCAACCTTGCCCTTGGTACCAGAACGGCTACCACAATTCCGATTACCAATTCCAGCGGTACCGGCTTTGTTTTACCAATTGCAACTAATGCACTCGCAGGAATGATGTCTTCTGTCGATAAAGCCAAGCTGGATGGCATCGCTACAGGTGCAACCGCGAATACAGGAACAGTAACAAATGTGAGCTCTACAAACACTTACATCACAGTAGCTACAGGCACCACAACTCCTGCGCTGACACTAAATGCTGGGAGTAATGCCAACCAGGTGGTGGTGAGAGACGGTGCCGGAAACATTGCTGCAAGTGTGTTTTCCGGTAATCTGGTGGGCAATGCTTCAACGGCTACGACAGCGGCCAACTCGACACTATGGAACAATTACAGTCATGACATGAATACAAATGTTGGAACCTCTTTGGCAACTACTGGTTATATCCTTGGGGTTCCATCCGGGACCGGTTTGATAAGTAAACACAATCAGGCTTCAATAAGAGCTTTTCTGGGATTGGGAGCGAATGCTTATAGTTCTGTGGGGTATTTGCCACTTACAGGGGGAACGCTTACTGGTGCTTTAAGTGGAAGTACCGGGAGTTTTTATGGCGCTGTTACATCAGGCTCGAACTTCATTGTTTCTGCTGCCGCAGGATCTAATCGAGGGCTAAGTATTCAAACTGCGCCTTCATCAACAAGGTGGTATGCGTACGCGGATAATTCGCCAGAGACTGGAGCGAATGCAGGTAGCAATTTTTTAATTTCACGATATAATGATGCCGGCGCTTTTTTGGGTACCTCTTTAACATTAAATAGGGCGACTGGGGCTGCGACTTTTGGCTCGACCTTGCAGGCTGGCTTGACAAAAATAGTTGGCGGAGGAAACTTACTGACACTTCAAAGTGGTTCGGAAACGGGAAATAGCTATATTGAGTTTCTAAATAACGCGGGGGTGCGAAACTCCTATATCGGTCACGGAAGTACCACCACAAATGATTTATTTTATGTTCTTCCAACAGCGAGTGTTCACAGGTTCTATACGACTGCTTTACAACGGTTAGGGATCTCCGACTCCCGGGTTACTGCCGAAATTCCGCTCAGAGTAAACAAAGCTGGAAATCAGTTCCAATATGTTCAGTTAGCTCAGGAAGATGGAATGACAATGGTTCTTAGTAAACATGAGCAGTCTACGTTTTATCCACAAATGTCGTTTGTTCAGGGAAACAACACCGATAACAGAGAGATGGCTAGGTTTAACAATGACGGTAATTTGGTGCTTAATCAAAAAATAGGGGTAGGAAAGAGTCCGATTGCCAATCTTGATGTGCTGGGAACAGGCACATTTACAGGCACTGTAACTGCACCTGCTTTTACAGGAGGTTTAACTGGAAATGCGACCTCAGCGACTGCTTTACAGACCCCAAGAACACTCTGGGGGCAAAACTTCAATGGGACGGCAAATGTTTCGGGGGCATTAACCGGAGTAACCACTATTGCTGCTACCGGTGCGGTATCGGCAACTACCATGATCATGGCCAATAATACGAACTATGCAAGCAGCCCATTTGCACTGGTTGGCAAAAACAGCGGAACAGATAACACCTTGTATACTTATAGCCCTGATGGTGTTAAAGCAATGCTGGGTCTTGGATCAAATGCGTATAGCTCTGCGGCATATCTGCCATTGACTGGAGGGACGCTGACTGGGCAATTGATCGGAACCGCAGGTGTATTTAATACCAGTCTTGTCGGTCAATCAGTTAGGTCAAATTCCAACTTTAGTATACTCAATTCAGGAGGGGCTGCACAGAAGGTCATGGATTATACTGAGCTTACTTATAATAGGGCTTCTCTTAATTTATATTCGCAATACGGTAATAATACGCCTGTATTAGGAATGACCCTTACAGGTACGATAATTCCCGATGCTGTATTTACAGGTAATATTGCAGCAAAACAAGGCACCTTTACCGCTGCGGGTGGCGCTGCAAGGTTACAGGGTACTACTGCAACAGGAAACGTATATATGGAGTTTCTAAATACAACAGGTACCAGACTTTCCTATATTGGCCATGGAACATCTGCAACAAATGATCTTTATTATACTTTGCCAACCAATAATGCCCATCGTTTCCTTACTTCTAATATACAGCGACTTGGTATTTCTGATGCAAGGGTGACTACGGAGATTCCGTTAAGGATAAACAGGTCAAACAACTCACTTCATTATACACAGATAGACCATGAAGCTGGGGCAACCACCGTTCTTGGTAAGAATGGGGAGTCTGCAGTTTATCCACAAATATTATTTGTTCAGGGAAATAATGCCGATGACAGAGAGATGGCCCGGTTCAATAATGATGGTAATTTAGTTACTACGCAAAAGATAGGGGTGGGAAAGAGTCCTATTGCGAATCTTGATGTGCTTGGAACGGGTGCATTTACAGGCACTGTAACTGCGCCTGCTTTTACAGGAGGTTTAACTGGAAATGCGACTTCTGCCACAACATTACAGACACCAAGGTTAATTAACGGTGTGTCTTTTAATGGATCCTCTGATATTACCATTCCCGCAACAACCAATCAACTGGTAGGAAACAATTATGTAACCGGAGGGACTGAGTTACCCAATTTCTTTGGATCGGGTAAATTGAGGCTTCAGATGCTCAGCGGAACGGCAGCCGGAATGGGGACCTGGATGGATGCACTTTGGATGTCTTCTTATACTGGCACGGATGTGAAGCTAGGTAATCAATTGTTATTCTCAAAATCTGCAATCGGTAAAATAGGCTTCAGACAACAAAATTACGATGCTACCGCGTGGGGCCAGGTGTATGAGATTTTCCATACCGGGAATTTTAATCCGGCAACCTACACGACTAAAACTTATGTAGATGGAGCAATTGCCGCTTTACCCGCTGCTACCCTGGCGAATACGCCATCAACAGTTCCACTAAGAAATACCTCCGGAAAACTGGAAGGAGCAGCTCCAACAGCAGCTGCTGAGCTGGTGAACCTTGGTACCTTGGAAAACTATGCTGCGAGTGGAACGTATATACCGACCTCAACAGGTTTACTCGGACTTAGCTCATTGGCAGTGAAAAAGGCATTTTACACAACTGTTGGTCCAGCTAAAATCGTTACCGTTACAGGCCATATTACTGCACAATCTGTAGCAATTTCTGCAGGAGGTTTAATGACTTTTAGATTGAGTATTCCTCTTCCCGCTTCATTTGCTTATTCTGAAGATCTATCGGGAGTTGCAAGTATTCTGGCTTCCAATAATACTACCATCTCGGGTACTGTTTCGGCAAATAGTCCAACTGAAGCTACTTTCACATTTTATAATCCTCTTGCATTAACTGCCGGGCAGACATTGTACATTAAATATTCGTTCACCTATCAATTGCCTTAACGGGGTTTTACCTCATCACTGAATCCTAACTTATTATCCTAAAATATTACTAATAAGCTCGTTCCCTTCATTATCATGAAAAGACTCTTTATTCTTTTTTTTATCCTTATATCCTCAGCTTCTTTTGCTCAGGTTTCCGTGATCAGTGCTGACAGCGTACATTTAGGCGAACCAGGGACCACTGGTAGCATCGGCTTATATGGCAAACTGTTTCTTAAAAATATAATGGAGGGAAATGCTAATGACAGCATCCTTGTACGGGGGGCAAATGGGTATATGCGTTTCGTAAAACAGACAGCGTTTGTTAGAAGAGGTACAGTGAATCTGGCACTCGGTACCAGAACGACGACTACACTTCCCATTGTTAATTCAAATGGTTCCGGATTCATATTACCAGTTGCAACCAGTGCATTTGCTGGAATGCTGTCCTCAGCAGATAAAGTGAAGCTTGATGGTATTGCTGTTGGAGCTACTGCTAATCAGGGAACGGTAACGAGCCTGAGCTCCGCTAATACCTACCTCACGATAGCTACGGGAACAACAACACCAATGCTAACTCTTAATGCTGGAAATAGCCCCAATCAGGTCGTAGTAAGAGACGGAGCAGGAAATATTGCTTCCAGTGTCTTTTCTGGTAATCTGGTCGGGAATGCTGCAACGGCCACAACTGCTGCAAATTCCACCCTATGGAACGGCTATAGTCATGACATGAACACGACTGTAGGTACCTCATTGGCCACAACGGGATATCTTCTTGGCGTACCTTCAGGCACGGGTCTGGTAAGTAAACATAACCAGGCATCGATCAGGACGTTTCTTGGGCTCGGCAGCAACGCTTACAGCTCTGCAGCTTTTCTGCCGCTGACAGGAGGTACGTTAACCGGGGCGCTTAACGGAACTTCTTCCAGTTTCAGCGCCGGGGTTACATCTGGTTCGAATTTTACAGTTTCCGGGGCGGCTGGTACATATAGGGGTCTTAGTATCCAAACCACACCGTCTTCTCCTCGCTGGTATGCCTATGCGGACAATTCGGCCGAGACAGGGGGTAATACGGGTAGCAATTTCCTGATTTCCAGATATAATGATGCTGGCACCAATCTGGGAGCAGTGCTTACGATGAACAGAGCGACAGGAAACGTCGCTTTTAGTGCTTCCTTACAAGCTGGTACTGCCAGATTCATCGGAGGCGGAAATACAATGACGCTCCAGAGTGCTACGGGAACGGGTAATTCCTATATCGAGTTTGTAAACGTTAGCGGGGTCAGAAATTCCTACATCGGCCATGGGACTGCAGCAACAAATGATTTATACTATATGTTACCCACTGCAAACGTCCATCGATTTTATACGACAGGATTACAAAGGCTAGGTGTTTCTGATTCAAGGGTGACCACAGAAATCCCATTTCGAGTGAATAGGGCTGGCACTCAGTTGCAGTATACGCAACTGGATCACGAAGCTGGCGCTACCACCTTATTGTCGAAGAATGAATCAAGTGCCATATATTCCCAGCTTACTTTCGCTCAAGGTAACAATGAGCTAAACCGGGAAGTTGGACGCTTCAATAATGATGGGAATCTGATCATTCCGGGAAAGGTTACTGCTGCAGGCGGTTTCGAAGGAAATGCGACTAGTGCCAGCATTTTACAAACCCCAAGGCTAATTAATGGGGTTCCATTTAACGGTGCTGCTGATATTACCGTGTCCGCACCAAACAACGAATTGATTGGAAGCAATTATATTTCGGGAGGACATGAACTTCCCACCTTCTTTGGGTCAGCGAAATTAAGGTTACAAATGCTCAATGGACAAGCTGCAGGAATGGGTGGCTGGATGGATGCACTTTGGCTATCGTCTTATTGGGGGCCAGATGTGAAAATGAGTAGCCAACTGCTTTTTTCAAAATCTATTTCCGGTAAGATTGGATTCAGGCAGCAGAATTATGATGCTTCGGCATGGGGTCCCACTTATGAGATTTATCACAGTGGTAATTTTACGCCCGGAAACTACTTGCCACTTTCAGGAGGGACACTTACTGGCGCACTTAGCGGAACGACCGGCAATTTCTCTGGCGCAGTTACTGCCACTGGTTTTGCGGCATCCGGAGCAGCAGGGACCAATAGGGGAATCAGCATGCTGACCAATGGTTCCGGAAGATGGTATATGTACACTGAAACTTCAGCAGAGACAGGATCTAACGTAGGTAGTAATCTGGTCATTCAAAGATACAGCGATACTGGTGTTGCCCTGGGGCAGGCTTTAAACATCAATAGATCAACTGGTAATACAACCTTTGGCGGTACTGTCGCGGCAAACAACCAATTGTCGGTAACAGGACCGGGCTCAAATCTGCTGCTTAAGAGTACCTCAGCCGCTGGCAACAACTTCATGGAATTCCAAACCAACAATGCAACAAGGACTGCTTATATCGGGCAGGCTGCGGTTACGAACGACATGTACTACACTTTAATGTTTAACAACGAACACATCTTCAGCACCAACAATGCGAACCGTTTCAAGATCGCGAACACTTTAACTACCTCACTGAATCCTCTAATGATCAACACGACAGGCTCAGCCTTGAAATTGAAAAGCACAACTTCTGCTGGAGGAGCATACCTCGAATTTTTTAATAACGAGGATGTCAGGAATTCCTACATTGGTCATGGTTCTACATCAAATAATGATTTTTACTATTTCCTTCCATCAACTAGTAAACATCTTTTCTATACTTCTGGTATCAGCAGAATGTCCATCTCGGATGACCTTGTCGGCATTGCGGCACCACTTAGGATTAATAAAATGGCCGGTGGCTCATGGACAGATATCAATCATGAACTTGGGGCAACCTCAATCCTGTCAAAAAACAACCAGTCGACCACCTGGTCTCAGATTATTTTTTCTCAGGGAAATAATGCGGCTGATAGAGAGCTGGCAAGATTTGACCAGAATGGATACTTTATAGGTGCCCTTAGTGGAACTGCGGCTGTGCCTGCTTTCAGGTTATTCGGCTCTACAAATACAGGTTTGTTTGCACCAAGCGCCACATCTATGGCCATCTCCACAAATGGGGCTACCGCCATGCTGTTGGATGCGGCAAGGAATGCAACTTTTTTTGGAAATATCAGTACCGCGAGCAATGCCTACACCATTAGTGGAAAGGGAGTATCAGTAAACTCCGTCGGATCGCCGTTAACCGGGGATGGTCTTGCACTGTATGCCAGTGGATCCACTCCGTATGCAGGAGGGATGCCTGCATATGGCATAGCCTTCTCTGGAACACCGACCTTTGGAACCCATGGTGCTGTCACCGGCGACTGGGCAACGTACCTGACCGTTAGCGGCGCCAATACAAGAGGATGGATTTTTAAAGCAGCGAATGGGTCGGGTGGAAATGTTGCATCAATCAGCTTAACAGGAACGGCAGCTTTTAACGGAACTGTATCTGTCGCAACTCCGACGCAGGATGCCCACGCAACGACAAAAGCTTATGTCGACGCAGCCGTCGTCAATGCTGGAAATACAAATCAGACCAACTTAAATACAAAAGCAAATGTCAGTGGACAGGCATTTACCGGAAGGATCAGCGGACCGGATGGTGTGGAGAATACAGACTACATCACTAAACAACAGGTACCCGCCCTGGCTTCCGCGTCATCAGGAGTAGTGAGGATGATCGAATCAGCCAATTCAGGTATTTTCTTTAATAGCAATAATACTTATCTGGAGCGAGGCACCCTTGGAACTGCTTACGCTTATACAATACCAGCAGGGACCTTGGCAGGAGGTAATTCTATGCTTAGGATTAACCTTTCTCTGGTAGAGTGGACGATGAACGCCAGTAATAGTAAACTGATCTATCTTGAATTTACTCAGGGCGCTAATGTGTATTTATTTCCCGTCATGGAATCGACTACCGGAGGAAAGTTTACTTTTAATACCATATTCACTGCAACGGGTAGAGGAGGAGGAGGTTTAATGTACGGAGCTGCAGTTACTACGGCTCGCGACAATTCCAACCTGAGCCTCAACAGGCTGTATAATTCCTCAATTTCAACAATAGATTTTCGCCAGGCAGTTACCGTTAGGATCAAACTAAATACCACAACAGGTACGGAAGATGTTAGCCTGCTTCCATTTTTCATAGAAGCTGCTGACCGACCTACTACAAATTAATGAGAACTATATGGCTATATTCACTCTTGCTGCTGACTTGTCTACCAGGACAGGCACAGCAGCGCGCGCATTATTCTCAGTATATGCTCAATAATTATTTGCTGAATCCTGCGCTTAGTGGAATAGAAAACTACACAGATGTCCGGCTTGGGCACCGTAAGCAATGGAGTGGCTTGTCAGATGCACCCCAAACCAGCTTTATAACCGCCAACTGGTCTTTAGGTGATCAATACCTGTGGCCCAATCCACTATCATTTGATGAAAAAGGAGATAATCCCATGCAGCGCAACTATCAGCAGCACTACACTTCCTCTCCTGCACACCATGGGATGGGCATTTTGATTGCCAATGATCATGCGGCTCAAATCAATAGCACTGTGCTCGGTATTTCTTACGCTTACCATCTTCAAATGAATGGCCGTTTGAACCTTAGTATGGGACTTTCAGGAGGTTTTAACCGAACATCCATCAATACTGCGGGATTGCTGATGGAAAGTCCCTCTGATCCGGCCCTGGCAAATGCGACACGGAATGCTTTTAATCCTGATCTCAGCATTGGTACATGGTTATACGGTCCTGATTTTTTTGCCGGCATCTCCGTTCAGCAACTGGTGGCACAGACCATGGTTTTTAATGAAGACCAGCAATATAACCATAGTAAACAAATACCACATGTATTTGCGACGGCTGGTTATAAGGTTTTCTTTGCTGAAGATTTTTATGTACTGCCATCAGTGATGGCTAAAATTGTGACCAATACGCCTACGTCCGTAGATGCAAATTTTAAAATGGGATATAGAGATCGTGCCTGGATAGGGGCTGGATATCGGGCAAATGATGCCATGGTGGCCATGGCAGGAGTAAACATCAGTCAGCTGTTCAATGTGACCTATTCCTATGATTTTACGGCATCGCCATTAAATCAGGTAAGTAATGGAAGTCATGAGCTGGTGATTGGTTTGCTATTGAATAATGTATATAAGGTGTTTTGTCCGCAGAACATGTGGTAATTGCTTACCTGATCAGCGTAATGGAGCCACTTAACTTAACGTCTTTTCCATATTGATCCTTAGCAATGATCATGTAGTAATAAGCACCCACAGGAACTGGCTGATCCTGGTAAGTCCCTTTCCAGCTGTTGTTGATGTCATTACTCTCAAACATCAACTTTCCATAACGATTATAGATCGAAATTCTGTATTGACGTAGTCCGCCAAGATTAATGTTGAATTCATCGTTACGCCCGTCATTATTTGGTGAGAAAGAATTGGGCACAAGTGCACTTCCTTTTTCTAGAATGATCAGGTTGCTGAGCGTAACTGCATCGACGCAACTGCGGCTGGTACTCGCAATAAGTTTGATTTCATATGTTCCCGGAGTTTCAAAGGTATGTTTGGGACTGTTTGCTGTAGATCTGGAACCATCGCCAAAATCCCATAAATAATTTGAGGCATCTACAGAATTATTGATAAACTGTACGGGCAGTGGACCAGGATACTTACCAGGGATCGCGATGTCGGTACTGAAAGCAGCAACTGGATTTCTGTTGATGGGAGGGACGGTAATACTGGTCGTTTCACTCCAGCAGTCGCCAACCTGTATGGCAATATGATATACTCCCGATACTGAAGGTGATTCCGCTGAAATCGATATCGCAGCAGTGGTTGCCTGAAAATTATCAGGTCCGGTCCAACGATATTGTGCATCCCTGATGACGGGAACAGCGAGCCTGATCGAGTCTGTACTGCAAAATTCAGCCTGGTTGATACTGATCTCCGGAGTAGCTGGTTTAAGGGCTACATAAAAACTTTGACTGGTTGTGGCGCTGCATCCCCGGATTGCGCTGGCTTCCAGCACTACTGTTTTATATCCGGGACTGGAATAGCTGACAGTCTGCGTTTGATCTGTGGTATTGCCGGACACCGTGGCTCCTTCACCAAAACTCCATTTTAAACTGGCATAATCTGTTGATGTATTTGTAAAAGTATAATGCTGTTGCTCCATGCATGCGTCCTGCCGGTCCATTGTGAACGCTGCTGTTGGCCCTGAGAATTCACCACTGCCCCCAAAGGAGATGTGAAATCCATTATTGCCATTAGAGAAGTTATCAATCAGCAAAGCATAGTTGTGGCCCTGAATCATGTCCAGATATCTCAGGAAGCCATCCTGACCTGCAACGCAACCTGAACTCTCGGTCAGGTCCGTAGAGCTCATGTTGAGCCCTGTCATGTAATAGGGCTGAGGACAGTTCACCCCACTCCCTGCGGCGCATCGAAGGATGTTTGCCGGCACGATTTGCTCGCAGGCACCGGCGGGGCCAAGGTCATAGAGTACCCAGTCAATGTCATCGCTCTTGTTTGTAGGGGTAATCTGGAAGGTTAGCGTTCCATTATTGGCAGCGGTCCATCTGTACCAGGAAGAATTGGATTCTACACTGAGGCAGCTGCCGACAGCCTCCATGTTATTGGCACCTGCACCACTGAGCTTGTTTTCTGTGAAACTTTCCTTATTGCACAACATGATCGCAGAACTGCAATCCTGTCCTGGAAGATGTGGCGGGGTATAGTTGTTTACGCACAATTTGAAAAGTCCCGTGCCATCATTTTCTGCACTTACCCTGATGTAATAGACCTTTCCGATGCTGAGCCCACCCTTATAAACCGTTGTGGCATTTCCATTGTTCTGCATAGAACCAATCATTTCTGTAATGAGGTTGTTTTCAATGGTATATATCGCTGCGACGGGGTTAAGCAGGGTGCTACGGGGAGTACCATCGCTTTTACCTGTAACAACGATGCTGAGATCGGTTTTTAATGCCGTGAATTTAAACCAGACATCCTTACCTTCTGTATTCCAAAAAGTACCTTTCCTGATGTTACTAGATGTAGCATCTACGTTCGAAAATTCTCCATCACTGGAACAATAATCCTGAGCATCCAGAATTACCTGGGCATCTGCATGATTGTCATTTGGAGGAACCGCTGAAAATGAATTGAAGTAGCTGAAAATAAAAAGAAAGGTGATGAGCGTTCGCATTAACTTGATAATTCGGAATGAAGATCTAACGAAAAAAAGCCCATGATTCGTCAAGGGCTTTTTCAATATGATTACCTGTCTTCTCTATTTCAGGAAGACCTCATTTTATGTGTTTATTTAGAAAGAAAAATCGTCGTGCCCTTTGGTTGCACCTTCATGATTTTCAGAGTATTCGTAGCGTTTCTCTACAACTTCCTGGTGATTTTTGATGTATTCAACAGTCTCGTTTAACCCTTCGGCAAATTTCTCAAAGTCCTCTTTGTATAAAAAGATTTTATGTTTTACGAAAACACCGTCTTCCAGTCTTTTTTTGCTTTCCGTTAAGGTTAGGTAATAATCACCTGATCTTGTTGCTTTTACATCGAAAAAATAAGTTCTTTTTCCTGCCCTTACTTTCTTTGAAAAAACCTCTTCTCTCTCTTTGTTGTCAAATTCTCCCATGTTGGTCTTGATCTTGGTTTTTGGTTCGGGTAAATATAATGTATTAATTATTAAACTTCAAAATAGAAATCACAGAGATTGATTTTCTTCTTCTAATAATTGATTTTGATACATTTCTGCGTAAGATCCCCCCAGTTTTAATAATTCCTGATGCGTTCCCTGTTCAATAATTTCTCCATTGTCAAGGACGAGGATTTTATTTGCGTTTTTTATGGTTGAAATCCGGTGTGCGATAAGGATACTGGTCTTGCCTTTCATCATTTTTCCGAGATTCGTCAGGATTTCTTCTTCTGTCCTGGTATCTACCGCCGAAAGGCAGTCGTCAAAGATGAGTACTTTTGGCGATTTGATCAACGCACGGGCGATGGAAACCCGCTGTTTTTGTCCGCCGGAAAGGGTAATCCCACGTTCCCCCAGCATGGTTTCAAATTTGAGCTCAAAGTTGATGATGTTCTGATAAACAGCAGCCTGTTTAGCAGCGTTATGTACTTGTTCATCGCTGACCGAATCCAGGCCAAAGGCGATGTTATTTTTGATGGTGTCGGAAAAAAGAAATACTTCCTGCGGAACAAAGCCAAACTGATCCCTGTAATTGCCGAGGTTAAGGTTTTGGATGGGCGTGCCATCCATGAGGATCTGGCCTTCATCGACATCATACATGCGCATCAGCAGGTTGGCCAAGGTTGACTTTCCTGAGCCCGTACGTCCGATAATGGCCACAAACTCTCCCTGACGGATATCAAAGCTGACATTTTTTAATGCCTGAATGCCCGTATCTGGATAGTTGAAACTCACATTTCTGAAGCTGATGTTGCCAGCCAGCTGTTGTGGCTGCAAATCACCCGATTTGATGTCAGGCTGCAACTGCAGGAATTCATTGATCCTTTTTTGTGAAGCAGAGGCCCGTTGGATCAGGGTGGTCACCCAGCCCAGCATCGATACCGGGAAGGTCAGCTGGTTCACGTAGACGATGAACTCGGCGATATTTCCCGCGGTGATGGAGCCCTCAATAACTTGTTTACCACCGATGTATACGGTTAAGATGGTGCTCAGCCCAACCAGCAACAACATGGTGGGGTAGAAGAGTGCCTGCACTTTTACCAGTCCCATTGCATTGTCTTTATACCCATCACTTTCCCCGGCGAAAATTTTCCGGGTATGGTCTTCACGCACATAAGATTTGATGACGCGTATTCCGGAGAAACGCTCCTGAACGAAGCTGCTCAGCTTAGACAATTGCTCCTGGATCTTTTCACTTTTTTCATTGATGGTGCTGGTGACAAAGTAAATGATCACAACCAAAACGGGCAAGGGCAGGAGGGAATAGATGGCAAGCTTCACATTCACAGCAAACATCGCATAGATCACCAGTACAAATAATACTGCGGTATTGATGGCATACATAATTGCCGGTCCCACATACATGCGGACCCTGTTGACGTCTTCCGTTGCCCGGTTCATCAGATCGCCGGTATTGTTCTTCCGGTAAAAACCAAGGCTCAGCTCCTGATAGTGGGCGTAGATCTCATTTTTCATATCATACTCAATATGGCGTGACATCAGGATGATGGTCTGACGCATGAAAAAAAGAAAAAGACCCCTTAACAGGTATAGGATGAGCACCAGCATACCGAAGTAAAAAAGGCTGTAGCTGAAGATGTCGTAGATGATAGTTCGGCGTTCAAAGCCCTCGAAAAGTCCGTAAATCTGGATGTTCTCCGTGATGAGGTTAAAAGCATGGCCAATGACCTGTGCGGGAATTACGCCGAAGATATTGGAGATGATGACGAAAAACACGCCCGGAATAATCCACCACTTATATTTTGAGAAGTATTTGTTTAAAAAACGCAGGTGTTTCATGAGCGTGTAAAGTTAGCTAAATGAAAGCTATTTTTTTTGAAGTCTTTCGTTAAAACAGTGTAATTAAAGTTTTTTTTAGCTAGTTTTGCGGCTATCTGATAAACAAAAATATATGTCTGATAATACTGCTCTTGTGAATTCGGTTTTAGATCAGCTTAGTGCTTCAGGGCACAAAAAGGTCGTTTTTTGCAACGATCCGGATACTGGTCTCAAAGCTATTATTGCTGTCCATGATACCACGCTTGGCCCTGCACTGGGCGGTACAAGAATGTGGAACTATGTGAGCGAAGCAGAAGCACTGGAAGATGTATTGAGGTTATCAGCGGCAATGACATACAAAGCCGCCATTACTGGATTAAATTTGGGAGGAGGAAAAGCGGTAATTATAGGAGATTCCAGAAAAGATAAGTCAGAATCACTGATGCGCAGCTTCGGTCGCTTCATCAAAAATATGAACGGGGAGTTCATCACAGCAGAAGAACTGGGTACGACCACAAAGGATATGGAATATATCCGTATGGAAACAGAGCACGTTACAGGCGTCCCTGAATCTATCGGAGGGGCGGGAAATCCTGCGCCACATACGGCCAAAGGGGTATTCCTTGGCATCAAAGCCTGCGTGAAGGAAGTTTTCGGTACCGACATGCTTGCGGGAAGGTCTGTCGTTGTCCAGGGGATTGGCAACGTTGGTGAACACCTGGTAGAGCTGCTGAGGGCTGAAAATGTGGAAGTATACATCAGTGACATCAATGAAGAAAGGCTGCAGCATGTGGCGCGCACTTATAAGGCTAAGCCCATCAGCGCGGATAAAATCTTCGGCATAGGAGCTGACATTTACTCGCCATGTGCCTTAGGTGCCACCGTCAACAACAGTACCATCGCCAAAATGAAGTTCGCCATCATTGCAGGGTCTGCAAATAATCAGCTGGCAGATGAACAGTTACACGGGCAGCAGTTGCTGGACAAAGGCATCCTGTTTGCTCCGGATTACCTGATCAATGCCGGGGGGCTGATCAGCTGCTATTCCGAACTGACTGGTTTTGGTAAAAAACGTACGGTACAACTGACTGAAAATATCTATGACGCTACAAGAGAGGTGATCAGGTTATCCAAGAAAGACAACATCTCCACCATCAAAGCAGCGAACCGCATCGCAGAAAAAAGAATCATCGACATCAAGAAAATAAAATCATCATTTTAAATAAATAAACAATTAATAAACCGGTAATTTACCACTCGTTCTTACATTCATGTTAAACAGAAGGCACTTAAGAATTAAAGCTTTGCAAAATATTTTTGCATGGCACATGACAGACAAAAAAGATTTAGCTTCTTCAAAGAAGGCACTGATGCAAAGTATCGACAGCGTGTACGAAATGTACATCTGGATGCTTTCATTGCTCATTGAAGTGACTGAATACACCAGCATTGATGCAATCGAAAGGTCAAACAAACACCTGCCTACAGCAGAAGACCTTAACCCGAACATGAAACTGCTGCACAATAAATTTGCGGTTACCCTGAAGGAAAACCCTGACTTTATTGCGATGGTCAACAAATACAAAATCAACTGGATGTCAGATCCGGAATTTGTAAAAACCATCTTCAATACCCTTAAAACTACTCCGGAGTACGTCGCTTATCTTGCAGATGAGGACAACAGCCTGGAGGAATCCAAAACCATCATTAAATATATCTTCAGGAAAATCATTCTGAAAAGCCACAGTATTATCCAGGCTTTTGAAGATAAGTTTATCAACTGGTCGGTGGATAAAGAAGTGATGCAGGGTATGGTGGCGAAGACCTTGAAGAATTTCGTAAACGAAGACCCCTTCAAAAACAAACTGACGCCAATCAGTCAGGACTGGGAAGAGGACCGCAAGTTTGTGGAAGATCTTTTTGCCTACACCCTCAGAAAGGACAAGGAATACCAGGAGCTGATCGCAGACCGTACCAAAAACTGGGAATCGGAAAGGATTGCCCTGATGGATACCATCCTCATGAAAATGGCGATCTGTGAGCTGATGAACTTCCCGTCGATCCCGGTAAAGGTAACGATCAATGAGTACCTGGACCTGTCAAAAGATTACAGTACCCCGAAAAGTAATTCATTTATAAACGGTATCTTGGACAAAATTTTAGGCGACCTGAAGAGAACGGATAGCATCCACAAAATTGGTCGCGGACTTATAGAAGAATAATAACCAGTATGAAAAAAATCCTTTTATTGGCAGTTGCCGTAGTTTCCTTTGCTGCTTGTCAGCAAAATACTGCAAAAACAACATTGTCAGCTTCTGACAGCACCACCACTGACAGCTCCGCGCTTGCGCCTGCAGCTTCTGCAGATGCAGCAGTGATCAGCTTCGGTAGTGACGAGCATAATTTTGGTAAAATTAAACAAGGCGAGAAAGTTACTTATGCCTATAAGTTTACCAACACCGGAAAGAGTCCATTAATCATTACCAATGCAACAGCGACCTGTGGATGTACGATTCCGGAGATCCCTAAAGATCCAATTAAACCAGGTGCAGAAGGAGAGATCAAAGTGGTATTCAATAGCGCCGGTAAGTCTGGTGTACAGGATAAAGTCATTACCGTTACCTCCAATGCAAGTCCGGCAGTATCGGAACTGCACCTTACCGGAGAGGTTGACTAATCATCCAACATTAAACATTATTTTATAAACAACAATATGATATCAACAGTAATTTTACAAGCCGGAGGCGGCAGCATGGTGAGTACCCTGATCCCAATGGTCTTGATCATGGTCGTATTCTATTTCTTCATGATCAGACCTCAGGTAAAAAAAGCCAAAGACCACAAGAAACTGGTTGAAGACCTGAAAAAAGGAGATAAGATCGTTACTACCGCTGGTATTCATGGCAGAATTGTAGATATGAATGAAACTACATTTCTGATTGAAGTGGAGGGTGGTACCAAAATCCGTTTTGATAAAACTGCCATCTCTCTTGAAGCGACCAAAGCGGCGGCGCCAAAAGTGGAAGCGGCTAAAACTGAAACCACAAAAGCGTAAGCTTAAGCTCATTTATACTAAAGCCGCATCCTTGTTTGGTGCGGCTTTTGCATTTAAATACGTTAATTTGTTGATCTGATCGCGCCATGCCAATAATCAAACTCACTAAAATAGAACGAAAGCGTTTTCTGGTGCTGCTGACCTGCTTTGTCATCGCAGTCGGCGCCTGGTTATTTATGGCATTGAACAACAAATATGTATATACAGCGAAGACGGTACTTGACTACCAGAACTTCCCCCAAAAGAAAGCATTCCATCCGCTGCAGTCGGATACGGTAGACCTGCAAGTGGAAGGTACCGGCTGGCAATTGCTCTTCGCACGCCTGCGCATCAACCCGCAATCGATCGCCATCAGTCTGGAAAAGCTGAACAACAGGAATTTTGTGCTGTTCTCAGAACAACTCTACAATGTAAACAGGCAGCTGGAAACTTCACAGAAGATCATCTCCGTAAAACCGGATACGCTGTATTTCGATTTCTCAGAAAGACGGGTGAAACGTGTGCCGGTGAAGTTGCGTTCCAACCTGAATTTTGCCAGGCAATATGGTCTTTATGATGAGGTTCAGCTTAATCCCACTTATGTGACGATATCGGGCCCTGAACGGGAGATTCAGAAAATCAAAGAATGGAGCACTGATACCCTCAACCTCAAAGACATACAGGCTACAACCACTACAAGGGTGTCCATGGAACGCATGCAGATGAAAAATGTAAACATCTTTCCCTCCAGCGTTGAGGTGAAACTGCCTGTAGATGAGTTCACAGAAAAAGTGATCGAAGTACCCCTGAAAATCATCAACAACAAGGAATATTACAACATTAAACTTTACCCCAAAAAGGTAAAGGTGATCCTGCAGGTGGCCTTGTCGAAGTATGCAGAGGTAAATGAAGAGTTCATAGATGCGGTGGTGGACGTTAACGAATGGAAAGTATACCAGCACCAGCGACTCAGCGTTACCCTCAACCGTTTTCCTGATTACTGTAAAATTGTAGAGATCAAACCTGAAAAAGTGGATTTTATTATCGAAAAGTAATGTTAAAAATAGGCATAACCGGAGGTATAGGAAGTGGCAAGACCATCATATGTAAGGTGTTTGAAACCCTTGGTGTGCCGGTGTTTTATGCGGATACCGTGGCCAAAGAAATCATGGTGAAAGATCCGGTCCTTGTTGCCGGGATAAAAGAAACTTTTGGCGAAGAAAGCTATGATGCCGATGGAAAGCTTCAGAATAAATACATTGCAGGCATCGTCTTTAACGACCAGGAACAGCTGGCGAAGCTGAATGCGCTTGTGCATCCGGCAACATTTCGTGCCTTTGACCATTGGCTGGCCCAGTTACCACAACACACTCCTTATATCCTGAAGGAGGCTGCTCTGCTTTTTGAAAGTGGCTCCTACAAAACATGTGACCAAAGCCTGCTCGTGCTGGCGCCCATGGAAACGAGGATCCAGCGCGTGATGAACAGGGATCAGGTTACGGAAGAACAGGTGAAGGCCCGCATGGACAAACAGCTGTCTGATGAAGAAAAGCTGAAGATGGCCGACTTTACGATCCTCAACAACGAAACTGATTCGTTGATTACCCAGGTGTTGCAGCTGCACCACCAATTTTTAAATACCCTTCCTTCATGATCTTAGAAGATTTTATCGTAATTAACAAAACCGGACTGTTTTGCAGGTATGGTGACTTTTACCTGGACCCTAAAGAAGGGGTCAAAAATGCTGTGATCTCCCACGCACATGGCGATCATGCCATCAGCGGCAATCAAAACGTATATTGTACACGTGCTACTTCGCTGTTTATGCTGCATCGTTATAAAAAGTTTGCAGCGGTAGATTTTCATTTGAAAACTTTTCATGAGGTGTTTGATGTGAACGGGGTGAAGGTCACCTTCATTCCCGCCGGACACATTCTTGGCTCGGCAATGGTACTCATGGAATATCAGCAGGTAAGGTATCTTTATAGCGGCGACTATAAACTGCAGCCTGATGCAACCTGCGAACCAATTGAGTTTGTGCAGGCCGATGTCTTCATTACAGAGACCACCTTTGCTGATCCTGCTACGCAACATCCTGTCGCTGAAACGGAAATACTAAAATTGAATTCCACACAGAGTAACATCATGCTCGGTGCTTATGCATTGGGTAAAAGTCAGCGCCTGATCCAGCTCATCAATGCTTATTGTCCGGAAAAAAGGATACTTCTGCACCACAGCATGATGCCCTTCGTGAAGATTTACGAACAGGAAGGGGTAAACCTGGGTAAGTACGAGGTCTATGACCGCAAGGTGATGAAGCAGAACCAGAGCAATATGGTTTATATGGTTCCCCCGATGGTTTATGGTAGTTATTTCAGGGCCATTAATGTAGTCAGGGTGTTCGCTACTGGCTGGAAACACCTTCAGAACAACAATGAACTCCAGTTGTATGTCTCGGATCACGCGGACTGGAATGATATCCTGTACACGATCGAAAAAGTTCAACCGACAGAGATCTGGACGAATCACGGCAATGGTTTGCAGCTGAAAAGCCATTATGAGAAAAGTTTGGTCGTTAAATTGCTTAATTGATGGAAGAAGGTACAGACTACTATCTGAATGAAGATGGATTGATGGTCTTTACCGAAGCTTATCATCGGAAAAGGGGATATTGCTGCAAAAATAAATGCAGGCATTGCCCCTGGGGGTTCGGAAAAAAGAAACCTAAACCGGCTGATAAAAAAGGGATATAAAGAATTGATAAGATGCAGTTAGCGAAAGAAACTAAAACATCACGTTTTG
This sequence comes from Pedobacter sp. BAL39, assembly GCF_000170795.1. GTDB lineage: Bacteria > Bacteroidota > Bacteroidia > Sphingobacteriales > Sphingobacteriaceae > Pedobacter. Next base: position 51,345 of record NZ_ABCM01000015.1, read on the forward strand.
AGAGTGTTCATCAGCAGGCCATTGTGAACGTATTGTTCACCTATGGCTGGTGTAACGATCAGATGAAACAAGTGGTGCTTCCGTACGATATCACCACTCAGCAATTTAATATATTGAGGATCCTGCGTGGACAGCATCCCCAGCCTTCTACCATCAACCTGTTGAAATCCAGGATGCTGGATAAGATGTGCGATGCTTCCAGAATCGTGGAACGCCTGGTGCAAAAGGAACTGGTCTTGAAAGAGATCAACCCTACAGATAAACGTGCAGTAGACATTCTTATTAGCAAGAAAGGCCTCGATCTGCTAAAGAAGATGGATAAGGAGGTCAGCATCTCCGCAATTGTCTCCTCTAATCTTTCCGCCGAAGAAGCGCTGCAGCTGAATGAACTGCTGGATAAAATGAGGGGGTAGGCCCCTAGTGGTGATGCCCTCCGCCTGCGGTGAAATAACCGATCAGGGCAATCGACACACCGCACAATACGGCAATCATCTTTTTCCTGCTCACCTTGTGGTCCACACTGGACTCGAAGAGAATGGTCGTAGAGATGTGCAGGAAGATCCCGATCACAATACCCATGATCTTATTAAAATATGCTTCCACACCACCGATACTGCCGGTGCTCAGTCCATAGCTAACATAAAATCCAAGTGGTGCCATGATGGCGAAAATACTGATGTAAAAGATGATGCTATTTCTGTTGAAGTGGCTCTGCATCAGGATGCTTGCCAGGGCGAAAGCCGCAGGGATGTGGTGCAGTGAGATTCCAAAAATCAATGCATTATGGGGATCTTTGGCCAGTGGCATGCCTTCCAGGAAAGCATGAAGGCACAGGCTGATCATGATGCCGAAAGGAAAAGCTTTGCTATCGCCATGTTTGTGGATATGTCCGTGTTCAACACCCTCAGAGAACTGTTCAAGGAAGATCTGGAGCAGAAAACCAATCAGAATGAAGATGCCAATCTCCGCATGGTCTTCTCCGCTATATGCATCGGGAATGAGGTGCAGCACGGTGATGGCAAAAAGATAAGCACCGCTGAAGGAAAGGATCAGTTTTAGCAATTGAGACTTGTCACTTCTCACCAGGAAAATGGCGGAACCACCCAGGAAGGCGCTAAAGAACAAAACGAGCAATTTCCAGATATCCATTATAATTGTTGTGGTTGTAGTTTTTTATAAAGTAAGGCAACGGCGAAGCCGATGGTGCTGCCAAGCAGGGCACCAGCCATGGTGTCTATCGGGTAATGGACGCCAACATAAATCTGCGAGAAGGAAATGAGGAATGCCCAGAAAAGCCCGATGGGTAAGATGGGCTTCCAGCGCCCGTAGAACACAAAAATGAGAAATACAGCAATGGCAAAATGATTTGTCGCATGGGCTGATGGAAAGCTGAACCCCGAGCCGCAATGCACCCTGCTCATGATGTCGTTGGCCAAGGTGATGTCATTGCAGGGCCTTAAACGTGCAACAGCAGGTTTGATCAGGCCCGATGCAATACGGTCGCCCAGGGCTACCGTCAGCAATAGTCCGCCGATGATGTACCAGCCGTTTTTTTTATACTCCCTAAGACAGAAAATGATGATGAAGAGATAGAGCGGCGACCAGAAGTAACGGTTACGCATCAGCGGCAGCAACCAGTCGAAAAATGGATTCGCCAGTCCCCGGTTAATCTTCAGGAACAAGTCGACGTCAAATTGCTGCAGGCTTTCGATCATGCTTTTTTACAGATTAAAATCAGCCTCTCGGACTTGTTCTCATCGAATGGCTCCAGTCCGTAGCTGCCGAAAGTCGCGTCGATCTTCAGTCCGCTGCTCTCAAACATCCGCTCAAAATCGCTGAGCGTAAATGCCTGCACTTTTTCTTCAAAAGCAAAGCTTTTATTGCGGTGTTCGAAGTTGATGTGTTTAATGATTTTACCATCTGAAACAAACTTTTTCAGGTGGAATTCAATGCCTTCCACATCCTTTGTTTCCTGATGGGTCAGGTTTTTAACGATTTTCTGGGTGTTGAAGTAGTCGATCACCAGATGTCCATCGGCCTTTAATCCTTTTCTGAAAGCCTTCAGCGCGTTCACATGTTCCTTCTCGGTGTCAAAATAACCGAAGCTGGTGAACAGGTTCATCGCGAAATCAAAATAGTTAATGAAAGAAAGCTTGCGCATGTCGTGCACAAAGAAGTGCAGATTTTTCTTTTCAAACTGCTGTGCATATTTAATGTTCTGTTCAGAAAGGTCGATGCCGGTTACATCGTATCCCTTTTTGTTCAGGTAGATGGAATGACGGCCCCTGCCACAGGCAATGTCAAGGATCCGCGCATCTGCAGCTGGCTTTAGGTAGGCTGAGAGGTTGTCGATTAAAAACTCGGCTTCAGCATCGTTACGCTGACTGTATAAAATATGGTAATAGGGCGAATTAAACCAATATTGGAACCATTTACGCTGCATAGCACAAAGATGTTTTGATGTGTTTGAAGCGACAAAGATAGTATTTTCAAATGCAACTTTGCGGATTTTTTAACTTGTGCACATACTTTTGAAGTACATTTAATGATGGTAATTTTACCATCTGAACGTTTTAAAATCAACGTTATTTCCTGATTTTTTGCTATTTTTGGAAAAAAACAAGGAATAAATTGACACTTATAAAATCTATCTCTGGTATTCGGGGCACCATCGGCGGAATTGCCGGCAATGGATTAACGCCTATCGACATCGTTAAATTTACAGCAGCCTACGGCTCCTGGGTCATCAACAAAACAAACATCAGGAAAATTATCGTCGGACGCGATGCGCGCATCTCCGGAGAGATGGTCAACCGTCTGGTGATCGGTACGCTGCAGGGACTGGGGATAGAGGTGCTGGACCTAGGTCTTTCCACTACGCCCACGGTAGAGATCGCTGTCCCTGCTGAACAAGCGGGTGGGGGCATCATCTTGACGGCAAGCCATAATCCTAAACAGTGGAATGCCCTGAAACTTTTGAATGAAAAAGGGGAGTTTATCAGTGATGCAGATGGTAAGGAAGTGCTTGATATTGCCGAAAATGCTGAATTTGCTTTTGCGGAAGTGGATCATCTTGGAAAAGTACTGGAAGATAACAGCTACCTGCAGAAACATATAGACGTTATTCTCGCATTACCGCTGGTAGACGTGGCTGCCATTAAAGCGGCCAACTTTAAGGTGGCCATCGACTGTGTTAATTCTACGGGTGGTATTTTCGTGCCTGCCCTCCTCAGAGCACTCGGCGTGGAAACCATCCATGAACTGTATTGCACTCCGGATGGTCATTTTCCGCATAACCCGGAACCGCTTCCGGAGAACCTTACGGAGATCTCCAAAGTGGTAAAGGAAAAAGCGGCAGACCTGGGTATTGTCGTGGATCCTGATGTAGACCGCCTGTGCTTTGTCTGCGAAGATGGAAGCATGTTCGGCGAAGAATATACACTTGTGGCTGTGGCCGACTACATTCTTAAGAATAATCCTGGAAATACGGTTTCTAACCTTTCTTCTACGCGTGCACTTCGTGATGTGACTGAGCGCTCCGGCGGGGAATACCACGCTTCGGCAGTTGGTGAGGTCAATGTCGTCAACCAGATGAAAGCCGTAAATGCGGTCATCGGTGGTGAAGGAAATGGCGGGATCATCTATCCTGAACTGCACTACGGAAGGGATGCACTGGTTGGGATTGCTTTGTTCCTGACGCACCTGGCGAAGTTCGGTAAATCGATCTCTTTGCTGAGAAGTAGCTATCCTTCTTATTACATCTCTAAAAACAAGATTACACTGACGCCCGAGATGGACATTGATGCCCTCCTCTTAAAGGTGGAAGAAAAGTATAAAAACCAACCTCATAGCACGATTGACGGACTGAAAATCGAGTTTGATAAGGAATGGGTGCACCTGCGCCGTTCGAATACTGAGCCTATCATCCGCATCTACAGTGAGGCTGAAAGCGAAACTGTAGCGGAAAACCTGGCATCAAAAATTATATCAGACATCAAAGAAATTTTAAAACTCAACTAATCCATAATGAACAGAATCTATTTGGATAATGCTGCAACCACGCCGCTTGATGCAGATGTGATCAGCGAAATGGTGAACGTAATGAGTACTTATTACGGCAACCCTTCTGCGATACATGCTCAGGGACGCGAGGTGCGTACACTGGTGGAAAAAGCAAGAAAAACTGTTGCCGGACTGCTCAATGCAACTCCAGCAGAGATCTTTTTTACCTCAGGGGGTACTGAGGCCGACAATACAGCGATCCGTTGCGGTATCGCTGCCTATAATATCAAACATGCCATCACTTCTTCTATTGAACACCATGCGGTAGAGCATACGTTGAAGAAAATGCTGGAACAGGGCGTCATTGATAAACTGAGCTTTGTCAATGTAGATGAAAAAGGAACAATAGATTATGCACACCTTGAGGAGCTGCTGAAAAACAATGAGCGCTCATTTGTCTCATTGATGCATGCGAACAATGAACTGGGAACGCTTTCAGATATGGAGCGTATTGGTGATTTATGTGAGCAATATGATGCGATTTATCACAGTGATACGGTACAGACAATGGGACATTATGTACATGATGTACGTAAGCTGAAGGCCCATTTTATCGTTTGTGCTGCACACAAATTGCACGGCCCGAAAGGGGTAGGGTTCATTTTTGTTAACCATAACATCAAAATAGGTCCGATGATTTATGGAGGTGCCCAGGAGCGTAACATGCGTGGTGGTACTGAAAACGTTTATGGGATCGTAGGTCTCGCCAAGGCGATGGAAATTGCTTACCGCGATATGGCGGAGCACCAGGGCTACATTCAGCAGCTGAAGGATTACCTGAAAGACCGACTGCAGAATGAGATTCCTGACGTGTTCTTCAATGGTGAAACTGAGGCCGACAAAAGTTTGTATACTGTACTTAATGTTTCTTTCCCGGCGATGGATATGGCTGACATGTTGTTGTTCAACCTGGATATCAACGGCATTTCCGCTTCGGGTGGCAGCGCTTGTTCATCAGGCTCCAACATCGGCTCTCATGTGCTGACGGGGATCAATGCGGATCCAAACAGGCCTTCCGTAAGGTTCTCTTTCAGCAAATACAATACGAAAGAGGAACTGGACATTGTGGTGGAAAAAGTGAAGCAGATCGTAAGCCAGAACGTGCCGGCCTAAACAATTTCATAATTGGGTTGTTGTTTTTATAAGTAACATCATATTTCTTACTTAAACGACAGCATTATGAATACTTCAGAAAAGAACAACACCAAGGAAACACCAAAGAAAACGGTGTATAAAGAAAAAGAAATCGACGATGAACAGTTGAACAGCGGACAAACTTCTTCCGCTGCTGCATTTGACAGAACAGATTTTTCATCACGGCCCGCTCGCAGGAATAAACCGCTGGGAGCCAATCATGAACCTGGGACAATGCCTGGCAGTGAGTAACACCATTTTTTTCATTTCAATGAAACCGCAAAGCGCAACATTTAACTAAAATGTTGCGCTTTTTGTTTATTTATGTGCCGGAATTCTATTACATTAGTCGGTGCTAAATCGTTTTTAACCAAATAACAAATGCATGATTTGCAGTTTATCTGCTTTAAAAGCAAATAAAGCTGGATATTTATGCGGAAACAGCTTAGCCAGAACCTTAAATACACATTTAAAACCATAAACTTAAAATTATCCACGAATCATTATGATGAAACGATTCCTAACAGCAATTTTAATTGCAGGTTCCTCAGCAGCAATCGCACAGACTGTTGGTAAGGTGACCGACCCGGTAGAATGGATCAACCCATTGATGGGGACGGCCAGCAAGCCTGACATGTCTAATGGAAATACTTATCCCACCATTGCTTTGCCTTGGGGAATGAACTTCTGGACGCCGCAGACCGGTAAAATGGGGGACGGATGGGCTTATACCTATGATGCCGACAAAATCCGCGGATTTAAACAAACGCACCAGCCTTCTCCATGGATGAACGACTATGGTCAGTTTGCTGTAATGCCGGTAACTGGTAAAAAGAAATTTAAACAGGATGAGCGCGCAAGCTGGTTCTCCCACAAAGCGGAGGTGGTAAAACCATATTACTATAGTGTATATCTTGCTGATGCGGACGTAACTACAGAAATTACACCTACAGAACGCGCAGCACAGTTCAGGTTTACCTTCCCTAAATCTGACAGCTCATTTGTGGTCCTGGATGCTTTTGACAAAGGTTCTTACATCAAAATCTTCCCTAAGGAGCAAAAGGTGATTGGTTACAGTACTAAATATGCACGTGGACCACTCCCTAAAAACTTTAAAAACTATTTTGTTGCTTATTTTGACAAGCCTTTTACCTCCGCTAATACCTGGAAAGGTGGCGACCTGCAGAAGGATGTGCTGGAGATCGAAGCAGATCATTCCGGTGCTATCGTTGGTTTCAAAACTGCAAAAGGGGAAAAAGTGAGCATGAAAGTGGCTTCTTCCTTCATCAGCTTTGAGCAGGCCGACATCAACCTGAAGAGAGAATTGGCAAATGATACATTTGAGGCCACAAAAACAAAAGGTAAAGCGGTTTGGAACAAAACACTGAGCAGGATCTCTGTAGAAGGTGGTACCATCGACCAGACCCGCACGTTCTACTCCAGCCTTTACCGTACACTGTTCTTCCCGAACAAATTGTATGAGCTGGATGCGAACAACAAAATCATGCACTGGAGCCCTTACAACGGTAAAGTATTGCCAGGTTACATGTTTGCTGGTACAGGATTCTGGGATACCTTCAGAGCGCTGTATCCATTCTTAAACCTGATGTATCCTTCGATCAACAAGGAAATGCAGGAAGGCCTGATCAATGACTACAAAGAAGGTGGATGGCTGCCGGAATGGTCGAGTCCTGGTTATGCGAACATCATGGTGGGCAACAACTCTGCCTCGGTAGTGGCTGATGCCTACATCAAAGGGATGCGTGGTTATGATGTCAACACACTTTGGGAAGCCGTGACTCACGGTGCAAATAATGAAGGCCCCATGGAAGCGGTGGGCCGTGCTGGGGTGAAATATTACAATGACCTTGGTTATGTTCCTTATGATGTTAAAATCAATGAGAACGCTGCGAGAACATTGGAGTATGCTTATGATGATTTTGCGATCTATCAGTTGGGCAAGGCGCTGAACAAACCAAAGTCTGAAATTGACATCTATGCAAAAAGAAGCATGAACTATAAAAACCTTTTTGATCCGGCAAGCGGATTGATGAGGGGTAAAAACAAAGATGGTTCATTCCAATCGCCATTTAACCCCTTCAAATGGGGTGATGCATTTACTGAAGGTAACAGCTGGCATTACTCATGGTCTGTATTCCAGGATATTGACGGACTGGCCAAACTGATGGGGGGTAAAGAAAAATTTGTAACTAAACTGGACTCGGTATTCTCTATGCCTCCAATCTTTGACGACAGCTACTATGGTGGTGTGATCCATGAGATCCGTGAAATGCAGATTGCCAATATGGGTCAATATGCTCATGGTAATCAGCCGATCCAGCATATGATTTACCTGTATAACTATGCCGGTGCTCCATGGAAAACCCAATACTGGGTGCGTGAAACAATGGACAGAATGTATAAAGCTACTCCTGATGGTTATTGCGGAGATGAGGATAACGGACAGACTTCTGCATGGTACGTGTTCTCGGCAATGGGCTTTTACCCGGTAACACCTGCCGTAGATCAGTATGTACTTGGTGCACCATTGTTCAAAAAGGTAACTTTAAACCTGGAAAATGGTAAAACCGTAACCATTGACGCCGCTAAAAACAGCAGCAGCAACAGGTATGTTACTGACCTGAAATATAATGGAAAAGCGTACTCCAAAAACTGGTTGAGCCACTCTGAGCTGAACAAAGGAGCAGTACTGAACTTTAACATGTCTGCTACTCCTAATAAACAAAGAGGTACAAATGAAACAGATTTCCCTTACTCTTTCTCTACAGATAAGAACAAATAGAAATCCTGAATAACTAAAGTAAAGCGGAAGGGGCAACTCTTCCGCTTTTTTTATGAAGATAATACCACAACAACAGAAAGGGCAGCTGTATAGCTGCCCTTTCTGTTGTAAATATAAAATCTTAAAGGATCTGATTCCTTAGTTTTTCAGCATGTGTAGGAAGGAAGCCAGTTTTGACTTCATTGCCCTGCGGTCTACGATAAAGTCTAAGAAACCATGTTCCTGAACAAATTCCGCAGTTTGGAAACCTTTAGGAAGGTCTTTTTTGATGGTTTCCTTGATGACCCTTGGGCCTGCAAAACCGATCAGCGCACCGGGCTCGGCAATATTAATATCGCCAAGCATCGCGTAAGAAGCCGTGACACCTCCCGTAGTAGGGTCGGTCAGCAAAGAGATGTATGGAATCTTAGCCTGGCTTAATAACGCCAGTTTGGCCGAGGTTTTGGCCATCTGCATTAAAGAGAAAGCGGCTTCCATCATCCTGGCACCTCCGGATTTGGAGATCATCAGGAAGGGGATTTTATTTTTGATGCAGTAATCGATAGACCTTGCGATCTTTTCACCTACTACAGAACCCATTGATCCGCCAATGAAGTTGAAGTCCATACAGGCGATCACCAAATCCTGACCTTCAATTTTACCATGAGCAGCCCTGATGGCATCTTTTAATCCGGTTTTTGTCATGCTCTCTACCAGACGTTCGGTATAAGGTTTGTTATCAGTGAACTTCAGGGGGTCTCCTGAGGTCAGGTTTGGAAACAGCTCCTTAAACTCATCATTGTCGAACAATACCTGGAAATATTCTTTTGATCCTACCCGCAAGTGGTAGTCACAGTATTGGCAAACGTATTTATTCTCTACCAGATCGGCGCTGTGCAGGGCTTTCTTGCAATTAGGACACTTGTTCCATAACCCGTCTGGTGCTTCTTTTTTTTCTTCTGTCAGTGTACTGATACCTTTTTTTTCTCTCTTGAACCAAGCCATGTTATTAGTTGAAAAATGCGAGTACAAAGAAACAAAAAAAATATTGAACAGTTTACCCTTGTTTTAGGATAAGTTTAACGGAATTATGATAAAGGTTTGTGTAAATAATGATAGCGGGCATTTGGTTGGCATGATATTTTTCATAACTTCGGCATATATTAAATTATAAAAAATGAGTTTAAAAGGTTATAAAGGCGTAATTTACGGAGATGCCGTTCAAGAACTATTTGAGCAGGCGAAAAAACATCAGTTTGCTTTACCGGCAGTTAATGTTACTGGTACAAACACAATCAATGCAGTAATGGAAACTGCAAAGGCGGTGAATTCTCCGGTGATGATCCAGTTATCAAACGGTGGCGCTCAGTTTTATGCAGGTAAAACATTAAACAACGATAATTTGAATGCGTGTGTGTTAGGTGCTGTTTCTGCAGCTAAACACGTTCATTTACTGGCAGAACACTACGGTGTTGCTGTGGTATTACATACTGACCATGCCGCTAAAAAATTATTACCATGGATCGACGGTTTGTTGGATCATGGCGAGAAGTTCTTTGCTGAGCATGGCAAACCACTGTTCTCCTCACACATGCTTGACCTTTCTGAAGAGTCAATCGAGGAAAACATGGAAATCTCTGCTAAATATCTGGAGCGCATGTCTAAAATGGGCATGACTATTGAAATCGAGCTTGGTGTTACAGGTGGTGAAGAAGATGGTGTGGATAACAGCGATGTGGACAGCTCTAAACTATATACTCAACCTTCAGAAGTAGCTTACGCTTATGAAGAACTGAGCAAAATCAGTGATAAATTCACTGTTGCTGCTGCTTTTGGTAACGTACATGGTGTATACAAACCAGGTAACGTAAAATTGCAGCCGATCATTTTGAAGAACTCTCAGGACTTCATCAAAGAAAAATACAGCCTTACTGCTGAGAAACCAATTAACTTTGTTTTCCACGGTGGTTCAGGTTCTTCTCAGGAAGAAATCAGGGAAGCCATCTCTTATGGTGCCATCAAAATGAATATCGATACCGATATGCAATGGGCATTCTGGGAAGGTATCCTGGGTTATTACCAAGGAAATGAGGCTTATCTTCAGGCGCAGATCGGTAACCCTGATGGCGAAGACAAACCAAATAAAAAATACTATGATCCACGCGTATGGTTGCGTAAAGGTGAAGAGGCTTTTGTGAAACGTCTTACACAAGCTTTCGAAGACCTGAACTGCAGAAACGCAAGTGATAAATTATAAAAACCTGTTTGGTTAACGAGCGCCGCAGGCTTTCCTGCGGCGCTTTTTTGTTTAATGACCTTATACGTCAGACAACTTTAATAATATCTCGCATCATAAAAAGTACAATCAATCTTATGGAAACATTACAAGTCATTAAAGTTGCAGACCAGGAAGAGCTGGAACGCGCATTTGCCATTCGCAAGATCGTCTTCGTAGAAGAACAAAACTGCCCGCCAGAACTGGAGTGGGAAAATGAAGAGGTATCTACACATTTCCTCGCTACGCTGGACAACCAGCCTTGTGGCGCCTGCAGGTGGCGCAAGACCGATGCCGGTTACAAACTGGAACGCTTCGCGGTACTAAAAGAATTTCGTGGCAGGCGTATCGGACAGGCACTGGTGGCTGCAGCTCTTGCAGACCTACCTTCGGATGCGGAATACATCTACCTCAATGCGCAGCTGGATGCGATGCCATTATATGCTAAATTCGGTTTTCAGTCAGAAGGAGAGCAGTTTGAAGAAGCCGGAATACAGCACTTCAAAATGGTTAAAAAAGCTTAAAGGAATACCCTTGAGGAGTAGGCGAGGGCCTCCTGCCATCGCGTGATGTTGAGCTGCATTGCAGCTCCTTTACCATTCAGATACTGGATCAGCTCTTCGGTGGCCAGGTTGCCGGTGAGGTCATCGGCAGCCATAGGGCAACCTCCATATCCCTTTATGGCACTGTCGAATCGCCTGCAGCCCAGTTCGTAGGCAGCGTCAATCTTCTCCAGTCTTGTTTCGGGGGTGCTGTGCAGGTGCAGTCCGATTTCTACTTGCGGATGATGCCTGAAGACCTCAAATAACACTGGTACCAATGACCTGATCTTCTCCGGACTGGAAACGCCGGTCGTGTCAGAAAGTGATAGTATGGTCACACCCGCTTCAACTAGCTTTCCTGCCCAATCTGTAACAATAGCAGGGCTCCACTCATCGCCATAGGGATTTCCGAATCCCATAGACAGATAAACTACTGCTTCCTTGTTTGCCCGGTCACAAATCTCCAGCATCTGCTTTACGGTATCAAAAGACTGTGTTATTGAAGCGTTTGTATTGCGTTGCTGGAAGGTCTCAGAGATTGAGAAAGGAAAACCTAGGTAAGTGATCTCCTGGTGCGTTGCCGCCTCCTGAACACCCTTTAAATTGGCTACAATGGCCAGGAGTTTACTGCTGGTATCGTTGAGCTCGAGCTTGGAGAGTACCTCGGCAGTGTCACGCAGTTGAGGGATGGCCTTGGGCGAAACAAAACTGCCGAAGTCAATGGTGTCAAAACCTACCTTCAGCAATTTGTTGAGGTAGGCGACTTTAATGTCGGTATCAATAAAATTATGGATACCCTGCATCGCATCACGGGGGCATTCAATAATTTTAACAGCAGGATTTTCTGCGGAAGAACCAGGGTTGACCTTATTCGATGGTGCGTTGCTCATTTAACTTTTCTTTAACGTAAGGGCGGATGATTAAACGGGTGCCGCGGTCGTAGCTGAAGTAGCTCCATACCCAGTTGACAAACACTACCAGTTTATTCCTGAATCCTACCAGGGTCATCAAATGTACAAACATCCAGGTAAACCACGCGAATACGCCCTGAAATCTGATTTTATGGAGGTCTACTACGGCGCGGTTACGTCCAACGGTAGCCATAGATCCTTTATCGCGATATTTAAAATTCTCCGTAGGTTTGTTTTCCATAATCTTCATCAGGTTTTCTGCAAGCAGTTTTCCCTGCTGAATGGCTGTCGGTGCTACTCCGGGATGTCCGTTCGGAAACTCTTCAGTGATCATTGCAGAGACATCGCCGATGGCGTATATATTGTGATAACCATCTACACGGCTGATCTCATTTACCTTTAAGCGGTTGCCTCTGACTACTACCGCAGGGTCCATGCCCTCAGGAATGACGCCCTTAACGCCGGCAGACCAAATCACATTTGATGCAGGAATATCGGCTTTGTCGCCCAGTTTAAGGATCTTACCGTCATAGCCAAGCACACGTGTGTTCGTCATCACAGTCACGCCAAGTTCCTTCAGGAAGTCCATCGCCTTCTTCGAGGCCTGATCGGACATGACGCCCAGCACCTCCGGCGATCCCTCCACCAGGTAGATGTTCACAAGGTCAATATTGAGCTCTGGATAGTCATTTTTAAGGATGTGTTTTTTGAGCTCCGCGATTGCACCTGCAGTTTCTACGCCGGTTGGACCACCACCCACGACCACGAAGTTGAGCAGTTGCTTTAGCGTCTGCGGATCTTCCTCGATCTGTGCAAGTTCCAGGTTCTGTAAAAAGAGGCTGCGTAGGTTCAGGGCCTCGGGAATCGACTTCATCGGCATGGCGTTGGCCTGTATTTCCTGCTGTCCGAAAAAATTGCTGGTAGAACCGGTCGCCAGCACAAGGTGGTCGTACTCCATTGTTCCTATGCTGGTACGGATGCAGTTTCTTTGGGTGTCCACGGCAAGGAGCTCTGCGACTCTGAAGGTCAGGTTCCGCTGTCCTTTAAAAATCTTGCGTAATGGAAAGGCGATGGATTCCGCCTCAAGTCCGCCGGTCGCCACCTGGTAGAGCAGGGGCTGGAATGTGTGGTAGTTGTGTTTGTCTACCATGACGACGTCTATGTCCTGATGTCTGAGTTTTTTTGCCAGCTCTATTCCACCAAATCCGCCTCCTACAATAATCACTCTGGCTCTGGAACCTTTCGGGAAGTTTTGATCCATAACTATTCGTTTTTCAAATATACATAACAAACAAAAAGGCACCCAAAAAGGGTGCCTTTCATTTATAATATGTTCGTCAACTTATTTTTTCTTACCCAGATCGATTACGATAGGGGTAGAAATACATAGTGACGAGTAAGTACCGATGATACGTCCGATCAACAGGGCGAAGATAAATCCTCTGATGCTGGCACCTCCGAAGATGAAGATCACCAATAATACAAAGAATACTGTCAATGAAGTCAGGATGGTACGGCTTAAGGTACTGTTCAAGGCAAAGTTGATCAATGTATTGCGGGCTTCGCCATGTGTATCTTCTTTACCGCTCTCTGCAAGTTTCTCACGGATACGGTCAAACACAACTACTGTCTCCGTCATGGTATAACCCATTACCGTCAGGATCGCAGCGATGAAATCCTGTCCGATCTCCAAAGAGAATGGAAGTACGCCATCCAGGATGGTGTAGAATGAAAGTACCAGTAATACGTCGTGGAATAAGGCGATTACCGCACCAAGACCGTAGTTCAGTTTCTTAAACCTCACAACGATGTAGATGAACATCACTAAGCAGGAGAACAAGATTGCACCGTAAGCACCGTAAACGATGTCACTCGCAATGATTGGTCCTACCTTCTCATTACTTTCAATGGTATATTTTACGCCAGTTTTTTCCAATCCGCTTTTCAGGGCATCTTCCACCAGTTTGTCGGCAGTAGTCTCCTGATCAGTGATGTGGTAAGTAGTGGTGATTTTTAATTCATTGTTTGCACCAGCAGTTTTAACGATGGTTTCTGACTCTGTAAAAACGCCGTCAAGCTTTGCTTTTACATCTTCAGTCTCCATGTCTTTATCGAAGTGAACGATATAGGTTCTTCCTCCTTTAAAGTCGATACCCAGGTTCAGTCCGCCATTTTTGAAATAGAAGATGAAACCAAGAACGATGATTATTGATGAAATGGTGTAATATACTTTTCTGTGTCCAACAAAGTTGAAGGCCATGTTTTTGAATGCATGGATTGTCATTTTGTTACCGAAAGTGATGTCAGATTTTCTCTCAATCAGGTAATCAAATACCAGACGGGAGATCAATACTGCGCAGAACAGTGAGGAAAGGATACCGATACAAAGTGTCGTTGCAAAACCCTGCACAGGTCCTGAACCGAAGATGTAAAGGATCACACCCAATACCAATACTGTTACGTTGGAGTCAATGATGGACGACATCGCATGTTTAAATCCTTCTTTGATCGCCAACGGTGTAGGTTTACCCAGGGTAAGCTCTTCACGCACACGTTCGAAGATCAGGATGTTCGCATCCACCGATAAACCGATAACGAGTACGATACCTGCGATACCAGGCAATGTCAGTACGGCGCCCAGTGAAACCAGGATACCCATGATGAAGAATAAGTTGATCACCAATGCAAGGTTAGCTACCCATCCGGCTTTGTTGTAGTACAGCGCCATGAAGATGAGGATCACGACAAACGCAAGGACGAATGAAAGTAAACCATTGTGAATCGCTTCCTGACCCAGTGATGGACCGACAACGAACTCACCAACGATTCTTGCAGGTGCAGGAAGCTGACCAGCTTTAAGGATGTTGGCCAAATCCTGTGTATCATTTACAGTGAAGCTACCAGTGATGGAAGAGATACCGTTAGGGATTTCATTTTGAACAGTAGGCGCAGAGTACACCATGTTGTCCAGAACAATAGCGATTGCTTTTTTATTGCTCGCATCAGCAGATGCTGCAGCAGTAATGCCTTTCCACTTCGCAGCGCCGTCGCCGGTCATGTACATCGTTACTTCCGGGCGACCTTTCTGATCGTAGTCCGCACGTGCATTGCTGATCGCAGCACCACCAAGATCGGGTTTACCATCAGTAGAGGTTACCTTGATGGCATACAATTCGAAAATCTTAGCTCCGCCGGCAACACCCGTTTCCATTGGTTTAACACCCCACATGAATTTGAAGCTGTGTGGAATGATCGATGCGATCTCCGGTCTTGCGAAGAAAGCGTTCACCTTAGCCGTATCTTTTTGCGCTACCCATCCAACAACCGGACCCGGACGCAATGAAGTCTGTCCGTTTTCAGCCTGATAAGTAGGGATGTTCAATACAGCGAACAATGGGTTGGATTTTGCAAGCTCCTGAGTTTTTACAGCAGCAGAATCTTTGCTGTCTGTAGATTTCGCCAGGCCGGCAAGTTTACTTTCAGATTTTGCAGCAGTGTCAGTTCCGGCAGCAGCAGTAGCAGCAGGTGCAGTAACTTTTAATACTGAAGCCAACGTTTTGTTGATGTTCTCCATGGTAGAGTACACCTCTTCGTTGTTGTATACCTGCCAGAACTGTAATTCTGCAGATCCTTGTAATAATTTATGAACCCTTTCTTTGTCCTGCACACCTGGCATCTCGATCAGGATGCGGTTGGTACCTTCCTGTTTCTGCATGTTCGGGCTTACGACACCGAAACCATCGATACGGCTTCTGATGATGGTGAACGAACGGTCGATTGCGGTGTTGGCATGTCCTGAAAGGAATGTCTTTACTTCTGCATTGGTTGCATTTGGTTTTAATAACGATGCGTTGTCCTGATTAGCGAAGAAGTCTGCCAGTTTACCATTCGGCGAAAGTTTTTCATATTCCGAAACAAACAAAGCCATGAAGTCTTTACCTCCGGCGTTTAATTTTGTTTGTGCTTCCGACAGTGCTTTGTTGAAGTTAACATCATCGGTATTTCCTGCCAGTGATTTTACCAGCTCACCCAACGAGATCTCCATCGTTACGTTCATACCGCCCTTAAGGTCAAGCCCCAGGTTGATTTCTTTGCCTTTACAGAACGCATACGTATATCCAAATACAGGATACACTTGAACTGTAGCCATGGAATCCAGATAAGCCTTTTCTTTGGCCGGATCTCCCTTAGCGTAAGTCTTTGCGTCTTTTTCAACCTTCGAAGTGACGAAGTTGAAAGAGAGAGAATACACACAGACAATACCTAATAGTATTGCCATAAATTTAATAAAACCTTTACCCTGCATTTGTTTTGTAATTATTAGTCTATATAGCTATATATTTTTTTAACAAGTCGGCAAATCTAATTATTTTTTTAAATAATAGGCCACCTTATTAAAGTTTTTATTAGGGGGCTCAACTATTTACGTTCGAACGTGATAAATGTATAAGCCACCGTATTTTTTTCATCTGGAAGGTGCGCTTCCCTATGAGTTTCGAGCCATTCTTCCTCACTAAATTCCGGAAAGAATGTGTCGGCCTCATAGCTGCCCTCCACCTGGGTGACATACAGCCTGTTTGCAAGTGGGAGCGCGTGTTTGTAAAGTTCGGCACCACCAATCACAAAAACCTCTTTTTCCTCCATGCAAAGTGCAATGGCTTCAGTTAAGCTGGTGAGTACTTCCGCGCCCGGAATCTCCAGTGCCGCATTTCTTGTAATCACAATATTACGTCTGTTGGGTAACGGTCTTCCTATAGAGTCGTAGGTTTTTCTGCCCATGATGATGGTATGTCCTGTGGTTGTGTTTTTAAAAAACTTCAGGTCTGCCGGCAGGTGCCACAGCAGCTGATTGTCCCTGCCGATGCCATGGTCTTCAGCAAGTGCTACAATGATGGAGACGATCATACGGCAACAGCACCTTTAATGTGCGGATGAGGATCGTATCCTTTCAGCGTGAAATCTTCAAATTTAAAGTCGAGCAGGTTTTTAACCTCTGGGTTGATCTCCATCACCGGTAAGGGTCTGATGTCTCTGCTGAGCTGCAGTTTGGCTTGCTCGATGTGGTTGTTGTAAAGGTGGGCGTCGCCGAAAGTATGGATAAAGTCGCCATACTCCAACCCGCATACCTGTGCCACCATCATGGTGAGCAATGCATAAGAAGCAATGTTGAAAGGGACGCCCAGGAAGATGTCTGCACTGCGCTGGTACAGCTGGCAGCTCAGCTTGCCGTCGGCCACATAAAACTGAAAAAAAGCATGGCAGGGAGGAAGGGCCATCTCCTCAATGTCGGCCACATTCCATGCCGATACAATAATTCTTCTTGAGTCCGGGTTGTTCTTGATGGTATTGACAATCTGGCTGATCTGGTCGATGTGCCTGCCGTCAGGAGTTGGCCATGAGCGCCATTGGGATCCGTAAACAGGACCCAGGTTCCCATTTTCATCTGCCCATTCATCCCAGATCTTCACGCCGTTGTCTTTCAGGTATTTGATGTTGGTATCCCCGCTTAGAAACCAGATCAGTTCGTGGATGATAGATTTCAGGTGCAGCTTCTTGGTGGTCACCATCGGGAAACCTTCCTGAAGGTTAAACCGCATCTGGTACCCGAATACACTGATCGTTCCCGTTCCCGTGCGGTCGTGTTTCTGTGTGCCATGGTCAAGCACATGCTGCATTAAATCTAAATATTGTTTCATGTAATTGCGCTTCTTGATTGCTCGCCGTCAAAATTAAGCATTTCCGGCTTAAGTATCTCCAAATAATACCGGCTATCCTGAAATCATATCGGATGGCATATACATTCGTTTTTGTAAGTTTGCAGCAGATAGACAAAAGAACACACAGATGCTTGCATTCGCCAATGCCAAAATCAACCTCGGACTGCATGTTACGGAAAAACGTGCCGACGGATATCATAACCTGGAAACGGTTTTTTATCCCGTTAGAGTATATGACGTCATCGAAATCCTCGACGCAACGCATACACATTGTACCATCAGCGGAATTGACATCCCGGGGGATGCGTCAGATAACCTGTGCATGAAGGCCTATCAATTGCTTAGCGACGACTTTCAGCTGCCACCCCAGCACATCTGCCTGCTGAAAAATATTCCCATCGGCGCAGGCCTTGGCGGTGGTTCTGCGGATGCGGCATTCCTGATCCGGCTGCTCAACACAAAATTCAATCTTGGCCTGTCGGATGACAGTATGGAGGATTATGCGCGTCAGCTGGGGGCTGATTGTGCCTTTTTTATTCGTAACAAGCCTGCCTATGCTGTGGGGAAGGGTGATGAATTTTCTCCGCTGGAGCTCGATCTGTCAGATTATTTCATCGTGCTCGTCAAACCTCCGTCACATGTGTCTACCGCAGATGCTTATGCAGGCATAAAACCCGCCGCCCCTGTTACATCGGTAAAAGATTTAATACATTTGCCTTTAACTGAGTGGAAGGCAGTACTGAAGAACGATTTTGAAGATTCCGTATTTGCCAGGTATCCGGAGATCGAAAGCCTGAAGAACAAACTCTATGCATTGGGAGCTGATTATGCAGCGATGAGCGGCAGCGGATCCTGTGTGTTTGCCATCTTCAGACAACCAGTCAGTCTTCGGGAGCTTGAAATGGACAATAAAGTGTTTTATAACGTTTAAGGAATATGGAAATCAACCTGATTAGAAAAAACGATAAATTTAATTTTGAGGCCGAAAATAGTACCGGATTCAAAGTGGAACTCGATGCAAAAGCGGAGATCGGTGGAGAGGGTAAAGGCTTCAGGCCGATGGAAATGCTGCTGATCGGCCTGGGCGGATGCAGTGGCATAGACATGGTCAATGTACTCACAAAGCAAAAAGAACCTCTTGATGATGTGAAGATCCGCATCAATGCCAGCAGAAGAGATGAGGAGATGCCTCCGATATTTGATGTCATTGACATTCACTTTGACCTTTATGGTGCGCTGAACCAACAAAAGGTGGAAAGGGCACTGAACCTTACTTTTGAGAAGTACTGCTCCGTATCCAACATCATCAGCCGCTCGGCGACCATCAATTTTACATACACCATTCACTAGATATTACAATGCAAGAAGAGAATTTCGAAACCCTGGCCATCCGTTTGCAAGCCGAGAGAACCCATTTTAAAGAGCATTCTGTACCCCTGTACCTCACTTCGAGTTACAAGTTTGACGATGCGGAAGAAATGAGGGCGCTGTTTGCCAATGAGAAAGAAGGGAATGTTTACAGCAGGTACGCAAATCCGAACACGTCGGAGCTGATCGACAAGATGGCCATCCTGGAAGGAGCGGAGTCAGGTTGGGTAACGGCAACAGGTATGGCTGCAATCTTTACCACCTTTGCAGCTTTTCTAAAGTCGGGCGACCATGTCCTGTCCAGTCGCTCGGTATTCGGTTCTACACACCAGCTGCTCAACGGCATCTTCCCGAAATGGGGGATTTCCTATACCTATGCGGACCTGGACCAGCCCTCACAATGGGAAAATGGCATCCAGGAAAATACAAGGATGATTTTTGTGGAAACACCATCAAACCCTGGAATAGACATCATCGACCTGGAGTGGTTGGCAAAGCTGGCGCAGAAGCACAATGTGCTGATGGTGGTCGACAACTGTTTTGCAACACCTTACCTGCAGCAGCCGATCAAACTTGGCGCGGATATCTCGATCCACTCGGCAACGAAATTTATTGACGGACAGGGCCGTACACTTGGCGGCGTGATCCTGGGATCTCAGAAGCTGATTGCGGAGATCGAAGCTTTCGCAAGGCATAGCGGACCTGCAATGTCGCCTTTCAATGCATGGTTGCTCTCTAAAAGTCTGGAGACGCTTGCGGTGCGTATGGACAGACATTGCGAAAATGCGCTGAAGGTAGCGCAGTTCCTGGAGGCACAGGAAAAGGTAAAAAAGGTGATGTATCCTTTTCTTCCTTCTCATCCTCAGTATGAAATCGCTAAGAAACAAATGAAACAGGGTGGAGGTATTGTAACCCTTACCATCGATGGTGGTGCTGAGGCTGCAGGCGCCTTCATGGATAAATTGAAGATGTTCTCGATTTCGGCAAACTTGGGTGATACCCGGTCTATTGCGACGCATCCTGCAACCAGTACCCATTCCAAGTTGACGGAAGAGGAAAGGCTGCAGGTGGGTGTGGAACAGGGCACCATCCGTTTATCCATCGGACTGGAGCATATCGACGACATCATCGCCGACATCCGTCAGGCACTCAGCTAATGTAATCGCGATCTTCATCGCTCAACTGTTTATTCCGGTCCCCGGGCTCATCCCGGGGATCAAATTTTGGGTCATAGGTACCCACTGTCACTTTGGGCCTTCCTGCCCAGTATCCCAGTATAAATCCCACAAAAGTACACACCCCAATCACGACGAGCTTGGAGATTTTCTGTTCCACGAAAATGAAATCGAAATCTACAGCGTCGGTATTCATCATCAGGAAAATGGTGATGAGCACGGTGAAGGCAATGATAAAAATGGTTTTGGTGCGCATGAGCTAAAGGCTAAAGTTTAAAATTAATTCTAAGATAGGATTTTGATGGTAAATTCTGTTGACAAACACAACTCTCGCGCCAAACTCCATCAGTGCATCATAGCGGAGCGGGTTGATGTCACTGCGCAGCTCAAAGCCGAAAGTTTTGGGTTCTCCGATGTTGGTGTCTTTGCCGATGTTCTCGTAATGGCTGAACAATGTTCCCCTGACGTTGCGGAGGTAACCCAACGGTCCGACTTCCAGATCCGGAAAGGCAATCGGGAAACGGTAGTTCAGCAGCAGGGTGTTTTTCAGGAGGCTGTATGCGGGGATGTTGCTGTAACCATACACCGCATTGATCTGCCTGTCGTACGCCCTGATGCCGGAGCTCTCCTGATAATTGAAATTCACCAGCAGAGAGTGGTTTCTGGCAACTCCCGGAAAGTAGGCGAAAGCCTCCGCTGAGAACAGGTTGCCGGGAAGCTGCGGATCAAAAGGCTGATGCAGGTAACTGAGTCGAAGGATTTGTCCCCATTTGGGCGCTATATCTCGCTCAGAAACGCGTTTCGTATGACTCATGGTCAGTTGATACTCCAGCGGAAATTTAAGGCTTGTAATGTAATTTTCTGGCATCTGCTCAGCGAGGTACCTCCGGGTGTAACTGGTGGAGGTCCTGAAGCTGAACCCGTAGTTGTGGTCGCCGGCATTGAAATTCAATGGGACAGAAGCTTCAAGCTCGACATTGTGCTCGCGCCATTCGCCGTTGACGATCCTTCCGTCGTCGGCCGCGTAGTAGGTCTGGCGCGGGCGGTTGCGGTAGGTGGTGCTGATGATGGGGTAAAGCTTCTTGAAGATGAAGCCACCCTCATACTCAAACCGGCCGAGGTCCCGGTAGTAGTTGACGCCGGCAAAAGTGCTCATCGTATTGAGCAGGTTGTCAGAGTTCAGCTGCAGCCCTCCACGGTACTCGTCTTCGAAGACCGGCACGATGGAGTGGACCCTGAAAAGATGCTGCAGGTCATGGTAAGGTTTGGAGGTAAATGTGCTGTCTGGAATGTGGTCAAATACGTTGCCTGTATTCTCCTGTTTTTCGGTCTCCTCACCGAAGTAGACAAAGCCTGCTTTACCTATCGGTCCGGGGACTATCTGGCTTTGCGCAATCTCATATCCGCCGAGGCTGTAATTGTTGAAAACGATGTGCTGCTGGTCGGCAGTTGGAGTCGCGTTGAAAGCGCCGTATTTAGAAGCGCTCAGAGCGCTTATCTTTTGCTCGCCAGGTACTATGTAGTAAATGTTATCGATACCGTTGTAGTGAGCGTTAAATGCGATTCCCTGGGAAACATAAATTGGTCTGCTCAACTGCTGGTTGGAGGCTGCGATGATCTGTGTCATTTTGCCGGAACGTTCTACCGTCATGAGCGACTTGCCGGCTTCGCTCACGGCAACGAAGACCACCTGGTTTTTGTCGGTCCTGAAAGCGGGGGTCTGAAGGATGAGGTTGTACGGGTTTGGGTAGGTGTGGGTGATGGTGCCGCTGGCAGCGTCGAGCTCCACCAGATTGCTTTGGTTGTCGAGGCCGATCTGCACGGCAACAATAGTTTTTCCGTCAGCAGAAAGTGAAGGGGAGAAGAGCCTGCTTTTGGAGCTCAGCTTCTTCATCTTTTTGTACTTCATGTCGTAGCTGCAGATGATACTGTAACTCCGCTGACGATACCTCGGATCGTAGCGGATTTCATCCCATACGATGATGCCATTAGCGTAGCTGAACCAGGGCTGTTCCTGGGGGCCAATGCCGATGATGTTGCTTTCCTTCTGGTCGGCATCAATCCGGACAAAATGTGGTGCAGCATCCTTGCTCTGTTTCAGGCTGAGCAGTGCTCCGTCTTCCAGCCTGACCGGAAGGAAGTAACTCGTGGCCACAGTTGACTTCCCGTTCAATGCCGGATAGTCGGTCGTGTTCATTTCGGATGCCTGACGTGCCCACTCTTTCTTGAGTACCTCGGTTGTATTGCGGAACCACTCCTGACTTCCCTTGCCACTAAACTTTTTCAGGCTTCCGGAAAAAGGGTAAGGCCGGAAGGGCCGGCGCTGAATGTCGGTCAGCACACTGTCGAAAACTGACCGGCCCTGCTGCGCCCGGATGTTGGCACTCATCAGGTAGCCGAACTGGTAGTACCCGGGGGTAAGGTCTTTCTGCGATCCGAAGTTCTGCTTGCTGTAACTGTAGCTTTTTCCTTCGAGCAGTTGCGTCCGGTAAGGCATGATCCATGAGGGCTGTCTGCCGCGTCCCGCATGCGTAAGTGCAGTCTCGGTACTGACAGCGTCTCCCTCGAAAAACCAGATGGGGATACTGGCCCCAAACCAGGCCAGGTAAACCTCCTCCGGAAAGGGCTTCGGGCGACCGCTTGTGAGCTTGTCAAATTGGGCTACATGACGGAGCTCATGCACCGCCAGGTTGTTGAGCCAATCCTGGCTGTCAAACTGCTGCGGGGGGGTGGTGTAAAACTCGGATTTTTTTGGTCCCAACTGGACGAAGCCGTTGGCCACTACGCCACGGTTCTGCAGCAGGATGGGGATAGTCGTTTCCCCCCGGCCGATGCTTGCGCCGACATAAGGGTAGATGTGCCGGATGGTATTGGTCATTCGCTGTGCCTCTTTTTCCATCTCCTGGGGATAGATGATCTGGAAGCCTGAAGCATTGATCTGCCTCCATTTTACACTAAGTGGGTTTTGTTCTGCATTGAAAATCTGTGCAGCAGCATGATGTGAAATTAAACTTAATGCTGATGATGTTATAATGCTGATTATCAGTTTTTTGTTTTTGTTATATAGACTCATTAATTACGCTTGCTAAAATAATTAGTATTTCGTTTTTGTAGTTTATGATTTTAATTAATTACATATTTTAGTTAATGATTGTAAGTAATTGATTTACTGATATTATTGTGTTTTGTATTGCTAGACTGGTTTAACTGTTTTTTATGTTTAATGGATTTATTTAGCTCCTTTCAGTACCTTCTCGTGCACAATGCTTGATGTTAGCTCAAGTATTACATTAAATACACTAATTCATCAATAAATATCAAGCCAGAAACAACCGTTTCACCGTTGTGGTATGTCAAATGTAACATAATTTTTGAGCTTTTCTTTACCCCTACCCTAATTGTTTTTGCATCAATATTGGGAGATTTTATGAAGAAATGATCCTGAATTTCTTCAGGTTTTTATCGTTAAATTCAGGTTTTTTTTGTCCGGTTAGCGCTGAGTTTGATTGCTTTTTTGAAGTTTTTGGAGGGTATATTTCGACGCTGTTTTCTGATTTTTAGGGGTGGTTTTTGTGCTGCTTTTGCTGCGTTTTAGTTTAGCGTTCTGTGCTGGTTTGTGGTTCTTTTTTACCTCGCTGTCTGGCAACTTTGGAAGTGTTTTTTAATTTGCATTTGAGTCTTTTTCCTCAGTTTTTTTGCTTGTGATCAGTCGGGTTTTACCGTGTTTTTGCATGGCATTTGTCGATGGGTTTTGGTCTTTTTACTCAGTTTTCTCGACTTGTTGTCTCTTTTTTTAAGGTGACTCGGTTGCAGTTTTGATGCGGAATTCGGGAAATTTCCGAGGATTTTTGGTCCTGGAATTATGTGATTTTGGGCGTCGGAGTTAGCGCTTTTTTACCCGAAGATGGAGGGGGATTGCACTTAAAATGTAAGCTATTTCAGTTTGATGAGTTGATGTTTTTTTGCTGATTGCTGTGACAATACTGTTTTTTTGCCTTGGTTTTTTCTCATTGTAATGACGGTTTGACCTTGCGGTTTAATGCTCTTTTTCGTCCTGAAGTATCCTTTTCTTTCTAATTTGTTGTGTCTTATAGACTACTTTTTTCACCCGGATTTAATAATTTTAGGAGCCTGTTTTGCTTATTTTTTGTAATGATTATATAACTTTTAATGCTCGCTCCGATGGTTTTTCTAAGAGACAAAAGGGGGGGTAAGAATTTTCCCACCGTTTATGATCCGACTTTTTATACCAGATCCGGGAATCTGGTGTTGGTCGTAGTAAGGTTTTTATTCTTTGTAGGCGTCGTTTTCTGTCCTGGTTTTCGATTTGAAGGTCACAAAATGTCGAAGATTTATTTATCCTCCAGGTGAATGTCAGGCAACTTCTTACCTTTTTTCGCTCTATTCTCTGATAGATCTGATGCTTTAGTAGGGGATAGATTGCTTGATATTTGAGCATAAAAAATGATTTCCGGTCTTCTTATTTTGTTTCCGAACACTCAGTCTTGTCCTTTTTTGAGTGTGTATGTCAGACTTTTTAATGTGGTTTTGCGGATGTTTTTCTGTTTTTTAAGGCGCTTCTTCCCTGCATCGGGTGGTTTTATGAGCTCTTTTTAAGCTTCTCTGGCGTCTTTTTTCTTATCCTGGATGGCATTTTTTTGAGTGGTGGCTCCTTGTTTTTGACGGTTTTTTTAGGTCTCCGCACCCGCTTCTTTCCCATTTGTTCTAGTTGATGTTTCTGATGGAGAATACTGCTTTTTTATGCGCCGTCGAGGCCAAAATAAATTGAGTTTTGGCTTCTTTTGCAATAGGGGAATGTGTTGGTCTGGTTGGATTTTATAGGTGGAAATACCAAGCCATTTCTACAGTTTTCTTTGCCCTTAGCTGGGATGTTTATGATGTACTGCCGCTTTTTTTTTGTTCAGTGAGGGGGTTTTTTGGAAGTTTTTCAGGTGTGAAATCTCTGGTGGATTCGATTGTTTTAATCTTTCTGATCAGCTGGTTTTTGGCAGCAAATACAAGGAGCTGAAGCCTGTATCTGATAGCTATAGGAGTCTGTGAAATGCATTGAAAATATATGGTAAATCATCACAGATAAAGGTGTATTTTGGGGGTTGATGATGTAGCAATTCTAAGCCCTGAACCGGCAATAAATCAGTTCAGATTCCGTCGCTTTTTGTAGATGGGATAGCCGAAAACTGAGCCGATAATCAGGGTGGCGCCGAGGTAAAAACCGAGCGACATTTGCTCCTTTGTGCCGAAGAAAATGAAGGCCATCAGGACCCCATAAACGGGTTCCAGATTGGTGATAAGTGCTACGCGAAATGCGGACAAAGTGCGCATCACAGACACCCCTGCGACGTAGGCCAAAGCAGTGCATATGGTGCCTAGAATCATCAGCCAGATCCAGTCATTTACAGCCAATGTAAAGGTTTCTGAAAGTAAGGAATGATCGAATAAACGGTATAGCGAAATCCAGAAAAAAGCACCAGCCATCTCATAAAATCCAATGATTTTGGGCTCACTTTTCTGTACCAATGTGGAGTTGATGATGGAGAATAAACTGGAGGCTAAGGCCGACGAAAGGCCTAAAATGATACCCCATGTATACTGTGATTCGAATTTAAAGATCAAATAGATGCCTAGAATGATCACAAGCCCAATTACGACATCTGGTATCAGAATCTTTTTTTTCTTGATCAGAGGCTCTAATATTGCGGTAAAAAGTGTGAAAGAGGACAAACAAACCAGTGTAACCGATACTGTTGACACCTTTATGGCATGAAAAAACAGGATCCAATGGATGGCCACAATGCTTCCGGTAAGGATAAATTGGATAAGCTGGCGCCTGGAAACACGTAAGCTGGTCTTGCTGAAAAGAAAATAAAGCAGTAATGTCGAGGTCGCAATCAGTACCCGGTACCACACGAGTTGTATGGCGTTTATTGAAATTAATGCGCCTAAGATCCCGGTAAATCCCCAGATAAAAACCGTGAAATGGAGGATCAGCAGGTTTCTTTTGGTGACTGAAGCATCGGGTGAATTGGTAATGTTCATGGCTATTTTGGGGCCTTCTTCAAGAGATAAAAGCCAAGGATTCCGAAGATAATGGTGGGCATCAGCACCGCGAGAAGCGGCGGAAACTCGCCTTTCAGTGAGAACATTTTCGCAAATTGATTAAATACGATATAGGTAAAACTCAGCAGGATGCCTATTCCCAGGGGTAAGCCTACGCCTCCACGTACCTTTCTGGACGATAAGGCTACGCCAATCAAGGTTAGTACATACGCTGAAAGTGGGTGCAGATACCGTTTGTACCGCTCAAAAAGTAGGTCATTCATGATACCTGAACCTCTTATTTTTTCCTTTTTGATTTTGTCCGATAGCTCCTGATTGGATAGGTTTTCAAAGATGTTATCATAGGCAGAGAAATCGTCAGGGCGCATGTCCAGTATAGTGTCCTTCGTCTTGCCGGCCCCGTTTGTCATGGTTTCTTTTAGGCCCTTGATGTCCCGGATGGAGTAGTTTGTGAGCTTCCATGACCGTTTCAGGGAGTCCCATTTGATCTCATCGGCGACAATCTTGCGGGTCATTTCATCCCCGTTGAAGTTGTCTAATGAAAATTGAGCTCCTGTTTTATTCTTATTGTCGAAGCTACGCATATATATATAGGTGCGTGCATCAAGCTTCATATGGATGTCGCTTTTGCTGCTTGGGTCATTTTTCTTTACGTATGTGTTTTCAAACGTGTTTTTAAGGGTGTTGGTGTATGGCAACACATAGAGATTGGCACCCAGGTTTGCTGCAAAGATGATCGATGCGGAGATGAAATAAGGCAGCAGAAAGCGGTTAAAGCTCACTCCACCGCTTAATATCGGCACAATTTCCGTCTGGTCAGCCATCTTTGCGGTAAAGAAAATTACTGCAATGAAGTTGATCAGCGGTGAAAGCATGTTCACGTAAAAGGGGATGGATCCCGCATAATATAGCGATACCACCTGCCAGAATGTAAGGTTGTTGCTCAGGAAATCGTCCAGCTTCTCGGATAAGTCAAATATCACAATGATCACTACAAAGAGTGTCAGCGTATATAAAAACGTACCCAGATACTTGCTGATGATGTACCAGTCAATAATCTTTATTCTTCCCTTGATTAGATTCATCTATAATTTGTTACCTAATATAGTGACCATTTTGTTCTTCCAGGCGTAAAACTCACCGCTGATGATCTTTTCTCTCGCAGTTTTTACCAGCCACAGGTAAAAATGAAGGTTGTGTAAGGTGGCAATCTGCGCGCCCAGCATCTCCTTAGAGTGCATCAGATGTCTCAAATATGCTTTTGAATACACCTGATCGGCATGAAGGTCGCTGTCTGCGTCAATAGGCGAGAAGTCGTTCTCCCACTTCTTGTTACCGATGTTGATGATGCCATTCCTGGTGAAAAGCATGCCGTTGCGGGCATTCCTTGTAGGCATTACACAGTCGAACATATCAATACCCAATGCAATGTTTTCAAGGATGTTGATCGGCGTTCCCACGCCCATTAGATAACGCGGTTTCTCGTCTGGAAGTATGTTGCATACGACCTCCGTCATAGCGTACATCTCCTCCGCAGGCTCCCCTACAGACAGTCCGCCAATGGCATTTCCCTCACGGTCCATGCTGGCAATAAACTCTGCAGACTTCATCCTGAGGTCTTTATAAACTGATCCCTGAACGATAGGGAATAACGTCTGGTCGAATCCGTATTTAGGGGTAGTGCTGTCAAAACGGGCACAGCAGCGTTTTAACCAGCGGTGCGTCATATTGATGGAGTTGGCCGCATATTTATAGTCGCATGGATAAGGGGTACATTCATCAAATGCCATGATGATGTCTGCACCAATGGTACGCTGGATGTCCATCACATATTCAGGCGTAAACAGGTGTTTGGATCCGTCGATGTGCGAGCGGAAAGTCACGCCTTCTTCCTTAATCTTTCTTACTTTACTCAGTGAATAGACCTGGTAACCTCCGCTATCCGTAAGAATGGGACGGTCCCAGCCTATAAATTTATGTAATCCGCCGCCCTGTTCAATGATGTCAAGTCCCGGTCTAAGGTATAAGTGGTAGGTGTTTCCAAGGATGATTTTGGCATCAATGTCTTCCTTAAGCTCGCGCTGATGCACAGCTTTCACCGTTCCGGCGGTGCCTACCGGCATAAATATAGGAGTCTGAATGTCTCCGTGATCGGTTGTAACTACGCCGGCTCTTGCCTTCGAATGTGTATCTTTTGCCGCTAAGGTAAATTTCATAAATCTGTATGCTCCACTAAAATCTGCCAAAAATAGGAAAATTCGCGCGATTAACGGGCTTAAATTTTTATCAACAATAACATACATTACAGATTAAAAATCAGAAATTTGGCGCCTACAAAATTACATCGTGGAATTAACCTTAATAGAGAGTTGCTTGCTCGGCTCATTGATCTTTTGCTTCCTTATTCAACTTTATTTCAGCCTATTTGTGCACCTCAGACTTGCCCGATATACCGTGGAAGAGGTTCCTCAGACTGCCCTGAAACCCCTGAGCGTCGTCATCTGCGCCCGCAATGAGGCGGAAAACCTAAAGCGCTACCTGCCGCAGGTAATGGCACAGAATTATCCTGACTTTGAAGTGGTTGTCGTAAATGACCGTTCCTGGGATGGTACCCGCGAACTTCTGGAAGAGTTTGCCAAACAAGATAAACGACTCAAAGTCGTGACGATCTCTGAAGGGGAAAAGTTTATCGCCGGAAAGAAGTTCGCTGCCACCATGGGAATCAAAGCAGCAAGCAACGAGTGGCTGGTATTTACTGATGCAGATTGCGTGCCGGCATCGGAAAACTGGCTTCTTGGGATGCAGGCGCCTGCTGATGATCAGATTGCGATCGTCCTTGGGTACTCTCCATATCTTAAAAAATGGGGTCTTCTCAATGCGCTCATCAGGTTTGAAACGTTCTTTACTGCGGTCAACTATCTTTCTTATGCCATTAAGGGAATGCCCTACATGGGTGTTGGCCGTAATATGGCCTATAAAAAGTCGCTTTTCTTTAAAAATAAGGGCTTCGCAGCACACATGCACATCCCTTCTGGTGATGATGATCTTTTTGTAAATGCAAATGCCAATCCCACAAATACCGCCATCAGGATCAATAAGGAGGCACATGTATGGTCGGAACCGAATACGAGTTTTTTCGCCTACCTGCGTCAGAAAAAGAGACATTTCGGTGCCGGTAAGCTCTATAAGCGCAAACATAAGTTCATCCTTTCTACACAGATCATCTTCCAGTTTCTCTTTTATGCTTTTCTGGCTGCAGCTTTCTGTATTAAAACCTTGTTATTCCCTACTGCGGTAATCCTGTTGCTCAGCATCGTCATCCGCTGCTTCATCTATCCCCGCATCCTCAAGCGCCTGAACTATGGTGACCTGCGCTGGTTTTTCCCGATCCTGGACATTCTATTGTTCATTTTCCTTATGTTTAATGGCTTTCTGTCTATATTTGTTAAAAAAGTAAAGTGGAAATAAACTCATCCTTAATACAAAAATATTTTAAAGACCTGACTGCCCAGCAACTGGAGCAGTTTGGTCAGCTGTACGAACTGTATAGCTTTTGGAATGCCCAGATCAATGTCATCTCCAGGAAAGATATCGATGAACTTTACATCCGGCATGTCCTACACTCCCTTGGGATCGCCAAATTCTGTTCCTTCAAGCCTGGAGAAACTGTCCTTGATGTGGGTACCGGCGGCGGATTCCCAGGGATTCCTCTTGCTATCCTGTTCCCTGAGACTCAGTTCCACCTGGTCGATTCTATTGGAAAGAAGATTAAAGTAGTTACTGAAGTGGCTGCCGGCCTGGGCCTCAACAACGTAAAAGCCAGTCATCTGAGAGCGGAACAGGTAATGGAAAAGTATGATTTCGTCGTCTCAAGGGCGGTAACACGACTCATCGACTTCTATCCGTGGGTGAAAGGCAAGTTTAAAAAAGACTCCAAAAATGCCATCCCTAATGGTATTCTATACCTTAAAGGGGGAGACCTCACTGAAGAAATCGCCGAAACTAAACTTAAAGCGGAACTATACCCGCTGTCGGAATATTTTGAGGAAGATTTTTTTGAGACAAAATATGTCGTTTATATCCCCTGCTAAATAACATTCCGTTCAAAAGTTGTAAATAAAAAAAGTTCAAACTCCTTTTCATCCTCAAATCTTCGCTGAAGGGCGAATATTTGGATGTGTTCAAAGGAATTTGAACTTTTTTTGCAACCGGCACAATCTCTCTCCAGACAAAGGCAAGGTGGTTAAAAAGGGAATGGGGTATAGCTGGTTTTTTTTCGTGTATCCGGTGCAGCTGGTCTTTTTTTGTATATAAGAGGGGATTAAAATGCACAGGTCTTTTGTTTTGTATGTTTAAGGGGGATGTGCAGTACAGCTGGTTTTTCGCTTTGTGTATTAAAAGGGGATAAAGTACAGCAGGTCTTTTGTTTTGTATCTTTAAGGGGGATGCAGTACAGCTGGTTTTTATTTTGAAAGTTTTCAGGGTAGTCTGATTGTGTTGTGTGCTTGTTAGGAGGCATTTGGACGTTTCTTGTGTTAAAATGTTTTTCTTTTTAGTTTGGTTTTGTTGCGCAATAAGCTATAGGTTAGCTTATGGGTATGATTAAAAAGATTGCGTTAACGCTGATAAAAAATGTAGGACATGTTACGGCTAAGGCTTTATTAAGCCATTTTGGAAGCCCGGAACGGATATTCGAAGCCAGTAGGGAGGAGCTGATGGAGGTGCCCGGGGTCGGGATGCTGACTGCCAGGGAGATTTTAAGTAAGGCTTCTTTCCGGATTGCGGAACAGCAAATGGCTTTTATTGGGCGGAATGGGGTTCGGGTACTGTTTTATACGGATGATGATTATCCAAAGCGTCTTAGAAATTGCGATGATGCGCCGGTATTGCTGTATTACAAGGGGAATGCAAACCTCAACAGGCCGAGAATGATTAGTGTGGTCGGCACCCGGAACGCGACGGAGTATGGGCGGCAAATCTGCAGGGAGCTTGCAGTAGCCCTGGCGCCTTATGATGTGACTATTGTCAGCGGTATGGCTTATGGCATTGACATCGCAGCCCACCAGGAAAGCCTGAATGCTAATGTTCCGACCATTGGGGTACTCGCGCATGGCCTGGACCGCATTTATCCCTCCGGACACTTTGGCGTTGCACAGAAGATGATTGCTGATGGTGGCCTGATTACTGAGTTTCCGCTGTTTACCAGTCCTGAAAAAGAGAACTTTCCTAAAAGAAACAGGATCATTGCGGGGATGACTGATGCAACCATTGTTGTGGAAGCGGCGGCAAAGGGTGGGGCGCTCATTACCGCGGATATTGCCAATTCTTATGCCCGGGATGTATATGCTTTTCCTGGAAGGACAACGGATCGCAGCTCCTCGGGATGCAATTTCCTCATTAAAACGAACCAGGCAGGACTCATCAGCTGCGCGGAAGATCTGATACATAACCTGGGCTGGCAGCCTACAAGGTCAGTGGAGAAAGCCAAAGCGACGCAGGTACAGCTTCCCCTGGATTTGCTGCCTGAGGAACAATCGTTGATGGGCTGCCTCGCTAAGGGACCGCTGGATATTGATCAGATTGCCCTCAAAATTGCGCTTCCGCAAAGTAAAATTGTACTCCATCTGCTAAACCTGGAAATGAATGGCCTGATCACAGCCCTCCCCGGAAAAAGTTACCGCATTTCCTGACACTGATTTTATTTTTTGCCTTATAAAAGATTGTTATTAAATCTATTGGGTTACTAGGTTAAAATGTTATTTTGTTTGTGTTTCTTTTTCGATATTATATTTTGAATATTTATTTGTAAATAGAATTCTTAGCTACATTTTGTATTTTTGCTTTATGTGGTACAATAACATTTTGGAAACCATCGGCAATACGCCACTGGTAAAATTGAATAACATTACGAAAGACATTCCGGCAACGGTACTGGCTAAAGTGGAAACCACCAACCCTGGAAACTCCATCAAAGACCGTATGGCCATCAAGATGATTGAAGATGCCGAGCGAAGCGGAAAGCTGAAACCGGGAGGCACAATCATCGAAGGGACGTCCGGAAATACCGGGATGGGACTGGCCATGGCCGCCATCATCAAAGGTTATAAATGTATTTTTACGACAACCGACAAGCAATCTAAGGAGAAGGTAGATGCGCTGCGCGCATTTGGTGCGGAAGTCATCGTATGCCCCACAAATGTGGAACCTGAAGACCCAAGGTCTTACTACTCGGTATCTTCCCGACTGGAACGTGAGGTACCCAACTCCTGGAAACCCAATCAATATGATAACCTTGCCAACTCTCAGGCGCATTATGAACAGACAGGCCCTGAAATATGGGCCCAGACAGAGGGTAAGATCACACACCTGGTGGTAGGTGTGGGTACGGGTGGAACAATCTCTGGTACAGGTAGATATCTGAAAGAGCAGAATCCTGATATCAAAGTTTGGGGAATAGATACGTATGGCTCCGTGTTTAAGAAATATAAGGAAACTGGCATTCTTGATAAAAATGAAATCTACCCTTACATCACTGAAGGGATTGGTGAAGACTTCCTTCCTAAAAACGTGGATTTTGACATCATTGACCTCTTTGAAAAGGTGACCGACAAGGATGCGGCACTCATGACACGCGATATCGCCCGCAAAGAGGGGATCTTCGTAGGTAATTCTGCCGGATCTGCCATTGCCGGACTGCTTCAATTGAAAGATAAACTGAAGCCTGAAGATATCGTGGTGGTCATCTTCCATGACCATGGCAGCCGCTATATGGGTAAAATGTATAATGAAGACTGGCTCAGGGAACGTGGATTCCTGAAGGATCAGAAACTGACAGCCAAGTCGATCATCGCCAAAAAGGAAAGCACCGAAATCATTACCATTGATTGCGAGAAAACAATCCTGGAAGCCATTAATAATATGAATACGCTGAACATTTCACAAATTCCAGTGACCCAACAGGGAATGGTGGTGGGCAAGCTTGCTGAAGGGGATATCCTTAAAGCACTCCTTGAAAACCCAGCCCTGAAATCGGCCCCGGTGAAAGAAATCATGTCGCCGACTTTCCCCTTTGTAGACCTCAATACGTCGATAGACCGCATTTCTTCACTCATCAATAAAGAGAACAGTGCGGTGTTGGTCGAAGATGAGCAGGGTAAAATTGAAATCATTACACAGTATGACATCATCAATGCGATCTCAGGTTAAGCTCCTGAGCTTGCATGTGTGCTGTGATAAAGAAAAGTCCCGGATGTGCTCCGGGACTTTTTTATGTTCTGAGCTTTTGTATTGTAGCTCATTAATTCGGTTACGGTTTGTGTTGATTAGTGACTTGGAGCCGAGACTTCCACACGCGTAATCTGAGCACCCAAAGCACGTAAACGTGTGTCTATATCCTGGTAACCGCGCTCAATCTGTTCTATGTTGAAGATGGTCGACTTACCCTCTGCGGATAAAGCCGCAATCAGCAGGGATACGCCGGCACGGATGTCCGGAGAGGTCATGCTGATACCACGTAACTTATAGTCCTTGTTGATGCCGTTTACTGTGGCACGATGCGGATCACAAAGGATGATCTGTGCACCCATGTCAATCAGCTTGTCGACAAAAAACAGCCTGCTTTCGAACATTTTCTGGTGGATCAATACTGATCCTTTTGCTTGTGTGGCCACTACCAGCACAATGCTAAGCAGGTCAGGGGTGAAGCCTGGCCAGGGTGAATCTGCAATGGTCAGCATCGATCCGTCGATAAATGACTCAATTACATAGTGTTTCTGAGAAGGGATATAGATGTCATCACCTTTCAGCTCAAACTTGATACCCAGCTTTCTGAATACTTCGGGGATGATGCCCAGCTCCTGGTAACATACATTTTTGATGGTGATCTCCGACTCGGTCATGGCAGCAAGGCCAATGAAAGAGCCAATTTCAATCATATCCGGTAACATCCGGTGTTCTGTACCGCCCAGTTTCTCCACACCTTCAATGGTCAGGAGGTTAGAACCTACGCCGCTGATCTTCGCACCCATGCGGTTCAGCATCTTGCATAGCTGCTGTAAATAAGGCTCACAGGCAGCATTATAAATGGTCGTTGTGCCTTTCGCCATCACCGCAGTCATGACAATGTTTGCCGTACCCGTTACGGAAGCCTCATCCATCAGGATGTAAGCGCCACGCAGGTTGGTCGCATCAACGTTAAAAAATTCTTTCTTAGGGTCGTATACGAATTTAGCACCCAGCTTCTCGAATCCCAGGAAGTGGGTATCCAATCTTCTGCGTCCGATCTTATCACCTCCCGGTTTAGGGATGGCTGCTTTTCCAAATCGTGCAAGCAATGGCCCAACGATCATAATTGAGCCTCGGAGGCTACCTCCTTTAGACTTGAAGATTTCAGACTGGAAAAATTCAAGGTTGATGTTTTTCGCTTCGAAAGTATAGGTATCCTTATTGATGCGCTCAACAGTCACACCAAGATCGCCAAGCAGTTCGATTAGTTTATTTACATCTTTTATATCAGGGATATTGCTGATGGTGATTTTCTCTTCTGTCAGCAATACTGCCGATATGATTTGCAGGGCCTCATTTTTGGCACCCTGGGGATGAATTTCGCCTTTTAACTTTTTTCCGCCAATGATTTCAAATGCGTTCATGTTTGTATTAAGCTGTGTAGTATATAAGATTGGTAAGAATTAGTGTCTTTGCTTAGCGTTGTTATTGTTGCGTTGGGGACGGTTGTTGTTGTTGTTATTGTTCTGACGTCCTTTGTTGTTATTGTTGTTTCTGCCGCGGTTGTTGGTGTTGGCAGGACGGGTCACCACTGGTTTAAATTCTACTTTGGCCAGATTTACATTGTCGTCGAGTTGCAGCTGTCCGCCAGATAGTTCACGCAGGTTTTTAAGGATGGTTTCATCAGCTACACTGTCTTTGTTCCAGGTCACGTAGGCCATCTTCATGAAGTTGGCAATGCCCTGCACCATCGCTGCCCTGCGCTCAGGTTCCTCTACTGCTTTCGCTTTTTCAATCATCACCTCTACAGTTTTGCCATAGTGTTTATAGGTGATCCTTTGCTGCGGATAGCCAATGTGCTCCGGTTTTACCAATGCTGCCTCCGGAGTAGGTTTCGGATAAGGACTGTCTACATCAATCTTGTATCCTGAAATGATGTGCAGGTGATCCCAAAGTTTATGCTTAAAATCAGCCACATCACGCAGGTGAGGGTTTAAAAAGCCCATCAGGTCTATCACCGCCTGCGCATATTTGTTGCGCTCTTCAAGATCTGGCAGCTCGATAATGTACTTCACCATGTTTTGTACATTTCGGCCATACTCGGCCAGAATGAGCTCATTTCTTGTGGTATTGTAATCGAAATTCATCTGTATACTTTAATACTTTTAATTCTTTTTTGCTTAGTCCCCTGTGCAGGACCGGGCCCTTCCGGGCGTAATGCGCAATCATGGCGCTTAAATAACTTTATATCAGGGATTGCCGATACAGGAAGATAACGACAATAATCCCAATTCTACATAAAATGTTTGATATTATTTTTATTTACAATTGTAAATGCCGAGCAAACACAGTGCCTTAATTGTGGAAACATTCCGCGCAAATATAATGCTTATTTAACAATACGCAACTTAGCAAATTTTAATAATAACTGCTTATTACCCAGACCCTGGAAAAATACGGTAGCTTTCACATCCGGCAGTGTGCCTTCAAGGCTCACGATCTTACCAAAACCGAATTTCTCATGCTCCACATCCATACCATTCTGAAAGGCATTTGCTGCATCAGGCGTAAACCCTGGTGTAGGTACATGCGCCTTTGGTAGCATGGTGGTGGTCTTTGGCCTCGGTGCAGTGGAAGTGCTGCTTCCTGATGCTGAAGCAGGTTTTGGCTTGCTGAACGTATCACGCTGCTGCGACCAGCTTTTGCGCTCCGACTGGAAACTGTCTTCACTAAGTGTGCTCTTTGCAGGTTTGACCACCTCAATTTCAAGGTAACGGGCATTGATCTCGTCAATGAAGCGACTCGGCTCGCAGTTCGTCAGCGTACCCCATCTGTAACGCGAGGTGGCATAAGTCAGCGTCAGTTTCTTTTCTGCACGTGTTACGGCAACATAAAACAACCGGCGCTCTTCTTCAAGGTCAGTTCTTGAATTCAATGACATCTGCGACGGAAAGAGATTTTCCTCCAGTCCGACAACAAACACGTTCTTGAATTCCAGACCTTTAGATGAGTGGATAGTCATCAAAGATACTGTGTCTTTATTCTTGTCGTCACCGCCTTTGTCATCATTCGTCAGCAGGGCAATGTCCTGCATAAATACCGCCAGACTGCGGTCTTCAATATCTTCACGCTCGCCAAACTCCTTGATACCATTCAGCAGCTCCTGAACGTTTTCATGTCTGCCGCGCCCTTCGTCGGTAGTATCAGAGTGCAGCTCCTTCAAGATTCCGGAATGTTGTGCGATATATAAAGCCGTTTCATAAGCATCCAGCTTTTTAGCCTCGGCGGCAAAGCTCTGGATCATCACGGCAAAGTCGTTCAGCTGATTGGCAATCCTGCCTTGTATATATTGCTGCGGATTGCAGATCACCTGCCACATGGTCGTGTCATGCTGGTCGGCCGCAACCAGAATTTTCTCTACAGTAGTGTCGCCAAGTCCTCTTTTAGGGTAGTTGATCACCCTTTTAATGGCTTCCTCATCCGCAGGATTGAAGGTCAGCCTAAAATAGGCAATTAGATCCTTGATCTCCTTACGTTGATAGAAGGATAGTCCGCCATAGATCTTATAAGGTACATTTAATTTTCTTAAAGCCTCCTCCATTGCCCGCGACTGGGCATTGGTGCGGTATAAAATGGCAAAGTCGTTGTAATTGTATCCCTTGGAACTGCGTTCCTGTACGATGGCCTCAGCGACAATTTTACCCTCTTCATTGTCGGTAAAGGCACGTTGTACCTTAATCCTGTCGCCAGACTCATTGTCGGAAAATACGTTTTTCTCCAGCTGGTTTTTATTGTTGGCGATGATGCTGTTTGCAACTTCCACAATATTCTGTGTGGAACGGTAGTTCTGCTCCAGCTTGTAGACCTTCAGGTCAGGATAATCACGTTCAAAGTTTAGGATGTTCTGGATGTTGGCACCACGGAAGGCATAGATACTCTGCGCATCGTCACCCACCACACAGATGTTCTGGTAGGCAGCAGCCAGTTTTTTCACAATCGTATACTGCGAAAAGTTGGTATCCTGATACTCATCCACCATCAGGTATTTGAATTTCTGCTGATATTTATTCAACACATCAGGATGGTTCTTCAGCAGCACATTGGTCTTGAACAGTAAATCGTCAAAGTCCATCGCACCTGCTTTAAAACACCTTTTGGTATAAGTTTCATAGATGACACCCAGCAGGGGGCGTTTGTTGGCCACATCTTCTGCCTGGATCTCCGGGTTTTCCATATACTCAAAATGAGAAACCAGGTTGTTCTTCGCTGAGGAAATCCTGTTGTGCACAAAGTTGGCATTGTATAGTTTGTCGTCCAGCTGCATCTCCCGCAAAATCGCGCGGATGAGGCTCTTGCTGTCGTCACTGTCGTAAATCGTAAAATTAGAAGGATAACCGATCTTCTCCGCTTCGACCCTCAATATCTTGGCAAACACGGAGTGAAAGGTACCCATCCAGATGTTCTTGGCCTCAGGACCAATCACATTCATAATCCGCTCACGCATGTCTTTCGAAGCTTTGTTCGTAAAGGTGAGCACAAGGATGTTAAAAGCATCAACTCCTTTCTCAATCAGGTGTGCTACCCTGTAGGTAATGACACGGGTTTTTCCTGAACCGGCACCTGCAACAATCATTGCTGGTCCCTGGGTGTTTTCTACTGCTGCGCGTTGTTGGGGGTTTAATCCTGCTAAATAATCCAAAATCCTGTGTTGTTCTGCTTTTAAAAGGTATTGTTAGTGAGTGATGCCTGATCGCTGTCGTATAGATTACGAAATTGGCATGCTCCACAAAAATAGGAAATCTTCAGCTGAAACAGGGAATAGTTTGCCAGCAATTTATCAACGCAGGCGATGTTTGTCGCAGCGAGGGCTGTTTCCTGGCCGGAAGCGTGTTTCCTATGAGAAGGATCTTTGTCAGGTTGAGGAAATCTTTACCTCAGCGATGACAAAGATTTTCATTTTCGACTACCTCCAACTAGTTTAAATTTTCTAGTTTTAACCCTTCAAATCATAGCGGCATTTTTGCCCTAAAATCATATTGTTATGGAAGAGATCAAAAAATATGTTGAAGATAACAAACAGCGATTCCTGGATGAGCTGTTTGAACTGCTACGTTTCCCTTCAGTAAGTGCTGACCCTCAATACAAAGGTGATGTGTTGAAAACTGCTGATTTTGTAGCGCAGAAGCTGAAAGACGCCGGTGCCGATAAAGTTGAGGTCTGCCAGACCGCTGGTTATCCAATTGTATATGGCGAGAAAATTATCGGTGAAAAACTGCCTACTGTTTTAATATATGGACATTATGATGTGCAGCCGGCAGATCCGCTGGAGCTTTGGCACACCCCACCCTTTGAGCCTACAGTGCGCGATGGTAAGATCTATGCCCGCGGTGCCTGTGATGATAAGGGACAGTTTTACATGCATGTAAAGGCCTTTGAACTGATGATGCAGACCAACACCCTTGCCTGCAACGTGAAGTTCATGATCGAAGGCGAAGAGGAGGTAGGCTCTGCCAATCTTGGCATCTTTGTCAACGCCAATACGGAACGCCTGAAAGCTGATGTGGTGCTGATTTCTGATACCTCCATGATCAGCATGGAAAACCCCTCTATTGAAACAGGTCTTCGTGGCCTGGCCTACATGGAGGTGGAAGTGGTAGGTCCCAACCGTGACCTGCACTCTGGTGTGTACGGCGGCGCAGTGGCTAATCCCGCGACGATCCTTTGTAAGATGATCGCCTCCCTGCATGATGAAAACAACCACATCACCATCCCTGCGTTTTATGATAAGGTAGCGGAGCTTTCTGATGAGGAAAGAAAAGCATTAAATGAAGCTCCATTCGATCTGAATGAGTATAAGGAAGACCTGGACATCAACGCGGAGTGGGGCGAAAAAGGTTATTCTACCCTGGAGCGTACCGGCACAAGGCCTACGCTGGAAGTAAACGGCATCTGGAGCGGTTACATCGGAGAAGGTGCTAAAACGGTCCTCCCCTCAAAGGCAAATGCCAAAATCTCCATGCGCCTGGTACCCAACCAAAGCTCAGAAGAAATCTCGGAAATTTTTGCTGAACACTTCAAAAGCATTGCGCCCGACTATGTAAAGGTGAAAGTAACGGCACACCATGGTGGCGAGCCTGTAGTGACCCCTACAGATAGCACCGCATACCGCGCTGCGGAGCAGGCAATCCTGGATTCCTTCGGTAAAAAGCCAATCCCCACAAGAGGTGGTGGTAGTATCCCTATCGTTGCCTTGTTTGAAAGTGCTCTCGGTATTAAATCGGTGCTGTTTGGCTTTGGCCTCGACAGTGATGCGCTGCATTCTCCGAATGAGAAGTATGACATCTTTAACTACTATAAAGGAATCGAAACATTGCCGCTGTTTCACAAGTATTTCGCGGAGCTGAGCAAAGCCTAATAAGAACGCTTTCATCAGCATCAAAACACCTGATTGCCTGTTAACCTCAACCCTTAACAGGCAATTTTTTACTCAATCTACACCTTCAATACTATCCCTATGCCTCCTTTAGTGCCACCAAAACCTCCTGCTCCAAGAAAGACCAATTCCTCCCGGAAGCCGTCTGCCAGTGGACGCAAGCCTGCGGCGCGAAAGAGAAATGCCAAAAAGAAAGGTATGGCTATGGAATGGAAGTTTGCAATTGCCGGACTGCTGCTCATCCTGCTGTCGCCATTTTACTATGGCTACGTCATCAAAGGCTTCAGTTCCACGTGGAGGTGGATTGCCGATTGGGGTGAGGATCCGAACTACAGGACCTACAGCAGCTTCAACATCAAGATCCCGAAAAAATACAGCATTCATGGTATTGATGTTTCCTACTATCAGGGGAAGATCGACTGGAAGCAGGTGAAACAGATGAAGGAAGATGATGTCCAGGTGCATTTCGCTTTCATCAAAGCTACTGAAGGGATGTTCAGCGTGGATCCATACTTTCAACGCAACTGGCGCGAAGCTGCAAAAGCAGGCATCGTCTGCGGCGCTTACCATTTTTTCAGACCCCAGAAATCGGGAGAATGGCAGGCAAAGTTCTTCCTGCAGACCGTGAAATTTGAGGAGGGCGACCTTCCTCCCGTGGTCGACATTGAGCAGCTCAACGGCGCTTCCCCGGAACAGATGAGGCTCGAGCTACAGGTATTCCTGACCTATGTAGAGCACAATACCAAAGTGAAACCCATCATCTACTCCGGTCTTACCTTTTATAAGGATTACCTGAAAGGATACTTTGATGAGTATCCGCTATGGATCGCCCATTATTATAAATCTGAACTGAAGCTGAGCGAGAATACCAAATGGTTCTTCTGGCAGCATTCTGATAAGGCCAAGATCTCTGGCATCAACCATGTCGTCGACTTCAATGCCTTTAAAGGGGATAGCACGGCCTTCGAGGCCATGAGGATTCAGGATTAAATCCTCCAGGATTCGCATTCGTCAAGAAAGGCCGGGTCTGCATCGGCGCCTATGCCCGGCGCCTCAGGGACGTCAAGGATAAAGCCTTCGTAGCTCATCCCTCCAACAACAGGATCAATCAGGTGCCCCAGCATGCAGGTGTCGAGGTCAAAAAATACAATGTTTGGCGCCGATAAGGCAAAGTGTAGCTTTGCTGTTGCCGCAAGCCTGCTTTCCAGCATGCCGCCCATCATGCATTTCATCCCATGCTGCAGTGCCACCTCGTGGATTTTCTGTGCCTCCAGGATCCCACCTGATTTAGAGAATTTGATGTTCAGGTACTCGCATGACCTGCTATTGATCAGCCGCCGTGCGTCATGATGGTTATAGCAGCTTTCATCTGCCATGATGGCAATGGGGGAGTTCAGCTGCAGCTCCGGCAGGCGGTCATCATACCAGCTGCGCATCGGCTGTTCACAAAATTCAATGTCGTACTTTGCCAGGGCCCCCAGCCCATAAAGGGCGTCGTCAAAGCTCCATCCCTGGTTGGCATCCAGCCGGATTGTCATCATGCCGCCCACTGCAGCCCTGATTTGTGCTACCCGCTCAATGTCTTCATGTATATCCTTTCCCAGCTTCACTTTCAGTATGCTGCAGCCTTGGGCCTGATAGTGCTGCGCCAGCTGTGCCATCTTCTCAGGGCTGCTGATGCCAATGGTCATGTCGGTCTCCACTTTTTTTCTGTTTCCCCCAAGAAACTGGTACAGCGGCTGCCCTGCATGTTTGGCCGCAAGGTCGAACAAGGCCATGTCAAAAGCGCTCTTAATGGTCGTATTGCGGTCGGCATAACCGAGCAGATCATTCATCCGCCCAGGGATGTCAAGTGGATCTTTCCCCGGCAACAACTTCGCAAACTCCCGTGCCATCACCAGGCAGGTGTCCTGGTTTTCGCCTACAATCATCGGAAAAGCCGAACATTCACCCAGGCCGTACAGTCCGTTATCGGTATGGATCCTGATCAGCACATTCTGTGCGAAATGCATCGTGCCCGTAGCAATGACAAAGGGCTCCATAGGAATGCTAAAACGGTAGATTTCGGTGTGGGTGATCTTCATAATCTGCTTCGCTAGGTTTTTAAAGATCATGATATTATTACAATATTCCATCGTAACCAGTCGATTTTCTGCTGCTATTTTTACCTTTATGTCATGAATCCGCAACCGAATAAACTCATCAATGCGTCCTCTCCATATCTTTTGCAGCATGCTTATAACCCTGTGCAATGGCAGGAGTGGGGGCTGGAAGCATTGGAGCAGGCAAAAAGGGAAAACAAACTGATCCTCGTCAGCATTGGATACTCCGCATGTCACTGGTGCCATGTGATGGAGCGGGAGAGCTTTGAAAATCATGAGGTGGCAGCGGTAATGAACCAGCATTATGTATGTATCAAGGTCGACCGTGAGGAAAGACCGGATATTGACCAGATCTATATGCTGGCCATCCAGCTGATGACTGGTAGCGGGGGATGGCCACTGAACTGCATCTGCCTCCCTGATCAGCGCCCTGTCTATGGAGGTACTTATTTTAAAAAGGACGACTGGACCAGCATACTGGAAAATGTAGCTGCGCTCTGGCTGCATGAACCTGACAAAGCGCTTCAGTATGCCGACAGGCTGACGGATGGCATCCGCAATGCGGAAAAGATCATCCCGAATGAGAAGAAAGAACCTTACAACTATACCCACCTTCGCGAAATCACAGACCCCTGGAAGCGGGAGCTGGACATGACAGATGGTGGCTACAACCGCGCACCGAAGTTCCCAATGCCCAACAACTGGCAGTTTCTGCTCAGGTACAGCCTGCTGACCGGTGATAATGCCACGCATGTTGCTACCCTGCTTAGTCTCGAAAAGATGGCCCTGGGTGGGATCTATGATCAGATTGGGGGTGGTTTTGCCCGATATTCCGTGGATGGCCGATGGCATGTCCCACATTTTGAAAAAATGCTATATGATAATGCCCAGATGATTGCGCTCTATGCGGAGGCTTACCAATATACCCAACTGCCGCTGTTCAATTCTGTGGTCGCCGAAACCATCGGCTGGATGGCGAGGGAAATGCGATCCCCAGAGGGACTATTTTATGCAGCCCTGGACGCCGACAGTGAGGGAGTGGAGGGTAAGTTTTATGTATGGGACGAGGAGGAATTTGAGGTGGTGACACAGGGAGATCATCTCCTTATGAAAGCGTACTATCAGGTGACTTCTTCGGGAAACTGGGAAGAGGAGGAAACCAACATCCTGATGCGCCGGTTTGCTGATGAGGACTTTGCAGCTCAGCAGGGCATCACTTTGGAGGAGCTTGATCTGAAGGTCAGCGCTGCAAGGGAAAAGCTGCTTGAACATCGCAGTAAAAGGGTAACACCAGCGCTCGACGACAAGTGTCTGCTCGCCTGGAATGC
This sequence comes from Pedobacter sp. BAL39, assembly GCF_000170795.1. GTDB lineage: Bacteria > Bacteroidota > Bacteroidia > Sphingobacteriales > Sphingobacteriaceae > Pedobacter. The sequence goes on from NZ_ABCM01000015.1 coordinate 94,476, forward strand.
CATGGCCATTAAAGGCCTCGCCAGTTGCGCCTCTGTTTTTGGGCGACAGGACTACTATGAGATGGCGAGAACAGCAGCAGATTTTATCCTGCAACCGATGCAGGAGCAGGACGGCCGACTGTACCGCAACTTCAAAAACGGTAAAGCGACGATTTCCGGATTTCTGGACGACTACGCCTTCTTTATCGATGCACTCATCGCCCTGTACCAATATGATTTCGATGAACAATGGTTATTGGAAGCCCGAAAGTACGCCGAAACGGTGCTTGGGCAATTCGCAGATCCCGACAGCCCAATGTTCTTTTATACGCCTTCGGGTGCAGAAAGCCTTATCGCCCGCAAACATGAACTTATGGATAATGTGATCCCTGCTTCGAACTCGGTAATGGCGCAGAACTTACACCTGCTGGGTCTTCTGTTTGATGATGACAGTTATACGGAGCGCGCCTCGGCCATGCTTGCCGCGATACAGCCACAGATCAAAACCTACGGTTCAGCCTATTCCAACTGGGCGATACAGCTGCTCAATGAGGTCTATGGCATCAATGAGATTGCCGTTACAGGTACAGCTGTTAAAGAGGTGGTTACGGAACTGAATAAACACTACATCCCTAACAAAATCTTGCTGGCGGGAACAAATTCGGACCTTCCATTGTTAAAAGATAAGCAAAGCTTAGAAACAAAAATCTATATTTGCCGAAATAAAGTATGCCAGTTGCCAGTGAGTTCGGTTAAGGAAGCATTAAAGTTAATAACTAAAATAACATCATAATGAGTATTAAACCCAACACAGTAGTGTCATTAACGTACGAATTGCATACGACTAATGAAGAAGGACAACAAGTTTTTGTAGAGAAAGCAGATGAGCAAAATGCATTGGTTTTTCTGTATGGAACAGGAATGATGTTGCCAAAATTTGAAGAGCATCTGGCTGGCTTAAATGTTGGTGATGAATACGGTTTTGAACTTACTGCCGCTGATGGTTACGGTGAAATTGATCCGGGAGCGTATGCAGATCTTCCTAAAGATATGTTTAAAGAAGTGGAATTGCCTTCAGTAGGTGATGTCATTCCTTTGCAGGACAACCAGGGTAATCATTTCAGAGCAGGTGTTACTGCTGTTGGGGAGGAGACTGTTTCAGTAGATTTAAACCACCCTATGGCTGGAAAAGACCTGATCTTCGCAGGAAAAATTCTTGCTGTTCGCGAGGCGACTCAGGAAGAGCTTGCTCATGGTCACGCACACGGTGCTGATGGTCACTCCGGTCACTAGTCAGTAAACGTTATACACAAAAAAACCGCTTGTCAGCTATTGACAAGCGGTTTTTTTATTTAACAACCATGCATTATGATGGTGTCAGTAATTTAATAGTGGCTGAATACTATTGAACTTTGCTACTGTTGCACTTCTCACAAATGCCGTAGGCGGTCGTGTTAATGGTTTTTGCGGTATATCCCGCAGGCATTTTGACTTTTGGTGCATTCACCTCTAAACAGTAAATTTTAGCACAGCTCGTACAGTTGAAGTGCACGTGCTCATCATGATGGTGGTCTTCGGTGCAGGAGGGAGAGCAGATGGCATAGTTTGCCGTTCCGTTCATGTCCATAATCCTGTGCAGGATACCCTTATCTTCATAGATGTTCAAAATCCTGTAAAGTGTCACCCGGTCGATTTCCTTCCCAAGTTTCTTCTCCAGTTCAGGCTGCGAGATCGCTGCAGTATCCAGCGCTATCTCCTCCAACACCCGCACACGTTGTTTTGTGTGCTTGAGCTCGTGTTCCTTCAGTATGGCCGATGGATCTAGTCTCATGATTATATAGTTTTTGAATTCACCAGCGAGATGGGAGGGTTATCCATCGCATTGCCTGCGCTCAGCTTCAGCGTTCCTTTTACCACTATGGTTTTATAAGTAAATTTAATCGGCTCTGCCATCTCAACCAGCACCATGATGGGAACCCCGTTTTTTCCGCAGTAAAAACACTGGTTGATGGGTAAGGTCGACAACATGAACTTCGTTTGTTTCATACCGTCTTTGATCGGCACAATGTACCCTTCCAGCTCAAAGGGCTTGTTGGCGTGTTTCTTGATCTCCGGTGTAAACACAGGAAGCATCTCCGTATCCTTCACGATCTTGAAGTCTACACCACCTACAACATCCCAGTTGTCAGACATGATCTGGTCATCCGGGTTGTGCTGCGCCTGCGCAGCAAATCCTGTGAATAGTAAAATGGCTAAAAATAATCTCTTCATCATCTCTGGTTCTTTAATATGTTCATGGCCGGTGATCTACAATTGCCGGCCGGCAACTTAATTCTTTGATAAAATCCTTGAAATGTCTGAGCGGTATGCCTGTATTGCAGGGATTATAGCTGCAAATATACCAATAGCAAGGCCAGCAACAAACAAATAAATCTCCTCATTCAGGAATAGGAAGCCTGTAAGCTTCGCCTGACTGCTTTCCTGGTAGCTGCCGATCAGCTGTAGCGCAAAATGACCCAGCGCCAGACCAACTACTGTACCGGCAAGTGTCAGCATAATGCCCTCGGCGATCACAATAACGAACAGCTTGCCACGGGAAGCCCCCAGGATACGCATCACTGCAAGATCGTACTGACGTTCCTTCAGCGAGTTGTAGAGGTTTACAAATACACTGACCGCCGCAATGAGCATGATCAGTATGGCAAACCACTGCAGGGTGTCCACACCAACGCCAATCAGCGAGAAGAGCCTCGTACTTTCCTGTGCGGGAGAGGCCGACTGCATATTGGTGGTCTCATTGACCATTCGTGGAAAGATCGCCACAGACATCGGTGAACGGTACTGGATCAGAATCGAAGTCAGTTCTTTATCGTCATCTGTCTCCGGCTTGTGATCCGCATGGTGATGACCTTCATGTTTCGCATCATCGTGCTCCTCATGTTCGTCATGCATCTTCCAGACGCTGGCAACATTGGTCAGGATCAGGTTATCCGCAACATTTCCCTGTGGGGCGATGATCCCGGTAACCGTGTACTGATGGCTTTTATGCACATCTGAGCTGCTGCTCAAACCATGAGCCCCGTAAAACTTGTCGCCAACCTTCAGCTGCTGGCTCTCAGCAACGCTGCTGCCAATTGTGGTCTCAAAATCATTGCTCCAGAATTTTCCTTGAGCAAGTTTCAGCTTGTACAGTGCCACAAAGTTTGTGTCGGTACCTACAATGCGGCTGCTGTTGTAATTATCACCCAAGGCCAATGGTACGGCACGTTTCACAAAGGGACTGCGCATCAGTTCTTTTGCTTCTTTCAGAGGGATATTGCCGGTGGGGAAGTCAATGTAATAGATGCTGCTGAGGATGAGTTGCAGCGGACTTCCCTTGGCACCAACTACCAGGTCAATATCTTTGGAGTTGTTGTCCAGCTTTCCGGCAATCTGGCTGGAAGCAAGGATCAGGATGGTCAGGATACCCGTGCCGAAAGCAATGAGCATGATGTTTAAGGCCGACGAAAGGGGTTTTGACCAAAGGCTTTTCCAGCTGATTCTTATCGGGCTCATATCAGTTCGTAAGTATTTGTAAATGCATCTTTAACTCTTTTGTCGTGCGTAGCCACCACCAGGGTTGCCTGATTGGCCCCCGACTGCTCCATTAACAGTTTCAGTACCGCCATCGCATTGTGATCGTCCAGACTGGAGGTAGGCTCATCGGCAATCAGCAGGGTCGGTTTGTTGATGACTGCCCGCGCGATGGAAACCCGTTGTAGCTGTCCCTGACTTAAGGCATGTGGATAAGCATGTTTTTTGTCGGCAATGCCAAGGGCAGTCAGCACTTCTTCAATGCGCTTGTCATCTTTTGCCAAACCCGCAAATGTTTGTGCGAGCGACAGGTTTTCGGCGATGGTAAGACTCTTGATGAGGTGCGGACGCTGAAAGATGATGCCGATGTGCCGGCCGCGGAACTGGTCCAGCGCCCTGCCGGTCAGGCTGTAGATTGACGTATCCTTTATCAGCACCTCACCCTTTGAAGGCTGTAAGATGCCGGTAAGGATGTGCAATAAGGTCGTCTTACCACTACCGGATGCACCGAGCAGCAGCCACTGGTCGCCGTCATTGATCTGCCAGTCGCGGAAACTGATCTGCTTACCGCCCGGATATTGATGGCTGACTGATTGTATTGAAATCATATATGTTATCTTTTTCTAAGCCCTGTATACGCCGGTTCACATCTGACTAGGAATCCGGCATTAACGTTTAGTGCGGCTTTTTAAATATTTTAAGTAAAGCTGCTTTGTATCCTGTTGCTGATGTTTGCATCCTGGATTGAGCAGGCTCACAAACAGCAAAAGTACACCGAATATTATTTTATTGTTGACCATGATAGTAAAGTATTTGCTATGATGTTGTTATTTTTACCCCGACCGGCCCTAGTGGGCCGAAATCCTGTTATAAGTGCTTGCAAAGCCGGGTGTAACGCCAGTTGACCAGGTGTGCTGCGGCAATGACAACACCACCGAGCGGAATCAGTACAGCCTCAAACTCATGGAGGAGGTAGTGTCCGGTAGCAATCAATGCAAAACCTGCAAGTAGAATGGCAACGGGTAAAGCCTTCCTGTGCCGGGGATAGGAACTGCCCAACGACCAGATACCGACAACAAGGGAAAGTCCGATCATGGTCATTTCTACCCAGCTATCAGCCAAAAAACCAAGCCCCCACAAAGGCAGCATCGTGATGATAAAAGGAAGCGCCGCGCAGTGTACAGCACAGGCTAGTGAGGCGGTGATGCCCAGGTGATCTAATTTTTTGCTCATTTATGCGATTTGTAAAAGTAAATGCTTCTTCGGAAGCAGCCGGAGGCTTTCGTCCATGCCGCTGCAAATATACACGCAATATTGTTGCATTTAAAATCTAGGTTTGTAAGTTTGCAACTTAATTGCATTAAGATGAGAAAAAGATTACCTGTAACGGTGTTGAGTGGTTTCCTTGGTAGTGGGAAGACCACATTGCTAAACCACATCCTGCACAACAGGCAGCAACTGAAGGTGGCGTTGATTGTCAATGACATGAGCGAGCTCAATATTGATGCCCGGACGGTAGGGCAGCAGGCGCAGCTATCGCGCACAGAGGAAAGGCTGGTGGAGATGAGCAATGGCTGCATCTGTTGCACGCTGCGTGAAGACCTCATTGCGGAAGTCGCGGAGCTGGCCAGGGCGGATAAATTTGACTACCTCATCATTGAGAGCTCGGGAATTTCGGAGCCTGTCCCGGTCGCCCAGACTTTTAGCTATGTCGATGAACAGATGGGCATCGACCTTAGTCGCTTTAGCCGGTTAGACACGATGGTAACGGTGGTGGACTGTTTTAATTTTAAGAATGACTTCGGTACCAATGAGCTGCTCAGGGATCGCGACTGGGTAGATGATGCTGCCGACAGACGTACTATTGTCAACCTGCTCACCGACCAGATTGAGTTTGCGAATGTTATCCTCCTAAATAAAACCGATCTGGTAGATGCCGACGACCTGCGTCTGATCAGGGCAGTGGTTCATAAACTCAATCCCTCAGCCCGTTTGCTGGAAACCTCTTTTGGACAGATTGATCCCAGCCAGATCCTTGATACGGGACTTTTTGATTTTGAGCAATCCTCCCGGTCGGCAGGCTGGATCAGTGAACTACAGCACATTCATGTCCCCGAAACAACGGAGTATGGCATCAGCAGTACAGTTTTCCGGGCAGCCCGACCTTTTCATCCGGAACGGCTATGGCGTTACATGACTGATGACTTTCCTGCAAATGTACTGCGCACAAAAGGCTTGTTCTGGCTGGCAGCGTTGCGCGACCATGCGCTGAATTTCTCACAAGCTGGTGGATCACTCCGAATCGACAGTGCCGGCACCTGGTGGGCAAGCATGCCCCTGGATCAGCGCCTACGCTATGAAGATTATGTGCTGAACCAGAAAGAGATAGAAAACAAATGGGATCCACGCTTTGGCGATCGTCTGAATGAGCTCGTGTTTATCGGTCAGGACCTTGATCCGGTACTCCTGAAAGCGGAACTGGAAAACTGTCTGCTTGATGAGGCAGAGCTCCTGGTTTATGCGGCTAATGGACATTTTAACAACCCATTTGACCAAATGTTGTAGGCCCCGCATGCGTAAAAAGCAGTTCTAAATCCTCGATGTCGTTATAAGTTGCTATAATCGCGACTAAAAAAAACGGGCATCTGGTTGACAGGTGCCCGTTTTTTTTTTAGTTGAGTTAAACTGTTATTATTTATACATTTCGGCTCTCAGAGCTGCAACATCAGCACTGGTGATGTATTCGTCATACGTCATCATTTTATCAATGGTTCCTCGTGGCGTCAGTTCGATAATCCTGGTCGCTACGGATTCTGTCAGCGCATGATCTCGCGAAGTAAACAACGCTGTTCCCTTAAAGTCTTTCATCCCGTTGTTGAGGGCGGTGATCGACTCCAGGTCCAGGTGATTCGTTGGCTCATCAAAAAGTAAAAGATTGGCATGTCTCAGCATCATTTGCGAGAACATACAACGCATTTTCTCACCTCCGGAAAGGACCTTTACATTTTTTAGTACCTCTTCACCGGAAAACAGCATCCTGCCAAGGAAACTCCTGACAAACTGTTCATCCTGATCGGTACCGGAGTACTCACGCAACCAGTCTACCAGGTTCTCATCTTTGTTTTCAAAATAAGGCGTATTGTCGTTCGGGATATCGGCAACGTTGATCGTTACCCCGAATTTAAATTCTCCGGTATAGTTTTTTTCTCTTTCCGTTAATACATTGTAAAAGGCCGTTGTGGCCAGGCTATTTTGCGACAGCACGGCAATTTTATCACCCTTATTTACCATGAAGCTGATGTTTTTAAACATCACCTCACCATTCAGTGTGCAGGATAGGTTTTCCACCTGCAGGATCTGGTCGCCAGCCTCTCTGCCCAGGTTATTGAACAGGATGGCAGGATATTTCCTGCTGGAAGCCTTGATTTCCGAGATATCGATTTTATCGAGAGCTTTCTTACGGGAAGTCGCTTGTTTCGACTTAGAAGCATTCGCACTGAATCGCTGAATAAACTCCTGAAGCTCCTTTACTTTCTCTTCCAGCTTTTTGTTTTGATCACTGCGTTGTTTCAGGGCCAGCTGACTGGATTCATACCAGAAAGAGTAATTACCGGAATAAATATTCATTTTACTAAAGTCGATATCGACGATATGCGTACATACCGCATCCAGGAAGTGCCTGTCGTGGGAAACTACCAAAACAATGTTCTGGTAATCAGCAAGGAAGTTTTCCAGCCACGCAATGGTATCGATGTCCAAATCGTTGGTAGGCTCATCCAGCAACAAGATATCCGGGTTACCAAATAAAGCCTGAGCAAGTAACACACGTACTTTTTGATTACCATCAAGCTCCTTAAGTTGTTTGTAGTGATGTTCTTCCTTTATGCCAAGGTTGCTGAGCATGGTCGCTGCATTGCTTTCCATATTCCATCCATCCATTTCTGCAAACCTGTTTTCCAGTTCTCCGGCACGCTCACCATCTTTATCAGTGAAGTCTTCCTTCATGTAGATGGCATCCTTCTCCTTCATGATGTCATACAATTCTTTATGACCCATCATGACCGTTTCGATCACTGTAAACTCATCAAACTCATAGTGGTTTTGCTTTAACACCGCCATACGTTCTCCAGGGGTGAAAGCAACACTGCCAGTGGTCTGGTTCACTTCGCCCGAAAGGATCTTTAGAAATGTAGACTTACCTGCACCGTTTGCCCCAATTACGCCATAACAGTTGCCATGGGTGAATTTTAGGTTTACATCTTCAAATAAGGTACGCTTTCCATAGCGCAGGGATAAATTAGAAACTGAAATCATATTGATGAAAAATAAGCCGCAAAGGTAGGCATAATTTATTAAAGCATATAGGACATCAGCAGGGTAACGCAGTTCAGGACTCAATAACCTTATCGCATCACCAGCTAATATGCGACTAAATTTAAATATGCTTTGATTGTGTTTTAAATAATATTTGAAAAGAAGTTAATAGGGCAAAATGACTATTCAAGGTATGATTAATAACTACTTATCAAATAAAAAAAATACAATTAATTCTAGTGTTGACTTAGATCTTGAATAGAATATTCCTATATTGGGTTAACATTAATTTTAGATCAATATTAAACTTAAAATCGTCTCATTATGGCAATAGGTAAAGGCCCAAATGGCCAATTCATCGGAAAATCTGGAAATATAGTATCTTATATGCTGAATGGTCAGTACGTAAGCAGGACAATTGGTGCCTATAATGGCAAGCCCACCATCAGACAAAAGGCTAACTTTCAGGCGATGTCTTTAACCATGGACTTCCTGCGGCCAATTAAGGACTTCGTTAAGGTAAGTTTTGGCCTTGAAGCCAGTGGGACGACAAAAAATGCGCATAATTTGGCGACTTCCTATATTAAAAAGAATGCAGTTCAGGGAGAATATCCGAATTTAAGTATTGACTACAGCAAGGTCATCTTGAGCAATAGCAATGGTCGGGTGCCTGTGGCTAAGGATGTTCAGATCACAAAGACCGAGGAAGGGGTGATTGTCAGCTGGGATCCCGGGGAACGCGACTATTACCGTGGCCGCGGTGAGGACAGCGCCATGATTGTGCTCTGTTTTCCGGGGCTTCGAGATAGCAGAATGTATTTTAATGCGGCAAAAAGAAGTGCAGCTAAGTTTTTTATTCCCCTGAGCAAAAAACTGCTTGATCACCCTATGGAAACCTTTATGTGTTTCAGGTCTGCTGATGCGACAGAAATTTCGGACAGTATGTACGTCGGTAACCTGAACGGACAGGCTGAAACTGCACAGGATAAACTGAACAAGAAGAAATATATGGAGGTAAAAACACGTTTTGATGTTGTGGAGGCCAGTTATATGGCACGCATAGCGGCGGAAGACGGGGCGTTTCCGGATGATAAGGCTTTCAGGATCTTAATGAAGGAATATGAGGTGCTTCAGGAAAAACTGCGTACGATGCCTGGAAAGCCCGAATGAAAAACATTATTTTCGTGTTCAATCTGATGTAAATTGATTAAACAGGAATTGATCAGTCACCTTGCCGCATCACCCGGCGGTAAAATGGCTGCCTTACTTAATGGTATTGCAGAGGTTCAGTTTGCTGACCTTAGGGACGAACGCAGCTGGAAACTTCGGCCGGAGCAGGAATCGCCCTCGAAGAAAGGTCAACCCTTCACTTTGAGGGATGTGCTCGACCTTAGCATGGGTGCCGACAAGGAGATGGCTTTCCGCGCTGCATGGCTGCTGGAACAATTAACAATTGTATATCAGGGTTTTACGGTAGTTTTTGAGCTTTTCCTCGAAGGTCTGCCACAGCTCAGAAATCATTCTGTGATGCGCCATTACGGCAAGATTTTCGCCTGCGCTACAGGCAAAAATGCGCCGGAAGGCTTACGCATGCTGCTGCTTTCAAAGGATCTGAACGCCGAAGCTGAGTTGTTCTTCGGCTGGCTCATCGAAGAGGCTACACCCGTTGCGGTAAAAGTACATGCCATGCAGTCGCTGGCCAACCTTGCCCCACGTTACGCCTGGATAAAGGAAGAACTTCTGGAAACGATCGCTTACCTGGAGTCAAGGGAAAGTATTGCCTTCTTTGCCCGCGCGAGGCAGATTCGAAAGCAGTTGAAAAAGCTTTAGTGGTCAACTGAAAAAGGCTTAACTTTGCCTGAATTGAACACAATGCCACTATGGAAAAAGAAATAGACATCCTTACTCATATCATAAAAAGAAGACGCAGTATCTTCCCTGCGAGTTATACCGCTGAAGAGATTCCTGTTGAACAGATCCAGCAGGTGCTGGAAAGTGCAAATTATGCGCCTACACACAAACTGACCGAGCCCTGGCGCTTCGTTGTATTCAGACAAGCAGGTAAATTAAAACTCGCTGAAGAGCTGGCACGATTGTACAAAGAAACCACACCTACGGATAAATTCCTGCAAAAGAAATACGAGAGCATCCTGGAAAAAGCAGCACAGTCCAGTTGCATCATTACACTCAGTGCCCATCTGAACAGTGATAAAATCCCGGAATGGGAAGAGCTGGCGGCGTTGGCCTGTGCAGTACAGAATATGGCACTTACCGCTGAGGCATTGAATATTGGCGCTTACTGGAGCTCGCCCGGCATGATCTCCGATCTTAACGGCTTCCTGGAGATGGGGGCGCAGGACAAATGTTTCGGTTTGTTTTACATGGGATACCACAATGATGTTCCCCGTGAAGCGAAAAGAACACCTATTGAAGACAAAGTAAAATGGGTGGAATCGTAATGGAAGAGATCAAAAATTTGCTATTTGAACACTGCCTGGAGTTTATCAATAAAAGAATCCAGACAGCAGATGTTGCCCTTGCACAAGCCCGTGAAGCTAGTAACGATGATACAAAAAGTAGCGCCGGGGATAAATTTGAAACCACCAGGGAGATGATGCAGCAGGACATCAGCAGGAACAAAAGCCTGCTCATGGATGCACAGCAAAACCTGCAGCTGCTCAATAGCGTAAAGGAAGTTCCTGCAGGCGACCGGGTAAGGAATGGAAGCCTGGTATATACTGACCAGGGTGCCTTTTACATTAGCATCAGTGCAGGGCAATTGACGATAGGGAAAGAGGTGTTTTTTGCGGTCTCTGCGGCATCCCCGATCGGGCAGCTGCTGATGGGTAAAAAAACAGGAGACAGTTTTACCTTTAATGGTAAAACGTATCTCCTGAAATCCATCCTCTGATTAATCGGAATTTATAGGATTGCTGATACCTGAACCCGAACAAAGGTCCGGGTATCAGCAAATGTTTCATTTGAAACTTTTATTAATGCTATGGTATAGGTTTCTGGCAGTGTAAGTACCGGGATCTATAATTCTCCTGACCGTCATCAATGGGTAGATTTCATCACGTCTGGTCGACAGGATGAAGGCGGCTTTAAAACCGTGTTCTTCCAGTTTATGCAGCTCTGATGCCTTGGATACACCATAGGGATAGGCAAAGTAAGTGATTTTCTTTCCGGTGATCTGCTCTAGTTTTTTGGTCGGCTGATCAATCTGGATATCCCAGTCCTCCGCTGTAAACTGACTGAAGTTTTTGTGGTTCCAGGTGTGACTGGCAATCACGTGACCTTTGTCTGAAAGGTCTTTGATCTGTGTTTTGCTCATATATCTTGGCCGGCCAATGGATACGGTCATCAGGAAGAAAACACCCTTAAAGCCATATTTTTCCAATGTCGGTGCACCTACAGTATACTGGTCAAGGTCTGTATCATCAAAGCTGATCATAATGGGTTTTTCGGGTAAGGCTTTACCAAATTTCAGGTAATCGTACAACTGGTCCGGTAGGATGGTATGGTAACCGCTGTCGGCCAGCATCTTGATGTGTTCCCTGAACTTTGCTGGTGGAATGATGTCGTCGTGCGCCCTTTTGGAATCACTGGCTTTCCAGTCCCTGATCTGATGGTAACACAATACCGGAACTTCTTTTTTTGCTAGAATTTCGGCCGCAGAAGCTGCTTTACCATTGCCGATGGCAGCAGTGTCGGCTCCTGACCCAGGTTGCTCTTCCGACGTACCCTTCTGAGCAGTGGTCAGTGTGTCATTGCCGATAGCTCCTGTGCGCGCCTGTGATGAATTGCTGCATCTGCTGAAGATCAGCACCGCAGACAGTCCCAATATAAATAATCCGCTCTTCATTTCGGTCTAAAAGCTGTTACGAATGCTGTTACTCAACGTTTTTGCGCTCCAGTAACCACTGGCGATGATTCTGCGGATGGTAAAGAGCGGATCGTTTTCATCTCTTTTTGTCGCCAGGATGAAGGCCGATTTCATCCCCCTCTTCTTTAGCTCAGGAATGGCCTCAGGATTCCATAACCCAAAAGGGTAAGCGAAATGATGAATGGGCTTTCCGGTAATCTCCTCCAGGGTCTTCGTCGGTTTCTCGATTTGGGTTACCCAGTCCTGACCCTGGTATTTCTTCACGTTGTGGTGGTCCCAGGTGTGCGATCCGATCACATGCCCCATGTCAGAAAGTTCTTTCACCTGCGCACGACTCATGTAATTTGGCCTGCCCAATGAAACGGTCATCACAAAGAAAACTCCTTTGAAGCCATATTTTTTCATTTCCGGAGCGGCAATGGTAAACTGGTCAAGGTCGGTGTCATCAAAAGTCAGCATTACCGGTTTTGAAGGAAGTGCTGTCCCATTGTTGAGGTAGTCGTACAGCTGATCCGGCAAGATGGTATGATAACCGCTGTCGGCCAGCATCTTAATGTGCGCTTTGAATGCCTCCACCGGGACAATATAATCTTTTGCAGTTTTGGAATCCTTCGGACGCCAGTCGCGGATCTGGTGATAACATAAAATAGGCACCTGCTTTCGCGCAAGGATGGTTTTCGCATCAGCCACTTTCATCTTCATGATGTCGCCGATAGGGGCTTGGCCACCATCGGACGGGTTATTGGGATCTGCTGCAACAACGCTGGCACTGTCTTTTCCGTTGCCATCGGTACTTGTTGTCTGGGATTTTGACTGGCAGCCTGCAGTAAAAATCATTGCTGCCGCAATCATAGGTAATAGCTGAAATTTCATTATGATGTATTTGTTGCAAAACTATAAAATCGAAGCTGATTTATGAGAATAATTATTTGCCTTAAATATTGGTCTTATTGCAGGCATGCTGGTTTTTCAAGTTCGAACTGAGGACGCTGTACCCGGTTCAAATCAGTTTATAGGGTTCAGGTTCTTCCTGGGCAGCATCAGAAGACAAACTATCGCATTTATTACATAGGTATAGGCGTTCATCAACTGAATAATCAATATTTTTAGGCCAAAATCCTAATACACATACATGAAGAAAATTTACTACCTGATTTTTACGGTGTTTGGTGTCAGTGCTAATGCCTTTGCGCAGACAAAAACATTCACCATCACCGAGTCGGTTACACCGGCACCTGTTGCAAATTACCAGTTGGCCTCTCGCTTTTCACCTAATAAATTAAAAAAACTGATTTACTCCACGGCAGTAGATCCGCATTGGCTGAAGCTCAGTAATCGCTTTTGGTATGAGTATGAGACGCCTGCGGGTAAGGAATGGTACCTGGTGAACCCGTCTTCCAAACAAAAGCTAAAAATGTTTGACCGTGATCGGCTGGCGGCGGAGATCACCACCATCATGCGTGACCCTTTTGATGCACAACACCTGCCCCTGGAGAACCTGAAGTTCTCATCCGATGAAAAGAGCATCACCTTCGAGCTGAAGAGCAGCATTGATGAGCTAAAAAAAGACCGTAAGGATAAAAAAGCCGCTGACTCCATGCAGAAGAAAATTTTCTTCTTCAACTATGAATTTGCAGGAGCGAAGCTCAGCGAAATACCCAACTACACCAAACCAAAGGCTAAACCTTCCTGGGGCGCAGTAGCACCGGATTCCTCCGCAGTCATCTTCAGCAGAAACTACAACCTCTACTGGATGGATAAGGCAAATTACCAGAAAGCGGTAAAAAATGAAGAGGACAGTACGATTGTGGAACATCAGCTTACGAAAAACGGCGAGAAATTTTACGCCTACGGCAGCAATGGTGATGGAGAAAACAACGAGGAACAGGAAAAGAACAATAAAAAGAGAAGGAGGGCCTTCGTACTGTGGTCGCCAAATGCCAAATATTTCATCCTCAGCCGTACGGACTCCCGGAAAGTGAAAGACCTCTGGGTCATCAATAACGTAGCCGCAGGAAGGCCTACTCTGGAGACGTATAAGTACCAGATGCCGGGTGAAGCGGAAGCTCCTGTTGATGAACTGCTGTTGTTCGACTTTAACGCCAAATCGTTCAAAAAGCTGAATACTGCGGCTTTCAAAGATCAGAGCACCGGGGTGTTCTCCGCACCACAGCTGAATAAGGACCGCGACAATGAGTTCAGGCCGTCATTGTGGCTTGGTGACGACAGCAGGTTTTATTTCTCACGCATCAGCAGGGATCTTAAAAGGGCCGATATCGGTACCATCGAGGTGAATAGCGGCAAGGTGACCGTGCTGATTGAGGAGCGTTTCAATACCTATGTGGAGCTCAACAGACCGGCGGTGGTTAATGGCGGTAAGGAACTGATCCATTGGTCTGAACGTGACGGCTGGGCGCATTTCTACCTCATGGATGGAAATGGCAAACTCAAAAATCAGATCACCAAAGGAAATTTTCATTGTGAGGAGATCGTGAATGTAGATGAGAAAAACAGGGTGCTTTATTTTACTGCCAATGGCCGAGAAGTTAAGGAAGATCCCTATTATCTGCACCTCTACCGCATCAACTTTGACGGTTCCGGACTGAAATTGCTGAATGCGGGCGACTTCGACCATGCCATCAGCATGAATGATGAGGCTAAATTTTTTGTGGACAATTTTTCCAGGGTCAACACCGCACCAAAATCGGTATTGTCCGACAATAATGGCCGTGTAATTATGAACCTGGAAACCACAGATTTGTCACTGCTCATGGCCACTGGTTATAAATTCCCTGAACCATTTAAAGTAAAAGCTGATGACGGCATCACCGACATCTATGGCGTAATGTATAAACCTTTCGACTTCGATCCGGCAAAGAAATACCCGATCATTGAGTATGTATATCCTGGTCCGCAAACTGAAGCCGTAAATAAGGCCTTCAGCAAAAGCATGGACAGAACGGAACGCCTCGCTCAGTTCGGATATATCGTTGTTACGGTGGGAAACAGAGGTGGAAATCCGGCACGTTCCAAATGGTACCATACCTACGGCTACGGTAACCTCCGCGACTACGGACTGGCAGATAAAAAGGCAGCGGTAGAGCAGCTTGCCGACAGATATCCTTTTATTGACGCGAGCAGAGTGGGGATTACCGGGCACTCCGGCGGAGGCTTCATGTCCACCGCCGCCATGCTGGTGTATCCTGACTTCTTCAAGGCTGCAGTGTCCAACGCTGGAAATCATGACAATAGCATTTACAACAGATGGTGGAGTGAGAAACACCATGGTGTGAAAGAAATCGTTTCCGCAAAAGGCGATACGACCTTCAAGTATAGCATCGATAAAAACCCTGATCTTGCAAAAAATCTTAAAGGGCACCTTTTACTGATGACCGGAGATGTAGATAACAACGTACACCCTGCAAATACCATAAGGGTTGCGAATGCGCTAATGCGGGCCGGTAAAAGGTTTGAATTTGCCATCATACCCGGACAAAGACATGCTTTTGGCGACCTGACAGAATATGCGTTCTGGAAACTTGCAGACCATTTTAACAAATACCTGATCGGTGATTTTACGACACCTCAGCAAGTAAATATCACTGAAATTGACCGCGAGATCGAGCTGAAAAAATAATAAAAAAACAGATGTGTTTTTCGTTCCCAAATCTATGAAGGAAAGATTTGCACGTTCTCAAAACACATCTGTTTTTTTTGGAATTTCTCCATGCCGGTCCGAAGCCGGTTAAGTTGCGTAACGGAGTTTTTTTGCTGAAAAGCTTGAATGTTTGAAGGTCGCAATTTGCGGCCTTTTTTGGATAAGTCTGTATTGTTTTTTGCGGCGCTGTTTTTTACTTTGCCGCTTATTTTTGTGTCGTTCCTGTTTTTTTACCCGCAAATGTGCGACGCATTTGTTTTCCGGAAGATCCATCCGGAGGCAAGATGTTGGTGTTGCTGCTTTGCCTGTTAATCGATCCCAGGTGTTCTGCCCGGTTAGTTGATCCCCAGTTTCTTTTTCAAGTCTTTTGATAAGGCTGCTTTAGGTACCACAAGGCTGACGGTATTGATGGCGAAATAGGGCTCTGATACCTCAATGTAACCCTTGAACGGACCGACCGGACCCCAGGAGTTTTTCACCTTGAAAAAATATTTTCCATTTGCAGATTGATCCAGGCCCACGAGGTGCATAAGGTGATCATCCTGAGTCGTCAGGTTTTCATACAACTGCTGACGAAGTGATGCGGAATAGGCTTTTTCTTTGGCATCGGGGTTTAGCGGATTGGCCTTTACATCTGCATCATTTTCAAATAACAGCGCATAACCGTTGTCCTGCTGGAAATCGTTGTTGCTGATATCAGCATCCCACATTACGGTATACCCATCTTTTAAGGACGATTTGGTCAGGTCGATCATTTCTTCTAAAGGGAGGTTGTAGAACGCACCATTTGCGAAGTTGTCCGGTGCCTCAAGCACAAATTGAGTATAATAGGGGTGGTGAGTGAAGGAACTGATGCTGACATAATCGTTAGCGTCAAATTTCAACACCTCCTTTGCAAAGGTGATGGGGGTATAATTTTTTCCTTTATAGTCAAAGTTGGCTGGCGGTGTACCCATTTTTTTATTGAGAATGGCTTCATAGCCCTGGAGCCAATTTTTATCTAAAGGACGTTTTTTCAGTACATCATCAAGGTATGTTTTCAATTCATCTGCAAGTCCGCTATGATTGGGTACTTCACCACTTGCACCCTGGAATACCTCCTGTGGCAGGGCTCCATAAGTTGCGGTGGCATGGATCAGATCGTGACCAAGTCCGCCTTCACTAAATTGCGCTTTGCCCTGTCTCAGGATATAATTTTTTGCTTTTTCAATGTAGACACCACGTGTAGTAAACATCTCAGAAAGGTTGAACTCCCCCAGTCCACGGCGCATTTCCTCAGATTCAATAAGGGAAGTCGTAGAATAGTTCCAGCAGGTACCTGATTGCCCCTGATCTTTAATATTGGTCGAGGCATTATCTTTAATGGTCTTTAGAGGCGTTTGTGCTTGTGTGGAAAGGACTAATCCTAAACCGCAGGTGATTAAGAAGATTTTCTTCATGTTGATCTGTTGTTGAAGCAACTAATTTAGGGATTTTTCATACCGTTTTTATCATCTGAGCTCCGCGATCTTATTTTGGCCATGTTTTACAGCCCTGCTGCCCTTCGGATGCTGATATGACCACTCCGCAAGCCTTAAAACAAAGGAACACATCAACCCAAACTCCCCCCACAAAAAAAGTACAGCCCTGCCCCACTTAGCATTCCACTTTCCTCCAGTAGGCACCAACAAGTAACATTTATGGACCATCGTCCTCTGCAATATGATATAGTAAGATGCAGAAATAAAACAGGTGTTCTTTTGAGGACGTGCAAATCTTTTCTTCAAAGATTTGGGGACGAAAAAAACACCTGTTTTATTTCAATTAACAAAATCATTTTTGCTTGTTTAAACGTTATATGGTTATGAGATTACTAGTAGAACGAAAGCCGGTAAAGGTATATCCAGATCCTAAGAGAGTCATTGCCCGTTTTTTCTTTAATGGAGATGAACGTGCTGAGGAGGTGGTCAAGCATGTTATGTCGTTGACAGACAAGCAGGTGTTCGGGATTATATCACCTTTGCTGCAGGAATATTCCAAGCGGCACCGTAACATCACCAAGATCCTTACGCGTCATTGTAAGAAGGTGATGCGTCGTATTGAGGCGGCCGGTTTTGATCCGGAGTCGTTGGATAAGTATCAGCGTTTGCTGATTGGTTCATACTTTACGCATGAGTATTCCATTGAATCTGCTGCATTTTTCAATCCATCGATTGTGGAAGACCCGGATCAGACCGAGCTCGTAGAGGGTGAAAAACGCGTCATCATCAGCTTCAGGGCGGTAGGTGAAGGGCATATCTCGTCAGTTGTGTTCAGAAGGGCTTTGATTGATAGAGACAACAACATCACGGTAATCCCTGCAGGTAACTATATCGATGAGGCAGAGGTCGTAAAAAATGCCGTTTACAATAAGAAACTGTTTCTGAAGAAGGCGATTGATTCCAAAATTGATGTCGAGGTACTGGACGAACTGGGAGGAAAGCTGGAAGATAAGTTCGATTATGCCACACTGAGAAAAATTATCATCGACGGCAAGAGCCTGCAGGAGGACGACCTGAAGAAGTTACAATATGATAAGATCCTGTGGTTATCAGATACCTATCATGAAATCAGTTTCTCCAGGGATACTGATATATCTGACAGGGTGATCTTCCCGATTTCAGAATTTGAGCGCAAGGGGATAGAGGATGCACGTTTTGTAAGGTTCACGAAGGACGACGGGTCTGTAATTTATTACGCCACTTACACCGCTTTTGATGGAGCGATGATCATGCCTAAGCTGTTGCAGACCACAGATTTTTACGATTTTAAAATCAGCCCGCTGCATGGCGTGGGTGCGCAGAACAAAAACCTGGCCCTATTTCCGAGGAAGATCAAGGGTAAATATGTAATGATGTCACGTATTGACGGATGGAATAACTACCTGATGTATTCAGATAAACTAACGGTATGGGACAACCCGGTGAAGCTGCAGTCCCCAAAATTCCCCTGGGAATTTATACAGATTGGGAATTGTGGTTCTCCGATAGAGACGCCAGATGGCTGGCTTGTCATTACCCATGGCGTCGGGCCTATGCGCCGCTATTGCCTGGGCGCAAGTCTGTTTGATCTGGAAGATCCTTCGAGGGAAATTGGACGACTGGAGGAGCCCTTGGTAGTACCGAATAACGATGAGCGTGAAGGTTATGTGCCGAATGTTTTGTATTCCTGCGGGTCCATCATACACAATGGTGAGCTGATCATACCTTATGGACTATCCGATTATTGCTCTTCATTTGCTTCGGTAAAAATAGACCTGGTATTAGAGAAACTGAAAAATTCGGCCCTGGCGATACTTAACGAAGACGAGCAGGTCATTCAGCCTTCTTAAAGAAGATATTGAGTGTTTGAAGAGAAACTTTAGGATACATTTGACTATGGTTAAAGATCATCATCCTTCGAGCTTAAGCAAGATTGGATGATGATCCGTATTTAAATGTGATCCATACTTAAATATGGTCCGTTTTTAAGATATGATGGTAGAGGCTCAGATAGTCTGCTACCATTTTTTCTTTAGAGAACTTTTCAGCTGCCCATGTGCGACAGTTCTGCCGGTTTATGGAGGAGGTGTTGCTGACAGCCGCTACGGCTTCATCCACATTTGAGACGAGAAATCCTGTATGCCCATGATCAATCAGTTCCGGCATGGAGCCTTTGCTGAAGGCAATTACAGGAGTGCCACATAACATGGCTTCAGCAACGCTTAGTCCGAAAGGTTCTTCAAAGTTAATGGGGTGTAGCAGTGCAGCAGCATTGGACAGGAGCTCATTACGCTGTTCGGGGCCCGCAGATCCCACATAAACAATATCTGCACTCAATCGGGGAGCAATGCGTTCATTATAGTATTGCGCATCCTGGATGATGCCAGCAATGAGCAGTCTCCGCTTGCTTTGGATGGCAATATCGATCGCCTCAGCTGTACCTTTATCGGGATGAATCCTGCCAAAGAACAACAGGTATTCCTCTGGCGTCGGATTGAAGCCGAAGTTTTTCACTTCAAGCCCATTGTAGACTGTCGCGAGGTATTCCAGCGAGGGGTGGCGGTTGGAATCGCTGATAGAAACATAATGGCCATTTGTGTTGTACTTTTGGTAAACAGGCAGAATCTTTTCCGAGGAGAAGCCATGTATGGTGGTGATAAACGGCGTTTTCGTTAATTTGGAATAGCTGAGCGGCAGGAAGTCATAATGATTGTGAATAAGGTCAAACTCCGATGCTCTTTCCATCAGGTTGCTGATGTGAAGGCATTCTACAACTTTTGCGTCCAGGCTGCGGTCCTCCTCATATCCCATCCCAATTACAGCATCTAAATTTCCGGACGTAATCGAATCACCTGTAGCAAACAAAGTGACGTCCAGGCCTTGTTGAACCAGGCCTTCAGTAAGGTTGGAGGCCATTTGTTCCCAGGGACCATAATGGCGCGGAGGAGTTCTCCACGCCACAGGTGATAATACGGCTATCTTCATATGTCCCTAGAAAGCACCTTTCTGCACAGCCATCAGGTCGCCGCTCTGGATGTATTGGTATTCAGATTCCAGCGCCTGAAGGATCATCAGATGGGAGATCCAGTACGCGAGGGTACTTTCTGCGCCCTGGTTCCTGTTGACGCCATAAGTTTGCAGACCATCGCCGCATCCTTTGGTTTCATGGTCATACAATGGCAGTTTCAAGCTGTTTTCGCCAAGGAACCATTGATAAGAGAGGTTCATCTGTTTGATGTAGACGAGGTCTTTGGTGATCTCGTAGGCTTTGAAGTACATGAGCACCATGGCCATGGTTTCAATCGCCTGCTGGTCGTATAACGCCATTTCACCTCCGTCCCTGAACAGCCAGCCGTCGTTTCCAACTGGTGTCAGGTAACCTTGGATCAAGGTCTTCTGGGTCAGGAATTCCATGCTTTCCAATGCAATGTCAAGTGATTCCTGGTCGTGGTTCACTTCATAGTTGCAGAGCAATGCAAGAGGCAGGATACCATTGTCGTAGGTCATCTTTTCCTCAAACCAGTGCCAGGCTCCGATTTTATTGTTTTTATATGCATTTTTCAGGGGCTCCACCAACATGGCCATCTGATTGCTGATGTGCTCATCGTGTGGGTGGGCTTCCATATATTTCGCCAGCCCGATCATGGTATTTCCAATGCCGCGCAAGTGTTTCAACGCTTTGAAATGAGGCACGGATTTCAGGAAAAGGTCCTTTCCAAATTCTCTGTAGGAGTTGTTGGGCGGATTGCTGATGAGGTATCCCAGTGACCAGATGGTACGTCCGAAAGAATCTTCAGAACCCACCTCATCGAGGTAATTGCGGTTGAAACTGAGGAAGTTCCTGAAGTTACCGTCATCACACTGCATGTATTGGATATAGCTGAGGTAGATCGGCAGGAGCTCCAGGGCTACTTTACTTTTATTCTGCTGATAGGCAAGTATGGCCAGGATGAGCGCTCTGGCATTGTCGTCCAGGCAATAGCCTTCTTTCAGGTTAGGGATGCCATATTTGGCATGTTGTACAATGCCTGTATCGTCAGTTAAGCGTTGGACATGGGCAAGGCTGAAGGCTGGCATCAGGTCAGGATCGATGATCTGTTTGCCTGCTTTTTCCATTTCCAGCAAATATTTCGAAATCGCCTCATCGAGGACATCCACAAATACCTGTCCTGTGCTTGGCCACCTCAGGTGCAATCCGTATTCATAGGCGTTGCCCTTCAGCTCGCTTAATTTTTGTTTGTCGGACAGCAGCTCGTTCACATTGTTGGCGAGCGCATGACTGTCTTTAAAGTCAAACAGGCGGCCGCGGTTGTCTGCGAGCAGCTCCTGCGCGTGCCAGTAAGGGGTGGAAACCACTGCCGCTCCGGCGCCAACGGCGTAAGATAAGGTACCACTCGTGATCTGTGCCTCATTCAGATAGGGGGTGATGTACATATCACAGGCGGTCAGGTAGTCGAACAACTCGCCTTCAGAGACGAATTTATTGATGAATGTTAGATTTTCCTCTACATTGAGCTTCTGCGCAAGACGTTTTAGACTATCACGGTATTCCTCTCCCGAATTACGCACCACACCAGGGTGCGTAGTACCGAGGATGACGTACATGACATCGGGATGCTGGGCTACAATTTCGGGCAGCGCTTCAATAACCGTTTCCAATCCTTTGTTTCTGCTGATGAGCCCGAAGGTAAAGAGTACTTTTTTTCCTTTGAAAGCAAGCGATTGTCTGACAGGGTTGTCTGTTTTTGCTTCCAGGTCCGGCACCCCATGTTCAATCAGTTGTATTTTAGCGAAGGGGATACCGTAAATGCCGGTTAAAAAACCTACAGCACGGTGGCTCATCACCACAATTCTCGAGGAATACTTGGCAATTTCCCTGATAATGGTCAGCTGCATGTAGCTAGGGTCTTTCAGGATGGTATGAAAGATCGTAATCAGCGGTTTTTTCAGTCGTGCGAGGAGTGGAAGGATATATACACCACTTTCACCGCCAAAGATGCCGAACTCATGCTCGAGAATACAGGCGTCGGCGAGGCTGGTGTTGATGTAATCTGCTGCGCGGATGTAGTCTTTTTGATTTTCCTGTCTGATGATGTACTTTACCTCCTTCGGGTATTCGTATGTTGTGATGCTGTCAGAATCATTCATCGCGACCACAAAGCTGTCCTCAGAGACGGCACTTTTATCGTGCCCTATTGCCCTCATCAGGTTATGGTTAAAAGTTGCGATGCCACACTCACGGGGTGGGTAAGAGGATATATATGCGATTTTCATGGAACTTGATTTGTATTATTGTAGTAAATAACACGCTCTGGAACGCAATTGTTTTGCAGTTCTATTTAGATAATACCAGAAAAACTTAAACAAAAGTATGCTTATCTTTGGGCAATATAGCCCTTTTTAACTGAGTATAACTACTGCGAATAAATGAGTACAACTAATGCGGCCCAAAAGGCGGTCGAGACTACCGTCTTTCCGATCCTTTTTGCCATCAGCTTCTCCCATCTTTTGAATGATACGATCCAGTCGCTGATCCCGGCGATTTATCCGATAGTTAAAAATTCGTACCACCTGAGCTTTTCACAGATTGGTTTGATTACGCTGACCTTCCAGATGTCGGCTTCTCTTTTTCAGCCTTTTGTAGGGCTGTATACCGATAAAAAACCACAACCTTATTCACTCGCTGTAGGGATGGGATTTACCCTTGTAGGGCTCGTTACCCTGTCGATGTCCACAGGATTTTACATGATGCTGCTGGCTGTTGCATTGGTGGGTACAGGTTCCTCGGTTTTTCACCCGGAGGCATCAAGGATGGCGCAGGCCGCATCCGGTGGGAAAAAGGGGCTGGCACAGTCGATCTTTCAGCTGGGTGGTAATGCAGGAAGTTCGCTGGGACCATTGTTGGCCGCCTGGATCATTGTACCTCATGGGCAGACCAGCATCATCTGGTTTTCACTGATGGCATTGCTGGCTATCCTCATCCTGAGCAGGGTAGGAGCCTGGTATAAAGGTGTGCTAATGAAGATGAATGCCCGCAAGCAGGGCAGTGCTGCGGTTGTTGCCAATACCTTCTCGCGTGGCAAGGTGATCTTTGCGGTTTCCATCCTGCTGATCCTGATCTTCTCCAAGTATTTCTATATGGCCAGTCTGACGAGCTATTTCACCTTTTACCTGATTGATAAGTTCCATGTGTCGGTGCAGAGTTCGCAGGTATACCTGTTCGTGTTCTTGGTTTCTGTAGCGGCAGGTACCCTGGTGGGTGGCCCTGTAGGAGACCGTTTTGGCAGGAAATACGTCATCTGGTTTTCTATTCTCGGAACGGCACCTTTTGCCCTGATGTTGCCTTATGCTAATTTATTCTGGACCGGCGTATTGATCGTTCCGATCGGCATGATCCTGGCCTCTGCGTTTTCTGCCATCCTCGTGTATGCGCAGGAACTGATTCCTGGAAAAACGGGACTTGTGGCTGGTTTATTCTTCGGCTTTGCCTTTGGTATGGGAGGTATAGGCTCGGCACTGCTGGGTAACCTTGCCGATCACGCAGGTATCAACTACGTGTACCACATCTGTTCTTTCCTGCCGCTGATAGGCTTGCTGACCGGGTTTTTGCCGAATATCGAAGTGAAGAAGAAGGGTTAGTATAACAATCCGAATAACCAGAGCGGGATTTTATTTCCGAAACCTATTTCTATTTCGTCAGCCGCAATGAATGCAGCCTCAACACCTGCGATCTGTTTATAGGTTTTTTTCTTTCCTCCGACTTCGATGACATGTTTCCCATTGATCAGGAAGTCTCCTTTTTCGGCGAGTTGTACCTGATGTCCTGCATTTCTCAGTTGATTGAGGAGGAAAGTTTCCCTAATGGTTCCTATGTCAGGGTGCGTGTCCAAAGCATAACTTAGGTTGGTGTTTTCCAGATAAATTTTGTCGGGCTTCTGTAATGCAGCAATGCCCTGTGTAGGACGATTGATCAGGTTCAGTAACCTTGCACTCTGTAGATTTTGAAGAAAATTGTTCACGGTATCTCTGCCTAAAGTTAGCTTTTTAGCTATCGTGGCGATGTTTGGTTCGAAGGGAGCAGA
Source organism: Pedobacter sp. BAL39 (assembly GCF_000170795.1). GTDB lineage: Bacteria > Bacteroidota > Bacteroidia > Sphingobacteriales > Sphingobacteriaceae > Pedobacter. Next base: position 118,467 of record NZ_ABCM01000015.1, read on the forward strand.
TTCTGCAGTAACAGCCAGGAGTTTCTTAATCTTAGTGGCGTGTGTAGCAGAGTAATTCTGTATGAAGGCCAGGTCATGAGAGATAGAGGCATCAATTACTTGGTACAATCGGGTCAGGTAGTCTGCCTCTTTGTTTGTATTGGTAAATGGAAGGTAGCCACTGCTGATGTACTTTTTAAAGAATGAGAGGGGGTACTCCAATTTGTCATAAAGTGATCTTGCGATAGTCATGTGCTGCTCAAATAGTTCTTCAAGTGTAAATACAGGTATTTTTATCTGATGAACAAGTTCCAGGTACTCTCGGAAAGACATTCCCGGAAGCTCATAGCTGAGTACCCTTCTGCTCAGATCGGATTCTCCTCTATAAATATCCAGAGCAGACGAAGCTGTAAAGATCACCTTCATTCCCGGGTAGCCATCGTAGATGTTCTTTAACTCCCTCGACCAGTGGGGGTACTTGTGGACTTCATCAATATACAATTCTCGCCCTCCATTTTTACTCCATTCGTCTGCCAGATCCAGAAGTGTATGGTTATAGAACCAAGGATGGTCAGCAGAAACATATAGACTTTTTTGTGGTTCAGGACTATGATACTTGAGGTGCTGTAATATTAGGGTTGTTTTCCCTGCTCCCCGAAGACCTTTTATTGCAATCATCCTTTGTTCCCAGGGAATAACCTGGTGTAAAAACCTAAAGAAATGTCCTTCGGTATGGGCTAATAAATTCTGCTGGTAAGTAATTAATAATTCCATTTTTGACTAGCTATAAGTCAAATATACTGATTTTGACTTGAATCCAAGTCGATTTAAGTACATAATTGACTTGGAGTCAAGTCAATTTATTGTTTTTAGGTATTGCAAATACTGTAATTACTGGGGAAGAAATTCCTGGAATAGTCAAGATAATTTTTTCGCGGACGTGCTTTTCCAAACATGCCTACCTTCGTGGAACAATTATTAATGTGTTCCTATTTTAAATCCCTTCTTCGATTAAAGTTTGAGATTATAAGTTGTAGCTCTGGTATGTACTTTAATAAGTAGTGATGTGTATATTCCGCTGCATATCTTTCCTGAACACCCAATGCGATGCCCTCCATACTGATTCTAGCCCACACTCTAGAAGATTCGAGCAGTTATGCGTTTATGATGTACTCCGCTGCCCAACATTCCAAACTTATATTGCAGAATGCTTATCATTTGACTTTGTGTGTAAACAAGATTACCCAAAGGATATGATATTGCCATTAGCCGACTATCTCTTCTGGACAAACCTATATCATTGTAGTTTAACAGGCTTAAGCAAATATAGGTTAGTAAAACAGCAAAAGATAAACAAGGTTAGATATAGTACGAAATTCGTGCGAGAATTAGAAGAGAGAAGAAAATCAAGCTTTAAATGCTGTTTAAACCCACTGACCTCCTGCCTGCCAGGCAAGAGGTTTTGTGAATTTGACTTATTAATGTATACTTAGTTGCTGTTGTTCAGAAATACAAACTGATGGTCGAACATGTCCAGTTTGATGTTGCTGTCCCTGTCAATGCGGCCGGAGAGGATCTCTTTCGACAACTCGTTGAGGATTCTTTTCTGGATCACACGTTTTAGTGGTCTTGCACCGAACTGAGGATCGTATCCCAGTTCTGCCAGCCAGTCCAGGGCTTCTACCGAAGCCTCAATGTGGACACCCATCTCCGCAAGTGTTTCCTGTACCTGTCTGAACTGCAGGTTCACAATATTCCTGATTTCACTGCGGTTCAGTGGGGTGAACATGATCAGCTCATCGATACGGTTTAAAAACTCCGGTCTGATGGTCTGTTTCAGCAGCTCAAACAATTCATTTTTTGTTTTCGCTACGACTTCATCATGGTTATCATCATCCAGCTTTTTGAAGTTCTCCTGAATCAGCTGAGAACCAATGTTGGAAGTCATGATGATGATGGTGTTTTTGAAGTTCACCACGCGGCCCTTGTTGTCTGTCAGCCTTCCATCATCCAATACCTGTAACAGGATATTGAATACATCAGGATGCGCTTTCTCAATCTCATCCAGCAGCACTACAGAGTAAGGTTTCCTGCGTACTGCTTCTGTCAGCTGCCCACCTTCATCGTAACCCACATATCCCGGAGGCGCACCAATCAGACGTGATACCGAATGACGTTCCTGATACTCACTCATGTCAATCCTTTTCATGGCATTCTCATCATTGAAGAGGAACTCAGCCAGTGCTTTTGCCAGCTCTGTTTTACCTACACCAGTAGTACCGAGGAAGATAAATGAGCCGATTGGTTTTCTTTTATCCTGCAGACCAGCCCTTGAGCGGCGTATCGCATCGGAGATCGCCTCAATGGCTTCGTCCTGACCCGCAACACGTTTGTGCAGCTCGTCTTCCAGGTGCAGCAATTTCTCGCGCTCGCTGGAAACCAGCTTCGTCACTGGAATGCCTGTCCAGCGCGCCACCACACCCGCAATGTCGTCGGCGGTGACTTCCTCTTTCAGCATCCTGCTTTCGGTCTGGTGACTTTCGAGTTCCACTTTCAGTTTTTCCACCTTATCCTGAGCTTCCTTGATCTTACCATAGCGGATCTCGGCTACTTTACCGTAATCACCGGCACGCTCTGCCTGATCAGCTTCCAGTTTATAGTTTTCAATCTGTTCAATTTCACTGTTGATGCCATCTACCAGGTCTTTCTCACTCTGCCATTTCGCTTTGATCTCATCACGCTCCGCAGAAAGATTGGCAATTTCTTCCCCAAGTGATTTCACCTTTTTATCATCATTCTCTCTTTTGATCGCTTCGCGCTCAATCTCCAGCTGCATGATTTTACGGTCCAGCTCATCCACTTTTTCAGGAACGCTGTCCATCTCCAGTCGCAGTTTCGATGCAGCCTCATCCATCAGGTCAATGGCCTTATCCGGTAAAAAGCGGTCGGCGATATACCTTTGCGACAACTCCACAGCAGCGATGATGGCTTCATCTTTAATTCGCACCTTGTGGTGTGTCTCATAGCGCTCTTTCAATCCACGTAAAATGGAAATGGCATCCTGGGTATCCGGTTCATCGACCAGCACTTTCTGGAAACGACGTTCCAGTGCTTTGTCTTTCTCGAGGTGTTTCTGGTATTCATCAAGAGTCGTGGCGCCAATCGCACGGAGCTCACCACGTGCCAGTGCAGGTTTCAGGATGTTGGCAGCATCCATGGCCCCCTCGCCGCCACCAGCACCCACCAGGGTATGTATCTCATCAATGAACAAAATGATGTCGCCATCGCTTTGTGTAACTTCCTTGACCACAGCCTTTAGACGTTCCTCAAATTCACCTTTATATTTCGCTCCGGCAATCAAGGCACCCATGTCCAGGGAGAAAACAATTTTTGTCTTCAGGTTGGTAGGCACATCGCCTTTGATGATCCTGAAGGCGATCCCCTCAGCGATGGCGGTTTTACCCACGCCGGGTTCCCCGATTAGAATCGGGTTGTTTTTTGTCCTTCTGGAGAGTATCTGTATGACACGTCTGATTTCTTCATCACGGCCAATCACCGGGTCAAGCTTGCCGGACTCTGCATATTCATTCAGGTTCCTGGCGTATTTGCCCAATGCATTATAGGTAGCCTCCGCATTCTGGTCCGTCACACGGTTGTCGCCCCTCAGGGCAACGATGGCTTTCTTAAGGTCTTTCTCGTTTACACCCTGGTCTTTTAAAAGCTTTGCGGTGTCATCGTTCACAGATAAAATGCCGAGCAAAAGATGTTCTACCGATACAAATTCGTCTTTAAACTCTTTAAGGTAGGACTGTGCTTTCTGAAGGGCGCTGTTTGCTCCTGAGGTCAGGTAAGGGTTGCTGCCGCTAACCTTCGGGAACTTTTCAATCTGCTTGTCCAGATTCTGGTTCAGCACATTCAAATTGACATTTAATTTCTTCAATACGTAAGAAACCACGTTTTCATCAACAGTAAGCAAACCTTTTAAAATGTGTGCCGTTTCAATAGCCTGTTGCTGATTGCCTGCAGCTATTGCAGAAGCCTGTTGAATCGCTTCCTGTGCTTTTATCGTAAAGTTATTGAAGTTCATGATGAGGTTTTAACAAAGTAAATGCCATCGGGGTTTTTGCTTAGGGATCGGAAATTATGTCGGTAGAAAATAACCTAGCCAGATTAATTGTCAGGTAATTTATTGTTTATACTGAAAAAATGTCAATACTATCCATCAAAAACAACCAGTGTATCGCCCAGGTTGATCCGTATTACCTGGCAAGGTTAGGTGAAAAGCTGAGAAAAAACAGGACAGAGATCATTGTTTCATTTTTCTTTCTAAATTCGCTTCAGAAGGCCGTGATAGTGGCTTGTCCTATACTTTATTTCTAATGTCCCATACTTCCAATATCCGTAAGGCAACCTTGTTTGCCACCTTTTTCTTTATTCATATTGTTGCCTTTGCACAGACCATCAGTATTTGCTCCTGGAACGTTAAAGATTTTGGCCAGTCTAAGACTACCGCTCAATTGCAGTTTATTGCAAGGACGATAAAAGACTTTGATATTGTCGCCATTCAGGAAGTAGTGGCCGGGGTGGGCGGGCCAAAGGCAGTAATCCGCTTGCATGAGGAGTTGAATAAAACAGGGCAGGAATGGCAGTATAGTATCAGTCATGGTACCTCCGGCGACAGGTACAGCAAGGAGCGTTATGTGTTTTTCTGGAAAAGTAAAAAGCTGCAGATGATTGGTCCGGCCTGGTTGGAGAAGAAGTACAACCTGGAGATCAATAGAGAACCCTATCTGGCAAGGTTCAACATGGGAAAGAAAACCTTTATGATCGGTTCTTTTCATGCGATCCCTAAATCCAAACAACCTGAAACTGAAATCAGCTACCTGAAGTTCCTGCCAGCCCTATATCCTCAGGACCAACTGATCCTTTGTGGAGATTTTAACCTCTCACAGTCACATTCTGTTTTCAATCCTCTCAAAAAGATGGGTTATGAGCCTTCCATGATTAATCAGAAGACTTCGCTGAGGCAGAAATGTATCAATGGCGACTGCCTCGCGTCGGAGTATGATAATTTCTTTTATCCAGGCAAAGGGATCAATTGCAAGAGTTCCGGCATCATCCCTTTCTTTCAGCAGTTTTCAGATTTTAAAGATGCCAGGCTGGTTTCCGACCATGTGCCGGTATTTCTTAAATTTTCTGTAAAGTGAGGCTTCAGTTGAACAACAGGCTTCATTATCTGCATGAAAAACAAAAGGCGGATCGTTCAACAGAGCGATCCGCCTTTTATTGGTTATGGATAAAATTCTTTTATCTTGTTTTCAGTTACCCAAGAATCGCTTGCAGGCGTTCCGTCTCATAATCTACCAATTTCTGCAATGGGCCTGAGGCCAGCATCTTCATCATCATGTTCAGTTCAGCAGATACGATGTGTTTGGCAGTAGTGCTGCCATCACCATTATCAGCTACGGTCCATTTCAGCTCGATGTCAAAAGGCGCTTTTTCCGTTGGGATGGCGATCAGTTCTTGATTTTCGATCCTGCTGGAGATTTTGATCGCCAGTTTGGCCATGTTCTGAATGGTAAAGCTGGCTTCATCAACGGTCGATGACCAGTTATAGATGTTTTCCGGCATCAGCTGCTGATGGTTGTTCAGGTCAGCAAGGAATGCATATACTTTTTCAACAGGCAGGTTAATCACTGCGCTACTTTCGATAACAGTCATCTTGGTTCTAGCTAGTTTGTTCTAATTCCTGACCCCACTCTGATGGGTTTCTGCGCCATCTTGCAAGCAGGTCGATATCATTCTGACTGATGAAGCTGTGTTCAGCAGCGTACTCAATCAGGGCAGTGTAGTTGGAAAGTGTTGCGAAGCGTACTTTTGCTTCTTTGAAGTTTTCTTCAGCCTGGTCAAAGCCATAAGTGAAGATGGATACCAGTCCTGCAACAGAAAGGCCTGCATTTTTCAGGGCCTCAACAGCCTGAAGGCTGCTTTTACCAGTAGAGATCAGGTCTTCTACCACCACCACACGTTGTCCTTCAACGATCTCACCTTCAATCTGGCTGCCAGTACCATGTTCTTTTGCTTTCGCACGTACATAGGCAAATGGAAGACCAAGCTCCTGGGCCACCAATACCCCCTGAGGAATACCTGCAGTGGCCACACCAGCGATCAGGTCCACAGAGCCGAACTCTTCCTGAATCAATTGTGTCAATTTTTGTCTGATGTATGTTCTTACTGAGGGGTGGGAAAGTGTAACCCTGTTGTCGCAGTAAATAGGCGATTTCCAACCTGAAGCCCATGTGAAAGGGTTGTTCGGTTGTAACTTGATTGCCTTAATTTGTAATAAAAATTCAGCTACCTTTAATTCAATATCACTTTTATTATACATATCCCAAAATTACAGTTTTTCTGACATTTCTTAACGACCGCAATGAAAGATTATTTCCCACGCGATTGTTAATAAAAGTAGAAAGCCTTTGTTTAATTCATTATTAGAGGCAGCGAATATCGGCAATTAAACTTAATGGTAAAAGATATTTTTTGCCACCTGTTGGAAATCAATCTTATAAATCCAAAAGGAGTAGATTTAACATAATTTAACAAGCTTTCTTTTTGGAAAGACTATTTTTGCAAACGCTAAACCTTTATATGTATGGAGGTTTGTTTTTTTTAACATGAAGACGTTCCATCCGCAGGCCCTTAGATTACCATTATTTTGCATTTTCCTTTTGCTGTTGTTTTCATTGTCAGCCCTCGCACAGCAGGATCCTACTTTGAAAGACAGCCTGCAGCGGAAGGATGTCAAAAAGGACAAAACAGTTGACCTCGAAGAGGTGCAGATCACCACACGGCGCCCGCCCTTTGTCATGAGGAAAGATACGATGGAATTTGATGCGGCTTCCATTAAGATGATGCCACAGTCGATGGTCCAGGACCTGCTGAAGCGCCTGCCGGGCGTGCGCATCGATGCATCAGGCAACATCACCGTCAATGGAAAGAAAGTAAGTAAGATACAGGTCGACGGGCGTGACTTCTTTGGCAGCGGTACCGATGCAGCGACCAAAAACCTGCCCGCATCAATTGTCGACAAGGTGCAGGTTACCAAATATAAAAACAAAGACCGGGAGTTCAGCCAGCTGGTGCGGCCACCGGAAGATGAGGTAGTCATCAACCTGACGCTCAAAGCAGATCAGAATAAAGGATTGCTCGGTGATGTGCAGGCCGGTTACGGGAGTAAGGAGCGATATCTCGGCACGGGGATGATCCATGCCTTTCAGGGAAAGACCCGCATGGGTGTGTATGGCGCTGCCGGCAATGGAAGCCCGGAGATGTCATCCGGCATGGCCGTTATGATTTCCGGTCCCGGGTCGGGCGGCATCAGCGAAAGCAGAAACCTGATGGCTAACTTTAACGAAGAGCTGAGCAGTAAGCTGACCATTGATGGCAATTACGGATATGACCAGCAGCACAACACGGTCGACCGACTGACGGACCGCTTTAACTTTCTCGACAACGGCGGATTGTCTTACATCGAGCAGCAAAAGAGCATTAGCGACAATAAAGGACACCGGATGATGGCCAACATTGCCTACACGCCCGATACGCTGAGCAATTGGCGGATCATGCCTTCCTTCAGCTATTCGCCCTTTAAAAATGAGGAGAACCGCTTTGCCACTTCCAGCGATGCCAACGGCCTGGTGCTGAATACAGCCGACAGCCGCAACCGCACAGATGGCAACCGCTGGTCGATGCAGCAATATTTTATGTACAACAGGAAATCGAAAGACGGTAAGACCAGCATGAAGCTCAACTGGATGCTGAACCTGCAGAACGGAACGGGAACGCAGTTTAACCATTCCGATAACCACTTTTTTTCGCCCGGGGCAGCAGACTCCTCGAACATCATTGATCAGGTGAATTACACCAAAGACCGCGGTGTGGGAAATACTGTCGGACTGGAGTTGTCGCGCAATCTGGGAGCGGGCTTCCTGATCGGACTTCAGTACAACCTCAACCAACAGTCCAACAGCAGTCGCAAATCCGCATTCCGCAATGCAGGAGGAGGGCTGGGTTATGTGATCCCCGACAGCCTTTTTTCTAACGACAGCAGGAACACCAACATCATGCACCAACCGCTTTTGCAGTTAGCCTATCGACGCAAGCAACTGGAAATTGCATTGAATGGCGGCATGAGCATCATCCATCAGCGGAACCGGTTACTGCTGAGGGATACCGTAATCCGCGTCGATCAGCGTCAGTTTTCACCCAACCTGAATGTGAATTACAACTTCCACGACCGTGGCTCGCTCAGCTTCGGATACAACATTTCGCCGTCAGCACCGAGTCCGGATCAGCTGGCACCAGTGGCCGACCCGAGCAACCCGTTGCTGGTAGTGATCGGAAACCCTTCACTGAAGACCTCCCTGACCCACAGCCTGCAGGCTTCCTACAATCACTTTGTTCCAAAAAAAGGCATCAGCACTTACCTGAACGGGTCGCTCAGTTTCGACAAAAACAGGATTGTGACAGATGCCACCTATGATACACTGGGCAGACAGATCCAGAGTTTCAGGAATGTGGATGGTTCTCGCAGGATGCAGCTTGATGCAGGCATACAGTCCAGTCACCGCCTCGCCGGCCTGACCATCCAGCCCGGCTTAAGCCTGTCGGCAAGCAACAACAGGGATGTCGGCTTCATCAATTCACAACGCAATGAGACCTTACAGCAGCAGTATGGGCTCAGCCTTTCCTGCTCCATAGATTATAAAGAATACCTTACCCTGTCGCCAAGCGCAAGTCTGAACTTCAACAATACCGGTTACAGCCTGAACGAGCTGAATGACCTTTCCTATCATTCCAGCAACTACAGGATGTCGATGAAGTTGCAGCCCGTACGCAGGCTGGAGTTGAATGCCTCCTATTATTACCAGTATAATTCGCAGATTCCAGAGGATTTTCAGCGCAGTTCGCAGCTGCTGAATGCGAGCATTGGTTACCGGTTCCTGAAGAAGGAGCAGCTGAACTTCAGGGTGGCGGTGAACGACTTACTGAACAACAATGTGAGCAGCACCACGACCATCATGTCTTCCTACCGGGAGAATGTGCAGTCGAACGCCCTCAAGCGTTACGTGCTGTTTGTACTGCAGTATAAATTCAATGCGCTCGGTGCGGGAGTGTAATATCGGGGCGAATTGATTTTATTCAGCTTAAAATTGAATAAATATTTATAGTTTTAGCGTCCCTAATCGGAGGTCAGATTTTACACTATGAAGCATTACCGCATTTATATCAACGACACCACTTTGTTTATCGCCTCAGCGATGCCTAAACATGGTCAACCGATCCATCAACTGGATGCGAAGAGCTTTAGCTTCGCTGATTTTTATAAATACCTGAATGCCGACCCCGGGAAGGACTATATCCTGCTCGATGAGGATCCAAAGGCCATCTTCAGGGCCATCAAAAAGAACCTGACCCTGATCAAGGCTGCAGGTGGTCTCGTACAGAATGCAAAGGGCAAGTATCTTTTTATCTACCGCAATAAAAAATGGGACCTGCCGAAGGGTAAGGTAGAAAAGGGCGAGCGCATGAAGGATGCCGGTGTGAGGGAAGTGGAGGAAGAGTGTGGCGTAAAGATTGCCTCCAATGATGGCAAGCTCTGTAAAACCTACCATGTTTATGAGATGGGAGCCAAGCTGGTATTGAAAAAGACCAACTGGTACATGATGAGCGTGAAGGGCTCACCAAAGCTGATTCCTCAAAAAGAAGAGGGCATCACCAAGGCCTGCTGGCTGGAGGAAACGGAGCTGGCACCTATCGTGGCCAATACCTATCCTTCCATCGTACAGGTGCTGGAGGAAGGCGGTCTTCTGTAATTAGAGAAACCGCAATGCTGCTTTGGGCAAGAAAGGGCTCACGTCACCGTGGTTCCTCAGGATGTCACGCACGATGGTGGAGCTGATGGCCGAATATTCAGGTTTGCTGAGGATGAAAATTGTTTCCATCTCGGGCATCATGGTCTGATTGATCTGTGCAATGGCACGCTCATATTCAAAGTCGCCCACCGAACGGATACCGCGCACCATGTACTGTGCATTGATCTTTTTGCAGAAATCTATCGTCAGACCTTCGTACAAAGCCACTTCCACGTTTGGCATGTCAGCAAAAACAGTGCGCACGATTTCTCCGCGCTGCTCTGCAGAGAGGAAGTTCTGTTTGGAACTGTTCAGGCCGATTCCTACTACAATCTTATCAAATAAAGGCAAGGCACGGCTGAGGATGTCGGCATGGGCGATGGTAATGGGGTCAAAGGAACCGGGGAAGAGGGCTATTTTCATGATCCGTCGTTGATTACAATTCGTGTTTGAATATTATTGTGGCTGTTTCAGCTTTTATCTGTTGGCTTTTTACTGGTCGTCAGCCGTCTCTTCTTTTACTTTCTCAAAAAAGCTGAAGGAAGAATTTCCGTACCTTCTTGTTTCCTGGTAACCCGGCAGGCCGTTTAACTTCAGGAGTGAGGGGTGTTCCACGATCAGCATGCCATTGTCGGTCAGCAGGTTGTTGCTGATGACCAGCTCCGGGATCCGCGGGATGGTAGGAAGGTCATACGGAGGATCGGCAAAGATGATCTGGTAGGACTTTTTATGACCCTCCAGAAACTTGAACACATCGCCTTTATGAGGGTCAATCTGATGAAGTTTATATTTATCGATGACCGACTTCAGCCAGTACACACATCCCGAATGTTTGTCTACTGAGGTCACCTTTTTAATGCCTCGGGAAGCAAACTCAATGCTGATGTTGCCTGTGCCGGAGAAGAGGTCAAGTACTTCACAGCTGTCAAAATCGTAGGTATTGTACAGGATGTTGAACAGCGCTTCTTTGGCCATGTCTGTGGTCGGCCTCACCGGGAGGCTTTCCGGGGCATTCATTCGGATGCCTTTTAGTGTACCGCCAATTATTCGCATAGGTCAAGGGCTAGGAGGCTGCTGTAATAATGAGCAGGCATATCATCTAAAATTCGCTGGTCGAGGTTTTTCGTGCCGGCATTGTGAAAGGTAATGTCGCTGAAATACTTCCTGATGCACTCAAAGCGGTCGTCTTCTTCATGGACGATGCCACTCAGGACTACAGCCGTATGGCGGCAGTCGATCTGCAGCTGGTTGATCATGAACAGGAGGTAATAGTTGAACTCGTCTACATTGTCGATCTCATAGTAATTGCGGAATACCAGCTTGTGGCCTTCCGTTAATGCTGCATTGAAAGAGGTGGCTGTAAAGTCCATCACGAGCGACTTGCTGTCTTGGACTCCGGCGATGGCAAGGATCGGGGCGGCATGGTCAAACAGCACACAACTCTGAAGCGTGGAGCTGAGCAGCTCATCCATCGACTCCTGCAAGGTAAAAATGGAGGTGAAGCCATAAGTTGCGGAGGGCCTTGCATAAAGGTGATCCGAGGAAGGCTCGCTAAAATACATGGCATAATGGCTCAGCTGCTCCGGATCAAAGAATACGTTAGGTATGGAGATGGAATTTCCGGTATATACAGAAACTTTAATTTCTTTGTAGGGAAGACTCAGATAAGGATCATTTTTTATTTTTGCTGCCAGGTCTTTGCCTACATTTGCCGACTCCTGCTGATCATATACTGCTTTTAGCTGATCGTTGTTCTTGTCAATGATGGCGTAAGAAAAGCTGTCGGCGGTAATCTTCAATAATAAATTGCAGTCTGCAGCAGTACCGGGATCAAATTCGGGATCTACTAACAAAAGGCTGTTTTTATGACTCATCTGTATCTTTTAAATTATGATCAAAATTAATCCTTTTTTCTATAACATCACCATTGCATCTTTGTTAAATGGATAAAGCATTGATCATCGCCCAGTCTTATGAGTTCAATCCGACAGCCGAACAGCTGGTTTTCTGTACAAAAATGGCTGATTTTTTATCAAAGCCGCTGGACAACCAGTGTTTTATCCTGCGCGGTTATGCGGGCACGGGAAAGACTACTTCCGTAGCGGCGCTGGTTAAGGCTTTGCCCCAGTTCGGACTGCGTGCTGCATTGCTGGCACCAACGGGAAGGGCAGCGAAGGTGATGAGCAACTATACCGGCCGTAAAGCGCTGACCATCCATAAACGCATTTACCGGAAACGGTCTGCGGTATCTACGGATATGGCTTTTCAGCTGGCGCCAAACCTGGCGGAGCATACGCTGTTTATCGTCGATGAGGCCTCCATGATTGCCGATGAGTGGAACACCCAGAATGGGTCGACCTTCCTGATGGACCTGATGGTATATGTATACAACCATAAAAACTGTGCACTGGTCTTTGTGGGAGATACCGCACAGCTGCCACCGGTGGGCAGCACCGACAGTCCGGCATTGAACGGAGGCCATATTTCTGGCAACTTTTCCAAGCTGGTGGTAGAGGTGGAACTGAAGGAGGTAGTACGCCAGGAAAAGAAATCCGGAATCCTCGCCAATGCGACGATGCTGCGGCAGCTGATCCATCAGGAGCAGGAAACTGAGCAGGTGGAGCTGCCGAAGTTCATCACGAAAAACTTCAAGGACATCTTCCGCATGACGGGGCTGAAGCTGGTGGAAGGATTGGAATATGCGTACAATAAGTTTGGAATGGAAAACGCTCTGGTGGTTTGCCGCTCCAATAAATCTGCTAATGTTTACAACCAGCAGATCCGCTCGCGACTGCTGTACCGGGATGAGGAGCTGACCGGCGGAGATCAGATCATGGTGGTGAAGAACAACTATTTCTGGCTGCCTGATAACGAGTCGGCAGCTTTCATTGCAAACGGGGACATGGCCCGGATCATCCGGGTACGCCGTGAGGAGGAGCGCTATGGCTTCCGCTTTGCGGAGGTGCAGCTGGAGTTCCTCGACTTTCCCGAGGCGGGGGAGCTGACCTGCAAGGTGATGATGGATACGCTGACGGCAGAAACACCAAGCCTCTCTTATGAGCAGAGCAACCGTCTTTTTGAGGCGCTGAATGAAGATTACGAACACATCAGGAACAAAAAGGAACGTTTTAAGGCCATCAAGGAAGATCCCTTCTACAATGCGCTGCAAATCAAGTTCGCCTATGCCGTGACCTGTCACAAGGCCCAGGGTGGGCAGTGGGATGCAGTTTTTGTCGATCAGGGGTACCTGACGGATGAGATGGTGGACATGGATTTCCTGCGTTGGTTATATACTGGCGTAACCAGGGCAAAAAGAGAATTATTTTTAGTAAATTTTGCTGCTAACTTTTTCAGCTCCCCGGCCGATGAGTTTTAGCGCCGGGCGCGATGCTGTGCCCTGTTACTAACCAGATATAAGCGATGAAAATAGCCTACACCATCAAACAGAAAACGAAGATTGCCACCCTGCTCTTTGCGGTAATGGCCTGCACGATCCTGATCAGGATTTTGGAAGACAAGAGTGTGGAAAGCATGAACCGTTCTTTTGTGTCGCTGTATCAGGACCGCCTGATCCCGGCAACCGACCTGTTTTACATTGCGGAGCATGTCTATGCCAAGAAATATGCGCTGGATGGTTTCCTCTATGGGGCCGGGGCCGATGGTGCCGCCCTGAAGCGCGAGTTCAGTCAGCTGAACAGCCGCATTGATGCGCTGCTGCATAAATATGAGCGTACGTTCCTGGTGAAGTCTGAGCAGGCAAACCTGCTGGCGCTGAAGGAGCAGCTGGGAACGGTGAAACATGCGGAGCAGCTGGTCATGCTAAGGACGGCTGCCGATGGCCTTGCTGCGGGACGTCTGCTGCATGAAACCAGCGGTCGTGAAGCCTCCAAAAATGCGATGGACCAGCTCAATGAGCTGATCAGGATCCAGACCCAGGTGGGCGCAGAGCTGATCGACGATTCTGCCTTCATGGCCTCGAGAAGTAAGTTTTACTCGGTGCTGCAGATCACACTTGCTGTTTTCATTGGTGTATTTATCGTGGCCATCATCAGTGCTTCGAATGTAGTGAACATTAGGAGCGACAAGTTTAATCTGAACTAGCGCTGCTGGAATATACTTTTTCAGGATAAATTGCGGTTGTGGGGACCCTGATGTGGAAGGTGGTGCCTGCATTTTCCTCGCTTTCCATGTCAATCTGCCAGCCATGATGCTCAATCATCTGTTTAGAGATGTGAAGTCCGAGACCCATGGATTTCTCCCCCTGGAGACCGGGCCTGCCGGCTTTGGAGAATTGGTCGAACAGCAACTCCTGCAGGCCTTTGGGGATGCCGATCCCAAAATCCTTCACGCTGATGGTACAGCCTGTATGGTCATGGACCATTTCTACGACGATGGGTGTTTCCGCTGCGGAGAACTTCAGTCCGTTTCCGATCAGGTTGTCCATTACCCTTGTGAATTTGGAAAGGTTGATGTCAGTCTCCAGCTGTTGATCATTGGTGATGAACCGGATCTGTCGGGGCTCATCCACGTTGGCCTGCCAGTGTTCAATAATATTTTTCAGACAGTGACTGAGGTTCAGGCGGTGGGTGACCAGCGGTGCTTTTTGTTCCTGTACGACCTCCAGAAGGTCGTTGATGATGTATTTTGCCTGTCGCGATGCACTCTGGATCATCCTTGTTTCTACCTGCTGGTCTGTGCCTTCGGCGAGCATCATGCCGCTGAGTGCCTCGATGTTGTTTAGTGGTGCCCTCAGGTCATGCGCTACAAATCCAAGGATTTCGCTTTTCTGGCGATTGAGCTCCTGAACATATTCGTTTGTCTCGCTGAACTTCCGCAGCTGTACGTAATGCTGCGACTTAAAATAATACGTGTATCTCGAGAATGTGTAGAGCACAAAGGCAAGGACTAGGCCGCAGATGATGTTCAGGATCCGGTCGGTGAAGCTATAGGAATATACAACTATCGCGGCAATGAAAAGACCCATTACGAAAGATGCAGCAGCAATGGCCTGTCGATTGGTAAGGGCAAAGAAAATACTGACACTCATGATACCTATCAAAAACATCATCAGCGTATTTTTTGCATTGTGCATGGAAAAAATAAAGCTGATGCTCCAGGTAATGCTCAGAATAAAGATGACGAAGGTAAATGTGAGGATATGGCGACCGGTATTTTGTGCGGCGTTTTGCTGATAGCGCCTTCTGCTGAGCAGTATAAAGATCAGGGAGCCGGTAATGTCGATGTAATTCAGGATGTTATATTCGCGTATGTTCGGCAGTGCTGACAACTGTGTGTCGTAGATGATACCGATAATACGGACGAGGATGGCGATCGTCAGTAAGATGGTGCTCAGGTAAGTGACCTGTCTGATGTTGTTGTAACCACTGGCCTCATGAAAGTCCGCGGTATATGGTTCAGGTGTTTTATATTTGAAAAAATGGAGCAAGTTCAGGTTTTATAGTTGCTAAATTAAACAAACGAAATGAAGTTGTCTTAATATTATGTTATTTTTGCCGTTTATAAAATTATATGATGCCACTAGCAGCCATACAGTTTGATGCCGATTTTTTTCTGAAGCTGCTGAAGTTCGGCATCGTAGGTTTCGCCGGACTGATTGTCGATTTCAGCGTGACTTACCTCTGCAAGGAAAAGCTGAAAATCCACAAGTATGTGGCCAGCTCCATGGGGTTTACAGTCGCCACGGGTACCAACTATCTGATGAACCGGCTGTGGACCTTTAACCAGCATGACCCGGCGAGCATGATCCAGTTCAGCAAATATTTTGTGATCTGTCTGGTAGGCCTGGCGCTGAGCAATGCCCTGATCTACCTGCTCAACGATAGGCTGAAGTGGAACTTTTACCTGGCCAAAGCCTGTGCCATTGTCATCGTTTCTTTGTGGAACTTTTTTGCAAATTATCTATATACCTTCTCTTAGTTAACCTTCAGGATGCAGCAAACCAATAAGCGTGAAGCGCAAGGCATTTTTATATTCTTAGGACTCTGGGCGCTGATCAATGTGATCCAGGCCAGCTTTGTGGAAGTCCATGCCGATGAAGCCTACTACTGGATGTACGCAAAGTTCCTCGACTGGGGTTATTTTGACCATCCGCCGATGGTGGCATTGTTCATCAGGATCGGGGATCTGCTGATGCACAATACCTTGGGTATGCGCCTGCTGACGGTCGTCAGCAGTACCCTTTCGATTTATGTGCTCTGGAAAATACTGAGCAGTTATGCCCGGAATGTAAAGCTGTTTGTGTTGTTGTTCCTGTCCGTGGTGCTGTTTCACGTATATGGTTTCATCACCACACCCGATGCACCATTGTTTTTTTTCGCGGTACTCTTCTTTTATGTATACCAAAGGTATGTTGCTGAGGATAAGCTGAAATGGTCGGTATTGCTGGCCCTGGTGATTGCCTGTCTCCTGTATAGCAAGTACCATGGCATCCTGATCCTGTTTTTTACGATTCTATCCAACCTGAAGCTGTTGAAAAGACCAAGTTTCTGGGGGATTGTGGTCTTGTCCTGCCTGCTGTTTCTGCCACACATTTGGTGGCAGGTACAACATGGGTATCCATCTTTTTACTATCATTTTATTGACCGGTCCGCTGCTTTTTACAAGTTCAGCTTTACCTCTGAATACCTGTTGGCACAGCTTGCATTGGCTGGCCCGTTGGTGGGCTGGTTCCTTTACCGCTCTGCCACACTGCTGAAGACAAAAGATCCTTTTCTAAATGCCGTACGCGTCAACTTCTTCGGGATTTTTATCTTTTTCCTGCTGAGCACCTTCAAGGGCAGGGTAGAAGCACATTGGACACTGCCGGGGATGTTGTGCATGTTTATGCTGTCCTACATTTACCTTGCTTCAGGCCCGTTGCCAAGGTGGTTCAGCAGACTGGCGATAATCAACATTGCCCTTGTTGCCCTGGTACGCATCGCATTGATCATTCCCATTGCTCCGCTGATGAAAGTGAAGGTGGTTGCTTATTATTTCGGTAACAGAGAATGGGCGAAGGTCATTCAGGAGAAAGCCGCGGGGCATCCTGTGATCTTTGAGAACTCTTTCCAGGAACCTTCACGTTACAATTATTACACAAACACCACGGAGGGCTTCGGTTATGATTCCCGTTATTACCGCAAAAACCAATACGACATCTGGCCGCTAGAGGCCCGCCTGCATGGCAAAACGGCTTACTACCTGAGGTCTTATACTCATGATGATCCGACACAGGATACGCTGACTACCGCTAAGGGTGTTTATTATGGACGAAAAGTAGCCAATGTTAGAATGTACCAGCAGGTAATGATCCGTCCCCTGGAGCTGCCATCGGTATTTGACAGAGGTACAACGCAGCAGTTGAAGCTGGAAATCAGCAATCCTTATGCGGAAACGATCTACCTCGGTAATGAGGGAGAAGCATGGCCTTGCGAAATGGAATATGCATTTAAAACAGGGGAAAAACCTCTGGATTTTAAATCGGTAATGGTCGATATGAGTAAAGTGCGCATACCCGCAGGGAAATCGGTGCTGGTAGATGCTTCCATCACCATGCCTGACACTGCCGGAAAGTATAAGTTGATTTTCTCTTTGAGAACAGCTCCGTTTGCGGGCAGCAGGAACAGCGGAATGATCAGCCTGGAGTTGAAATAACGGAAGGGTTCTTATCCTGGGGTGCATCTCTACGGGCAGATCACTATGTTGATGATGCACAGGACGACAGACAAGCCAAGGATAAGAACCGCAATTAATTCTTTGTAGTATTATTAGTTGGCGTCATAGATGATCACCTTTTCAAACAATCCACGGAACTCGTCGAGGAAAGCTTTGTGCAGGTCGTGCACCTGATAAACATCATGTCCTTCCATGCCCTCAAAAAACAGGACAAGCGAGAACGTATAAGTGGTGTCTACTACGGCGCGCTCAATCGGTGCAGGGGTACCCACATGGAAATGTTTTACGGTTTCAATGTTCTGAAGTGATTCCAGGCCTTTCCTGAAAGCGCTTTGTTGCTCTTCGGTGGTATCGGCTTTTAACCAGAATAATACGTGATGTGCTAGCATAATGTTGTTTTTTTTCCAAAGATAGTCATGAAAGCCATTCCGCGAAGTGTCATTTTTTTATGGGAAAGGAATAAAATATTAAGCGTTATTTTTACGTTTAACATTTTCTTTCTAGTTTAGGTGAAAATAACCAAATCAAATATAAATTTCATAATGAAAATCGAAGATTTAAAGACAAGGTATAACAGTGTGTTTGGTGGTGAGGCTTTATGGGTAAGGTCTCCGGGAAGGATTAACATCATCGGTGAGCACACGGATTACAACGGCGGATTTGTCTTGCCTGCCGCGATTAACAAAGCCATTTACATCGGTATCTCCAAACGCGAGGACGAGGAAGTCCACCTGTACGCCGAAGACTTTAAAGAAAAACATACGGTGGCGCTGTCTGCATTGGCACCATCAGAAAAATCATGGCCCAACTACATCCTTGGGGTGGCCGACCAGCTGCTGAAGAGCGGTTATAAAATCGGAGGGTTTAACCTGTATATTGATGGCGATGTGCCCCTGGGTGCGGGACTGTCCTCATCTGCTGCGGTGGAATGTGCTACCGGTTATGCGCTGGATCAGCTTTTTAACCTGAAGCTGACACAGGAGACCATTGCCCTCGTGGCGCAGAAAGCTGAGCATACCTTTGCAGGGGTGATGTGCGGCATTATGGACCAGTTTGCCTCTGTTTTTGGTAAACAGGACCATGTGATCAAGCTGGACTGCCGTTCCCTGGATTACGAATACGTACCGTTGAAGCTCGATGGTTATAAACTGGTACTACTGAATACCAATGTCAAACATGCTTTGTCGTCTTCGGCATACAACACCAGAAGGTCGCAGTGTGAGCAAGGGGTGGCCTGGATCACCGCACATCATCCTGAGGTAACCAGCCTGCGGGATGCTACGGTGTCCATGCTGGACAAATATGTGAAGGAAAAAGATGAAGAGGTGTACATCAAATGCAGGTTTGTGATCGATGAGATTGAGCGCTTGCTGGTGGCTTGTGACCACCTTAAAAAAGGGGACCTGGCAGCACTGGGACAGAAGATGTACGAGACCCATGAAGGGCTCAGCGAGGCCTATGAGGTGAGCTGTAAAGAGCTGGATTTCCTGGTAGCAGAGGTACGCAACTATCCGCAGGTACTGGGTGCACGCATGATGGGCGGAGGTTTCGGCGGATGCACGATCAACATCGTAAAAGATGAATTTATTGATGAACTTATTGAGAAAATCAGTGTTTCTTATGAGCAGGAATGTGGTCTTGCCCTATCCGCATACATTGTAGAAACGGCAGACGGCACTGGAAAGATCTAATAATCACTTAACCAATTTAAATAAACCAGTATGAAATTAAAATCTCTAGGTAGTCTTGTGGTGATGGCAGGTCTTGCCTTCACGGCATGTACCTCTGAAAAGAAAGGCTCCGCCACGGGTGATAGCCTGAACCAGGACTCTGCCCAGGTGGCAACACTCTCAGACAGTGCATTCAGCAGCACCATCGATGGCAAAAAAACGGGGTTGTATACCTTGAAAAATGCTAAAAATGCAGAAGCTAAATTCACCAATTACGGTGGCAGGCTGGTGAGCCTCACGGTACCAGGCAAAGATGGCAACATGGTAGACGTCGTCACCGGCTTTGGCAGTGTAGCAGATTACGAAAAAGCAACCGAGCCTTATTTTGGAGCAACGATCGGCCGCTTCGGAAACCGCATCGCCAAGGGTAAGTTCAGTCTGGATGGCAAACAATACACCTTGTATACCAACAACGGCGCAAATACACTGCATGGTGGAAAAAAAGGATATCAATACGTCGTTTGGGATGCCAAACAGCCAAATGAGCATACGGTCGAGTTTACCTACCTGTCGAAAGACATGGAAGAAGGATTCCCGGGCAACCTTTCTGTAAAGGTGACTTACACGCTGACTGACGACAATGAACTGAAGATGGACTACGAGGCCACTACAGATAAAAATACTGTAGTCAACTTAACGAACCATGCTTTCTTTAACCTGAATGGTGAGGGCAGTGGTACCATCCTGGGGCATGAGGTACAGATCTATGCGGATGAGTATACCCCTGTGGACACTGGTCTGATCCCTACGGGTAAGCTGGTAAAGGTGGCAGGTACGCCTTTTGATTTTACAAAATCGACCACCATTGGTGCCCGTATTGAAGAGAAAAATGACCAGCTGAGTGCGGGTAAAGGATACGACCATAACTATGTACTCAACAAAACAGCCGGAATGGGCATGTACCATGCTGCAACAGTGAAAGGTGATAAATCAGGCGTAGTGATGGACGTGTATACGCAGGAGCCAGGGTTACAGTTTTACAGCGGTAACTTCATGCAGAGTAAAAACACTTTTAAAGGCGGTAGCAAAGATGATTTCAGGACTGCCTTTGCAATGGAAACACAGCATTTTCCAGATTCACCAAACCAGCCTCAGTTCCCTACAACAGTACTTAAGCCAGGTGCAGTTTATAAAACCAGCTCGATTTATAAGTTCTCGAATTAGATTCATATTCAGGTAATATACAGCCCTCGGGAAGTCATGCACTTTTCGAGGGTTTTCTATGTCTGCTGAAATTTGGTCTGCTGAGGTCCCTTTACTGGATCACGAAGAAAAGTTAAAACGTTCCGGGATATGGTAGCCTTTTGTGTAAGGAACGATGACTTCATCTACTTTTTCGCCTCCTTTGCTGAGGCAGTTGTATTTCTCAATTTTAAGGTCATATACCGCTTTGCCATTCCTGATGAAATGGTATTTGTTCGAATCACATTCCGTGTACGCAAAATCGTCGCCGGCACCGCTGCCATAGTTGTGCATGGTGCTGATGCTGCATAGGCGTTTCAGCTTTTCATTTTCGAAGTTGATGAGGGAATGGTGGTAGTTGCCACCCATATGCTCCTGTCCGCCCTCGAGCACAATGGCCAATGAATGATCGCCAGTACGGACGAGCGTGCTGAAGTTACCCGGATGCCCATACATTCCGCCGCCACCCGCTTGCAGCATGAAATCCGTCATGGTCCATTTGTCTTTTTCTTTTTTGAAGATGAAGATATCACACCAGCCATACGAGGCACCATAAAAGGGGCCTCTGTTCTCGGCAACCGCAACAGCATACCTGTTTTTGTTGGTGGAAAAGAAGCTGAGGTCTTTGAATGTCCTTTCCACGGTGTCTTCTGGCATATCAGGGTCTATCTTGATGCGGAGCGTATCGTAAACGACTCTGCTGAGCATCCTAACCTGCCTGAGGTTGAAGTCTGGCGGTGGTTCTTCCTGCAGGTTCCATAGCTCAGGTGTGGTTGCACTGGTATCCACTTTTTTTAAGGCCTTGCGACTGCTGTCGGCTGTAGTTTCGCGTTGTTGTCTGGTAGCTGACGACTGATGGCATCCGTAATAGCCAAAGCCTGCCAATATCAGCATCCCAAAATAAGTCCATTTTTTGATCATATCTGTTCGGTTATCCTGACGATGATGATGCTAAAGTAAGGCCTCCGCATCTGAAAAAAAAAGAGGCTTACAATCCGTTTACGGCTGGCTTATATTCGTGTTGCTGGGTTTAGTATTCGTAATGGGGATGGTGATGAGCACTGTTGTGCCCTTTTGCGGTTCGCTGCTGATGAGGATTCCTGAAGGTTGTCCGCTCTCTCTTGATAAAATTTCCAGTCGCTCTTTACTGATGGCAGTCGACAAAGACTTGTGTTTCGCATTGCCAATTGTGTTAGAGATGCCATTGCCATTGTCTTTGATCTGTACCTTGAGCACCGTCTGTGAGATTTCAAAAGACACCGTGATCATGCCGTCTTTTTTATTGGGATCGATGCCATGGATGATGGCGTTTTCCACAAATGGCTGCATGAGCATGGGAGGGATGTAGATCAGGTCCAGCTCCTGTTCTTCAGGGACCTGGATGTCATAATCGAAGGCATTGTCGTAACGCATCTGCTGCAGGCTGAGGTAGTTTTCCAGGGTGCTGATTTCTTCACTGAGGGGCGCCATACTTTCCCTGGAGAGTTCGAGGCTGCTTCGGAGGAGTCGCCCGAATTGATTGAGGTACTTCAATGTTTTTTCTTTTTCATCAAAACGGACGAAACTCTGTAGTGCGGAGAGTGTGTTGAAGATGAAGTGCGGCTCCATCTGTGTGCGGAGCAGTCTTTGTTCCAGCTGCGCCCTTTCATGTTGGGCAAGTAATTTGCGTTGCCCCTGGATGTAGTAGATCAGTGCGGCCGTAACGATGGCCAGCAGGGCAGCGAGGGCAGTGATGGTGAGCCATAAGGTATTGCGCTGCAGGTGGTACTTGGTGAGCGTGACAGTTTCGTTCAGGTTGCTGATTGATTTGTCTTTTGCCTGCAGCTGATAGATGGTGGCCATCTCTGCTGTGGAACGTGCATTTTCATTTTCGTACAGCGTGCGGTACTGGATGTTCAGCATCTTCTGCTGCTTCTCGGCGGCGGCATATCTTTTAGAGGCAAATAGATAGTTGACGAGGTTTTGGCGATAGACCAGCAGGATGTCTTCGTCGGGCTTCTTGTTATAGGTCTTGATGAAGGCTTCGCACTGCTCCAGGCACCTGAAGGCGCTGTCGACCTTCTTTGCTTTTAGTAGCATGCCTGCATGGTCGGAATAGCTGATGAACATATTGGTGGTGCGGACGCTGACCGCCTCGATGCCATTTGCCGCTGCATCATCAATGTCCATGCTGAGTCGTTTCTGACTATAATACAATGCGGAATCCAACTTTTTGATTTTATCGTAGAAGACCGCTTTACGGTCGTAGATGAAGCGCGCTTTCTCTTCCGTGGGATGTTCCGCCTGCATAGCATCCATCTTTTTGATATAGAAGTATAGGGAGTCTAAACTTCGGTCAGACTGATAGTAACAATTGGCCATCTGGCTGTAGGCCCTGAAGACCAGCTTTTCTTCATTGTCCAGTAAGGGCAAAAGGGCCATCGCTGCGCGGTTCATCTTAAAGGCGTTGTCATATTGCCTTAACTTCTGACTGGACTGGCCGGCGGCGAAGAATAGCGTGACCTTCTGGCGGTTGGTCATCTTCAATGAGGTGTCGGCCATCACCATTTGCGCAGCCTGGTTATAGTAATAATTGGACTGGTTGATCTTGTGTTCCTCGTTGGCAATATTGCCGAGCCCCGAGTAGAGCAGGGCCTTGATTTCCTGAAATCCGGTCTGATTTTCCATGAGCGTCCAGGCGATCTCCATATTGCTTTTTACAGAATCCAGTTTATTTTGACCATAATAAGCACCTGCTAGATTGTAATGCAATCGGGCGCGCAACACGGAGTCGTTCGTGTAGGGCTTTTCGATGAGTTTTCTTCTCCAGAATGCAGGTTCTTTTTCTATATCTCCAACTTTTTTGATGGAGTCCATGCTCACTTTAAGCTGGTCCAGGGCTTTGCTACGTTCCGAATCAGTGGTTGTTTTTACGGTTTCCCTACAACCGAAAAGGAGGGTGGACAGGCACAATAAGATCAGGAGAGAGGAAGCTGGAAATCTGGATGTCATGGTTTAGATGTTGTTGATGCGCTGGAGGATGTAGTCTTTTTTGCGACTGGATACGGGGATTTCTGTTTTGTCTTTCAGGATGATGAAACCGGTTTTTAGGAACTTGTCGACACAGGTGATGTTGACCAGGTAAGACTGGTGTGCACGGAGGAACCACTGGTCCGGGAGGATCTCATCATAAAACTTCAGTGGTTTGGATATCAGTATCTTGCGTCCTTCAGTGAGGAAGAAATTGGTATAGCTGCCTTCACTCTGGCAGTAGATGATGTCGCGCAGTTTTACCACCTGCAGGTATTCCATGGTGTGGAGCACGATGTGGCTCTCCAGGCTGTCCTGAATTTCTTTGGTATCATTGGCGATCGTCAGCTGCTGTTGCTGCTGTGATCCGTCGAGTGTTTCTGTACGTGCGCGTTGCAGTGCTGCCTGCAGTTCCTGCTCATCGAGCGGTTTCAGAAGGTAGTCGAGGGCGCCGTATTTGATGGCCTTGATGGCAAAATGATTATAGGCGGTAATGAAGATGATGCGGAAGGTAATTTCGCTGAACTCGCTCAGCACGTCAAATGCGGTGCCGTCGACGAGTTGGATGTCCATCAGGACCAGCTGTGGTTTGGTGGCTTTGATGAGTGCTACGGCATCCTTAACATTGGTTGCGGTGCCGAGGATGTTAATATCGTCCTCCTGGCTGACCAGGTATTTTATTTCCCTGCGTACCGCGGGTTCGTCTTCGATAATTATAGTATCTATCATTTATTTATTTCTTACTGAGATATAATGATACATAAAAAATTGTTGAAGGAAATAAAAAATAATATTAATTCATCTATGAGGTTGATTTGCCTGGGTTGACAAGGTACTCTTCGCCCTTTAAGGCACTTTCGGAAGGCTTTTTTATAGGTTTTGTATAGCCATAGACCTTACACGGGCTATGACAACACCTTGTGAGTACCTTGTCAACCCCTTGTGAATAGCGAACAAAACCCGAACAAAGGGCGACTGAGTTGCGATTAAATGGAAAACGCCGGCCTCTTTGTGAAGCCAGCGTTTCTGCTGAGGGAGATACCGGGCTCGAACCGGTGACCCTTACCTTGTCGAGGTAATGCTCTGAACCAACTGAGCTAATCTCCCTTTATCGCAATGTTAAGGAACAAGTGGCTTGACGGCTGTCAAAAAAATGTATCCTTTGTCTAATGCGATGCGAATATAACAACAAAGAGTATAAAATGAAATTTAATTGCCAAAATGAATACTAAAATTGGTAGAATCTGCAGGTTTATGGAAATGTTTGGCATAGAACGTTTTTAGTTCTTCTGAGTCGACGCCGTCCCGATTGACACTCTTGATCAATCTGTGGGCGGATTTTTTTGCATCCTGTCCATCTCTGGCTTTCATCAATGCGTAGTCAACAAGAAAATTATCATCTTCTCCAGGCCCATTGTAGCCAAGGACAGTTCCATCTTTACCGATGATCTGTGCCTTGGAATGAATGTTCTCTGAAGGGAGAAAGGCTTTGGTCTGGTCATTTTTGATGAGCATAAACGACTTTGCTTCCGGATGTTTTTTTGAAAAATCATTGAACTCATTGATGCTGGGCCCGGTAAAAAGATAGGCAAATGCAACATCAGGGTAGACGTCAAATCTCTGCCTGAGCGCTGCATAAGTTGGTTTTTGGTCTGTTGGGGGGAGTTGATTCGCATTGAACCAGGTATACAGGTAGACGGTTTTTCCCTTAAAGAGCTCGCTGTACCGATACATTTTGCCGTCGGCGTCTTTGAGTTCATAGTCTGATACATTGACTTCTTTAAGGTCATCATACTTACGTACGCCAAGTTTGGTTGCGGTTTTGAGCATGGGTACGCAGGCGCTTTGCAGGAAAATTGCTGCTGCGAGGAGGCTGAGTGTTAACTTTTTCATAACAGGTCGTTGTTTGTGGTGTGTATAAATAGCAGACGGTGCAAACCTGAGAAAGGTTGCACCGCCGGAATATTTTTTTGAATGAAAGTATGTGGGGCCGCCTATCCAGGCTGGATCATGGCGTCGAAGGTTTGACTGTTTTGATGGTCCTTTTAAAAATCTCAGCGGATTCTTTTTTGGAAAGGATCACCGCCTTGAATTTTATCGCTTCCTCGGGCACGTCCTGAGCGTTGGTGCTTACATTGTTGATTTTGTCGGCAACATCCATCCCTTCAACAATTTCGCCGAAGACGGTGTAAAAGCCGTCCAATTGTGGATCACCCCCTGTTTTCTTGTATACCTGGCGGTGTTGCAGCGGAATTCTGATTCCTCTTTTCTTTTCGAGGTCATCCATTTGTTCGTCGGTATATGTCTTTCCTGTCACCAGGTAAATCTGGGTAAAATAGGAACTCTTCTGAGGATTGTCATCACGGCCTGCGCCCAATGCGCCTTTCTTATGAAAATAGGCGCCGTTGATTTCTGCAGGAATTCTTTTCGGAGTTTCTTCAGGATGAAGTTTTTCCCTGTTGAGGATGGTGTCATCCAGGTCGCCGCCCTGACTTACAAATGCCTTGATCACCCTATTGAATTCGGCATCGTTGAACTTCCCCTCTCTGATGGTTTTTAAAAAGTTATCTCTGTGTTTTGGTGTACCGTCGTATAACATCAGGGTAATGTTGCCTTTGTTAGTGATTAGCCTGACATAGGCCGACTGGGCTGATTGGGCTTGTGCAAACGTACTGAAGAGGGTAAGCAATAATGTGAGTGTCAATATCTTGGTCTTGATGGTCATAATAAAGGAGCTGCTGGTCATTAGATGGAAGCTGAGTAAATGATTTTTAAATTAGTATTTTATCCTGTCTTGCCCTTCTTCCAAATCTATGCCATAAAACTGGCCTGATGGTTGCTCTTATTTGCTTTTTTAAGTGTTTGTACACCTAAAAGGGCTAATTAACAGTTTTGTTACTGTCAGCTGGCCGCAAATGTAACCAAATAGGAATGAGCAATGGATAATGAGCAGAAAATAGGGAGTCTGGAATCGGGCAATATCAATGTCAACGAGAACTACGAAGTGGAGTTTTGGGCCAAAAAGTTCAATGTCTCCCCACAAAGATTAAGAGAAATTATTAAAGTTACCGGTACG
>NZ_ABCM01000014.1 GCF_000170795.1 Pedobacter sp. BAL39
AAGCCAATATTTCGGAGATCCTGAAGGATATGGTGTCTGATTTTCAAGCCGCTGCGGAGCATAAAAAGATCAGCCTGGAGCTTGATGTGCCGGAGAAAGACCTGAATGCCTACATCGATATGGAGGCTTTTCATAAAATTATCAGTAATCTGCTGGATAATGCCCTGAAGTATGGGGAAAGGAAGGTTCACGTACTGCTTTCACGCCAGAGTTCCAATAACGACTTCTTCCATATTGAGGTGAAAAATGATGGCCCTATTATTCCACGTCAGCTTCATGAGCGCATTTTTGAACCCTTTTACCGGATGAAGGAGACGGAAATCAAGCCGGGAACAGGCATTGGTCTTTCCCTCGCCAGAGCCTTAGCGGAGCTCCATAATGGCACGCTTTTTATGAGACATCATACTGACCATTTCAACGTATTTATTATTGAACTGCCAATACACCAAAGCATTGAGTTTAACCTGAAAGGAAAATGGAAAAAGTTCTAACCACCACCACTACTGAAGAAATTCTGGAAATGCCCCGTCAGGTGATCCTCCTGGTAGATGACAATGAAGATATCCTCGACTTCGTTTCTGATGACCTGAGCGAGAAGTATGAAGTACTGACTGCCACCAATGGGGTAGAGGCACTGGCGCTTCTGCAGACTGAAATCGTGCACCTTGTCGTGAGCGATGTGATGATGCCGGAAATGGATGGCTTTGAGTTGTGCGACAGGATTAAGTCGGAGTTAGAGTTTAGCCACATTCCTGTGGTATTGCTAACGGCTAAGAACAGCATGCAGTCGAAGATAGAAGGATTGGAGATGGGTGCGGATGCGTACGTGGAGAAACCTTTTTCACCGGAGTTCCTGCAGGTGCAGATTGCTTCTCTTTTGAAAAACAGGAGCAAGATCCAGGCGTATTATTCGAGTTCACCGCTGATCCATATGAAGTCCATGGCTTATTCGAAAGCGGATGAGAGTTTCCTGGGCAAACTCAATGATACGATTTACAAGAATCTCGATAACCCTGATCTGGATGTGGATCATCTGGCTGATCATATGAACATCAGCAGGCCAACGTTGTACCGCAAGATCAAGTCGATTTCTGACCTGTCGCCGAACGAGCTGATTAATCTGGCGAGGTTGAAGAAAGCAGCGGAGCTGCTGAATGAAGGAATGCTGAAGATTTATGAGATTTCGGAAATGGTAGGGTATAGCTCACAGTCTCATTTCGGGAGGAACTTTGCGAAGCAGTTTGGGATGTCGCCGACGGATTATCTGAATAGCAGGTTGTTGGATAAGCGTAAATAAATATGAATAAGTCGCAATGACTGATTGGTCATTCCAATTTAATGGAACGACCAATAGAATTTTATTTTAATCTACCGAACCTACTACTTACCTGTCCCCCTTGAGTCATTGTTGCGGCGAAAGGGCCGGCGGTGATTACACGTCTCCAACTCCCATCTGGTAACCA
Source organism: Pedobacter sp. BAL39 (assembly GCF_000170795.1). GTDB lineage: Bacteria > Bacteroidota > Bacteroidia > Sphingobacteriales > Sphingobacteriaceae > Pedobacter. Next base: position 1,464 of record NZ_ABCM01000014.1, read on the forward strand.
TTCTGTAATCCAATATTGATATCCAACAAAGTTGCCATCGTATTGTAGTACCCATATCGGTACAGGTGCAGATGTACCTGATCCCCAGTAGCCATTGACTCCATTTTTTGAACACCATACATCACCGGCTTTCGTAAACTCAACGAAAGCACCTGAAGCGTTGCTTTGGGGTGAATTTGAAGTCCATAACACAGTTGCAGGATTGTTACCATTTTCTTTGTATAAATTTAGGTTGCCATCGGTCTCGATTCTCAGCGTGTATTGGCCAGTTCTGGCAATAGGGTTATTGGTTGTGTAATATCTTTGGCTAGCCAAAGACGCAAGAATTAACGCGGTGCCCAATGTATTAGGTTCAACTGGTGTAAAAGGGAGATCTGAAGCACTATTAACCCCCTGAATGATTTCAGCCTCCGGTACAATGCTTCCGGGAGCGTAGTAACTGCCAAATTCTTTAGAATACATCAGTGTTGGCTTTTCTTGTATCTCAACTGTTTCGGCTTTTTTCTTAACAGTTATCGTTTCTTTTTTACTACATGACTGTACTGCTAGCGCTAAGAACGCAAGAGCGGTAATTTTAAAAACTTTCATATTTTTTTTTGTTAAATTTATCTATGCAATTTTAATACAAAAAATATTTAATTTAATATTTTAATAAGTAATATTTCTATTACTTATTTTTATAGTATTTTAGAATTATTCATGTGATGAGAATCATGTTTTTTCTCAATGAAATTATTATACACTTCTGTTCAACAAGTGAGTTAGCAGTTTTCATATCATCCCTAGTGCCTGTTGTTGTGATTTAATGATTCAAAGGTCGTTGATTTAATTTTCAACAATACGTTATTCAACTGGGGCTCGCGTAAAAAGACTTTTAACAATTCATAAATTCAAATCCATTATTTGCAGCAATGGTGATTAATGGACTGACGTTGTCTTTAAATTTGGTATTTAATTCATGGTCATCCAGGTGATCAAAATCCGATAGATCCGGAATGAAGGTCAGGTAATCTTGTAGCAGTTTTTCCGTATTTCTATTCAAAGCATTTGTCAGTATGGTTTTTACGCCGAGTAATTGCAGTTCGAAGTAAGGCTCGAAGTGATGGTTTCCATACTAAATCGTTTCATGCCATTGAGTACTAAATCCGGCAGCGGACTGGACCTCTCGCAGGTCATTACCCTCAGTCAGAATCTGGACGCATCACCCATCTCATCCACACCAAATACATTTGCCAGAATTGGAGTGAAAATTGTTGGAACTCCGGAATTGATCTACTCAGATGTTTGGAAAATTAACAGATAAAACGAAAATACTCAGCTGCGCTTTATTCCTTTTAACGGGCATGCTATCGGCATCCGCCCAGACTCTTGATAAAAAGCAGCTTTTAGCGGACATCAAGGCACACCAGAAGGCGGTGCTGGTAAAAGATGATTTCTGGATTAGGGATCCCTACATCATCCTGGGGCCCGACGACCATTATTATCTGACGGGAACCACACAGATGCCGGAGTTATCTTTTAATGAAGCCATAAAATACAATGTGGGCCTCGGAGATTCCAGCCTGGTGGGATGGAAAATGAGGGTATGGAAAAGTAAGGACCTGGTGGCCTGGGATGAGATGAAGGTCCCCTTCGACCTGAGCACCGGTTTCTGGGCAAAAGAGCAGCCAGCGGCATTTACAGAGGTTCCGCAATCTACCTGGCATTTATGGGCACCTGAACTGCATTTTATCAATGGCAGATGGATGTTTCTGCATACCACACCTGCACCGGTAAAAGGGGGAGCTAACTTTGGCATCAGTACCGGCGACAAGCTGGAGCCTCCCTTTGAATTCCCTTTAGGGACTTTATTTAAAGACAAACACGACCCTTCACTTATACAGGATACCGATGGAAAAATCTATCTGATCTACGGCAACACCCAAATTGTGGAGCTGAGCAAAGACCTGAAAAGTTTTGTCGGACAACCCGAGTTCATCTATCCATCTACCTTGCGCGATATGCCAAATGGCAAAAAGGAAAAGGGCATCGGGCATGAAGGGGTGGCCATTAAAAAGATCGGCAGCAAATATGTGCAGTTCGGCACCGGCTGGTCTACCAATGCCGGGCGCAAAGGAAGTTATAACCTGTATTATGCCCTTGCCGATAACGTTAAAGGCCCTTATGGCTCCAGACAGTTTGCGGGTCGTTTTTTAGGGCATGGCACTCCTTTTCAGGATAGAGAGGGGCGTTGGTGGTGTACCGCCTTTTTTAATGCAAATGTGCCCCCGCTGGATAAGCAGGGGATCAGAACCAGGGATTTAAGCGTTACTGCACAAACGATCAACCAGCAAGGACTGACGCTGGTTCCGCTGGATGTCAGGGTTTTAAAAGATGGAACTGTCAGCATCAAAGCCTTAGATCCAGACTATGCCTTCCCCGGTCCGGATGAAGTACAAAAGTTTTAACATCATAAGGTGTTGAACGTGACATCATCTACCCAAACCACGTTGCCAGCTTCCAGTTTGCCAAAGTAGAGGCCGATCCTATAATTGCCGTCTGCGGGTATTTCAACAGATGAAAAGTTACCCGATCCTGTTTGCGTATCCACCAGGAATTCCTGGTCAATCACCTTGTGGAAGTCGCCCCCTGCTTTTTCCAGTCTGACGAGTATGGTGCTTTTCTGATTTCCCCTGGCTTTGAGGCCGATGTTGAATTTCTCTCCTTTTTTTGCCTGAAAAGGCCAGGCAAGCATCACTCCGTTTGGTCTTTCAGTTGGTTTGATCATATTGACCTTCAGTGCGTTTTTTCCGGAGATGCGACCTGTGGTGTCAATTTCTGCAAGTGCCTCCGCATGGGTGTCTTTGTTCAGCTTCCAGCCACCCAGCAGATCATCGAAACTGCCATTGATCACCCTTTTGTGTTCCTGTATACGGGCACCATACCCTTTGGTGCTCAGCGGAAATACGTCCACCCGCTTGCCCCATTGTTGCCATTCTGCATACATCGCCTTTAAACGTTCAGGTTCAGCCTTGGAGCAGTCGTTCATTTCAATAGGATCAGCATCCAGGTCATAAAGACGCAGTGTATTGGGATCAAACTCCGCATTCTCCGGTGTGCTGGCCACCAGTTTCCACTTGCCATCCCTGAAGGCGATGTTGGCCTCATGTTCCCAGAATATCTTGCCCCGCTCCATAGGTTTGCCGGTAAAGGCAGCACTGATCGACTTACCTTCCAATGGAATGATCTGATGTCCATTAAATGTGGCCGGGTAGGAGGCCCTGGCGACATCCACACAAGTAGCCATGATGTCAGATAAATTGCCATAACCCTTCACAAAAGAGTTGTTGAGTTGCTGACTGATGCCTGCAGGCCAGTGTACGATCAGCGGTGTTTCAATTCCACCTTCAAAGGTGTAATGTTTGTATTCCTTAAAAGGGGTGCTGCTGAGGTTCGCCCAGTTGATGCGGTAACTCTCGAAGGTATCCGCTTCGCCGGTCAGTTCTTTGGAGGCACCGCTGCTGATGAATTCAGCACAGGCACCGTTGTCGCTCAGGAAAAATATCAGTGTGTTGTCCAGCTGGTCTTCGGCTTTTAGTTTTGCAATGATCCGGCCGATGCCCTGGTCCATGATGTCGATCTGCGCAGCATAGATGGCCATTCTCTTCGCCATCTTTTCCTGTTGATCTTTGGATAGCTTGTCCCATGCAGGAACATCAGGATCTCTTGCTGACATCGGCATGCCTGGCGGGAAAAGCCCCATTTTTACCTGGCGCTCATAACGTTCTTTCCGCATCAGGTCCCAGCCTTTCTGATAGGTGTCCTTATACTTGTCGATGTCTTTTTGTAATGCATGCAATGGCCAGTGCGGTGAGGTATAGGCCACATACATGAACATCGGTTTTTCTGGCTGTGCAGTGAAATGATCGCCGATAAACTTTACGCTAGTGTCGCTGATGGCATTGGTCAGGTAGAAATCTTCCGGTGCCTGGTAGCGTCGATTGTCGCTGTACAGTTCCGGTGTGAAGTAGTTTGCCCCTCCGGGGATGATGCCGAAATAGCGGTTAAAGCCGCGCTGTTTCGGCCAGTTGTCTTTCACATTGCCATCAATCTTTCTTTCATTGGTCAGGTGCCATTTCCCGGTCATGTAGGTCCCGTAACCGGCAGTGCGCAGTACTTCTGCTATCGTGACGCTGTTGTTGTTCAGGTTGCCGCTATAGGCGGGGGTGCCCATATCAGCAGCAGCCATCCAGCCCATTCCTGCCTGGTGCGGGTAAACCCCGGTCATCAGGGATGCACGGGTAGGACAGCAGCGGGCGGCGTTATAGAATTGTTTGAACCGGATTCCTGTTGCTGCCAGGCCATCGATATGAGGTGTTTTTATTTCTCCTCCATAACTGCCGATATCAGAATAGCCCATGTCATCTGCCATGATGAGAATGATGTTCGGCTGCTTTTTCTGTGCAGTTACAGGTGTGGTACTCAATGCCCATAAAAAAAGGCAGCTCATGATTTGTATTGCAATTTTCATAGTCCTCGTAACCAAAGATATAAAAATCTACCAGTCTAATAGACTATGCTTGCCTGAAAAGACAGTTGATCAGGCGAATGCGGTTTAATCGGCTATTCGGCAGTCAACTGCAACAAACATTGTTGTTACACACTAAAATTTGATACTATGTTTTTAATATTTTAATTTGACTACCAGTTGAGTAGATTATGTTTACACCATCAATATGAAATACAACCAGCGATTCTCTTTGTTCATTGGCTTTGGGTTATTTGCCGGCTGCCTGTCTGCATCCGGACAGGTTAAGCAGGCAAAGCAGGAACCATCACCACCAAATATCATCATCATCCTGACGGATGATATGGGCTACGGCGATGTAGCGACATTTGGCGGCAATTTTGTGCAGACTCCTAATATCGACAGGATTGCCTCCAGCGGACTTAAACTTAACCAGTATTACAGCGGCGCACCGATATGTTCGCCTTCCAGGGCGAGCCTGCTTACGGGCATGAATCCCGGCAGGTGGAATTTTACCACATTTCTGGATACCAAAAAACACAATAGAAATGCAGAACAGATTGACTTTCTGAGTACCGATGCGCCCTCAATGGCGAGGTTCTTTCAAGAAGCTGGATACGCGACCGGGCATTTTGGCAAATGGCATATGGGCGGTGGACGTGATGTGACCGGAGCCCCTACGTTTGACCAGTATGGCATTGATGAACATGTGAGTACTTATGAAAGCCCGGAACCTGATCCGGCCATCACGGCAACCAACTGGATCTGGTCTGATCAGGACAGCATCAAACGTTGGGACAGAACTAAATATTTTGTAGACAAGACCCTCGATTTCATGAAGCGCCATAAAGGGACGCCTTGTTTCGTGAACCTCTGGCCTGATGATGTGCATACGCCATGGGTGCCCCGCAGTGGTGATGAGTTTAACGGCAAGTTCCCGATGGACCCACAAGAGGAGGAAGCCTTTAAAGGGGTGCTGAAAACCTATGATGTGCAGATTGGCAGGCTGCTCGACGGACTGCAGGAGCTGGGCCTTGCTGAAAATACGATCATCATCTTTACCAGTGATAATGGCCCGGCACCAAGCTTCAGGGGAAGCAGGACCGGCGGGTTCAGAGGGGCCAAGGCTTCCTTGTACGAAGGTGGCATCCGCATGCCGTTTATCATCAGCTGGCCGGGACATACCCCGGCAGGTAAAACAGATGATCGCTCGGAGCTGAATGCGACCGACCTATTACCTTCGCTCGCTAAACTCAGCGGCGTAAAGCTGCCTGACAGCTACGCTGGTGATGGCATAGACCGCTCTGATCTCCTGCTGGGCAAATCTTCGTTGAGAAAAAAAGACATGTACTGGGAGTATGGCCGGAATGATATTGCTTACAACTATCCTAAAGGGCGCGACAGGAGTCCGAGACTGGCCATACGCTCTGGTGAATGGAAGCTCCTGATGGACAGTGATGGCAGTAAGGTTGAACTGTACAACATCATCAGGGATGCTAAAGAAACCACCAACCTTGAAGCCAGCGAGGCAAAAATAAAAAAGCAGCTGAGTGATAAGCTGATCACCTGGTGGAAGTCGCTCCCCAAATTACCCAGAAACTAATATATCCGCAATAAAATCAACCAAGGTCATCGTCGCCATGAAAATCAAATCTAAACTGTTGCCACTTTGTGCTGTCATTGCTTTATTGATTTCCGCACAGTCATTTACAAAAAATAATACGGAGGATAACCAGGATAAACCTCAGGTTAAGCCTTCAAAACCGAACATTGTGATCATCATGTCGGATGACCTGGACAGCAGGCAGCTGAGCTGTTATGGCGGCAAAAACCTGCAGACCACAAATATTGATGCGCTGGCTGCTGAAGGGATGAAATTCCAACAGACGATGTGTTCTGAAGCGATGTGCGTCCCAACAAGGGCTTCCTTGTTTACCGGTCTTTACCCAATGAGACATGGTTCTTTTCAGAACCATAAGCCGGTATATGATACTGGTCTGCAAAGTATTTGTCAGTATCTGAAAGCGCAGGACTATCGTGTAGCGCTGACTGGAAAAGACCATAGCACTAAACCTCAATCGGTATTCCCCTTCGAAATTGTCAAGGGATTCCAGAAGGACTGCGTGTCTCCAAATGATGATTATCAGCTTGACAGCATCAGATCTTACATCACCAGGAAGAATGCTGATCCGTTCTGTCTTTTTATCATGAGCATCAACCCGCATGCGCCATGGGTATCGGGCGATGCGAGTGAATTTGATCCTGACAAGGTGATTCTGCCGGCACACATGGTGGATACCAAAAGTGTGCGTGCCATCTACTGTAAATATCTTGCTGAGGTGAGACGGTTGGATAATCAGGTGGGAGACGTCAGAAAGTTGCTGAAAGAAACGGGACAGGACGAGAATACGATTTTCATATTTCTCGGTGAACAGGGGCCACAGTTTCCTGGTGGTAAATGGACTTTGTATGATAACGGGCTGCGGAGCTCCATGATTGTAAAATGGCCTGGAAAAGTTAAGGCTAATGTGACTACGGATGCGATTGTGCAATATGAGGACATTACGCCTACCTTGGTTGATATTGCAGGTGGGAAGGCGATCAAAGATCTGGATGGACGCAGCTTTCTGAATGTGCTTACGGGTAAAAGCAACTCGCACCGTACTGAAGCTTTTGGAATCCATAACAATATTCCTGAAGGAACTCCTTATCCAATGAGATCGGTCCGCGATCAGCGGTACAAGCTGGTCATGAACCTTTTGTCTGATCAGCCTTACTACATCAAATACATGATGAATCCTGCCAATAAAAACAGCTATTGGAATGAGTGGGTTTCTTTGTCGGATTCTTCGGCAAAGGTCAAATACCTGGTGGATAGAATTACCACAAGGCCAAGGGTAGAGCTTTATGATCTGCAGAAAGATCCGGATGAACTGAATAATATTGCTGGAGATGGGAAGAATGAGCAGCTGGTGAATGGGTACGAAACGAAGTTGAAAAAATGGATGGAACAGCAGGGTGATGAGGGCGCGGCTGTGGATCATGTATATCCGAAGAAGAATCGGAATCAGCGGTAGTATTTTTGTTCTTTTCTTGTTAAACACTCATAAATTCAAAACCATTATTAGCAGCAATGGTAATTAATGGGCTGACATTGTCTTTAAATTTAGTTTTTAACTCGTGAAGGTTTAAGTTGGCTGGTTCCATGATGTCAGGAATGAAGGTTAGGTAGTCCTGCAACAATTTCTCCGTATTCTTATTCCGTGCATTGCTGAGTATGGTCGTTAAGCCGAGCAATTGCAAATCATAATAGAGGTCGAAATGCTGCGTCATGGATGGTAACTTATCGGATTTGCTACTGTTGAAGCTTTTGTCTGCCGGAATCAGATTCCAGAGCAGATCATGAGATACGAATGCATATGGTACAAAATGCTCAACAGCGTAGTCGCCGATTGTTAACTGCCTGTTTGTATAGATGCAGTCTACAGGACCGTTGTGGTGAATTACGATATCCCAGAAATCTTTGCGCTGTTTAGTTAATCCGTTCCTAACTGGTGGTTTGACTAATTTGTTTGGTATATCTGGTACATTTGGATTGTGCTTTTGCAGGTATAGGCTGAGGTGCCAATAACAGAAAGATTTTAATATGCCGCTATTTTGACGGAGATAAGGAACCCATTTAGGATTAATAATAACTTCTCGTTCATTGACGGCATAAAGAGTGTCGTTTAGAAATGGTTTTGACAGTTGGTATACCATTTTCCTATCTCCTTTGGTACCCGGAAACCAAGGACTCAGAAAACGATGGGGAACTTCAGCATCAAAGTGCTTAAGTACGCTAAGGGTTGGTTTGTTGTCACTTGCTTTAAGCGTATTTACAATTGCTGGTTTCTTTGTGTCGATACTTAGGTTTTCCAACACGATTAACTTTTCAATTGCCTGCTGTATCTGATCCTGTTTACCAAAACTTACGTTGAAATAATTGACGGTGTACCAAGCGTTGGCAATCATCCCTGCAAAAAGTTCTTTCTTGCTAATTTGATGATGACCTTGTTCAACCGCTTCAATCAGTGAAATGAACCAATAAAACTTGTAGGCAGCTGCGGTGCTGTTGAAGCAGGAGGCTAATAGGTTTATCGGTAGGGAAGAGCTGGATGGGAGCGGGGTCATCATGTCCAAGTTTTGTGATTTCTCTATTCAAATATAGAAAAGAATAATGTTTTTTGAATTTAACCTTTCTGATTTCATTGGAGAACTAGACTTTAGACTGTCTTTTTAGTTGACTCTAGTTGTGAGGATGTGAGAACAGTCTAATCTAGCAATGAAATTAGTCGGTCGTGAATATCTTGCCACGGTCCCTCAAGATTTATTGTATAGATTTTTATTCTATGACTGCCAATTTTATAGGACTCATCCAACGCAATTCCATTTTTTGGATAGAGCAAAATGCCCTCGTAAATTTTATTTGCTCCACCGTTTCTGGACAAAGATTGTTCCTCAAGATTACAAAGGTAAGAGTAAAGCTGATAGAGATGAGAGGAGTGAAGTTTTGGACTGTCATAACGACTATTATAAGCCGAGAGATAAAACTTTGTATCAATGATAATTTTACGCTCTGGGGAGATCAGACTTATATCTGTCTGCATCTTTGGTATAAGAGCGAGGTTGCCTGTACTTTCTGATTCATTGATTCGCCATTCAATGTTTTCTCTACTCACTTTGAATCGCTTCTGCTCCCGCATATAAAATCTCCGAACAAAGGATTCAAATAACCGCGCCATCTGATGATGGTTGCGATCGAAGTCTTGGAAGAAATAATTTCCATTACGTTCTTCTATGGCCGTTTGAGCTGTTATCAATTGACCTACTTGTAGCGGAAATTTATAGTGTATATTGTTGCGGTGAATAGTTACTAAAGAGAATTTTTGTGGACTTATTAAGATATCTTTTATTCCTGTCAGCTGATTATAAATTCCTTTGGCCTCGTTTTTCAGGGCCTTTGACAGCATCTTAAGGTCATCTGCTGGACCTTGTTCATTGGGGCGATGAGCTGGTCTTAAATCTCTTTAAATGAAGTCCGAATGGTGAAGGGGTGCTTGGAAGGGTTTTGAGGGGATATTTTGAAATGGGAATGCAGCTGGAGGCGGAATGGGATGGGCTTTAGAGGCCAAGGATGAATTATCCAGGGTGTTGGCTATATTCGTTCAGGAGAAGGGAACTTTACGGACTCACTCGGCAGCCTAACTGGCGGCCACTTTGCCCCGAAAGGCTGGGGTCACATTCGCCGAAATGTACAGTTTAAGGTCATCATTGCTTTTTTGGGTTTAAGGACAATAAAGCAATGATCCTATAAGCAGGAGGGAACAATGAAATATGGTCGCCTCCCGCACGCACAGCACCTCCTAGTAAAGGCGAGAACAGAGTTCTCCAGTAAGCAGCACGGAAGACGCCCATATTTCTGGGTAAAGGTACAGAAATCGGGCTGTCTATCAATCCATACTTTGCTTACTGAGGTTTACTAGGTCTACTGTGCAAAGTTTCGTTGATTTAAAAGCCAAATCAATTAAAATTCATGCAGATCATCCGGGAGCTACCCCCGCCTGATCCGCAAGATGTAAATCTACCAATAGTGTGCTAATTATTGTTAATTATTGGCTAATTATTTTAAAAATTAATTTTGTGTTGTTTTACTGTTATTTGTGTGGTCGGAATTTTGAATCACACATTGCGATTTATATGATACAGGAGCATCAATTGCTCGCTTTTTAAAGAATAATCCATCGTTCAGTTTTGAAACCAATCTATTATTTGTTAGCCCTAAAAGCGAATTTAAATCCATATGAAAGAACAATGTTTTAATTCAAGAAAATATTCTCAAAAGTTTTGTGATTTTAGAAGATTATTATACTTTTGCCGTTATAATAATATTTTTAATACGCATCAAAAGCCGACTGAAAAGTTGGCTTTTGATGCTTTAATAGATTGGTTTAGGTGTCTTTTTCTTTCTGTTGGATTTACGCGTATTCAATTTCATAAACTCCATCAAGTCATTTTCCATCCCTAAAATCAGCTCCAGTAAAAATCTCACACCATCGTTATCCGTACTAAGTAGCCTGAGGTTTTTCATTGCCACCCTTTCGATCGAATCAGGTCTGGGTTAAACTCGGATCGGGTTCGGGATTGGCGGTGGTAAGTGAGGTTCTTAGTGATTGTAAAATGCTACAGTTCAGTTTAGTATCTCAATAAAATTGGTGTAACCACTTGCACAATCAGGTCATTATAGATAGATTAGTACGGGATTAATTTACATTATATGACGTCATTAACGCACTTTGCAGGGGATTCTCTTGCTAAATCAGCTGGCATGCAAAAAAAAGCAGATGCTACGCACATCAATTTCGAGCCAAAGGCAAACGATCAGCCTAAGCCAAAAGGAGAGAGCAGCGATCTTAGCGCTCAGCTTACCTTTCCGATTGTAAGTGGTGTAATTGCCTCGTTGATCGTCGCTGTAATTTTATCCAAACATATAGGCCGGTTTTTCCAGCGGGTCGGGCAATGGGTCAAACCATCAACCCGTTTGCTTCATCAGGACTTCCTGTCTGAGATCGAACGGTCGAAAGAGTTCTTTATACCAAACCTCTTTGAAGTATTCAATAAACATGGAATTGCAATCGACATCTCAAAGACAGAACATACTGAAGAGGTCGACCTTTTCATAGACCGGATTCTATTGGATCCATCAAGTTCATTTTATCTACTACTTGCACCCACTGGAGTGGGAAAGACCACTTTTCTCTCTCAGGTTTTTCTAAGCTACAAGAAACGTTCAGGATGGAGCGGACAGCCGATGCTATACTTAGGGAAAGTACACCACAGCAGGACATTGGAGGAGCTGGACAAAATTTTGAAATCCGGCGAGGCTGAAAACAGTATCCTCTTGCTGGATGCACTGGATGAATTTAAAATACGCCGTAACGAAAATCCGGAAAACTATTGGCAATTATTCTATCAACTATGGGAGGAAAAGCTGCTACATGAGCGGTTATCCAAATTTAAAAAAGTCATAGTCAGTGTTCGCGAACAATTTTTTAATTCCAGTGATCTGGAAGATATTACCATTAATGACATAGATATACGAAAAATCAGGCTGATGCCATTTTCAGAAGAGGCCCAAAGAAAGTCTTATCTTCAGAAGCGCTTTGCTGGCACAGAGTCTGATGAAATCATGAGAAGGGATGGGATCATCATCTTAGTGGAGAAGTTGCATGAGAAAGGCCTGCTTTTCGTAGAGAAACCCCTGATCCTGAATTTTATGGAAGACGTCTGGACCGCTTTTCAGACACACTACCGAACTGCGCACAACTATGAGTTTTTTAGTAACGAGTTCATCTATCGCGTCATCATTGATAAATGGTTCGAACGTGAAGGAAAGTCTAGTGATGGGGCTTCTGCTTTGGATAAGGCACGAATGGAACGTTATTGTAAACTGCTTGCCTGGCAGATCAGCAGCAATGGTCAGCATAGCATGAGTGGGGAGCAACTGCTGGAAATGGAAAGAGTGCTGAATACAATTTCCGACCTCAAAGGTGTACAAGGCAGGTCTCTGCTTATACGTGTCGATGATGCCAGGGATAGTCAGAGGGCGGGCAATTTGCTGGACAATTTCAAGTTTATTCATGAATCTTTTCTTGAGTTTTTCTTATTCATGCACCTCCTGGAACATCCGGAGCTGGAGCATGAATTCAATTTTGAACGTTACAGTTTCACCCTACAGCTATTGGTTGGCCACCGTTGGCGTAGCGTAAAGTCATCTGTTGTACCCCATTTTGCGGGAGCGTCTGACGGGAATGATATGATTGAACCTACCAAAGCTGAGCTGTCTGCGGTTGCTATGCCGTTACTTACTCTGGTCGGTAACATTGATTTCTGTACCAAAATGTTTGAAAAGGGACAAATGCAGGAATTGCTTAGTAAGGAAGACCCAAATTGGACATATCAATTGAGAACAGAGACAGTGCTCATCATCACCAACGAATCGTTCTGGGATTTCCAGACACATACTCCCGACCCAGTATCACATACTGCCATTATACTCCTCAAACCTGCCATCGGTGCTGTTCAATTTAGTGGTATTGTGATCCAGGATGAAATGTTGTCGTGCTTTGAGGGTTGTGACCAAATTGTACAGATCGAGATTTCCAGATCCGATCTTGAAGGGCATGGGCTAGCCTTTTTCAGTTCCTGCGCCATTAATTTACAAATACTGCAGCTCAGCTTCAATATGCTGGAGGATAAATATCTGGAAGTGTTTCGGGGTGCGGAAAGTCTTCGTTATTTAAACCTCGACCGCAACCGGTTTAATGGATCTTGTCTTAGAAATTTTGTTGGCCTCAATCTTGAACATCTTGATTTGAGCTATAACGAAATTACTGATGATAATTTAAAACTGCTTGGCAGTTGTCCTAATCTGAAATCCATTAACTTACATTTGAATGAGTTAGAAGGGCATGGTTTCGATATATTTGAAAGTACTACAGAACTGGAATGGTTAACTCTAGGTAGTAATCGCCTCACTGATGACTGCCTGCGGTATTTTTCCAGAAATTTGGATTTGACGGCACTATATCTGAATGAGAACCAGTTTAACGGAAGTGGCTTTGTATACCTGAAAAATGCGAAGTCTTTGGACACTTTGTCTCTTTCAGACAATCCCATAGATTCCCAATATTTAATTCATTTCCGGAATTTAGATAAATTAAACTATCTCGAACTTGGTAACATCAGATTGGGAGACGGACTTAAATATTTCACTAACAGCTATTTGCTTGAAGATATCAGACTGTACAATACCGGAATAACTGATCAGGATCTACAGAGTTTGGTTTTTGGCAACAAACTAAAGCGGATAGATTTTAGCGGAAACGCGTTAACTGGTGAAGTTTTTGACATCTTCCGCGGGAAGCTTGAATTTCTTGAACGTCTCGATATCAACGACAACCAGATTGGTAGCTCTCTTCCTGATATTTTTAAAGACTCGCATCATATTAACGAAGTCAACCTGTCAAATACCCAAATTAACCCAGGCCACCTCAATTACTTTTCGCACTGTGCAGCTACGTTGACACGTCTTTACATGTCAAATCTTAACTTACAAGACAATGATTTGAGTGTCTTTGGCGGGTTTCAGCAATTGAAAGACCTAAACCTCTCGGGAAACAGATTTACTGGATCTTTTTTAATCCAGTTGAAACATCTGGCAACTGAACTTGAAGAACTGAATTTGGCCAATAACCAGTTGAATGATCAGAATCTCTATTACCTGGAAGCATTCAGTTCACTGAATACATTGAATTTATCGCAGAATCTGGTAGAAGGCGATGGCCTGATTAACCTTCGCACCTCAGCATCTGTTCTGGAGGTTTTGAATTTATCCGGCAATAGTATCAGCGATGATGATCTTCAATTTTTAGAGCACGCCAGGTTCTTAAAAGAAGTTCGTCTGGCAGACAATAAATTTAATGGCAGCTGTGTAAAGTTTTTGCTCAATAGCGCAGCTACTCTGGAGACGTTGATATTGAGTGGGAACCCTATCGTTCCTGAAGAATTGCTGATCGTTGGTGAGTTCACAGAGCTTGAAGATACTGATATCACGCAATGGATCCAGTTTGTTGAGGAAGAATAGGATTTCTGTTCGCCGGCTTGCTCCCTCAGCAATAGTTTCTCATTACTTCAACTTGGTAGATGGTGTCGTGTTTTTAATAAAGATAATGGCGTCTATATCTATCCCTGGATGGATCGGAATTGGTTTCAGCTCTTGCCAGTTGGAGTAAATATTGGTAATGAAACTAATAGTATCTTTGAAAGGATTTTGTGTGGCATCAAACTTAAGATAAAAACGGTCTGATCTTGCCTTGGAAAGCCAACCCGAGAGGGTATGCTCATTGGTCTGAAAAGTATGTGCTTCGAATTCTCTTGCACTGTCCATTACATTTACTGATCCTTGGTAAGTATCCATCGCTAACGCAAAATAACGGTCGTCAAAATGCTTCTTTAGATAACCACCCATGCTCATATACTTGGCCGTGGTATCTTTGAGTACATGCACATTGTGTGCCCAAAGTATGATTTTGTTATCTTTATCTGAAACCATCTTGATCACGTTTTCAGCCATAAAGCCGTCCCTGGAAATTGGATCCGACCAGTATTCCGGTTTGTCGAATCCTTTCAATGTGACCTGTTTTTCAGGTGAGCTATTCCTGTTGTGGTCGCGAAGTTTTACGAATAATCCATAAATTTCTTCTGTGCCGTATAATCCCAGCCCCTTCATGATCTTCTTAAGGTCTACCTGTTCGCCATGAACAAATGAGTTGATTTGCATCATTACAGAATCTGGAATTTCAAAAGCGACTGATCTGAATCCACAGTTTTCGATAAGATAGCTGATAATGCGGGACTTCTCTGTGTAAAATTCGTGAGTCCCGTGTGATGCTTCACCTAAAGCAACAATACTTTTTCCCTTTAATTCATTCTTTAAAAAATGTAAGTCAGAATTACCCATAGTAGCATCTGAATGCAGCGGGTAAGCCTGCTCATTGATCCATTTAAGCGTGTCTACCTGGGATGAGGCACTGAAAGTGGCAAATAATACAAAAACAAAACATAGAAAAGTTTTGCCAAAGCTGGCGGGTATATACAAATATCTCATCGGCTTAATAACAAGGTTCACTTACTAGATGCAAGGACTGGCAGAATTCCATAACGGCTATATTTCTTTCTCCCTTCCTTTACAACAGAGGAATTAAATGAGTGCTCGATACCGTATGAAGAATTCTTATTTAGAACTGCAATACGTCCTCAAAATAGGCAAAGTTATCGGTTTTAGCTGCCTGTATCCGTGGATTGGATGTTTTCCTTTTGAGGTAAAGCACTCCACTACGTTATCAATTTTACTATACCAAACCCTGCCAATCGCATACGCCGTGAGTGTGTCGGGCTGCGTGATTAATCTAAAGTTGGTAACCTTGGCGGTGTCTATTGCTACAATATCCTTTCCATAAACCTTCTGATGACAGGCTATTGGCTCATAGTGATCTATGTTCCAATACATACATTGCTCTGAGGCTGGAGTTGGAATTACTGATGATACACCGATTGTCACAGCCGCTGCTACAAATGCCATTGTTGACCATTTGACGTACCTGTTTTGCCGCCGAACCAGCTGAGTTGGCAGATCAATTGTTGGAGGATCCGGAGTCTGTGGCGTTTCCTCTCCCTCTGATTTAAACACGTCGAAACGAAATGGTCTATCCTGATAGTCAATCAACCAAGCGAGAAGCTCAATGTTTTTACCGTCAGGAATTCTATTGTTATCATGGAGAAAGCTATTGAGTGGCCTAAATCTATCGCGGTCAAAATTCTTGATAATACTTTTAAAATCGGTCATATCTGGTATGGCTCCAAAAAAATCTCTTAAGATTTGACGGTCAGAGCCGATAAGTTCCCTTGTCTCATAGACAAACTTACATTCCTCTTTAAGTTTTCCAGGTGTTGAATTTGAAATATTGTTAGATAGCTCTCCTAACAAATGCTTTTCTCTATAAGCGGTCATGACCCGCATTTTGTATTCTTCAAACATTCTCAATGTATTAATAAGCGCAATGTAGCGGAAATCCCGGAATTGAAAAAAGGGTTTCCCGGAATTCATATCGGAACGAAAGGAAAAAGCGGAATGATCGGAATTTGGTTGTATTCAGGGTGTTATGTCGCCATACATTTGAGTCGTCAATCAGTTCAGATACCGGCTCGCTACCGGTAAATAGAAAGAGCCGATTCACAAAAAATGAGATGAGGGTACGGTAATCTGTAGCCGGGTTGGGAAGCAGTAGCAACGTTCCCGTATTCCAAATCTCGACTTCCCAAAAATTCAGAAGGCCTTCTGATGCAATTGTAGCAATCCCCGCGAACGGTCGCGGGGGACTACACTTTACATCACTTTTAAATTTTTGAACTCATGTTCTTATCTTTCTTTATTGCAATTTTTTTGGGACTCGTTAGCCCAACAGGTAATACGAATACAAATTGTTCCAGCTCTACAACTACCACTTCTAGTACCACTGGTGGACCAGGTAATGGTGGAGAGACAGGACAGCTCCCTCCACCAAAATAAAATAATAAGCACAATTCAAAAAACCTGGTAGACATATATCTACCAGGTTTTTATAAGCTTTTTTGTATTTAATAATAGCGTTCTGAATTGTTCAAAACAAAATCCTCATCACCATCTTTTCGGCCTACGGTTAACCGTAAGGATTGCTAATGTTTTTTGGATTTTTTTGTGGCTTACATAATTTAATTTTTTATGGCAAAAACAAGTGCGTTTCATTCAGTGAAGCAGAATGTTTATCATGACAACACACAGTGTACAGAGGGTAACAACATTGAAAAAGAGAATCGACGATCTGGAACAGGAGGCAAGCCTAAGTGTGCACATTGCTCCAGGCTAAACTAGTTCATCGAAGTACACTCAATTAATTCTTGAACATCATTAAAGACTGCCCCTGACGACGAGTCAGGGGCTTTATGATATGTCAAGTATTAAAAAGCATCGCCTACTTGCAAATTGAAACTAACAATTACATGAATTGAAATAATTCAATGAAAATATGTTCAGATATCTATTGCGATTGAATCCCTAAATTTCTATAACTTAGAGAAAAACTAAGACTCTTGAAACGCTTTTCTATTATTCTCGTACTCCTCACGTTCATCTACGCTTGCTCCGATAAAAAGGTATCCAAGAAAATGGTTGTTGAAAACATTGCTTATGATAAGGCTTTTGAATTTCGGGAGAATGGACGTATCGACAGCGCTTTTTTTTATTTTAACAAAGCTAAAGATATATTTTTGAGGGGAGGCGATAGTTTGGGGACGGGCAAATGTCTACTGAACATGGCCATTATCTCTACTGACAAAGGCGATTATTTTGGTGGGCAGGAACTCTCG
The DNA here is from genome assembly GCF_000170795.1 of Pedobacter sp. BAL39. Classification (GTDB taxonomy): domain Bacteria; phylum Bacteroidota; class Bacteroidia; order Sphingobacteriales; family Sphingobacteriaceae; genus Pedobacter. The sequence goes on from NZ_ABCM01000014.1 coordinate 18,973, forward strand.
CTCAATGCCCAGAAATTTTTTAATGAAAAGGTCAAAAATCAATATGTCTTTGTCCGTTCAAATTACAATAATCTTGGAATTGCCACCTATAAACTTAGAGATTTTAATAATTCCCTGAGGTTTTATGATGCTGCAATACAATTTTCCAGTGACTCGTTGGATACTAGGGTATGCATGAATAATAAAGCCAAGGTCTATCAGGAGATGAAGGATTACCCAAAAGCAATTTCTATATATGAACATGTGCTGTCTCATGTCAGCAAGAATCCACGGGAATATGCAAGGGCTCTATCTAATATTGCCAGGGCAAAGTGGCAATGGCATTCCAGCTATGTCGCGGAGAAGGAATTCTTGCATGCGCTATCGATCCGTATGAAGGAAAAAGATCTCTGGGGGCTAAATGCAAGTTATGCGCATCTTTCTGATTATTACGTTGACAGGTCACCTGAACTTGCATTGAGCTACGCGAACAAAATGTATATGGTTGCGCAAGACATTAAAAGCACGGAAGATCAGCTAACGGCACTCCAGAAGTTGATTAAACTGAGTCCTGGTGGTTCATCCAAACAATATTTTAAGGTTTACGAACTACTGCAAGATAGTATAACTAGTGTGCAGAATGCTGATAAGAATCAATTTGCGCTCATCCGGTATGAGTCCGAAAAAAATGAGGCTGACAAACTTTTGCTGCAGAAAGACAATCAAGCTAAGCGTTATCAGATCGTTCTGCTAGGATTTGGAATACTATTAACCCTTGTGATCGCCACTTTGTTATATCGTAATAGAAAGCAAAAGTTAACTCTTGAAGCAAAAAATGCAATAAGGGATAGCCAGCTTCGCACCTCAAAAAAAGTACATGATGTAGTGGCCAACGGTCTATATCGTGTGATGACAGAGATTGAGAACCAACATGGTCTCAATCGAGAGGTTGTTTTGGACAAGATTGAACATCTCTATGAAAAGTCGCGCGACATCTCCTATGAAGATCCCTTAGCTAGTGAACAGCCGTTCAATCAGCTGATATCTGAACTTCTTGGATCGTTTGCAAATGATAACACCAAGGTCTTGATTGCGGGAAATTCTAATGAGCTATGGAGTAAGGTGACGGAGGGCACTCGTTATGAGCTTGTGCAGATCATTCAGGAACTGATGATCAATATGAAAAAGCATAGTGGTGCGGAGAAAGTCCTATTAAGGTTTGAACGAGACGGAAATCATATTAAGATTTACTATTCCGACAACGGCAAAGGAATGAAAAATGATACGATATTTAATAATGGCCTGAGGAATACGGGAAACCGTATAGAAACAATAAATGGAGCAATTACCTTTGATACTGCTGTTGAAAGGGGACTTAATGTTGAGATTTCCTTCCCAGTTTCTTGAAATTCTAAAAATTGATGTTCACAAAAGTACTAATTGCCGAAGACCACGAAATGACCAGTATATCTGTAACCAAGACCATGAGGGATTTGGGAATATCAGAAACTGAATATACTTACTATTGTGATGATGCGCTGATGCTCATCAAAAAGGCCATAGCAAAAGGACAACCTTTCGATCTTTTAATTACGGATCTTTCTTTTGAGGAGGATCATCGCAAACAGCGTATTTCTGGCGGTACAGAGCTCATCGCCTTAGCTAAGACGCTTCAGGCGGACCTAAAGGTTCTGGTCTTCTCTGCTGAAAATAAACCTGCGTTGGTGGATGGCTTGTTCAAAGACCTTGGTATTGATGGCTATGTACGTAAAGCAAGACATGATGCGAAGGATCTAAGAGCAGCAATGGAGACTATATTTTTAGGTAAAACCTATCTTTCTGCAGACCTGAAGCAGTCTGTAAAAGAAAAAAATACTTTTGAATTTACCAGTTTTGACATTACTATCATCAGCCTCCTTTCCGGTGGTACACTACAAAAAAATATTCCTGACTATCTTCAGGCAAATCATATAAAACCCTCCGGTTTAAGTAGCGTGGAAAAGCGCTTAAATGTAATGAAAGAAGTTCTTGGGTTTAGCAAAAACGAGCAGCTTGTGGCCTATTGTAAGGACTTCGGAATTATCTAGATTTTCTCTTTCTGACTATTGTTAAAATCCATTTCGGGTTTGTAACTGGCTCAAACAGATGGTGTTTGAGCCAGTTCCTTTTTTAGCTCTTTTCTATTTCTTTAATTACTTATTTTTTTCAAATACTTTTCATTCTTACGGTTTCCCGTAAGGAAAGGCTTGGGCTCCTGCCTACTTTTGGTCAACAATCATTTCCGATAAAAGATATAATCCAAAGAGATGGAACTAAAATTAAAGCTCGAGCAGTTACACCAACGTGTTAATGGCTTAAAAGATCAGATAAATACCGAAGAAGCAACAAAGAACGCGTTCGTTATGCCCTTTATTCAGATTCTGGGTTACGACATTTTCAATCCTACGGAGGTTATCCCTGAGCATATCTGTGATATCGGCACAAAAAAAGGGGAGAAAATAGATTATGTGATCAAGAAGGATGATGAACCTATCTTGATCTTTGAGTGCAAGCACTGGAAGGAGAAAGCTGATGCTCATAATTCTCAACTTCATCGCTACTATCATGTTTCAAAAGCCCGCTTCGGGGTGTTAACAAATGGTACCATATATAACTTCTATATGGATCTCGAAAAACCTAATATCATGGATGAGAAGCCTTTCTTTACCATTGATATCGAAGATCTTAAAGATAGTTCGATTAAAATATTGGAAGGTTTCACCAAAACGGATTACTCCCTGGAAAGTATTTTGGATTCGGCCGAAAGCCTTAAATACATAAAGTCCATTCGCAAAGAATTTGAAAACGAGATCGAACAGCCTTCTGATGAACTAGTAAAGTTATTGGTGAATAGATTCTTCGACAAACCACTTACCTCAAATAGAATGGTTACGTTTAAAGAATATACCAGAAAAGCACTCATGCTTTCCATCAATGAATCCATCAGCGCCAGACTGAAATCCGCGTTGAGTATCAACGAAACGATTGAGAAAACTGAAGATAATAAGGTAACTCCTATAAATGAGACCGGAGATAATAAAATCGTTACTACTGAAGAAGAACTCGAAGCTTTTCAAATTGTCAAGGCGATTCTCAGGGAACGTGTAGCAGCCTCTCGTATTGCTGCCAGGGATACCCAATCCTATTTCGGTGTATTGCTTGACGATAACAATAGGAAGCCGCTTTGTAGGCTCCATTTTAATACGACAAATAAATATTTTGAAACCTTTCCGAATGGCAAGGACGCAGGTGAAAAGCGGCTGATAACTTCCTTGGACGATATCTATCAATATAGAGAGCAGCTGCACCAAACGTTGACCAATTACTAATTGAATTTAGGCAGCGTATTCCCTTAATTCTTGCCAAAAACTAAACGAGCCTCTGACTTAAGGTAGCCTATCTGAACGTCATAGACAGGGAGATAGCAAGTCATTTTGAAGTAATTAAAGATATATAGTATGAATAGAAAAAGGTCTCAACCGTGGACTGTTATATCGGTGCTTTTAATCCTAATCTCAATCAGCCTTCTTGTTCGATGTGACGGAAAAGATTCGGATAAAGACGGCATAATTGATAAAAGAGATAAATGCGTCGATGTCAAAGGGCCGAAACCTAACGGCTGCCCCATAATCACAAAACTCGGTACGGTCCATCTATATCTCGAGATCTCCGCTAGCATGGGTGGATATCTCAATGGCGCAGCGGATTTTAAGCAGGTGATTTCCGACCTAGCCGTGAAAGTCGATAAAGAAATATCGCCATTAAAGATTCACTTTATTTCTGATTCAATCACTGATTACCAGTTTGATGCAGCTAAGTTCACGAGTGATATTGCAACTACAAAAGTAACGTTGGCTAGGAGTTCCGAGTTGCACAACATCTTTGACCAAGTAGCAAAAGCAACGAAGGCTGGAGAGATCTCCATTCTTGTTTCAGATTGTATCCTTTCTTTCCCAAATAAAGAGGTGAAGAAAAATTCCCAAGTCAACATCGAATCGTCTGGCACATTAAAGAATCATATCTATTCGACATTTATTGATCTGAAAAACAGAGGACAAGCCGCCAGTCTATACGCCTTTAGCTCAGCCTTTTTCGGCACGTACTACGACTATCAGAATGTAAAGAAAACTTTGCCAGGAACGCAAAGGCCCTTCTATGTTTGGGTTATCGCAAAAAACAATGTTCTTCCAATATTTGATGATAAATTAAACCAGATTCCGAATTTCAAACCTGAACAGGAGCTTCATTTCGGGTTATTGGATAAAAAAGTCAAGAGCTACCGGATATTGACTGAGTTAAATAAAAAAGGCCATTTCAAGTTGATAAAGGCAGGTAAAGCGGCCGTCAGTGATATTGGAATTGAAAACGTTGAATCAAAATCGGATCAGGACATCGCATTCTCTGCGGTAATTGATCTCCATGAATTGCCATCATATGCAAGAAAGCTGAGTTATCTGAAAGAAAATCTTAAAGTAGAGGCGAAAGGATGTAGTGCGGTAGTGAAAATTATGGAGCGATCACCAACGGTTCATTTAAAGAGTAAAAGGCAGCGGGCTTACTATGAAGAGGCAAGTCACGAGGTAATCATAACCATCAAGCAGCTTCGCCTGGAAAATGCGACGCTGAATTTAAGTGTACCGCTAAAATATGACTCATGGTATAAGGACTGGTCGACAATGGACGACAAAGATGTCAAGAATCTTGGAAAAAAAACTTTCTCATTAGTGCACCTGGTCGATGGCGTGATGGAAGCCTATAATAATAAAGGTGAGGACTTTATAGATCTAAAATTTCAAATTAACCAATAAAAAATATGTTACTCACTATTTTCTCAGGGCTTTATGAGCTCATCTCAGGATCAAATGAAGATGTTCCTGAATATTTCGATGAGGTGTACGATACCGTAGGGCAAATTACGGTGGCGGTCATTATGTTAATGATCCTGATATTTTATCTGCTGCTCGGAAGGTGGAAGCCAGTTTTTCATAAACTCGGACATTGGATCAGCACCTTAATACTGATCATGGTAGCAGCTTTTGGTATTGCATTTATAACGGCAAGGGATGTTATCGGGGAGGTTGATGCTTATACCGTTCGCTTCTCTTTAATGAACGCCATTTTATCAGCACTCCTTTTCATCCTCCTCTCTATCATTTTCAAGCGGATGTCGGTTTTCTCCAAACGAACCCCTTTTTAACATTATAGACATGATCAGAAACACATTTATATTTGGAATCGGTGGGACGGGTGCAAGGGTTGTACGCGCCCTTACGATGCTCCTCGCAGCTGGCTCCAAACTTAATGACACAAATAAAGTCATTCCTATCATCATTGATGTTGATACCCGGAATGCCGATACGTCTAGAACACTTAAGGCATTAGAGGCCTACAAGTTAATTCGTAGCAAAGCGTATGCCCCACAACGTAATTCGGATGGCTCTGACAGCTCTACGGGCTTCTTTAACACCAATTTAAATACATTGAGCTCCCTGCAAACAGAGGGTTCTGAAAAAATTGATGATTCGTTTCAGCTGAAGTTTGATAACCTGGAAACTTCTTTTATAAAATACGTAGACCCAAAAGAGGAGCTTGTCAATGATGTCACAATGGACATGCTACGTGCGCTTTATGATGATACTCCTTCCAACCACGAACGATATGAAAATACAGAACTTAATCTTCGTTTAGACGAAGGTTTTAAAGGAAATCCAAATATCGGCTGTGTAGTATTTAATGGATTGTCGTCGTTAAAAGAATATCAATTTGTAGCCAAAAGTATCAATCCAGATGACCGAATCTTCATTGTCAGCTCTATTTTCGGCGGAACCGGATCTTCCGGATTTCCTCAGCTGATCAAATTGATTAAGGGAGACGACCGTTTACGTGATATAAAAATTGGGGCGCTCACGGTGATGCCTTACTACAAAATTGAAGCAAAGAAAAAGACTGGAGGTGATGGTAAGATTAGTTCTGAAAGCTTCGATGCTAAAACAGAGGCTGCTCTTAGTTACTATGCTAAACATATGGCCGGACAACTCAATGCACTATACCATGTTTGGGATACGGCAATAAAGCAGTATGAATATAATGCAGGGGGAGACAAACAACTCGATCCTGCTCATTTGGTGGAGATGATTGGTGCTACAGCCATCATTGATTTCGTCAATAAACCAGATGAGGCACTTGGGCAAAAAGGCGTTACTAAATATTTTGACTACGGCATCATCCAGGAAAGCTCATCTGTAGACTTCCGGCATTTCTACAATTGGTCGGCCAGTAAGATTATGCAGCCGTTAGCACTATTGTCCTATGCGATGAAGGTCTATCTGGATTACATTCCGAATCTTACGGGGGAGGTCTTCTACAAAGATTTGTTAAAAGATAGTCTACATTCTGACTTATTCTATCAGACGCTTTCTTCATTTTTTGATACCCATTTCAGGGGATGGTTGAAAGAAATGGCATCAAACGAACGAAAGTTTGAGCCGGTACAGCTCGACGAAAGCCTAAATAGTTTCATTACCGGCAAGGTCATTCCGATTAAGAAAATTTTTGGCATAGTAAGAGATTCAGGTCTTAGCGCATCTTTTCTCAGCGAAAAATTGGGGAAGATTGAAGATGAGCTCAGAAAGACTATTCCTGATACAGAGAAAGAAAAAAGGTTCCTACAATTACTTAACCAGATCGCCTTAGAGTGCTACAACGTGCTGGGGGCATTACCAACAATGACAGAATAAACGACATGCCATATACATTTAGAAAATACGCTGGCTATAATGCTAATGAGGTCAAATGTTGGTCGCCAACAGGATTGATCCGGATTGATAATTTTGAGATCACTGATACGCAGTCCAAGCGAGGTGCGTCTAAAATTGGCACCTCAATTCCTTCTCCAATGGCGAGAATGGAATTATTTGATACTGCATTTCAAATGGTTTCATCAGACAACCAAAAGGGGCTTGAGGGTTTATCAGTATACCACCAATTGGTTTCAGATTGCCTGGACATGATACAGGTACTCTTCAATACCAATTCTTCAGACATTGGCGAAGGCAAGAAAATCTGGTTTAAGGAGTGGAGGGTGGAAGAGACCTTAACCCGTCTGCGTAGTAAACCTGCCGATCACCCACATCAGCTTTTAGCAAAGGCCTTCGGCCTTGTCTTTGATGGAACTGCTGCTCAGTCGGGCTTTGCTGGTATGGAAAGCATCTATCTCATATATTATGAGAATAAGCTGATGGGTGGCACCTCGCCACTGACTTTGTTTTTCACCTCGCCAAATTGGGATCGGTATATCTCGGACAACCAGGTTGCCGATATACCAAAGGGAAGTGATGGTGTTCCTTTTTTTAGTGACAGATACCGTGCGCTATTCGAGCGTGACCGTTTCTTTGTAGAATACCTGTATAAACTACTGTTAAGTAATCTCTCCGGTTTTACCTATTGTGCTGGCCTCAGGCAGTACATCAACAAAACTGTGGATCGCTATTTTCCAGAGTTTAAACACCAATTTGCAGATTGGGGACCAACAGGAACAAAAAAACTTAGTGATGAATATTCCCCGTTCAAGACCAATATAAACTCGAAATTACTGAAGGTAAATCATGTCTTCTTCTATCACCAAAGTGAGGAGGTGAAGCGTAGAAAGATCAAAAATGTAAGCGACTTTCTAATCATGGCTTCCAATACAAAATATGCCAAGCAGAAGGACAAAGATGGCAATATCGTACATGTGGAGCCTCCCCTGGTTTTGGTCGAGGGCATGAACTTTCCAGGCGACTATATGGAGGATAATGCTCCCTGGGATGCGACAACCAGGATCAATTATTACTTACAGAAACATACCCCCCTCGATGAGCGTAGGTTGCCTCAGGGGGATTCACTCACGGTTACCTATCCATTTTTGACTACTGGCGACTTCCTAGAGGATTTCCTTATGGAAATGCCTTTTAAGATCAATCGCGATAAATTTTATACTGGTGCAGGTGGTGATTTCAAATTCCTTCTACCAATAAAAAAAGAGTATTTCAATTTCTTTGATTTCAATGATCTTAAGAGAAACTTGAACATCAAAGCTGATCAGGATAAAATTGTGGTAACGCTAAAAATTCCAATTCGAAATAAAAAAGGAATTCGAGAGATCGTATTCGAGAAGATATATGCTGGCGATCAAATCAAAATGTGCAGGGCAGATATTGGCATTTTTCCCTTTTATAAAATTGATGAAAAGGATCCAGGCTATGATTTTCTGAATGATTTTACGGTGCTTCTGGCAGAAGATAACCCTGATCTTCAACTTGAAACTTTGAACTTTTACAACTACGATCGCGTGGTATATTCCGATAATAGTCAGCCTGATCAATTAAAAACCACGGTTGTAGAACGTACAACAGCTGCGGATGTAGAGGTTCTGGCCATGACGGCATCAAGGTTTTACAAGGTTAAGGATTCCTTTGATTATATGGAACTTCGTTATCTTGACAATGGTCTTGAGGTCACTGGGATGATCATTCCTAATTTTGATGGGAGGGTCTTCAATCGTTTTAATTTGAATAAAAAGATGACGTTCTCCATCGACTTCGGGACTTCAAATACCCATATTGCGTTCAAAGAAAAAAGCTCACCACTGCCAATTGCTTTTGAAATCGATGAGGTAGATCAGCAGATGGTAATGCTCAATGAACCCTTACTTTCTGCTGACCTGGGAGTGCGGTATGACCATTTTGGGCAATTGCCGTCCGCTGCCCTTACCGTAAATAGAGAGTTTATGCCAAGGGTAATTAAATCTAAAGGCCATTCCGCGGTATCTTATCCTTTTAAAACTGCTACATGCGAGGTTTCCTCATTCCATAACATGGATAAACAATCCGTTGAGCTTTTCGGCCATATAAATATTGGGTATAACATTGAACGGGAAGAGAAGACTGCAAATAGTGCAGTATATACGACTAATTTAAAATGGCTATTAGAAAATAATACGGACATCGGTAAGATGATTTCCAATAAAGAAAGGGTCGCATTCTTTTTAAAGCAGCTGATGTTACAAATTCGTACCAAAGCGATTCTCAATTTCTGTAAACCAGAACAACTGGACATCCTTTGGTCAATTCCTTCTTCAATGGACCGAAAAACCCGCACTGAACTGACGAAGATTTTCAGTGAAATTTACTTGTCCGTATTCCCAAATGCTGATCCTGCTCGCCGGACGCAAATTGAGAACCCCATTAAGGAGTCGGTAGCGCCATACTTCTTTTTAACTAAAAATGATAGTGGAATTCAGGAGGGTGCGAATGTAGTTAATATCGATATTGGTGGTGGTACGACAGACGTCATGATGTTCATGGAGTCGACTGGCAACAGAGATGATAAATACCTTGCCAGTTCATTCCGTTTTGCGGGAAATGACATATGGGGTAGTGGATATAAGGGTAACCTGAAGGATAATGGGTTTATAAAAAACTACTCGGCTTTTCAAAAGGCAAATCATATAGAAACCAAAGACAATAAGTACTATAAAAATGCACTTGTTGATGACAACTTGAGTTCCGATGACCTCATTAGTCTGCTTTTTAAATATGATAAAAGTTTAAAGTTCAGTGATTCTATTACCAGTGGTAATACAAATCTTTCCATCGTGCTTTACCTGCACTACAGTGCAATCGTGTATCACATCTGCCAGATTATCAAGTATAAAGGATATCCATTGCCCCGCTATCTGTCTTTTACAGGAAAAGGCAGTCAATACCTGAAATTACTCTGCAATGGAAGCGAGAATGAGTTAAACAATTTGACCAAATTGCTTTTTAAGTCTTATAATAATCAACAATTACAAAGTTCATTCAAGGTACATGTCAATGAGGATCCGAAGGTGATTACCGCGAATGGTACGATTGAGTACTTTGCTGCCGATCAACAAGATCAGTTCGTAGAAGTTCCACGGAATGCGGACTTTTCAGCATTCGAGCATGATCCGAGGAAAAAGTATCAGGAATTTGTGTTGAGCGGAGATGGTCAGGTTAATGGGATAGGTGCTGAATCTGTAATCATTAAGGATACGCTGGATCTTGACAATACATTGAATATCGGCGTGCTCGACAACGTCAATGAGTTCTTAAAACTTACCCTGGCTAATAAGCAAATTATTGACTTTCTAAGTGATTTTAAGATTAACAATACTAAGGCTGTCTATGATGAATTAAAATGGGATGGTGGTGTCTTTGATGGTGAGGGCTTAATTTACGATAGCTATAAAAAGGTGCTGAAAGATCTTCATAAGTTAGATCACGAACAACCACTTCCTGAGTCCTTGTTCTTCTATGCGTTAAAGGACACACTTTATCGCTTGTCCAGGTTTATCATACAATCAAATTCATTATAAGTCATGTATAAAAGAATAATCTTATTTCTTTCGCTTTGTTTAATCGCTATGACATTTAATGCCAGGGGCCAATCCCTCTCCGGGCGGGTTACAGAGGCAAAGATGAAAGTATTCAAAGCTTTGGAAACCAAAGGTATAGTCATTTCAAAAAACACTGATGGGATCGTGGGACATACATCAGATCAGGACTGGTTGTCGTCCTCTAGTATTGCCTATGCTGAGTTGGGGTTAATCTTTGTCTTATTAACCTATATCTTATTCAATAATCGTAAAATGCGCGCTAAAGCAAGGAAACTTTCAGAAGATCTGCGGCGCATGAAAATCGACAGGGAATCGGATAAGTCGGAAAGGGATCATTTGCATAACGATCTTGTGGAGTCACGGGCAATGGCGGAAGATTTTAAAGCTGAGCTTAGCCGATTGAAAGACGCAGAAAACGACGAGCAAGCCAAACGGGAAGTTGAATTGCAGGTGCAAGCGAATACGGTCGTATGGGATAAGCCGGAAAATCCTACGCGGATAACGGAGATTTTATACAGTCGCTATGCCGATTTGATCGATGGCTTTTCTGCTTCGGAATTACTCCCCCGGGAGGATAAAGATACCGTTTTTGAGATTACACTACTTTCTCCAAACAAAGCAAGCTTCAGGGTGAGTGTCAATCCTGTGGCTCAAAAATATGCACTTAGCAATGCAGATTATTTCCTCGAACAAACCTGTCATTATGATACATTTCCATCGGGACTCATTGTCAATGAGAAACCGGGGCTGCTGTCTCTTTTGGGAGGCAAATGGGAAATTAAGGAAAAGGCTACGATTTCATTCAAATAATGATAGGATATGGACGAGCTTAGTGCATTAAGAAAAGAGATTAGGGACCTGCTGGTGGAGCGGATTGGTGTGCTATCCGACTCTGACCAGGTCAGGTTAAAACAGCATGCCCAGCATCTTGGAATGGACAATCGACAGTTCAGCTTCTTGCTTCAGGAAATACATTTAAGCATCAACTGGAGTGCATTACGAGATCAGCAGGAAGGACCTGATAGAGTGCTAAGACCAATTCATATTTTTGGAGCGGAAGTGCGGAGCCTGGAGAAATTGGGGGAGGTTCTTTTTGGAAATAGGGTCAAAGCAATGAAATATCTGGAAGATGGTGTTTTTCTAAAAGAAAACGTGACCTACCTCAGTCATCAGAATGTGGATTTGGCAATGGATATGATGGAGCTCCATGCTGGAGATCAGGATGCTGAGCGCCGCTTCTTGAGGGTATGTTACCAACTAAATTCCAGGCTGCCGTTCCGGATTGGTGTCGCTTCTTTTTCAACTGTTGTGGAAATTCTGGAACGTGGCTGGATCAATCACGATTTCTTCTTAGACATCTATCGTAATTTTTCCATTGGCCATCTTCAGATTTGGATATATAGACTTTTTCCGGAGCTTGCATCGCTACTGCCATCGATAAACAACTTTCCTAACTTTCTTTCTTTCCTTTATGACCTCAATTCAAATTATCCTTTTTATGTAGGAAAGGAACTGTTTCTTCAACCTGGGGATATCGTTTCCAAGGCCAGGAAAGCGGGTGCATTCTGGAAACCCCTTTTGGCATCCATAGATGATAACCTGCTAGTTATATGGTTGGAACGAAAGGGGATGGGGCAACTGATGTCGAATTTTAAAATAAAGACGTCAGCGTTGCGCGCCGTTGAAAAACCGAGCGACGATCTTTCCATGTATCTGGTGCAGAAGTTCCTGGAGGCCTTGGAGCCAGAAGTTGAAGTTCCGTCTATATCGGTGTCAGTGGACAAAGTTAGCTTTTTAAGCATTCAGGCTAAACCACTGTTGCAACCTATTGTCGTCAGTCTGCAAACAAAAGGATATGTTCGTGTTACAGTCGGATTGGACAGGGACATTCCGGGGATCACCGTTTCGAAAACCCGGTTTTCACTATCTGATCTGCATGGGGAAGCGTCTGTTACTTTATATTTTAACGTCGATCCATCAAAGCTCATTAAGAATAATCTATACACACTTTCGATTATTATCCATACAGATTACCAGTTAATTGAAATCCCTGTTTCGCTCAAAACGGTATTTCCGGTATGGGGATTTGCACTAAGCCTGTTGAAGTATGGTCTCCTGGGAGCGATCTTTTTCGGTATGATAAGGTTGTTGGTCGCTGCTGCTAGCCCCCAATCTGGTTGGTTACTCCCAGAACTCGCGTGGGACCATATCGTTGCACAGGTACCCATTAACCATGCCGCTTACATTTTCATCTTTATACTGGCTGTTGTTGCACCATTTCTGATATGGCCAAGAATTAAAAAAATAGAGCAATTATGAGCCTAAATAGACGATCTGTAAACACTGCTTCGAATGCAAAGAAAAAACACACCTGGAAGTATGTGCTACTGTTTTTATTCATCCTTGTTGCCTTACATAATGTCCTCGGTGCCTTATCCTATAATGCTTTCGTCATCCTGGATAATATCTTTAGTTCGTTTGGCGCAGGTTCTCCCGTATTCATGTGGAGCCTTGTAGGATCATTTCTGGGAATAATTTTAGGAAGCGTAGTGGCCTCGAGGAAGTTTAAACTGGGAAAAATAGTAAATCTGCTTTCCTGCCTTCCTGTGGTAGTATTGATTTTTAGTCTGCTGCTCGGAACTGGCCCATTTACACAAATAACACCTCGGCCTGATGTCTATGCTGAGAAATCAACTGCCGACACAGTGGATGCTCCTGCGATTGTATCGAAGGTCAGGCTCCCTGTACAACGACGTAAGAAATTGAAAGCAGTAGATGCCAAAGTAAAAAGGGAAGATATTCCTGCACGGCTGGCCTGCGAGGAACGGACAGCGGTAGTAAGCGTAACGGTAAGGTCGGATAGTTTGAGGTTTTTCTACCGTACGGCAAAGGTGAAGGGTGGGGAATGGAGCGATTGGGAATCGATATTCATTCCACAGCCGGGCCAGTACGCGCTGTCTGGTCCGCAGGGTAAGGTCAAAGCCAATAGTATACAATATTACTACGAAGCGAAGCTTGAAGCCACGCGATCGGCAGCTGATCCCTTTAGTCGAAGCCTTTGTACCGGAGTTTTGTCAATAGATACCTACTAGAGATATTTCAAATAAACGACACATTATAAAATAAAAAATGCAGACTAAATTTACTCTCTTAATTATGGCTTTGTTGCTATTCAGTATTGGTCTTCGGGCACAAGAAAGGTGGCAGTCAAAGGGAACGCTTTATTCTGATAAGAATATTGCGGTTGAAATTGAATACCTAATATCGCCTGTTGGATGCGAAGAAGGTGGTAGTCTTTCTTATTTTCGCTATAAGATTACTAGGCTGGGTGCTATTAGAGATTATTATATCAATTGGAGGTTCGATTTCTTCAACTGTAATAACGAACTTAAAACGCAGTTAAATAGCCTGCATATCGTTAGGCAGACTAAACTCGGCGTATCTGTCCCGGAAAGAAACTCCTTTGCCGGCAAAAAAATGTCAAATTATTTTAATGACGTGAGACGCTCCTCTGGACTTCCAGAGATCGGATCTTATAAACCTATCTCAGTACTTTCCATGGAACCCATTGCAATCACTGGTATTAAAGATATCAACAGTGGGGAGCCAACGACTTTAGGCCTCGAAGGGGGGAGTCTTGGAACCGGTGCAAGCTGGATGTGGTACGAAGGATCTTGCGAGGGTAAGCTACTCGGCTCAGGAGCAACTCTTACCATTTCACCTCTACGAACAACCAATGTATTTGTTCGTGCAGTTGGCCAAAAAAATACGCCATGTATTTATGCAGAGGTCCGCGTGAAGCAGGGTAGCATAGCGCCAACAGCCATCCTGGGCCGCAATGAGATCTGCGAAGGAGAAAGGAATATTACCCTCAGCGTGAGTGGAGGCAAGTTAGTGGCGCAAGCTAAGTGGGTTTGGTACGCCGGAAGTTGTGCTGGTGAGCGCCTGGGGGAGGGGGCATTCATTCAGGTATCTCCCGTCAAAACCACCACGTATTTTGTTAGGGCCGAAAATGGGGATGATATAACAATGTGCCAATCCTTACTGGTCTCAGTTAAAAGTCGTTCTACTAACCCCAACGCAATAGAGGGGCCGCAAATCGTAAATTATGGAGGAGGAAGTAACCTGAAGATTGTGGGTGGCTATCTTGCGCCGGGTGCAAAATGGGTTTGGTATAAAGGTAGTGGGGCGAATATGAAGGCTGTGGGAAATGGGACTGTATTTGCTACTGGACCACTATATCAAAAAGAGGTATTCTCCATAAGGGCTGAAGGTGGATGTAGCCAGACATCATTCATCTCCCGTTCAATCTCAGTGGTCAACGGTAGCCATCAGGTGCTGGCCGGGAAGAACAAGGGGAAATCTAGTTTGATTCTTAATGGTGGGGTAAACTTTACCGAGATCACTAACATTGAGAAGACTGATAACTATATGATCTCTGTAGGCTACGGTGGTCGATTGGGTGGATTTGTAAGGGCGAAGCTAAGTGGCAAAAACACTTCCGCTTCCTTTCAGACCGATGATGTTTCGGTAATGAATTATAACTTTCCGGGCTATTACGAGTACAATGGACAAATTGTTGATAAGAGGTCTGGCTATACTGCGGGGATGTTTTTCGGTGGACATATGCTCTCTGGGTATTTGGCCGGAGGTTACGGTTCCAGGGAGCTATTATGGGGTATTGACCAATATGACTACGGTAGTGGTGGATTTCATTACAGTGGTTATGCAAAGCATATTGCTTCTAGTTTTAAGGGGGCTGAATTGGAGGTCGGTGTTATGCTACGACTGGGATTTATTAACATAATGGGGGGTGCAAGCAACATCAAATTTAAATACACTGACTTTAACCTGGGAATCGGAATTAATCTGTAAAATGATGAACATAAGAAAAATAGTAAACATTGTCGTTTCTGCAGTTGCGCTGTTTACAGGCTGCCAAAAGGATCCCATTGCAACCATTGGACGAAGCAATATGGTTAACATCTTTATACCGTCTATATCTTCAGTCACACAAACTGACGCAGTTGTGAATATGAATGTCACGGGTGATCAAAATGTCATTGTAGACAAAGGAATATGTTGGGGAGCTACTAAGGATCCGACCATCGAGGCTACCAAAATAAGTGGCGGACCAGGAGCGGGTGGGCAGCCTTTGACTATAACGGGGCTTATTCCCGGAACCGATTATTTTGTCCGGGCTTATTTCAGGACCTTGAATGAAACGGTTTATAGTGAAAATGTAAGTTTCGAAACAATTGGATACCACCTGCCCACAGTGGCGACTAATGGGGTTAGTGGAATTAGTATGACCGGTGCCGTAGGTAGCGGAACCGTCATTGCTGCGGGAGGGGGCACTATAACTTCTCGGGGGTTCTGTTGGAACACGAGGACGTTACCTACCATTGCCAACGCTAAAGTTGCTTCCGGCAGTGGATTGGGGGCATTTGTCGGTGACCTGTTTCCGCTTACTCCTGGAGCCACTTATTATGTCAGGGCATATGCAACAAATCAAGCGGGAACGGCCTACGGCTCAGAGTACAGCTTCAGCACGAGCCCATTGAGATTGGCAACTGTTGGCACAGTATCAATATCGTTGATCTCTAGAAGTTCAGCCTACGTCATAGGTACAGTCAGCGCTGACGGGGGCACTACTATTACTTCAAAAGGAGTGTGTTATTCGACAAGCACCACTGGTCCAACAATTACATCCAGTATGCATAACAATAATGGATCCGGTATCGGTAGTGTCGGAGGTAGTATCTCTGGATTACTTACCGGCACAACTTATTATGTAAGAGCGTATGCTATAAATTCAATGGGAGTTTCGTACGGCCCAGTTAATGTATTCAGAACACTCTAATGAATCCAGATTTATTGAATGATGAGAGATTCAAAATCATATAAACTCAGAAATAAAAATATAACGATGATGAAAATATTATTGACAATAGCACTAGTTTTGGGCCTTGGCCTTTATAGACAGCAAAAATCCGACTACGTATATATCTGTATTAGCGAAACAGCAGTAGCTTATCATAAGACAAGGGATACATGTAAGGGAATTAAGGCATGCAACCATCAGATATTGAAAGTGACTAAGGAGCAGGCAATGAAAAAATATAAGTACCGAGCCTGCAAACTGTGTTATCGGTAACAACTCTCGTTTTTTTATTAGCAATAAGCCAAGCCTATATGAGAAGTATTCATATATTCACTATGTCAATAACCACCAGTATTACCCTTCTAGTTAGAACTTTCAAAACTTGTTTCGAGAAGTTTAGATGGTAAATCTGGCGCAGACGGTTCTACAGCACTTGCGGTCATCTCTATTGCTCTTTCATTTTACTTGGGCTTGAAATAGTTTTACAAATTAATCAATGTAGTCAAAATTATCGTTGTAGTGCTAAAGCCATCTAAATGATGATTATTTGGAACCCCAAAAAACAGGGCACATCGCTGTGCCCTGCCGTTATAATATATATTTAACCCTATTGCAAAAACCTACAAACCAAAGCCACCATCCACGGCGATTGCCTGTCCGGTTACGTGAGCTGCTGATGCAAGATATACCACTAAAGCCCCCATATCCTCTGGTGTCTGTGCTTCACCTTGTGGCAACAGGCTTTCCTGATTTCTTTCCCAGGATTGCTCTTCCGTTTCACCTTCTTTGGCAAATGCTTTTGCTAATCCATCATCACCTCTCCACATACCTGTACCAACAATTCCAGGGCATAGTGCATTCACGGTAATACCTTCTTTGGCTACTTCTTTTGCCAGGGAATTGGTAAAACCAATCACCGCGAATTTTGAAGCACTATATGCGGACACATCAGACATACCAGTCTTACCTAAAATTGAGAAACGTTGATGATACGTCCGGATTTGTTAGGCAACATCACCTCAAGCTCCGCCTTGCTGCATAGGAAAACTCCTTTTGCATTTACATCGAATATTCTATCCCACTGATCTGGTGTCATATCGATCACCTTATGAATACCCAGAACCCCAGCATTGTTCACTGCGATATCAAGTGTGCCAAAATCTGCCGCTACAGCCTTTACTAAAGTGCTTACCGTTTCATACTCCGTAACATTCACCTGATAAGCTTTCACTTTTACACCTTCGCTCTCCACGAGCTTTTTTGTTTCTTCTAAAACATCCAGACTGATATCTGCCAATGCTACGTCAGCTCCTGCTTTCGCCAGACTCACTGCAATACCTTGACCGATTCCTCTTGATGCTCCCGTAACTAACGCAATTTTACCTTGTAATGTGCTCATATCTAAAATTATTAAATGTTTAAACTTATATTATGAACCACTAAAAAAACCAAAATGTTTATGCATATATGTTTTGTGACATTTCAATGTTTCTTTTTGAAGCAAAGAGCACAGTGTATGAATTGAAATCATAAACGACGGATGATCTCGTCCAATGAAGCAAAATATTTAATCCGCTATTCCGTGAAGAGCCTTGGGGAGATCGGTTATCAGTTAGGGTTCAATGATCCTTTGCTTTTAGCAAGTATTTTAAGAAATCAAGTGGCTATATTCCTTCACAGTATCGAAAGCTCATTTTTTAATATCATGCGCCAACCCGGAAACTGACATGTTTTGAGCGGATCCTGACATATTTCGGCAAGTGTGTTCGATTAATTTTGCTTACAAAGTATAAATTATGGAACGATTAATCAACAAAGTAGCTATTATCACAGGTGCAGCCCAAGGTATGGGTGAATCCCACGCACGTACTTTCGTGGCTGAGGGTGCCAAAGTGATCCTAACAGATGTGTCAGCAGAAGCAGGTCAGAAATTAGCCGACGAGCTTGGCGAAAACGCAATATTTATCAAACATGATGTCACTTGTTCTGAACAATGGGCGCATGTGGTCGCTGAAGCTGAAAAAGCTTTTGGTCATGTGAACGTGCTGGTGAACAATGCGGGCATCCTTGGACCAATGGTAAAAACACAGGAACTTCAAGAGGCAGATTACCTCAAAGTTTGTGACATCAACCAGCATTCTGTTTTTTATGGAATGAAAGCCGTGATCCCTTCAATGATTAAAGCAGGGATCGGTTCTATTGTCAATATCTCTTCAATTGCCGGTATTGTAGCCAACTATGGGTTTCCAAGTCTTGCCTATGTTGCCAGTAAATTTGCCGTCCGCGGAATGACAAAGGCTACAGCGATAGAATATGGTGAAAAAAATATCAGGGTAAACTCCGTACACCCGGGCTTTATCAAAACACCAATGATGGTTGCCGCGACAAATGAAGAGGGGGGAGATGCATTGGCACAAATCCCTCTTGGCCGGCTTGCAGAACCTAAAGAGGTATCCAACCTGGTCTTGTTCCTTGCTTCTGAGGAATCCTCGTACATCACTGCAACGGAGCATAGCATAGATGCAGGTATGACTGCACAATAGATATAGTTGTATGTTTAAGGCCGTATCATTACTAAAATGATCGGCCTAACATTTCTTTTACTTACAGTCTACCGGAGCAAATTGAAATCTTCCTTTTTCAAAATCAATCGGTTTCCCTTTCACAAAAAACGATCTGCCCAGAGTGGTCTGGATTTGACCAACACCCATTAACAGTTTTCCATCTTTTTTCAAGAAAGCCAGCGGGTTCTTATAGATCGTCTTGTTTGTCGTATTGATCGTAAAGCTGTAATCTACGAAAAGTGTATCACCCCTGAACTCACCTTCAAAAGTACCATCATTAGGACCTTTCTCCTCAAACTTGATATACAGCTTCCCTTTGATTTTACCCGCTGCGGTCTCATCTACGTTCATTTTAGCCGTATCAGGTCCATCTATTGCCTGGTAACAAGTTGTGTTTAACACAGAATCTGCCTTATCGTTGGCGGCGCCTTTGTTGCTTTCCTGGTTACAACTGAACAAAACGGGGATGGCAAGTACAGCAAAATAGGGGATGAATCTTTTCATAACGATCATGATTTATTTAATGCAAGTTAAACAGTTTAATTTTATATCATAATATTGATGCCAGTTTCTCTGAATTTCCATAGCCATGTTCATGATAAATGTCTTAATTTTGGCCATTATCAATTAGTCATGACGGAAAAGGAATTTTTAGATTATTGCCAGGGTCAGCTATCAGGGCCGCTAAAACAGGAAGATATTATCACCATGCTTACTGCCTGGGGAACCATCAATTATTCCGCAGGGTACAAAAAGGCATTGGAAGATCATGATATTGAACCAACTAAAGACAACAAAAAGGAATAGCAGTTATGCTGCGGGTTTGCCTCTGTTTTTAGTGCTTAATTGACCCGATAAGGCTTTCGGAGTGATCTTCGGAGCTACCATAGCATCACGGACTGGAAATTTATAAATGCCGTTGCTGGATGGATTACCAAGGAGACCACTTTGAATTCCAGCCTCTAATGCGATGTTTGGTCTTTCGGTTTGTTGATTAACTGTATTAGCATTGCTCAGCATGCTTTCAATTGCAGCCAGTCGTGCTTTCAGTTCATTGACCTCAGATTTCAATGCCTCATTTTCCTGTTGCTGCAATTGCGCATTGTTAAGTTTGGTGATGTTATGGTTTTCGTCCTCAACGGCCTCTTTAGCCACCTTTCCTTTCTTTGCTTTTATGGTTGTGCCCTTAGCCTTCTTATTCGCTACCTTGATTTTGCTGGTGGTTTTCCTTTTAATCGGAGGATATTCATCGTCCACGAATGCAAAACGTGCTTTTTTAAAATTTTCAGGTCTATCCTTGAATGCTCCTGGGTTGATGCTGAAGTTACAGATCATTGCCGGGCAGAAAGATTTACTGTTTAAGGATACCTGCAGGTTAGACCATTGTTTGTGGAAATGTAGTGCCATGCTGGTCACGCAATAACATCCCTCCGGAACATCATACGACCATTCCATTGCAGTGGATTTTTGGTCAGACCAGTCTACGGAGAAGGTTTTTGTCTGCTCTGCAGTCATCTTACATTCGTCTTTTGTTTTTAGGGAAGCGATGTATACGGAGACAATGATGGTGCATTGATCTGCCTCTGTAGGGAATTTAAGGGCTTTTTTGATTTCGAACTCAGGAATGCTTATGGTCAGTTTCCCTTCCTGAAGATTAACCTGTGGCAATACATGCAGATTTTCTTTCAATGGGGAGGACTCATTGAGCTCAAATCCTTCCAATGGCTTAAAGCTCTCAGGTAGGAAATGAAAGTTCCCGGTGGCTTTATCCCGGTGTTTGAGCAGGATTGCGGTCATTGCCTTATTCATCCGGTTGACCATGGCCCCGTCATGAATAAAATGAATCGGGTACATCCATTTGCGAAGGATGGCGCTGAACCTGCTGCCCAGACCGAATACGGTAGAAACATTTTTAGTCGCAATGCTTTGCTTGATGTCGAATACGCGCTGTTTAACTACCTGGATATCCCTCCAGGAGCTAAATGTTACCGGACCTACTGCTCCGGTAATGACTTTACCTTTTACAATTCCCATATAAGATCAGTATTAACTATGTATAATCTCTAGGGCAAATATAAGCACTCGAGATAATAAATCAATAGCAAATAGACTATAAATTAATGGTGAGTCCACGTATTCTTGGAAATACCTGCTCTTGACGTGCAGTAAACGTGGAGACAACGTGGACTTATATTAACGTTCGTATAGTGTTGGTCTATTCCTGATATAGGCATAAAGATGTCCTTATCCCGCCTTGGCAGCACATCAGCTTTGGTTTTTGTAGAAAAATGTAAATGATTGCTCCTTACAGCAATACTCCGGTGAGGAACATCACTGCGACAGAGAAATAAATGATCAGCCCGGTCACGTCAACTAATGTCGCCACAAAAGGAGCAGAGGAAGTTGCAGGGTCGGCCCCCAGTTTCTTTAACAACAGTGGCAACATTGAACCGGCTAAAGATCCCCAAAGGACTACGCCTACAAGGGCAACGCCTACAGTTATACCGATCAGCGCCCAGTGTGGCCCATACATGTCGGTGAAAAACGTCCAGACGAAGATGCGTAGAAATCCAATGGCGCCAAGGACAACACCGAGCATCAACCCGGAGATGAGCTCCCTGCGCATGACCCTCCACCAATCGCCTACGGTGATCTCACCGAGTGCCATGGCCTGAATGATCAGGGTAGACGCCTGTGATCCGCTGTTTCCTCCACTGGAGATGATGAGCGGTACAAACATAGCCAGGATCACTGCCTTCGCAATGTCCGCTTCAAAGTGCCCCATGGCTGTTGCGGTCAGCATTTCCCCAAGGAAAAGGACGACCAGCCAACCGATCCTTCTTTTGAACAAGCCAATGATGGGCATGTCCAGGTAAGGTTCGTCGAGGGCCTGGGTACCCCCAATTTTATGCATGTCTTCTGTATATTCTTCGTTGGCAATCCAAAGGATGTCATCGACGGTCACGATACCAAGAAGGACGTTGTTGTTGTCTACTACGGGCAGAGCCACGCGATTGTTCATCCTGAAGACGTTGATGGCTTCTTCCTGATGGTCGTTGGCTTTTAAGGCAATCAAACGCTGATCCGTAAGGTCTCCGATGAGTGCTTCTGGATTGGCCAGGAGGATCTCACGGATCCTGATGTCGTCCAGCAATACGCCATCCCTGTCGATCACATAGATTACATCAATGGTTTCTGAGTTCTTTCCGTAACGTCTGATGTGGTCCAGCACTCTTGCTACCGTCCAGTGTTTCTTAACGGCCACATAATCGGGCGTCATCAAACGACCCACACTGTCTTCCTCGTAACCGAGCAGCGACAATGCTTCGACCCTGTCTTTTGCAGGCAGCAGGATGATCAGCTTTTTTACGGCATCACCTTTTAGTTCGGAAAACAGGGAGGTACGGTCATCGGGTGGGAGCAGGTTGATCAGCTCTGCGAGTTTATTGCCAGGCAGCTTTTTAATGATCTTTTCCTGGGTAGGGAAGTCGAGGATCCGGAATACGTTAACAGCTCGTTTTGAAGAGAGGACGTCTATAAAGGTGACTGCATGCTGGGGGAGTTCGTCTATCAGGTGTTCTACATCCGAAATATTCAGATCATCTAAATATTGTTTCAACTGTGTATTGTCTTCCTGTTCTAATAGCGCTACTACCTCTTCTACAATCAATTCTTCCATAGACCAATGTTTACATGTTTTCCAGCTCTGTTAATTACCGATATTGTGTGTGCTGCTGATTGGAAGATGTCTGCAGGCAGGTTTTCCAAGGAGCATTTTTTAGTTTTTGCAAAAGTGCCTTTTTATTTTTAAAAACAAAGGGTTTATCGGAGATAAATGAGGGGAGCGGGAATTTGTTTATGGTATTTTAACTTGTTTTGGAAACTGCTGGCTTGTAGGGCAGGAAATCGGGATAGAGAATGAAAAAATAAATGATAGTATTTGAGGACACTGGGAGTGATTATTCATCTGGTATTTGTGCGATAACTAATCATTTTGATGATATGAACTATCAATCCGCATTCTAGTGTTGCGTCACTAAAAGGTTATTGAGTGATACCAAAAACTCAACGGTACCGGCCAACCGTAACTGCACCCAAAACCGGTTTGAATGCAAATAGCAGGATAGGGTAGTGGAGGTATAAGAATATTGCATGGTTGATCCGCAAATATTATGCTGTCAACTAGACAATCTATTCTTTTTTAGGCCATGCCGTCATTTCTACCAGCCTCTTTAAGTCTTTTACCCATATTTTTCTACCCTCACGGGCTATGATTTTATTGTCCTCCCATTCTTTCAGATTACGTTGTAGTGTATCGTCAGAAATTCCCGCAAGACTGCATATATCGGCCTGTTTGATATTGATAAGGGCGCTGTCGCCAGTGACGTCGCCTTCCTTTGACTTTTCGCGAAAAATGATGAGGGCAATGCTTAGCTTTTGCGGGGATGTGCCTTTTGAAAAAAGAGTTTCAAAGTTTTCCTGAACTCTGAAGGCATGACCGCTAACCTTATGAATGCTCATGTTAAAATCCCAGGATTTTTTAAGCAGGTCAAAGAATACGCTGCTTGGTATAAAGGTGATCAGGCTGGGCTGGAGCGTTACGGCAGAATCTGGATATCCTTCTTCTTCCAAGGCAGCCTGGTAGCCGATCAGCTCTCCGCTTCCAGCAATGTAAAGCGTCTGTTCTGTGACTGGAAGCTGTTTGAATTTCTTCACAAGACCTTTATGAATATAGAATATTCCTTTGGGTATTTCATCTTCTTTGAAAAGTAATTCACCCTTTTTATAGGGCTTTTTCCCTTGGCTGGTTATCAAGAAGTCGTAGTCATTTTCTGAAAGATTTTCTATCACAGAACGGGTGACAAAATTCCATTTGTCGAAAGCGAAAATGTTGGATAAACTCATTTTGGTTGAAAGGTTAAAGTTTAGTTGAGGTGATGTTTGTTGAGGTGGAGTAGGAGAGAGAGGTAAAAGGAGGATTTCCGAGCGACAGTGTGAAAATAGAAATAATGGGAATAAAAAACAAATATGGATCAACTCAGGAGCCTTGATTTTCTTTAGAAAATTATGGGATCAATGAAAATAGATGCGTAACTGCAGTTTCTGCAATAGGGAATTCGATGATTTTAACACGAGATTTTGATAAAGTACTCAAAATAAGAGGGAAATGTCTTGGAAATGTAATCCATAATAATCCGGTTTGCGTAGATCAAAAAAAAACACGTACGTGCGGTATTTTTGGATTGATGTTGATTGGGATGTCAATAAGAAATTGTGAATATTTTAGATATATAAATTTAGCTAATTATTGCCGTTAGCTAAAGGTAGGTAGTATATAATACGTTTTAGCTTTATTACAAAAATTAACAGGGGGCTCATGATTGATTACAGAAAGATATCAGATTTTGAATTGGTCACGTTGATCAAATCAGATGACCATGTTGCTTTCGATACGATTTACAAACGATATACTCCCGTATTAATTCGCTTCGTATACAGTAAAATCAAAGATGATGAAGATACCAAAGACATTATCCAAACTGTCTTTGCTAAACTTTGGGATAAAAGAAATGATCTCAATGAAGATACCGCATTCCAAGCCTATATCTTCAAATTGGTTAAGAACAAAATCCTGGATTACTTCAGACATATTAAGATTACACAGAGCTATATCGAACGTTTCCAGAACTATATCGATCAAAGTGAAGATACCGCGGATTACCGGGCGAGACACAACAACTTACACGCAGTCATCGAAAGGGAAGTCAACGCGCTTCCTCCGAAGATGAAACGCGTTTACGAGATGAGCCGGAAAGGTTCCATGTCCAGAAAAGAAATCGCCGAGGCCCTCGACCTTCCCGAGCAAACGGTAAATAGCCAAATGAAAGGCGCGCTCAAAATCCTCAGAGACAAACTCGGATTATTCGGGTATTTATACCTGATTTACTTCCTGTCTAAGTAATTAATATTGATTTAATTTTTTGTTGACCATTTCTTAACTCTCAACCGTTTTCCAATTGTCAAGCATTAATCTGCTTGAACATGCCTAAATCCTTTAATTAACCTATTCAACCGAAAATGTTTAAATACACCCCTAAAAAACCACGAGGTAGCTTTAGAAGTCAAAAGATTTCGATGTTTACGTATGTGCTCTCCTTTAGTTTTCTGCTCTTTTTTTCATTTTCAGAACTATCCTGCTTCGGACACGGCTCTGAAATCATTCTGACTGGAAACGTTGATACAGCCATCATGAACAAATTCGCCAGCAATGAAATGGTGATCAAAATTTATGACCCCGTCAAGGAACTGAATAATGAAGGTGAAATGATCAGGGTAAAACTTGATAAAGAAGGTAAGTTCCGTACAAATATTCCCGTTGACAAAGAGATTAACTATTTCGGATTCTGTATGCAAAATGAGTCCTTAACAAATAAAATCAGTCCTGGCGCAATAATTCCAATTAACTTTCCAGAAAGAATGGAGTTAGGCTCTAATGAACTTTACCTTTTTGAATCTGGTGATCAGATAGGCATGACTATATCTAAAGGGGGCATTTTCAATTTTTCAGGAACAAATTCGGAAAAGCTAAATTGTCAGGCTCAGATTTTTAAACTCAATGGTCCAAACACTTTAAAAGTAGATGAGCTGAGAGATAACTATTATTTACAAAAGCGATACACGGACTTCTTCAAATTGAAGCAGTCCGCTATGAATTTAGATCAAAAATTGAATTTGAGCATACTGAACTCGTTTCGTGAAAACCTAAATGATCAAATATATAATATTCTTTCAGTGAATGCTGGCGCGTACCCAGAACTCAAGATGCTCTCCTCATTTTTTATTCTATTTCTAGACCCAGGTGCAAAAGCTGAAGGTGCAACATATTATAGTAGATATTTTAAAAGGGAGATAGAAGAAAATATAGACACCACTTTGGTGACAAATTCTGTTTATTATCCATTGATGGCATTTCAAAAGGAATGGACACCCCTGAAGATTTTTACCCCGGGTAAAAATAAAAACTTCTTGGTTGACTCTCTCTACGATCGAATTACATCAAATTATTCAGGTCGCATGAGGGATGAGTTATTACTCATGAGTTTTAAGGAACTTAATAAAACCTCATCTGAGCAAGTAAAACTTAAGTTGGATCAAGCATTAAACACGATCACAACACCATCCTATAAGCAAGCATTAGCTAAATGGAAAAGAGAACAATTTACAGCTTTCCCTTTCGAGTTAGAAGATGTAAATGGAAAATCTCACAAACTATCAGATTACAAGGGAAAAGTCATTGTGATGGACTTTTGGTTTACAAACTGCGGTTGGTGCGTTAACCTAAATGCAGCTATGCACACTATCATTGAACGATATAAGAACAACCCTGATATCGTGTTCATGACAGTTTGCGAAGACAAAAACAAAGATCAGTGGATAAAAAGCCTGGAGACGAACGCCTATACTTCACCAGGGACTATTAACCTTTACACAAATGGACTTGGTGGAGAACACCCAATCATGAAATACTATAATTTTCAAGGGGGCCCTTGGCAAGTCGTCATCGATAAAAATGGACAGCTCGTAACTTCTCGTCCTCCAAGACCAAGTGATGGAATACAATTATTTGGTATTGATCCTGAGACTAAGAAATACAAGGCCTACCCTGACGACCAAGTCACTATGAAAAACCCTAATGCGATTGCATTTATGAAATTGCTGGATGAAAGCTTGGCAATCAAGACACATGCAGCAAAATAAAAAACTTAAAATATTTTGACCATTTGATTTTTCGCAATCGTTATACATTTAATTAGGGGATATTATGAAAGACAGGGATGCCAAAAGCTTGATAACGAAGTATCAAGCCGAAAATGCAAATTCAGAAGAATATGACTTCGTGGCTGATTACGTGTTACTTGAAGACGAGATTGAAGTATCTGAAAAAAAGATCAATCAGATACATTCATCCATTCACAGAGCAATACCTGTGTTAACATTTTGGCCAAAATTGGTTGCAGCAGTAGCAGCAATGATAACCGTAGCAGTTACGATTTACTTTTTTGATTTCCCGATAGAAATAGAAAACACGTCAGCTGCGTTGGATAAAATTTATCCTGCAAAATACGCACCAACCCTGCGTCTGCCTAACGGAAAAATTATTGAACTGCAATGCAGTAAAAATGGAATAACAGTAAACGCCTCTAACCTAGCTTACAACGATGGCACTACTATAAATGGTAATAAAGAAACAATCACTAATTCTGTCGAATTAGCGCTCTCAACTTTAACGACCCCTAAAGGTGGTCAATATCAGATAATCTTGCCGGATGGCTCCAAAGTATGGCTTAACGCCGCGTCCTCTCTCAAATTCCCTACTAAGTTTACCGGCTTATCAATCCGAAGAGTGGTGTTAGCCGGCGAAGCGTACTTTGAGGTTTCAAAAGATCAAAAACATCCATTTGTTGTTGAAACTCGAAAACAAACGGTAACAGTTTTAGGAACACATTTCAATATCAACTCCTATGCTGATGAACCAGCTACAAAAACAACATTGCTAGAAGGCAGCGTTCTTGTGAACGCTATATCAGCAAATAATGCTAATGAGTCACTAAATAATAACAATAACGCCGCCCGTTTAAATTACCCCCTCAAAGATTCCAAAAGCTCTCTCCCAGGTGGAGAGAGCTCAGGAGCAATCTTGAAACCAGGACAGCAATCCACATTTACGACTGCTGGCAATATCAAAGTTAAAAACGTTGATGCCGCAGAGTTCATCTCCTGGAAAGATGGGTACTTTCAATTCGATGAAAATGATGACATCAGAAGCGTCATGAGACAAATATCTAAATGGTATGACGTCGATGTCGTCTTCGAGGGTGAACTATCCAAAGCAAAATTCAGCGGACAGTTTCACAAAAACATATCACTTGCTAAAACAATCGAACTTCTCCAAGCACCTGACATTCAATTTAGGCTTAATGGTCGCAAATTAATCGTAAGCAACAGACAGTAACAATAGATATAGATAGATTGACTGCTTTCGAATTAACCGTAACCTAACCACCAAACAACCTAAACATGAAAAGAAGACTACAAGAAACCGATTCGTAAGCTGAATCCAATGGTATTCAAAAAAACCGCAGAAGTGTTACTAGCACTTCTGCAGTAAATGTTTGGCTACCCGTCCCGAAACTTCGGGATAAAACAAATTAAGCCCCGTTTTATTTACTGCTAACCAAACCTAACAAAAGTATGAAATTATATGCTTTTAACCTAGGTATGCCATTACTATGGCTACCACCCAAATTGCTATTAATCATGAAAATCTCATGCATTCTAATATTTATTACTCTCACTCAGATCAGCGCCAAAACGATAGCGCAGAAAATAACATTGGAAAAACATAATGCACATTTAGAGGAAATTTTATTAGATATCAAAACTCAGAGTGGCTATACTTTTCTATTGAAGAATCTAGATACTGAGTTACCAAGAATTACTGTCTCTTTAAAAAATTCTGATATAAAAAATGCATTGAATCAAGTTTTGAAGAATACATCTATTCAATTTAAAATAGTTGAAAAAAACATACTACTGACAAAAAAAAATCTGACCATACTTGACAATATTGAGAATAAGATCACTGGATTAATTTCGAAAATAGATGTTAAGGGGAGGGTCATCGACACCCTAGGTTCACCACTAATTGGCGCAATCGTGGGTGTAAAAGGAACAAACAAATACACTAGAACAAATGATAACGGCGAATTCAGTCTGAATGGCGTTAACGAAAACGACATCTTAACAATAACATATATTGGATATAAAACTCAAGAGTTCAAAGCTACAAGCCGAGTATCAATAGTAATGATTGCTGATATAAGCTTATTAAATGAGATTCAGATTGTTACCACTGGTTACCAAACATTACCAAGAGAAAGGGCAACCGGATCGTTTACAACACTTGATGAAAAGACATTGTCCCGAAATGTAGGTACGAATATTCTAGATAGGTTAGATGGTATAGCAAGCGGCTTGGTATTCAACAAGGGGCTTGCTGGAACAAACAATTCCAAATTATCGATACATGGTAGAAGCACTCTTTTCTCCAATCCGGAACCATTGGTTGTTTTAGATGGTTTCCCCTATGACGGTACAATCGATCAGATAAATCCAGCAGACATTGAGACTATAACATTATTAAAAGATGCTGCTGCATCATCAATTTGGGGTGTGAGATCGGGAAATGGGGTTATAGTTATTACAACTAAAAAAGGAACAAGAAATAAAAAGTTGTCCATTGGAGTAGTATCAACTTATACTTCAGCAGACAAACCTGATTTATACTATTTGCCTCAAATGTCTTCTAGCCAATTTATCAATTTGGAACAAACATTGTTTAATAATGGCTTTTACAATGCGCAAATCACCGAACCCTATCTCCCAATTTCGGACGCAATTGAAATATTCAATAAAACCCGATTAGGTCTGTTGTCGCCTTCAGATTCCTCATTACAAATTGACAGGCTAAAGTCAAATGATTTTAGGGCTGACTTGAGTAAATATGCTTACAGAAGAAAAAGCCAACAACAATACGCTTTAAACTTCAGTGGCGGATCAATTTATCACAAGTTTTATCTTTCGGGTGGTTACGATAAGACACTGGAAAGTAAACAATCTGATTCATATGATCGTATTACTTTAAATGCTAGCAACACATTCAACTTTTTCAATGAAAGGTTGGAAATCTCGTCAGACATCAACTTTATCTCTAGTAAGACTGGAACATCCTCCGACAACTACACTGCATTTAGTCCGTATGATAAATTGGCCGACGAGTATAATAACCATCTGGCGGTGACAAGTTTCTCTACTCTTCGTAAAAGCTATGTTGATACGGTGTCAAATGGCAAACTATTGGATTGGCATTATCGCCCATTAGATGAATTAAATGCTAATTCAACAAATAGTTTAAATCAATATCGAATTAAAGCAGGTTTTAATATTAAAATCGTAAGAGGATTAAGCTTAATTGCAAATTATCAGTTTTTGAATGAGGTAACAAATGGTAATAGGACAAGTGATCTTAACAGTTTTTATACAAGGGATCTTATTAATAAATTTTCAGCGGTATCGAATAATACGGTCACTCGAATTATTCCATTCGGTGACTATTTAAGCATCTTGAAAGGACAACGGTCGTCAAAAATCATCCGAGCTCAGTTAAACTATACCAAACAATTAGCAACGGAACATGAAATCAACCTTTTGGGAGGTTATGAAGGAAGCGATACAAGAAATCAAATTGGAAGTCAGCCCTATTACGGCTATAATAGGGAAACTTTAAGTGATGCAAACGGAACAATTGATCCTACTCGGTTTTATAAACTTTACTATGGTTCCGGCTCAGCTAGTATCAGCACAACGAGTAGTAGTGTAATGAATGTTGATATTAATCAAAGCTTCTTCGCAAATGGATCTTACGGATTTAGAAATCGGTATATTTTATCTGGAAGCATAAGAAGAGATGAATCAAATCTCTTTGGAGTTGAAACGAATCAAAAGGGTATACCACTCTGGTCTGGAGGTATTGCATGGAATATAAATAAAGAAGGTTTTTATAAAGTAAACTGGTTACCAAATCTAAAGTTGCGTATGACATATGGACTTAATGGAAATTTTGACAGATCAACTTCTGCCTATTTAGCAACTCGATCAGTCGCAAGATTAAATAGTTGGGGAAGTAGATATGCTATAATAACGAATCCCAGTAACCCAGACTTGAGATGGGAAAAAATCAAAACATGGAATATAGGTATTGATTTTGCCTCTAAAAATGACCGAGTTACCGGGAGCTTCGATATTTATAGAAAGAATAGTAAAGACCTCATAGGTAATAGTCCAATCGCGTACCAGTCCGGTGTCTCACAATACAGAGGGAATAGTGCTAATCTCCTTACAAAAGGATTTGATTTAGTATTAAATTCAATAAACCTGGAAGGTGATGTGCAGTGGCTGACTTCATTTCTTCTCAATTACAATTTAGATAAAGTTACAAAGTATGAGGTGAAGCAATCTTCAAATGCCTTATTAGTGCCACAAAACTTCAATAATCCTTTAGAAGGCTATCCATATCACGCTATTTTCAGTTTTCCATATGCTGGTTTGAATGGAGATGGGAAACCTCAAGGATATCTAAATGGGGTAATAACGTCTGAGATATCCAAAATTCTGAATGTTTTTGATACGGGACTAATTAAATATCATGGTACCGCATCACCAAAATTTTTTGGTAGCTTCATAAATACCTTTTTATACAAACAGTTTGAATTGTCAATAAATATGACTTATAAGTTGGGATATTACTTCCGAAGAACCAATGTTTTTAATGGAAGCAATTATGGCTCTGCAGCAAATCCAAACTTTCAAATTTCTGGATTTGACGAGCGGTGGAAAAAAGGTGGAGATGAATTGACAACGAGAGTTCCAGCTTTATCGTATCCAGCAAATATCCAGCAAGGCGAATTTTACTTAAATTCGAGTGATCTAATTGAAAAAGGAGATCACATCCGATTGCAAGATATACGATTCTCATACGATGTAGGTAAAAGAGCCTTATCTACGTTATCTATAAAACGAGCCTCTCTATTCTTTTACGCTAGGAATATCGGAATTGCTTGGCGGGCAAACCGACTTAATATTGATCCTGACTATGGGTCTACAGTTTTACCACTGCCTTTAAGTTGTTCATTTGGTGTTAATTTAAGCCTTTAAAATAATGAAAAGATTATTGATCATTTTAACAATTATATTTGGTTTCGGCTGCAAAGGTAAGCTTGATTTGAAACCTAATTCCAGCATTATACTTCCAAAATCGGCAGAAGAACTCGAAGCTCTATTAGAGTACAAAGACTTTATTTATTCAACCCCAGATTTCCCTCAGACTTCCGCTGACGAGTATTTCATTCCGAAATTAAGTGATTGGCAAGCCAATCCAACGGCTAGTGAACGCAATGCTGCTATTTGGGCGCAAGATGTATATGAAGGAGAAAGCAAAAATACCAATTGGGTTAATCAATATGTAGCGATTTTCTATGCAAATAGTGTATTGGACTTACTTAAGGAACAAGACATTTCCAAAGATGTACAAAAGCAACGAATAAAAGGTAGGGCATTATTTGTCAGAGCATATGCATTTTATTCTTTATTAAGTGTTTTTTCAAAAGCATATGATGCTACAACAGCAACGACTGATTTAGGAATACCACTAAAATTGAGTGGTAGAATAGAGCAGATAGTTCCAAGAAATTCGGTACAAGAATGCTATGATCAAATTATTAAAGACATTTTAGAGGCTTCAGAAACTCTAAATGAAAGTATTAACCCCAATAAAAGGAACCAGCCTTCAAAAGTCGCTGCCTTTGGCATGTTGGCGAGAGTTTATCTCAGCATGCGAAACTATGAACTCGCAGAAGTATACGTGGACAAGTCTCTTAAAATATTTTCAACTCTGACCGATTTCAATAATCTGGTAGACAATGGAAATTCGGCGTTTAGCTTAAACAGCGAAGAAACTATATATTATACTTTTGCTTCAGCTACTGGAGGTTACTTCTATATTCGTTCATATGGAACTTATGGAGTCGATCCCTCACTTATAAATACGTACGAACAGAACGACATACGACTTAAGGTTTACTACATCAAAGATAACCTAGGCAACTATAAAATACGACCAATAAATACCATAGATCCCTTTCCATTTTCTGGGCTTGCAACCGATGAAATGTATTTAATTAAATCCGAATGTCTGGCTAGGAGAAATGATATATCAAACGCACTGATCTATCTGAATGCATTAAAAATAAAACGCTGGAATCCAAATGCCACGATTCCTTCCAAACCTTATGAGAATGAAAATGCTTCTACAACTGAGACAGCATTAAACAAAATACTATTAGAGCGGAGAAAAGCGCTTATATTTCGTGGAACAAGATGGACTGATCTTAAAAGATTCAATCTCGAGGGACGAAATGTCATTATAAGCCGTAAACTAGACGACAAAATATTCTCACTTGAACCTAACAGTTTAAGATATGTGCTCCCAATTCCAGAAGATGAAATCCTCCTAAGTGGAATTCGTCAAAATCCAAGGTGATAACAAAGAGAACGGGAGTCATTACGACTCCCGTTTTTTAATTACAGGCGTCGTAATGCACCTTCTTGCGCTCCGGTTCCTAAGTTTGTCGGAACTGAAGAAAGTGTAAATGTAGAAGGAGCTGTATTGTTTGATGGATTTGGGAAAACATACAAGCATGGATTTGGATCAGTTGTAGCACAGGTCGCTTCACCTAATGCATATGTATTGCTTCCGATATTGTGGTAAATTACCTCTGCCCTTGTTTTGGAGATATCGGATCCTGTAGTGAATGCACTTGCACCTACTGCAAGTGTAAGCGCCATGACGCCAAAAAATAACTTTTTCATAACTTTAAATTTTTGTTGTTAAGTAGTTTTCTACATTTATTTACCCAGGTTGTATCTTTACCTGCTTTTCGCGCGAAAATATTTTCAAGAATTTAATTTCTATATAACGCTCCCTCCATAACACCAATCCCTAGATTCGTTGGTATTTGATTTGGGGAACTGTAAATACTGAATGAGTTAACTGGAGTATTGTTAGCTGGATTTGAAAAAATGTACAAGCATGGATTCGGATCTATGCTAGTACATATGCCGTCTCCAAGGATATAATATCCATTCCCAATATTATGATAAATAACTTCCGCACGCCACGTGTTTATATCCGATTTGAATATAACCGTTGCTACTAAAATGGGTGACCATGTAAGTAGTAATTTTAATAGAAAATTATCCATGATTATTTTTATTTCTAAAGTTATTAATCAAAACTGGCAACAAACTCAACTTCTACATCACAAGTGGTGTGGCTGGACAATTAATAATAATGCTTAATTAATACTCATCACAGAAGCCTGTTAAACATAATTGTCAAAGTCCTCTTAGTGATAATCCTATTTTGTAACCGTTGCCAAGATTAGTTGGGATTTGGCTTGGTGAGGCATTGGTGTTGAAAGAGTGTATAGGTGTAGCGTTTTGCGTATTTTCGAATAAGTAAAGACATTCGTTAGGATCGGGGACCATGCAGATATTATCACCCAAAACATATACTCCATTTCCAACGTTTGAATAAACAATCCAAGAATCCGTTTGTCTAAAATCCCTTGTTGGTGTACTCAGATTTCCGGCGAACACTCCGACCCCTAAAATAATTATCGATGTAAGTGCTTTCATTTTTGAATGTTATTTCTATTGCCTGACACAGAAAGACCTATAAGAGCTAAAAAAATAAATGCTAAGTTGAAAAAAATGTGTTGTTGCCATGATAACGACTGTAAAACACCACCACATGTACATGGTAAATGAGGATTCGTGAGCACCATATATGTTATATATATTGTGAATGCGGTCATGAGTAGTAAAGAACAGACAAGTCCCAATCGTTTAGTTACCGGAATCAATAACAATAGACTCACTACTACTTCACTTCCCGGAATCAGATATGCTAAGGTCTCGTTGTATTTTCCAATTAAGGGTAGCAGGCTCAAGATGACGGTATATAGATTTATCGTTAATATCTTGCTTGTAGCAGTGTAAATAAACAAAATTATAAAAGCATAAACAGTGACGTCGAAAATTATTTTTCTTGATTTGAGTGAAAGTCCACGTGTAGATTCCGTTGTAAGTGTAGTTTCCATATCGAATTTGGTTTTTGAAAAGTGAATTATAGTCGCTGATTGGCACCAGATTGAGCCCCATTTCCTAAATTCATCGGAATATTAGGAAGAACAAAGCTATTAGTGGGTGTATTATTGGCCGGATTCGCGAAGAAATACAAACATGGATTCGGATCAGGAGTAGAGCAAGGACCACTACCTAATGCATATAACCCACTCCCTAAATTGTGATACGTCACTATCGCGAACGATGAACTGATATCTTTTTCTCTGTTAGCAAGCACAGATGGTGACAAGGCGAAGATAATGGCCAATAGGCCTAATAATAAGCGTTTCATATTTTTATGTTTTAATGGTTATATACTAAATCATTTACTGAAAATTTAAATTCTCAAAAACGGTCCTGACTGTACACCGACCCCAAGATTAGTTGGAATAAACGGAAGTGTAAATGTAAAGACGGGCGTGTTATTTGCTGGGTTAGGAAAAAAATAGCGACATCGATTTGGATCGGAAACCAAACAAGTGGTATCCTTCCGATCCAGAATGTATGTGCCGCCTCCGATGTTTATGTATTCCACTACAGAAAATTTTTTTTCTAAATCGGTCGCGTTTGAACTAAAAGCTAAAAATACTGTTATACCGATAGCAACTATGCCAATTAAAATGCGTTTCATATTTTGAGCCTTTGTTATTTATTAAACTATGATCTTGCAAGTGGACCACTGAAAGTGCCTATACCTAAATTAGTTGGCAGGTGGGGCAGTACAATACCATTTGGAGGAGTATTATTTGCTGGGTTTGGAAAGGTTAATAAACATTGATTCGGATCAGGTGTGGTACAACTCCACGTCCCGCGGACATAAACTCCACTGCCTAAGTTGGAATACGTAACAGGTGCTAAACTTGATTCTATATCTCGTTTTGCATTCGCAAAGACACTACCGGTCACTGCCATCCCAATAGCAATCAACCCAATTAAAATCCTTTTCATATCAATTCAGTTTAGTTTGTTTGGCAATTTTATAACAAGCAATAGCAATTAAGGCAAGTATCAGGTTCAGATAAATCCGGCTATCATCGAACGTGCGCGTGATCTGATCAGTAAAAGGTTCCCAAAACTCCATCAGGTGAGCTGCCATGATCAGCATACCCGCAGTAGTCACACCCATAAACACCGCCGTCCATCCAAACCCAATAACTTGCCTCTTCGAAAAAATCAATAAGCGAAACAAAGAGCAATGGATCAGCACCGTAAAACCGGCAACCACATAATTCATTACCTCAGCCCTTCCCCATCCATTCACCAGGTCAACAAACACCTTCAAAGTCATCGCCACTAAAACAGCACAGAATAGACACCTGAAATAGTAAAGCAACAACTCAGTTTTTAGCTGAGGATCTGAGTTAAGAAAATGAGTATCTCGGAGCGTCTTCATCTTATTGATCTTTTTATTTATTTGGTTAGGTTATATTTTGTTTCGTTTTGATAGTACTAAGTTAGACAGGTTCACCCCCTTTGGGAATAGTTTTTGATCACAAAAAATTGTGATATTATCACAAACTTTTGTGATCAAAAGATTTGGAAATATCACGGTGATTTATTAATAGTATTTAAAGGAATACCCGTATACTATAAAGAACTAACAGCAAAAAGCCCAATCATTCCAGATCAGGCAAGTCGTTAAAAGATATAAGCATAGAAAAAAGGAAATCAAAACACGCCCCCTTCTCTTATCATAACATTTCAAAACTAAATAGTCGGATTACTTATCCTTCCGGCTCAGATGCTCCCGGGACACCCCTACAAATGAAGACATGCTCCCCTTGGTGATATACAATTCCACCCCAGGAATCTCATGCCGGAAAAACTCCAGTTTCTCAGCAGCCTTTCCAGGATAATTGCGAAACCTTCCACAATACCAATACTTTTCCAGCTCCTTCAACGAACCCGAAAAATTTTTGGCCGGGGAAAATTCATGGATCAGCTCCAGATAATCAAAAAACCCCAGATGGCTCACCGTACTGTTGGCCATAATCTCCATATAGAAATCACCAGGATGCTGATAACTGAAACTCAGCGCATCCGTAGCCAGGGCATGTTTATTCCACAAATAAAGCGTCTCCTTAGAATTGCGCTGCAGATCATAATCATAGCCCTGAATAGCTCCCTGATCTACGAAATAGATCCGGTCGCAAACATTACCAGGCACCTGTACAATTAAATTCTTAGGGTAAACGTTAGTGATTAACCTTGCAGAGATAAACTTGTGCAGCCTATTTCTGTACATGCCATCCCTGTACTCAGGAGCCTTAGCATTCTGTTCAAAAAAATAATCGGATAGATGATTTCTGTCCATTGGTTTAGTATTAATAGTTGAGCGTTAATTGTAGAAGCGTTTTCAATTGATCACGCTAAATTTTGCATAAAATGGTGGTCATTTAAATAATGTCGTTTAATCACGAGTGAATACTTTACAGTTCATCCTGCTGTAGAAAATCCGATGATAGAGAATTTTCCTAGTGTTTTGAAGCAAATCTTGATAATAGGGTGCAATAGTTGGTTTCACGTGTTTCCTTATAAAATGGTTAGAGAGCATACATTTTTAGTCATCACATCATGGAATGATCAATTCCATTTTGGAGCGTTTATAGATTCGTTGAAGCGTATATTCAGTTTAGAACTTAGCAGATTTTATGTCGCTTAACAGGCTCTAAACAAATATAAAAAATATTTTATTTGTATAATACACTTCCTGTGTTTAAATGTTTTCAAATTTATGAGGAAATAAATAATTTTTATTAGATCAACACGGAATAATTCAACCGCCAGGTATTGATTCTTACATAAATTAACACTGGCTCTTGAGCAGACTCCTTCACTAACCAAATATTCCTTAAAGATCAGCTATGGTATTGCCGGGCGAGGACGCTTATGAAAAACTACGATTTTTGTTTTTTTGTTAACACAGCAACGATGAACTCAAGTTCATTTTCATTTACTCGTATTGAACTGATCTTGTTCTGTTGATTCGGGCATTGCAGCAGTGGAAGCTTCACCTTGATAAATCGTTTGCAATACTTCATCATAATATCCGTTTGCAGTTTCCAGCTGTTGGCGGATGGCTGTATATCCATTAGCCTCCGCTTTAAATTCTTTTTCCTGTAGCGTCACAAATGCAGACATATCCCTGTTTTGATAATCAGTAGCAAGTTCATACATCCCATAGTTTAAAGAATGAAAACCTGCTGAAGTGATAAACTGATATTTATAACCAAGCGACCCGAGATCCTGCTGAAACGTAGCGATTTGAGCAGTACTCAGCTTTTTGCTCCAGTTGAAAGATGGTGAGCAATTGTAGGCTAAGGGCTTTTCCGGGAAACTTTCATGAATAGCATCAGCAAGGTGTTTGGCCTCATCAAGGTCTGGCGATGAGGTTTCCCACCAGATTACGTCACAATAGGGGGCGAAAGCTTTTGCTCTGGCGATAGCCAGCTCAGGGCCATTTTTTATTTCATGGTAACCATCAATATTTCGATTTCCGGTGAGGAACTGTCGGTCAACAGGGTCGATGTCGTTGGAGATTAATCCTGAACTATTAGCGTCACTTCGTCCAACGATGACGATCGGCACTCCGGCAACATCAGCTGAAAGTCTTGCGGCCACCAGGTTACGGATAAATTGGGAGCAGGGGAGGAGTACTTTTCCTCCCAGATGTCCACATTTCTTTTCTGAATTGAGCTGATCTTCAAGATGAATGCCTGATGCACCCGCTTCAATTAAACTTTGAAAAAGCTCATAGACCATTAGCGGGCCTCCAAAGCCGGCTTCTGCATCTACCAATAACGGGACAAGCCAGTCTCTGGACTTGCCAAGATTTGTTTTTTCAATCTGGTCTGCTCGCAACAGCGCCTGGTTTAATCGCTTAGTCAGCACGGCCATTGTGTTCGAGGGGTATAAACTTCTGTCGGGAAAAGTCTGACCTGCGGTATTGTTATCAGCTGCAGCCTGCCATCCGGAAACATATATCGATTGTAATCCAGCCCTAACCATTTGCACGGCCTGGCCACCAGTTAGGGCTCCGAGAGCATGTACATAAGGTTCATTTGTAATTAAGTCCCAGAGCTTTCTAGATCCTCTTTTCGCCAGCGTGTGATCTATAAGTACTGATGGCCTGAGTTTCAGGACATCTTCAACTGTGTAGGGGCGGGATATGCCTGCCCATCTTTCGGAATCTGTTCCGGTAATTTCATTGAA
Source organism: Pedobacter sp. BAL39 (assembly GCF_000170795.1). Taxonomy (GTDB): domain Bacteria; phylum Bacteroidota; class Bacteroidia; order Sphingobacteriales; family Sphingobacteriaceae; genus Pedobacter. The sequence goes on from NZ_ABCM01000014.1 coordinate 57,854, forward strand.
TGAGAACATTGCGGTGTGAGTTAAGTAAAAGATATATTGGTTGTATCATTAAAAACGGTATCAAATGTATTCATGATGTCCTTGACCAGTTCCGGGTTAGCATTCTTGTCAAACTCAAAATGTGTCCCTTCAGCACTTGTTTTGCCATACCAATAAAACCCAATCAGAAACCAGGAGTCGCAGGCGATCAATCTGAAAGATAAACTTACTTCAGAGAGTTTGATTTCCAGGGTGTCTTTTTTTTCTAATCTACTGATAACCTGTCGCAGACTGGAGAAGGCAACAGCTACCCTACTTGTGCGGTCATTTTTGGGCGTTCCAGGCATCATACTTTTTAACCTGGCTTGAGCGGTTACAGAGTTGGGATTCAGATAGATTACCTTAACCGATACATCGCGACGTAATGCCTCATCTATCGTTGAAGGGAAAGCTTCAGTACTCTTTGGCCAGGATCCTGCAATCCTGATCTGTCTGGTGCTTGCACTGACTTTTGTACGAACCAAATCGGTAGGATATCTTGTATGGACTTTAACGGAAGTAAGGTTCCCTGTTAGCATCGAGTTTGTTTCCCGCAGTTGCCCTATGAGCTCCTGGAGCTGCTCTTTCTCGTGCTTTAAGCTATTGAAGGAAAAGAAACGTTCTACGATTAAGAAGACCACAGATACACTGAGTATGTTGACACCAAGCCCAACTAACGAATCTGCAAGTATATTTTTTTTGTCGGCCAAGTTGGTTAATAAGGCAATTAATATGAATATCAGTCCTAGCAAGCCATTCAGCAAATAAATTACATACCCGTATTGTTCAAACAATCTTGTAATCCTGTCATTCATAGAAAATATTTTAGTTGAGCGCTATTATCCGTACTTAGACGATCGTCCGCAAAGCAATATAGGTTAATTGCCAGTAAATCAGAAATATATTGTCAAATTGATGATGATTTGTAATACGCATTACAACTGGTAAATAGTTTGTGATCCAGGATGTTGGAAGATGTTTTTTGTTAACTTAGGACAACTAAATACGCTACGGTTATGAAACTTCGATTAATGCTCCTGCTGCTATTCTGCAGTCTGATTACGAATGCACAACAAAACTCATTTAATATAGATGCCGAGAAACTAGACAAGCCCGGAGGTCATCCTGTGGGTTGGATTTTTGGTTTTAACGATGAGCAAAGAGAATCCTTTATTATAAAACTGGATAGTAACATTAAACAGTCAGGTAAACATTCCATTTCTATTGCCAAAGCATCTGGGGATGTGGAGTTCTGTGCCATCGACTATCCCATTGCTAAAGTGTTTCAGGGAAGTCAGATCCAGCTGAAAGCTTACCTCAAAACAGAAAACATCTTTAATGGTTATGCAGGTCTCTGGATGCGGATGGACGGTAAGCAGAGTAGTATTGCGTTCGATAACATGTCGAAACGTGGGGTTAAAGGAACTACAGACTGGCAGCAATATACCATTGACGTTGACTATAATGGAAAGGAAGCGAGGTCCATTCATATTGGAGCTTTGCTTGTCGGTGGTGGTAAGTTATGGGTTGATGGTTTTGAACTCCTGATTGATGGGAAACCAATTGCCGATGTTGCAGAAGGGAAACCTGTGTTAATCAAAGCAGATCTGGACACTGCATTTACAGTTTCATCAGGAATTACGGAGATCAGGCTCAATGACAAAGTACAGCGTCACTTGCTCTTGGCCGGGCAGTTCTGGGGATTCCTCAAGTATCATCATCCTGCCATCGCCAAAGGGGAACACAATTGGGATGCGGAACTCTTTCGTCATCTGCCAAAAGTGATTGCCGTTAAAAATGATGCTGAACTGAGTGATGCACTCGAAAGCTGGTTGGATCAGGTTACTGATGCTCCATTGGTAAGGTCCGGGAAAAAGAAGGCCGGTGGAAAGATCGCCATATCTCCTGATTATGGGTTGCTATTTGGTAAATCGGGCTTTAAGCCTTCCTTACAAGAGAAACTAGAAAACGTAAGGCAGGCACAAAGACCTGAGGAAAATTATTACATATCCACAATGCCCAATATAGGCAATCCGAAGTTTGACAATGAAAGGGAGTATGCGAAGATGGCTTATCCGGATGCAGGGTTCCGACTATTGGCGCTCTACCGCTACTGGACCATGATCAATTACTTTTTTCCTTATAAGGATGTGATTGGAAGGGATTGGAATGAAGCATTGGCTACGGCGATCCCTGAATTTGTGCAGGCTAAAGATGAAACTGCTTATATGCTGGCTACCTTGAAGCTGATCGCCAGCATTCATGATACCCATGCAAACATCTGGAGCGGCAGTAAAGCCCTGAATGATTTTAAAGGAAAGTACAAGGCACCTTTCAAGGGAAGTTTTATTGAGAACCAATTGGTGGTGAAGGAGTTCATGTATGGAGATACGCTGGAGGTAAAGCAGAAATTTCACATTGGTGATGTGATCACTTCCATCAATGGAAAACCGGTAACCGAATTAATCAAGTACTACCTGCCTTATACAGCCGCTTCAAATTACGACACCCAACTGCGGGATATGCCGGGTAATTTCCTGCTCCGCAGTAATTCTGAATCATTCACATTTGAAATCCTGAGAAATGGTAAGACCACCAGTGAGACGATTGCCAGTGTTCCCCTGAATTATTACAATAAAAATGTACCCCTGCCTATTTTAAAAGCTTATAAGCTACTGGAAGGGAATATTGGATACGTATATCCGGGTAGCTATAAAAACACCGATCTGCCAGCAATTATTGAGCTGTTTAAAGATACAAAAGGGATCATCGTGGACATGCGCTGTTATCCATCGGACTTCATGCCTTTTACCTTCGGCAAATATTTGAAATCATCAAATGCTCCTTTTGTCAAGTTTACGGGTATGAATGTTTCAGAACCTGGTTTGTTTACTTTCTCGGAGGATCTGGAAAACGGTAACAGTGGGAGTAAGGCCTACAAGGGGAAAGTGGTGGTGATGGTAGATGCCAGTTCACAAAGTCAGGCGGAATACACGACCATGGCTTTTCAGAGCGCAAAGAATGTAAAGGTAATTGGCAGCACGACTGCTGGTGCAGATGGGAATGTCTCACAGATTATGTTGCCTGGGGGAATCCGGACGATCATATCTGGCCTCGGTATTTTTTATCCGGACGGTACGCCCACGCAAAGGGTAGGGGTAAAGATTGATAAGGAGGTTCGGCCAACGATCAAAGGGCTGATCGAAGAGCGTGATGAGTTGCTGGAAGCGGCGAAGGTGATGATCAATGCAGACTAGGAAACGTTGAGGCCTGAGGCCTAATTTTTGTATTTACCGTTAATTATTGAGCTATGTTACGATTTCTAATACTGCTGGTGTCGCTTGCTGTGTTGCGTCCATGGGTTTGTTCCGCACAGGTTAATGGGAATGCAGGTGACTTTACATTTTCCGGTCATATAAAAGGACGTGATACGGGGATTTTGATTTTAGGATACATCAATAAAGATGGAGTGTCAATTCTGGATACCGCAAAAGTAGATAACGGTTTTTTCAAATTTCAGGGTACCGTCTCTCAACCTACCTACGCTCAATTTACAGGCAATGTAAAGTCTAAATCGTTTAGTGATCCTAATAGGGTACAGATCTTTCTGGAAGCCAGTAAGATGGACGTCGATTTGACAGAAGATCAATTTCAGGCAATTCGCGTTACTGGATCAGGGACACAGCTAGAGTTTGATAGTGTGCAAAGGATGACGAGAAAATATATGGATACGATTTCGGAAATCCTGGTTTCCATGCGCAGCATGCAAAAAAAAATAAAAGAGGAAGGCACTTCCAAAGCGCTTGAGGACAAACTCGTAGCCTCAGAACAGGAGGTTCGTTTGGTCACACAGCATGCACAAGACGCGAAGTATAGGTTTATCAAATCAAAGCCTGATTCTTATATCAGCGCGTTTCTATTAACGGGATTTACCAATACCATTTCTCCTGATACCCTAAAAGCGATTTACGCAGGTTTTTCGAGACCTGTGCAGGAAAGCATGTTCGGCAAATCGATACAGCATTTGATCGGTGATAAGGTACTCTCGGCTGTAGGGGGGAGGGCTTATGATTTCATAACTAAGGACTGGAAAGGGAATACTTTAAGCCTTGCACAGTTTAAAGGTAAAAAGTATGTTTTGCTTGATTTCTGGGCGTCATGGTGCGGCCCCTGTCACGAACAGACGCCCTACCTAAACAAATTGTATAAATTGTATCATGAAAAAGGGCTGGAAGTTATCGGTGTTTCCGGGGATTCCAATGATGAAGTTTGGAACAAGGCTATACAGGCAGATGGGGTCGGGCATTGGCAGCACATCAGTTCAGGCAGGGGAAGGAATGTGAAAGACGAAGAGGCTATTGAAAAAAAATATGCTATAGGCACTTACCCTACACTCATTCTTATAGACAAGGATGGTAAAATCGTTTTTCGTGAGGAAGGATATAGTGAGATCAAGTTGAAAGAGCTCGAAGATTTGCTGACAAGATTGCTGTAATAATATTTATTTCAGGGTATTGTTTTTATCATTTGTTTGAATTACATTTACTTTCGTTTTAGGTTGATTACCAGTTAGTAAGGTGTAGACATTCACTTTTGTCTAATCATCATATTTTGAATTAACGCTCTCCTTAGATGAAATTAAATTCTTCGTTGCAGTCATCCAATGCAGCTGCCTTGAAAGGGGGACAACCGGACTCCCTTGTTGGTTTTCCTATTCAACAGCAACGGATGTCCAACTGGTGCTGGGCCGCGGTTACCTCCAGCGTTTGTGAGTTTTACAATGGGCCGGTTCTAACCCAGCGACAGATCGTAGCCCAGGTTAAAAATAAACCGATTTGCGCAACCAGTCCGCCGATCCCGTTCTGTAATGATACTGCTGATATAGGTCAGGCATTTAATCATGTAGGGCATCTTCATCAAAACTTTAACGGTCCGCTGTCACCTGCCGATGTTATCCATTTTTTAAGCAATCACCACCTGATCGGTTGTCAGTTGTACATGCCGTCGCTGGGAGGTGGCCATGCAGTGCTCATCTACGATGCCTATAGTGACTCACAGGGCAACCTGTTTCTCAGGGTAGCCGACCCTGCAGATGCCATGCTACTGAGTATCTCGCACCAAAAGTTCCTGCAGAATTATCGTGGTGTAGGAGGGCAATGGCGTCGCTCCTATACTACACAGTAAATTTTATTTTAACGACCTCAGCCATGCTTACCAATAGCTACGACTACCAATCTTCTGTTTTTCGTTTGATCACCAGACAGTTGCGTGCATTAATTAAAAAAGATGTCATTCGCTTTCCCGATGTCGGAGGCAATAATTACTCCATTGCAGCCATTTTTGCGATTCAGCTGCTGCGGGATTATAATGAACCTGAAATCAAGATCTCTGCACCCGAAGGATATCGCGTATTGATCAACGATAAAGATGGAGACGTGGTTTTATCTGCAGACTTTTACTACCGTCGGAAAAATCTCTATTTCTCACACAGCTTTGATAGTGATACATTGAAGCTTCAGATTGAAGCCCTCAATGCAGCACAAGAGTCCTACCGTCATAAAAAAGGGGAATTCCACGTGTGTTACGTTGAGTTTCTTCTTGCCGGACAACCTTATTTGGTGGTTTATAATCGGCGACAGCTGAATCTTTATACCTATCAGGATAGTCTTTTGAAAAAGATCAGTAAGGCTCATCTGAAAAGTAAACTCTTAAAAATCCAATCTAATATTCAACCTCTTTATTAATAACTCCTTATGAGACCTTTAAACTATTTTATCACCCTGGTCGTCTTGGCTGTCCTGTTTACACTTCCTGCGACCGCCCAAAACCAACAATCCGCTATTTATGATGCCATAGCCTTAATGAATTTAAAACATGGTATCAATGTGATCATGATTCCTGATGCCATTGGATACTACACGGTCGATCCATTAACAGGAGAGAAAGGTGCCGCTGGGCAAACTGCCCCGCTGGATAACTCTTTAACCAATGTTGCCAATTCAAGGGGGATCATGATCCAGATCCTGGCTCGCAATGCCGGTCTTGCTGCAGGAAGTCCGGAAGCAACAGTATTGGCTGCCTATGCAACCAATCCTTTTTTGAAAAACATCATCACCACTGCACCGGTGGCATTTACAGGTGGGGCAAGTACGCTACGGAACGCCATCACTCCCTTTAATGTTGATGCCAATGCAGGGGCAGGTTTAACGAATATACTTACAAATGTTGCCAATGGCACCGCAGATTTCCTGATCAAACGTGCAAATGAAGAAATCTCCGTGTCAGTCATCCAGAAATTGAAGGACTTTACGGCGCACTACCCGGAGTTTGATGTGCTATTCCCCAGGACAATTAATCTGATTAAACCTGTGGCTGCATATGATTACGCGAAAACCCTCAATGCGCTCAAAATTGCTCTAAGGGAGGATCTGGATCAATTGCCTAAGCGGCTTCCGAAGTTATACCATCTGCATCGTTACCAGAAGCTCAATGCCAGGGTTCCTGTAATGACCCTCATCTTTACGGCATCGGAAATGCTGAACTCGCTGAATGACAAAAAAGGCCTTAGCTGGAGCATTCACGATCTTGACACTTGCAATTTTCTGACCGCTGAGAATAATTATGCTGGATTTGTACGTGTCGTGGGATTGGCCTCCGACAATCTCCGAAAGAAAACCCTGGCTGATGAGGAGGGGCAGAATTTCGAATATATATCACTTTTTGATATCAATGAAGTCACCAATCGAAAAACGGAGAATAAGGCTGAGCTGACTAAGTTTTTTCTTGGTTTACTTTACCAGCGAGGGGAGAAGATACCTTTCTGGACTGGTTCTGGTAAAAGGAATGCAGGGGAGTTACTTTCCGCATGGGCCTCTTCTTCTGACGTCGTTTTTGAAAATCTAATCGATAGGATTGCCACAGCATCATCAAAAGTTCAGAAGCTTGGTATAGAGCTGAATAAGATCAAAGACAATGACATGGCGATGAGCCAGATCTCTGGTAAAACATCTTTTTCTGTGGAAAGGTATGCGACCATTAATCAATTGGTGGTTGCCTCATTGCAGCTTTGTGAGCCCTTTGTTACCGGATCGGACATGGCTGCGCCACTTAAGGAAGAGTTTCGGAGGATCAGCAATTACTGGCCAGATTTCTCCGGTCATACCATAGATATGCTGAAGGCATTGGGTGAGAAGGAATATAGCCTTGCCGTGAATGACCTGAGCCAGATGCTCAATGTCGCCAGTCGTTATATGGAACAAAGAAAAGCAGATGCGACATTCAGAAGTCAGGCGGCATCGGCAGTGAAAGCAGATGCCGATGCGGATGTTGCCAGGGTAAATGCGCGCATAGCCACTGTCGATGCTAAAATAAAATCCTTGAAGGCCTCTGCTCCGGCATCACCGCAGGATGTAACTGCTATCGAGGGACAACGGGAAGCGCTGCAGTCGGAAGCAGTCAGCCTTGCTACGGAACTTAGGGAGTCCAAATGGCAGCGGGATAACGCGGAAAAATTCATTTTTACCTTGTCGAAGGTGACAGAATACTATCAGCTGTTCGCTGCAATAAGTGAGGCGGAAAGCGGAAAAGAAGTGGAAGCCTTGCTGGAGACCTACGCATTGCCGTCCGGTAGTTCGAGGATCAAGAAGGTGACCAATTTCAATGTAGCCCTGAATGCTTACGTGGGAGGCTTTTTTGCACGGAGTAAAACAGAAGGTACCGGATTTAGCAATCAATATGGCTTAACGGCACCGATTGGTTTTACCATTAGTCATGGTTTTGATAAGGGTGGAAGCCTGAGTTTACTTGCAGGGCTGTTTGATATTGGCGGAGTGATCAAGTATAAACTCGACAATGAAGGTGCTTATCAACAGGATGTGAACCTGGTTGGGTTGATCTCGCCAAGTGCCCATATAGCGTATGGGTTGCCATTCTATTTGCCGCTTTCTGTTGGAGCTGGATGTCAGTGGACCACACCCGCAACAGCAAGTAGCAATAGCATCAACCTGAAGCCGCATTTTAATCTTTTTCTTGCGGTAGATATCCCACTGTTCAATTTATCGGCAGTGAGAAAGAAAAATGGAAATTGATAAATTCAAGTTGGTGAAATAAATACAAAAATTCATATCTTCGCGGACTTCGTCTCCGTAGTTCAATGGATAGAATTTTGGTTTCCGGTACCAACGATATGAGTTCGAATCTCGTCGGGGACACTTAAAAAAAAGGGAATTTCAGCACTGGAATTCCCTTTTTTGTTGACCACCTCCTTCGTTGGACATAATAATACTTTATTTGTCTATCATCATTAAAATCGCGGGGAGATAAATGTACGCTCTGAACGCTTCGTCTCCTCATCAATATGCTGCGGTGTCTTGCCATTGGCAGATCCAGTCTAGACATAAAAGCTATGCTGATATTTGATCAAAATATATCTTTAGAACCTTAGAAATGAATACCTTTAATTTACGTAAAGTAAACGCACATTTAAAAAAAAGCCTACACCTGGACACAACTCGAAATTTATGGAAAGAATAATAATCATGATAGTGTTCTGCTTGCTATTGTCGACAAGAGGTTTTTCGCAAGACAGAAAAGAAATACATTATCTTGCTGATACATTGTCGACTGACAAGTCAAACCGGATTCTTGAAATTGGAAAGGAAGCGAGCTTTACTTACTATATGTTTTTTTGTCCATGTGTTCCTCCCTATGGTATGGGTTATAATTTATCTTTTGCTTCCTATAAAGAAGATAAAATTACGCTCAGTGATACCCTGCCGAAATTTGAATTCTTGAGCTGGAAAGAGCTTTCCAAGCTAGGTGCTACCCAACATGCAGATTTCAATGATAAATTTAAATTCTTTATAACTGAGTTACTACCCGACAAGAAGTATTTAACTCGTGAAGTTCGAATTGTTCGTTATCGCGAGCCAATCAGAGATTTTACCATCATCTCTCCCCGCTAGGATGATCATCAGGATAAATTTTGCTAGATTTATTGCTCAATTCTAAAGTTTATGGAATCCAAATACTGGAACTTGATCAGTAAAGCTTACGATGGATTTAATGCCCGGGACATTGACAGCACCTTTTCTGTGATGGACGCTGATGTACATTGGCCAAAAGCTTTTGAGGGTGGCCATGTTGTTGGAAAAGACGAGGTGAGAGCTTACTGGCTTCGACAGTGGTCGGAAGTAAACCCCAGGGTAAATCCGGTTTCAGTAACTGAGCGCCCGGATGGAAAAGTTGAAGTGCTGGTCGATCAGCTGGTCAAGTCGCTGGATGGAGCAGTGCTGTTTGATGGAAAAACTAAGCATGTATATACTTTTATTGACGGGGTTATCCATCGCATGGATATTGAGGCCTAATAGCGAATTTCTCGCTTTCTGTCGAGCTGCATAAATTGTAGATGAAATGCACAGATGCTTAAATACATGCTGATTCTCAGGATTCGTACTCAATATGCTAAAGAGAATTATCATATTTTTGACTAACAACAATTGGCTTATGCAAAGTGCTTTTTTACTCATCAGTTTATTGTCCTGCATTTTGTATGTGTGGGGAACTGGGAAAAAGCCGACAGGCTTGCTGGTTTACCTGGTCTGGATTGCCGTCATTGGAACATTGTCTTACATAGGCTTTTTCCAGAACACGAGCTCATTGCCACCCCGTATGTTGCTTGTGATCCTTCCCGCAGTTATTTTCGTAACATACGCTTATAAAAATACAGTTACAGGGGCTCTAAGTTATCCTTTTCTCCTCGGCATACATATTCTTCGTATCCCAGTAGAACTTAGCTTATACAGCCTATTTTTGAATGGACAGGTGCCTGAGGCAATGACATTCCAGGGCTGGAACTTTGATATCCTGATGGGAGTATCAGCTGTTCTGATGCTCATTGTGTTTTTCGTGAAAAATACTGTGATTCTTAGTTCGTTATTTTTATGGTGGAACAGAATAGGAATTTTGTTTCTCGCGATCATTGTTCTCACTGCGATTCTCGCAGCGCCCTCACCTTTACAAGTTTTTGGCTTGGAACAGCCCAATGTTGCGATATTGAAATTTCCTTATACCTTACTTCCTGCACTGGTGGTGCCATTGGTATTATTGTCTCATCTGCTTTGTCTCAAGGCTGCAAAACGAGGAGGAGATTAGCTTTTAACCATCGCATTACCATTAATTGAGCTATAAGTCTGGAGGCAGATTAGCCTACAGCTTATTTGAATGCTGTTCAGTCTTTGTAATATTCATTGCCATCTGTTGATCACGGTCAACCGCAACAAAAATCCCGGTAATAAAGCTTGCTACAATCATAATGATCAATAGCCATTCGAAGGAGTCTAATTTATTCATGTTGTATTAACTCCGACTGAAAAATAATTGTTTTAGAAAATCAAAAAAAAATACAGCGATTACGTCTCTATACTGACCAACCCCTGCCTGGTGGCCAGATTAAAATGACCATTCTTGATGAAACATAATATTGGTACAGCGCGTCAAACGGTAACTAAATCATACCACTATGAAGGATCAAACTTACGTTTTCAAAACATTTCAATTCATCATCGTCAGTCTCATCTTTCCAACGACGCTCGTTGCGCAGTCAAATGAAGACGCTGCAAGAAAGATTGTAAAGTTAACAGACAGCACTTTCTGGGCGGGCTACAACACCTGCAATTATGAAATACAAGGAAGTTTGATTGCCGAAGACATTGAACTCTACCATGATAAAGGGGGCATCACGCTTGGGAAGGCTGCGATGATGGAGAGCCTGAAAGGGCTCTGTGGGGCGGACTTCAGGTTACGAAGGGTTGGGCTGGACAGCACCATCAGGATCCACCTGCTGAAAGCAAAAGATACGATATACGGTGCGGTCATCTCCGGCACGCACCAGTTCTACCTGACGCCAACCGGCAAACCGGAACGACTGGATGGCCAGGCGCTGTTTGATAACCTTTGGCTATTGAAGGGCGGTCAATGGAAGTTAGCCAGGGTATTCAGCTATGACCATGGTCCTGCAAAATACATCAGCAAAAGAAAAGAAATCAAGTTGCCTAAGGAGGTACTTCAGAGATACACCGGAACTTATATTGGCAAGCAGACCGGTAAAATGGTCGTTAGCGTAGACGGCGATCACCTGTTGCTCTTGATTGGGGGCAATCCTTACCTGATCTACCCGGAATCCGAGCGGCTTTATTTCGCAAAAGACAGGGATCTGACCTTTGAATTCAGTCCGCAAACAGCGGGGAAGAGAAAGCTGATCGTCAGGGAGTTTAATGCGCTTGTGGAAGAGGCCTTGCAGCAGTAGTTTTAACAAACTGCGCGACTTTTTTCTCCAGCAGACCTTCACTATAACCAACCCAGGAATCCAGTAATACAGACTCAGGGGAGATCAGGATATAATGCGGAATACCACTGACGCCGTACTTGGAAGCCAGACCGGTCATACCTTTTCCATCGCTCAGATCTGTCCAGTCAACTTTAAGCTCCGCAGAAGCTTTTTTCCAGGTTTCAGCCTTTTGATCGAGGCTGAAGCTGATGACCATCAGGTTCTCATTTTTGCTTTCGTGCAGTCGTTTCAGTTCAGGCATCGCAGCAATGCAGGGACCGCAGCCAATGCTCCAGAAGTCGATGAGTAGGTATTTGCCTTTATAGTCGGCCAGCTGATGGGTGTTGCCAGCCAGGTCCCTAAGTAACGTGTCGGCGATCTTTTCACCAATTTTGACAGTGACCGGTGGATATAGGAGCTGATAGATCTCCATGGCTTCGTTCCCGCTTCGCTTGTCTTCTGGCAGGGAACGATACAAAGCTATGGATTCGGCCTTCACGATGGAATCGTTGCTGTACTTGGCGATGTTGGCCAGTCCTTTTAGCACATCCATCCATACGGTTCCTTTTTTCGTTGAGGCTTTGAGTACCTGGATTTGGTGTTGGCTCACGATTTTTTGGATAGAATCGCCAACAGCACGCAGGGAGTCGATGCCCTTTTTGGTTCTGGCTCGCACTGCAGCGTCTCCACCTTCGCGTTGTGCGAATAAGACGTTCTCACTGACCGAGAGCTCCTGTAGTTCGTCGAGCTGCTTGCGACTGGCATCTGTGAAGTGTTGCAGGTCTTTCTGCTCGGCAAGGTCGCTGCTGACTTTCCATGTTTTTAATAACATTCCTGTACCCTCAATCGTGACCTTGCTGCCTGGTTTTACCCAGACGTCCAGCCATTGGTTCGGAAAACCTGTATTGAAACCCATCAGGGCATATTTAGTGAGGTCTTGTATAGGTGCCGAAAACTGGAATTTACCCGCCTTAACAGTGTCGCTGGCCACGGTGCTGAACAGGTTGCCTTCATTGCTCATGAGCGTCATGACCATCCCATCAGATAAACCATTGATCTTTCCCTGAATCAAATAAGGTTTTTGAGCATTTGTATTGACCTGCACGAGGGCCAGGAGCACAGTGTATAGGAGGATGAGGCTAATTTTCATACAGATGGTTTGGTTGTTCTAAAGCTAAGGTTTTTTTGATAACATATTGAGAATAAATCTGTCATGTCACTAACGTACCGAACGCGCCGGGACCATATAGCCGATGCTTTTCAGATCAGGAGAAATAAGGCAGGCAGATCCTCGCGACGGTTCCTTGTTGGTCAATTCCCGGACCGATGCTGAAACTGGCCTTGTTGCCGCCTTGCTGTTCGTTGATCATCTCAATTCTCTCCTTAATGGATGCCAGTCCGATAGACTGTTCCTTGATGCTAATGCGATGTTTTTTCTGTACTTTATTTTCAATGCCAACGCCGTTATCTGCTACGGTGATACAAATGCCATCATCATTCCTTTCCATGGTTACGGCGACATGTGCATCAGCTTTCGCCGATGGCAGCAAGCCATGTAAAATCGCATTTTCTATCAGGGGCTGAATCAGCATGGGGGGCAGGAGCAGGGTGTTCAATTGTATGTCATCGGCCACTGTGAAGGAATACGTAAAAACATCCGCAGAACGCATGGCTTCCAACTCCGTATACAACATCAGTGCCTTCCATTCCTTTTCCCCGGTGGTTAAACTTTTCGTGGAGTTTTCCAGGATCAGTCTGCTGAGGCTCGCAAATTTTTGAATCAGTCGGGAGGCCTTTTTCTTTTCGTTGTCAATCACATAGGATTCAATAGAGTTGAGCACATTGAAGATGAAGTGCGGGTTCATCTGGGACCTGAGGGCCTTCAGTTCACTTTCAGAAAGCTGATACTGATGTTTGAGCTCCAGCTCGTTCTGTATCGCCTGGTGTTGTTGGAGGGTGTTTTTAAATTTGAGTTGTCTGATTCTATAAAGGTTCAGGAGGTAGACCAGTACCGACACCAGGATGACTATGGTCAGGATGGCATATAGCCAAAACTGATTCAGTTCCAGTCTGCTGAGCCGCTGCTGTTGGGAGAGCTGCTTCAGCCTGCTGGCCTGCAGTTTTTCTTTTTCACTGGCAATGAACAGTTGCTTTTCTTTTTCCCGGGACCTGAGTTTTTCATTTTGTAATTCCGAAGCCTGCAGCTTTTTTAACTGCAGCTCCTTTTGTAACTCGACCTCGTTAAGTGCGAGTTGTAATTGCTGCTGTCTGATCTGCGCCTCGCTGAGTAGTTCTTTCTGTTTATAGGTGAATTCCTTTTTGTCAAAATCGAACTGGATACCCATCCGGGTGATCTCATTTTTCTTGATGTCATTGCTGATGGAGTCAGCGTACATGGTATGTTCTTTATAATAGATCAGGGCACTATCGGGCATTTTCAGGGCCTGGTAGACCTCGCTTAGGTTCAGGCTGGCATCTCTCTTGATTTCTGTGACGTTCACCTCCCGGCCGGCTTGCAAGGCATTGAGGCCATAAGATTTTGCCTTTCTATAATCTCCGAGGCCCAGATAGGCGGCAGAGACATTCTGCATATTGAAACCCAGGCTCTTTTTATTGTTGTTTTTGATGTTCAGGTCGATGGCTTTCAGTCCATACTCCAGCGCAAGGTCATGTTTCTTCAACTCATTGAAATAGGCGGAAAGGTTTCCGGTTTCCCTGGCACTGGAACGGGAGTCGCCAATGGAATCTGCAATGTTTAATGACATCCGGCTATACCTGATGGCTTCGGGGATATTCTTGTTCTTAAAATTGACGATGCCAATGTTGGCCAGTACGCCCGACTGGGCAACGTAATTTTTTAGTTTGGTCAACAGCGGCAAAGACCGCTGCAGGTAGTTCCTGGCAGCATTGTAGTCGCCCATTTCTGTATACACCACGCCAATATTGCCCATCACACTCGCGGCCTGAAGATCGCTGTTGGTTTTCTCAAACGTCTTCAACGCATCGAGGAAATATTTCAGTGCTTCGGGGAACTTCGACTGTGTCATGTACACCAGTCCGAGGTTAGCCTGGGCTGCAGCGCAGCCCAGTTCATGTTTTAAGCCGAGGTCTATGTTGTACGCTTTGTTTAAGGCATTTAGTGCTTCCGGATACATGGCCAAATGGTAATGGATAACGCCCTTAGTACGATAGGCTGTGGAGACGAGTTTCTTGTCTTTAACCTTATTTTCGAAGGTTAACACTTCTTCCGGATATTTTAAAGCCTGTTTTGCATTGTATTGCAGAGTTCTTGTGCAGAGGTCCAGCAGCAGTAGTGCTCTGGCATCGTCCTGCTGCGGGTGCCTGGCAGCAACCTGAATAAGGGAATCAATGATTTTGTTCTGGCCGAAAATGACATCAGCACTGATCATCCAGAAAAATGGTATCATTAGATAAACCCTTGAGTTGCGCTTCATGTTTCTGCTTGTGGTTGATTTACAGTTAGATCGAATGGTTTTAATCAAATGTAACGATAAGCAGTGAGAGTACATATGGCCCTCCCTAATTCTAAAGACCAGTTCACTCATTGGTGATCCGTTTTCGTTCCGCTCAGTGCATTGCCAGCTTCACTCATCAGCAGCTGGTCTTCAATCAATATAGCAAAATATAGGGTTGATGATAGATAAGTTTGGTTGATGATCATGAATAATCTGGTTAGAGAATGATAAAGGAATAAAAATCAATCTTATGAAAACGCTAAAAACAATTGTTGTGATTCTTGTTGTGATTGGCTTTAATGCCTGCAAAAAAGAAAAGGATACTTCCACCATCCCCGCTGCTGATCTGCTGGACTATCAGCTGGTGGTCACTCTTTTAAATCAGGGAAGTTCCAGTTTGGGGGTCATTTACTTCAGCCAGACTGGCACGGAGGTGATGGCAACTATGGAAAGCATAGATCAGATGCATTCTCAAACCGTAAAGCTCAAAAATGATACTTTCAGGTTTGACCAGAATGGAGATGGTAAGATCACCTACGATTTTGAATTGGTCAAAAATGCAGACGGATCATTAAGTGTTAAATCCTTTACCTATCGGAATGCAATCGATCAAACTCTGAAGGTTGAGCGTCACTACCTGACGAAAGTGGGAGCACTGCTGCCGATAAAAAACATGGTTTATGATGGGGGAAGCTATATGCTGAAGTTCAGCAACACGACCTGGACTTATGTTCCAAGATACAATTCCGAAGGTACATTCACAGAGTTCAGCAAAGGTGCCTGGAAGGGACGGCTCGGCGACAAAGCCTACATGGGCGTGTTGATCCGTGAAGAGGGAAAATTGTACATGCTCTTTCAGACCGCCGACGAAGGTTTCGTCAGGTTTCATGTGGTGTAATAAAATTGTTCAATTTCAACTGCATCATTATCTAAATGCATCACCAGTCAATGTATCACTATTTAAATGAATCACTAATTCAATCAACCATGAAAAATATAATTAAATTAACCGCCATAATGCTGTTGGCCATATTTGCATCCTGTAAAAAAGATGCAAAAGTAGCAGACACGCCAACAGACCTCAATCAGTATTACGTCGCTGGCAAGTTCAGCTATCAGGAGGGACCCGCCATTCCATTTGCATTCATCCCATCTTCCGCTACCAAGGGGCTGTTTGTCTACCTTGGCGAGCAAAAGGACGTCGACTATACCTTTGAAAATAATCAATTGAGCACTACCATCAGCGGGGCCAAATTTACCTGCGACATAAAAGGGGGGAAGATTGAAAACATCATTGTAAACTCTGCTATGCTCGACATTGTAGCTGCAGTGCTCAACAAAAAGCAGGATCCTTCGCTGACATTTACCGGTAAAAGGTTTGAAGCGCCCCTTAAGAAGCTGGATGAGACAGTTGTATATGATCATTATTATTTCGAGTTCAACGCGGATCCTCAACAGTTAATCTACAAAAGCAATCCGGTATCGGGATCGTACCTCATCTTCGCGAAAAGCTACGAGCTACTGGTTGATGGATGTTTTCATAATGAAGACACCGATACATTCGCTGTGATGATGAACGGCAAGCTGGAGCTGGAAACAAAAATTGGCAATGACTACGTACTCTTTAGTGGAACAAAAAAATAACATCATGAAAAATATAAAATTTACCCTCATCCTGTTGATGCTACTGGTAGCATCCAAAAGTTACAGTCAGGACATTAACCTTAAGGAATATTGCATCGTCGGCTATTATGGCCCCTCAGCAATTGATAATTTCAAGCTCCCTTTCATCATTACCTTTGGTGAAAACAACACCGCCGAGAAACTGGAAAGTGATGGACGAAAATTTCCTGGTAAAGTAGCTATCGTAAATGGCACGATCAAGGTGGATTATGGTGCTGACGCTACGGAGGACTTCAAAATGAATGGCCTCAACCTAACGCCAAGACTGAGCAGGACCTTCGCCGTGTTGCAAAAGATTCCCTACGCCAATATATTGAAGGAAGGTAGGTATACCGGTCTTTTATTCAAGCAACGTGTGAACACGGCCATGAAAACCAATTATCAGTTTATAGGGGAGAAGATTGGTATATCGGATGACAACTCCAGAGGTATGCTTTTCCATGAGTATACGCTGATCAATAACATGGCAGGGTTCAGAAGGGGAAACATTAAATCAAACCTGTCATTCTCCATCTTTGTGCGTTACGGCAACCAGCTGCTGGTGTTGAACAATTTTAAGAATCCGAATGAAGGGGCGACCTATGGTACATTTGCGAAGCTGAATAAATAGATCTCAAACTTTGTTAGCCATAGCCATGGAGCTTGACACTCTATAAACTTATATTTCCATATCTTGCTGCCCCAGAAGAACAAATCATGATCAATCCCAACGAACTAAGAATAGGCAATTACTATATCGATCTAAACGGTAATCCTACAATCTGGGAATTTGGCCGGCACGACTGGGACTACTTTACACCCGAAGAGCTCGAGGCCATTTCACCAGTCCCGATTACAGACGATTGGTTGGAAAAGTTTGGCTTTATTGAAATGGAAGATACAGTTCCTGAAGGTTATCCGACATTCAGACCACCAATGGGACGGTCAAGGATTTACTACACAGATACCACTGAAATGTACGCTTGGGCAGTATATGAAGGCCTTAATGTCGATGAACAAATCGTCATTGCCTCATTAAAATACATACATCAGCTTCAGAATCTTTATTTCGCGTTATCAGGAGAAGAGCTGCTGCTTTCTGCGCAATAATGATGCGCTTCGCAGGTTTGCATCCAAATAAAAAAGCCTGTGTGCGATGAGGACATGTAAAATCTTTCCTTCAAAAGATTTTGAGTCCGAAGCGCATACAGGCCTTTTTTATAAATAAAAACCTAACCAGGCTTTAAATGTCTGATAAATGCAGATTAAACGTTAAACCTGAAGTGCATGATGTCACCATCTTCAACAACGTAAGTTTTACCTTCAACACCAAGTTTACCAGCATCCTTACAAGCAGCTTCAGAACCTAAAGTAACGAAGTCAATATATTTGATCACCTCTGCACGGATGAAACCTTTCTCGAAGTCGGTATGGATCACACCAGCAGCCTGAGGAGCGGTGAAACCTTTGGTAATCGTCCATGCGCGAACTTCCTGAACACCAGCAGTAAAGTAAGTGTACAAGTCCAGCAGGCGATAAGCAGCAACGATCAGTTTGTTGACACCGGATTCTGTCAGGCCAAGATCAGCAAGGAACTCCTGACGCTCTTCATAACTTTCCAGTTCAGCAATTTCAGATTCGATTTTAGCGGAGATCACCAGTACCTCAGCATTGTCGTCTTTTACCGCTTCTTTAACACGCTCTACATAAGCATTCCCATTGATGACAGAACCCTCATCTACGTTACACACATACATTACCGGTTTTTGCGTTAGTAAACCAAGGTCAAGGATATAGTCAAAATCTTCAGCAGTTAAGGCCGCAGAGCGGACAGACTTACCCGATTCCAGGTGAGTTTTCACCACAGTCAGGATGTCGAAAGTCTTTTTGGCGTCTTTATCAGTTTTCGCCATTTTCTCTACTTTCTGGATGCGTTTCGTAACGGTGTCCAGATCTTTCAGCTGAAGCTCAGTATCGATAATTTCTTTATCACGGATAGGGTCAACAGAACCATCAACGTGGATGACATTACCATCATCAAAACACCTTAATACGTGGATGATGGCGTTTGTAGCACGGATGTTTCCAAGGAACTGATTACCGAGACCCTCACCTTTAGAAGCACCTTTCACCAGACCGGCAATATCTACGATTTCAATGGTATTAGGTACAATACGTTGAGGTTTGACCAGTTCTGATAATTTTGTCAAACGCTCATCCGGCACGGTGATGACACCGATGTTCGGTTCAATCGTGCAGAAAGGGAAGTTTGCAGCCTGAGCTTTAGCGTTCGATAAACAGTTAAATAGGGTAGATTTTCCAACATTTGGTAAACCAACTATACCACATTGTAATGCCATGAATGATTTTTTTCTAGATTTGGCGCAAAGGTACCAATTTTTTAAAAATATTCTTTATGTTTAAGGTTAGCAAACATTATTTAAGGATCAGCTAGCCCATTATGGAAAATTTAGAAGAAACAAACCCTGTTCAAGAAAGCGAAAACGAAGCACTGATCATTACGGAAGACATCCGCAGTTACATCTATGATACCGCGAAATGGACGAAATTCTTGTCTATTGTAGGATTTGTAGGCTGTGCCCTCACGGCGATGGCCGCCTTTAGTGCATCCGCAGTCATCTCGGCTGTGAGTGCGATTGACCCCTCCAACCCGCTGGTGAAGCTTGGTGGAGGTGCCCTGACCGCATTTTACCTGTTTATAGCTTTGCTTACCTTCTATCCGAGTCTATTATTGTTTAAATATTCGACATCAGCAAAAACTGCGGTTTTATATGGCGACCAGGAAAATCTGGCGGAGGCAATGAATAAAATGAGGTCCCTGTTTAAGTTCTGGGGCATCTTTACCATCATCATCATTGCCATATATGTAGTGGTCATCCTGCTGAGCATTGTTGCCGGTATTGCTGCTGCAGGCGGGGGTGCCTAAGCCCGTAAAGTAAATACTGGATCAGCATGTCCTTCAGGAAGCACTGAAGTATGGGATCCGGTGTTCGATCACATGTTTAAAGTTTTTGATTTCTTTTTTCAGCAGACTTTCCAGTATAGGATTGGCCAGTTGTGCCAGTCCTATGCCTATTCCACCGGCAGCCGGGTGGTAGGAGAGGACGATTTTCAGCACGGTGAACCGACCATCGGGAGTAGGTTCGAACGCTACTTTTCCCACATGGCGAAAGATTGCGCCAGCAACAGATTGCCATCCGATCAGTCTTCCGGGTTCATCTTTAACGATCTCCGCATCCCATCTTACAGAGAATAAGTTGCCAATGGCTTTAGACTTCCACTGCGACAAGTGTTCGTCGATCATCTTCACATCCAGCAGGTGGCTGATGCTGCCGGGCAGGTTGTTCAGGTTGCGCCAGTAATGATAAACCTCATTGCTGGGTTTTTCAATGATAAATTCACCCCTGATGTTGATCGCTTTGGGATTTTTGGCATCAATCCCCAGCAACTCATAAAACCAGCACTTGCCCGTCGCCGCACGATAGGCCAGGTAACCACCGTAAAGAAACTTGTTCAGCGAAGGCTTCCTAAATCCCCGGGCAATCAATGCGCCGCTTAAAAACATGGACACCATGCGTTCCGTTAAACCTATATTTTCAAATTGATGTTTCTCAATCGAGAAACTGCCTGATTTAAGTTTTAAATAAGTATTCATGGTGTTGCTGGTTAAGTTGACGGTGTTAAGTTGATGGTATTAAACTGATGGTGTGATGTTGATGGTCGAATCCGGAATGCTTCAAGCTGGTGATGAAGTGCCCGATGAAATCCTATTTCCTGATTTTGTTGCCAATGGCATCAATGTCTTCCTGATCAAGGGTACCCCAAAGTTGTTCCCACTTACCATCCGTTTCTTCGCGGATTTGTGTGAGTGTCTCACCGTCAAGAATGCAGTTGTAATAACGTGCACCATCACTGGTCTCATCCGGTTTTACCAGTATGGTCTGCTCTTTTCCTTTGATGTTGAGCTGTATCTCAAATGATGGCGGAAGGGCCTCTAGATCTGTCATAATTCCTCATTTTAGGAATATAACAGAAATAGGGTGCTTTCTGTTTTTGCTGCCGTTATTTTTGCGCAGCGGTTCATTCGCGCCAGGCCTGAAGGGTACCTGAGCAAAAAACGGCCGCTGTACAAGACGGCGACCGTTCAAAAAAAACAAAGGAAATTCTTCTTATTAATGTTGTTGTTTAGCGTTATGTTTCTTTTTTACTCATCATTGTTCTTTTCATTTTACTGATGATTTCATGTGAAACGTTGTTTCACTGGAGCTATTTTCATTTAGTGCTTCACAATTGCCAGCTCCAGGTGTTTTACTTTTTTCTGGTACGACCAGTAAAACACAATCGGGTAAACGAACAGGTTAAACAGTGTATTGGTGATGAGTCCGCCAATGACCACAATGGCCAGTGGTTTTGAGGCTTCAGAACCAATGCCGGTCGACAATGCTGCGGGCATCAAGCCGATCGCGGCCATGAGGGCTGTCATGATGACGGGGCGCATCCTTGCGGCAACACCATCCTTCAGTGCATCTGCGAAAGTCCAGTCCGGGCGGTGTTTGAGCTCTGCAATATTGCTTTTGAACCTGGTAATCAGGATCACCCCATTCTGCACACAGATCCCAAATAGGGCGATGAAACCGATCCCTGCAGAGATGTTGAAGTTAACACCGGTGGCCAGCAGGGCAAGGATCCCACCCACCATGGCAAAGGGCACATTGTTGAGCACAAGCAGGGAATCTTTGATGTTTCCAAAGAGTACAAATAAGATAAAGAAAATGAGCAATAAGCTGATCGGAACGGCTTGCGACAACCTGCTGGTGGCGCGCTGCTGGTTTTCAAAATCACCTGCCCATTCCATTTTATATTCCTTAGGCAGTTTGATCTGCGCCTTAACTTTTTCCTGCGCCTCCGCGATGACACTCCCCATATCGCGACCGCGGATGGAGAACTTGATGGCACCATAGCGCTGGTGTTTGTCGCGGTAAATCATGCTCGGGCCGGTAATCTTGCGGATCGCAGAGATCTCGCCCAGTGGCACCTTCGATCCCGAGATGGTGGGGATCATCAGGGCACCAATGGCACTTTCGTCCCGGCGGAAATCTTCCGGATAACGGATGATCAGGTCGAACTTACGCTCCCCCTCATAGATTTCCGTTGCTGCTTTTCCGCCGATGGCCATTTCAATCACTGCATTGGCATCGGCGGTGCTGACCCCATAAAGTGCCATTTTCTTCTGGTCCAGGTTGATCTGCAGCTCCGGCTGTCCGAGGTTCCTCAGGATCCCCAGATCTTCAATGCCGTTCACTGTTTTCAGGATGTTCTCAATCTTTTCTTCTTGTTGTTCAATAAAGTTAAAGTCGTCTCCAAACAGTTTCACTACAATGGAGCCTTTCACCCCCGATACCGCCTCCTCGACATTGTCGGAGATGGGCTGGGAGAAGTTCAGGCTAATGCCGGGGAACCCTTTCAGCTTCTCCTGCATCCGCTCAATCAGCTCTTCTTTTGTTTGCTTGCGCTTCCATTCTTTCCTTGGATAGATGTCCACATGGAACTCCATATTGTAGAAGCCTGTCGCATCGGTGCCGTCATTCGGGCGGCCGGTCTGCGACATGACCTGTTTGACCTCATCGAAGCTGAGAAATATCTTTCTCATCTCATTGGAAAGCTTTTTTGTTTCATCCAGGGAGATGCTCAGCGGGCCGGTAGCCCTCACATAGATGGAGCCCTCGTCCAGTGTGGGCAGGAACTCCGAGCCCAGGAACTTGAAGCTGAAGAGACCGGCGATCAGCATGATCAGCGAAAGGCCAAATGCCAGCTTGCGGAATTTGAAACAGCGCTCATAAAAACGGAGTGTATATTTAGTGATGAATTCCAGGAAGATGTTGTGCTTCTCGGCGACATTCTTCTTCAGGAGGACGCTGGCCATGGCTGGGACCAAGGTGAAGGTAAGGAGTAGCGCACCGAGCAATGCAAAGCTCAGCGTCCATGCCAGTGGTGAGAACATCTTGCCTTCGACCTTCTCAAATGTAAAGATGGGCAGGAGCCCGGTGATGATGATCAGCTTGGCAAAAAAGATCCCTTTTCCATTTTCAAGACAGGCCTTTTTGATCAGTCCGAGTTTGCTCATCCTGTTGAATTTCTCCATGCCTGCAGATTTTGCCTTGTGGTCCAGTGCCACAAAGATGCCTTCCACCATCACCACGGCACCGTCAATGATGATCCCGAAGTCGATCGCCCCCATGGAGAGCAGGTTGGCCGACATGCCCTTTAGTTTAAGGCAGATGAAGGCAAAAAGCAATGCGAGGGGAATGATGATCGACACGATCAGGGTCGTGCGCCAGTCGGCCATAAAGAGAAACACAATGAGGGTTACAAAGATGATCCCCTCCATCATATTGCCCATCACGGTATGCGTGGCATAGTTTACCAGGTCCTCCCTGTCATAAAAAGGATGTATCTTGACATCGCCAGGAAGCATTTGGTTGACTTCGGCAATTTTGTCTTTCAACCGGGCGATGACTTCACTCGGGTTGCCGCCTTTGCGCATCACCACAATACCTTCTACTACGTCCGGATCCTGGTCGCGCCCCACCTGTCCTAACCTTGGTAGTGCCGATTCGGCGACGTCCGCAATGGTTTTTACATATACCGGTGTGCCGTTAAAGTTGTCTACGACCACATTTCTGATCTCATCAATGTTGTTGAGGATCCCAATTCCGCGGACCACATAAGCCTGTCCGCTTTGGATGATCACGTCACCCCCCACATTGATGTTGCTTTTTGAAACTGCTTCGAACAGCTCCGTAGCACTCACCCCATATTGGATCGCTTTCTGCGGGTCAACGGTAATCTGGTAAGTTTTCACTTCGCCGCCAAAGCTGACCACATCGGCGATGCCCGGAACGGAGAGGAGCTCCCGCTGGATCACCCAATCCTGCAGGGTTTTCAGCTCCCGTACCGATTTTTCGTTGCTGCTGAGGGTATAGCGGAAGATCTCACCTGTAGGGCCGTAGGGAGGTTGTACCTCTGGCTGAAGCCCATCAGGAAGGTCGGCCTCCTCAATGTGGTTGTTCACCTGCACACGTGCAAAGGCATAGTCGACGTCGTCATCGAAGGTGATCTTGACGATGGACAGGCCAAAAAGAGAAGAAGAACGGATACTGGTTCTCTTTTCCGTGGGGTTCATGGCAATCTCCAGAGGTCTGGTGACGAACTTTTCCACCTCCTCTGCACTTCTGCCCGGCCATTGGGTAATGATGGTGATGTTGGTATTGGTTACATCCGGAAAGGCCTCAATGGTGGTGTTCCTGAAGCTCAGGTATCCTGCCAGCACCATGATGAAGGTGGCAAAGAAGATGAAATATTTGTTTTTAAGCGCGAAGCCTATGATGGTCTTAATGAATTTATTCATTTCAATTGATGATCAGGATGAATAGAATTAGTTTTTCAGGCTTTCAAAGAGGAACACCTGCCTGGAAGCAATGATGCGGTCGCCGGCAGTCAGTCCTTTGCTGATGTATACTTTGTCGGCCGTCTTGCGGCCGATTTCCACCTCCTGGATTTTAGGCTTTCCTGAAGCGTCCAGCAGGAGCACATAGTTTTTATTGTCGTCGAAGATGATCCCCCGGGAGTTGACCACAGGCAGGTTGATGCCCGTCTTGGCCGCAATCTTCACGGTCGACATCATTCCCGGTTTCAATTGATACCCCGGGTTAGGAATGCTGATCCTGGCGTTCATCACTTTACTCTCATTGTCGATCTGGTTGTATATCCGGTCGATCTTCCCTTTAAACTCTTGCTCAGGGTAGGAGAGCAGGGAGATGCTGGCCTCGTCGCCCTCCCTGATCCTGGAGATGTCGGACTCGTAAATGTTCACCATGGCCCATACCGTAGACAGGTCTGCCACCGTAAACAAGGCATTGTCGTTATCCGGGCGCAGGATCATATTGGCGTTGACATTTTTCTCGATGATAAATCCGGAGATGGGCGATTTGATGGTATAGCTGCCGCTGCTGGACCCTCCGTTCAGCCTGAGGATGGCCCTGGCGCGCCTGTCTTCCGCCTGTTTCACCAACAGGTCATTTTTGGCTTCTTCCAATTCTCTTGCTGAGCTCATTCCGCTGTCGAACAGCTGCTGTGCCTGCTTTAGGGCACGCTCCGCATTGCGCAGTTCCGCAGCCGAGCTGATGACTTCCTTGTCGAATCCGGCCATCTCACCGCTGCCCAGGGTGGCCAGTACCTGGCCTTTGCCTACACGGTCGCCCAACCTGACAGGAACGCTGCTGACAGTGCCGCTGACCATTGGGAAAATCTCGGCCTTGCGTTCTTCATCCGCAGTAATCTTCGCGGAAAACATCAGGTCGGTCCTGCTGTTCGCCGGACTAACGGTATCTATGATCAGTTTTTTGACCAGGGAGTCGGTAATTTCAAATTGTTCTTTTACAGGAGTCTCCGGAGCGCTGGTGCAGCCCTGCGCGGCGATGAACAGCATGCCTAGCAAGGATAATCTGCTGATATGGGTAGTAATTTGTTGCATGGATGGGTTATTTAAAGATGACAGAACCGGTGACGTAATTGATTTCTTCTTTGGCATTCATACGCTCGTATCTGAGGTTGTTCATTTGTAGGGTGTTTTCTTTGTAGGAATCATAGAAGTCCAGGAATTCAATGAGGCTGATGTTCCTGCTGTTGAAGTTTTTGGTCACTTCCGTGATGAGGCGTTGGAAATCACCGTTAAACTGCTGGTCGAGGCTCTGGTACAGCTGCTCGGTGCGCAAAGCAGAGCGGTAGCTGTTGTAGACTTCATTCTCCAGCAGAGATTCCTGCTGACTCAGGTTATTTTGCGCCGCCTCAATGGCTACCCGTGCCTTTTTGATTTCTCCCTGGTTCCTGTTGAACAGGGGCAGGGGCACTGTGATTCCCAGGCCGGTATATTTCTCAGGATAATTTCCTTTGAGGTCATAACTTAACGACAGCTCCACATCGGGGATGGCCATGGCCTTTTGCAGACTGAGGTTGCGCTCGGCATACAAAACGGAAGTTTTGCTCAGCTGGAGGTCGGCGCGGTTGGCACGTGCAGAGTCTAGCAGGGCAAGGTATGGATGCTGACTTAGCTCGTTGTGCTGGTCTTCTGCCTTGAGCACCAGCTGTAATGGCGTATCTGCTTTGATGCGCGTCATCAGGCGCAGTTGGGTCTGCAGGTCTTCAATGTCGTTCATCAGTGTGCTGTATTCTGCTTTAAGGTTGTAGAGGAGCGACTTGATCCTGATGACGTCTTTCAGGGCGATGTTACCCATGTTGTACTGTTGTGTGGAAGCATTTAACAGCTGCTCAAGTGCTTTGATCTGCTCCTGGTAAACTGCTGCCGACTGTTGTCCATAGTAGGTTTTGTAGAAATTGCTGCGGAGGTCGTAACGCAGGGTGCGCATGAGGTCGAAGTAAGCATCCGAAGACATCTTGACACCGGTATTGGCCAGCTTGATGTTTTTGTTTCTTTTGCCCGCCAGTTTGATCAGCTGTGAGATGGATGCCGCATACTGACCGGTGGCCATGGAGGTCTCCAGGAACTTTTTTGTTTCATGGTTGTAGAAAAGGTTCTCATAGTTGAGTTCCGGGTTGTCAAACAGCTTCGCTGTGATGACATCGGCTTTTGCCTGTTCTGTTTCGTAACGCTGTGCAATCAGCTCGTAGTTTTCTTTCAGGAACAGCTGCTCTGCCTGTCGCAGGTCCAGCTTCAACGTGTCCTGTGCAATGCTGACCGAGGTTAGCCCCAGCAGCAGAAAGCCCATTAAGATTAAGGTTGTCTTCATCGTGATGGCAAAACTATCCCCGCTGAATTAAATGCGACTTAAAGCGAAATTAAAAAGGGATTAAAATTGCGGTGTTCAGGCAGGTTTTGTTTTGAGAAACAGTTGGATGAGAGGGTACAGTACGCGTCAGGGTTGCGCATCAGGATGGTCATCACGATTGTCATCAGAATTCCTCATAAGAAATTCTCATCAGGATGCCTCATGATATGGCACATCAAGTTTTTTCATTAAGAATGAGTCAATGAGCCCTGAGCTGCGGTAGCGTGACGATAAAGGTACTGCCGGAACCAGGGTTTGTAGAGACATCAAGTGTTCCACGGAATAGCGTGATGATCTTGTGCGCCATGTAAAGGCCCATCCCGTTTCCGGCATGGCCGCTGTCCTTGGAAGCACTGAAAAAAGGTTCGTAGATTTCCGGTAGTACCGAAGCATCGATGCCGGGCCCTTTGTCGGTGATGGCGATGGTCAGTTCTCCTTTTTTTTCATTGACCTGGAGCATGCAATCCACAGGTTGCTGGTCGGAGAACTTGAAGGCATTGGAAATGATGTTGTTGATGGCAATCAGGAGCAGGGGGGCATTGACCTGGACGAGCAATGCATCGGCAGTTTCGGGCATGTTGTCAATGCTGACATTCAAAGTGTTCCCTTTTTTCTGCCATTCCGTAGCGAGGGTCCACAGCAGCTCGTCGATTCGCAGTGGAGCCAGCTCCTGCGCCCCGAATTCCAGGTCTGCCTGGGCAAGGTTGAGGAGGCTGCTGATGATGCTGTCCATATTACCGGCATCTTCCATGACGGAGCTCAGCGCTTCACGGTAGGCCTCCGGTTTTCTTTCCTGGGATAGGGAGAGCTCTGCGGTCATCATCATCCGCGTCACTGGTGTACGCAGCTCATGGGAGGCATTGGCGATGAAAGTCTTTTGCAGGACAAAAGCCTGCTCCAGGTGTTCCATCAGGCTGTTGAAGTTCTGTGCCAGCAGGTTGATCTCATCTTTATTTTGTCCTTCCTGCACCCTGAAGTGCAGGTTGCTGGATTTGATCTGTGCGACCTCGCCGATGAAGAGGTCCAGCGGTTTGAGGACCCTGCGGGCGATCCATCTGCCCAAAAAGAGGAGTACGATAAAGATGGCTGCAAAAATGACGATCATGATTCTCTTGAGCTTCTCAATCCTGTTCAGTGTGCTGCTGTCGACGGCTGAGGCAAGGATCACAAAATCCCCCTGGTTGTCTTTGTAGAAGATGCCCACCACCTGGCGGTCCCCTTCCCGGTATTTAATTTTCTTTTGCTGCCTGACCTTGTTGATGGTGGCGGCCGTCCAGTACTGCTGGTCGTCGCCAATAAAAGCAGCGCCGTTTTTGGAGTTGTAAATGCGGATCACCTCCGAGTTGAGCGTAACAAGATATTGATTGCGGACTTTGTCGAGCGCCTCCGGGGAGATCTCATCCGCCTCAAGGTATAACTTGGCCGTCACCATGGTACGGTCGGTGAGCCGGTCGAAGAAATCAGATTCCATGAACTTTACGAAGGTGAAGTATACCGCCGAGAGCACGGCAACCAGGATGATGGTCGTGCTGAGTGTAAAGTATAAGGAAAGCCGGTCTTTAATCTTCATGATGTGCTCAATGTGTCCTGGTTGATTTCTTTTTAGCCTTTCACTATCGTTTCAACCGGTTGTTTTCTTCTCAAATCGTTATTACTTCAACTATATTTTCTTTTCAAATCGTTATTCTCATTTCAAAATGTACCCCATTCCGATTTTGGTATGGATCAGCTTCCTGTCAAATCCTTTTTCAATTTTGTTGCGAAGGAAGTTCATGTAAACGTCAATGACATTGGTGCCGGTGTCGAAGTTTACATCCCAGACGCGTTCAGCAATATACTGTCGCGAGAGGAGGCGGTTGGGGTTACGGAGGAAGAGCTCCAGCAGCAAATATTCCTTGGCAGTGAGGCTGATGGGCTGTCCGGCACGGCTGACCTCCTTGCTGTAGGTGTCGAGGCTGATGTCATCAAAACGCAGCAGATGATCTTCCTGAACGACAGCCTCTTTTTTATGGCGGCGCAGCAGTGCTTCGATACGGGCCAGAAGTTCCTTGAAGTGAAAAGGCTTCAGGAGGTAATCGTCGGCACCCGAGCTGAGCCCTGTTACCTTGTCGTCGATAGAACCCAGGGCGGTAAGCATGAGGATGGGCATTTCACGTTGCTGCTGGCGCAGGCTTCTGCAGATTTCCACACCGCTCATGCCGGGCATCATTACATCCAGGATGAGCAGCTGAAAGTCATTGTCGAGAAAGGTCTGCAAGGCAACCTGGCCATTTGTCGATACTGTGACGTCGTAACCTTGTTCTTCAAGACCGCTCCTGATGAGCCCTGCAATTTTAACGTCGTCTTCTGCTATTCCGATTTTAAACATACTGATGGTCCTCAGCCACAAAGGTAAGAGAAAATAAAACAGTGTTTTTGCATTGTCAGGTGCTGCCATAGCTATCTTGCACTGCGTCAGTAGTTTTGATGATGGAAACTTAGTCTTTCTTTAACATTTAAAAGTGTACCTTTGCAAAAATTATTCCCGGAGGCATTTGTAATCTATACAATGTTGCTTATTGCAGGTGATGATTGTATGTAAAAATTTATGAAGAAGATTGTTGATTACAGAAAGCTATTGGGTGTACAAAAGGATACCGAATTAAAAGAATTGAAGACCATTTACAGGAATTTGATGAAAGACTGGCATCCTGATAAGTTCCAGGACAGTGAAGAGGCAAAACTGGAAGCAGAAACCAAGAGTAAGGAAATCATCGAAGCTTATCATTTCCTGGTGAGCATCGCGCCGGAAACACTGGCCCTTTCTATTGATGAGTATAACCAGACTACCAGCACCTGCGGTATCGCAGATTACAACTGGGCAGGATTGGTGCTGACGGTACATTTCCTTGATGGCAGTGCCTATGAGTATTTTGAAGTGCCTAAGGCGATCTATGTGAAACTGGTAAATGCAGATTCTCCAGGAAGGTTTGCACGTCGTCACATCTTCAACGCATTCCCTTATAGGAACATCGCTAAGCTGGCAACAGCCTAGTCAGTTTTATTCATTTAACCGGAATTGGCCTTCCAGGTCGTCGTTGGTTGAACTGTAGGAGATGGGGGCGATCCGAACGATAAGGAGATCACCAGAATAAGAGATCATTAGCATAAAAAATAATAGATAAATAGCGCTGAGGTCAATAATAGTTATAGTTTTGTGATTACCAAACCACCAAACTAAATTACATTGAAATCATCAGTTAAGATCCTTAAAAACAGGTTGCTGGCATTGTGCTGTTGCAGCCTGTTTTTGTTTTATTCCTGCGGTACAAAAAAGGCTGCGGTAGATACCACAGTTGTAAAACCCATGCGCCCGCAGGTCATGAAAGAGTTTCGTGCAGCATGGATCGCCTCCGTAGCGAACATCAACTGGCCGTCCAAACCCGGGCTACCCGTGGCGACGCAGCAGAAGGAAGCCATCGCGATGCTCGACTTCCTCAAAAAGAACAATTTTAATGCAGTAATTTTCCAGGTGCGGCCGCAGGCTGATGCCCTGTATAAAAGTACGCTGGAGCCATGGTCGTATTTTCTGACCGGCACAGCGGGCAAAGCGCCTGATCCGGTATACGATCCGCTGAACTTCTGGATTGAGGCCGCTCACGACCGCGGCATGGAGCTTCACATCTGGATCAACCCCTACCGGGCACACCATAGCTCCGCGAAGGCCGTGTCCAAAGTATCACTGGTCAGCAAAAAGCCGGAACTGATGGTCAAGCTGAAGGATGGACAATGGTGGATGGATCCTTCCAAAAAAGGGACACAAGACCACGTGTCGGCGGTAGTGAAAGACCTGGTGAAACGTTACGATATTGATGGGGTGCATTTTGACGATTACTTCTATCCTTATGAATCCTATAATGGTGGTGAAGATTTTCCGGACCAGGAAAGCTGGGCGCGTTATCAAAAATCCGGTGGACAACTGCCTAAGAAGGACTGGCGCCGCGACAATGTGAATACTTTCGTGGAGCGCATCTACAAAGAGGTCAAGGCACAAAAGAAATATGTGAAGTTCGGGATCAGTCCCTTTGGCATCTGGAGACCAGGGTTTCCGGCTTCTATCGAAGGAATGGATCAGTATGATCAGCTGTATGCCGATGCGAAACTCTGGCTGAACAAGGGCTGGATTGATTATTTCGCACCGCAACTGTATTGGAAGATCAATGACCTGCCGCATAGTTTTCCATTGCTGCTGGGCTGGTGGGCATCAGAAAATACCATGAACAGGCACCTCTGGCCGGGGATGAATGTAGGGCTGGGTGGTGACGACCAGAACACGGATGAGATTGTCAACCAGGTCATGATTTCAAGGGCTATGCTGCCGCAAAGTGCGGGCACCATTCATTGGAGCATCGATGGCTTGCTGAAAAGCGAAAAGCTGACCAAAGGGCTGCTGGACGGCCCCTATAAAAAACAGGCATTGGTGCCCGCCAGTCCCTGGCTTAATGAACTGTTGCCTGCCGCTCCGATCGTGGAGACCACTAACCAGCAGGGGCAGGTCAGGATCAGCTGGACGCATCCGAATGAAAAAGAAGTGTTCAGGTGGGTGGTGTATTATCAATATGGGAAAACATGGAATTATACGATCCTGAACCGTAAGGACCGCTTCCTGCTGAAGTCGTCGCTGGCTGAGCTGCTGCCAGGTCAAAAAGCTGGCACAGCAAGGGCGGGTTTAAATCGTGTTGCAGTGACAGCAATTGACCGCACGGGGAATGAGAGTGTGTATAAAGAGATTGTATTTTAAATTGGTATCAAAATGAAGGTTGTTTATTCGTTATACCATATCCACATTGATGAGCGCCTGGAAGGCGGCGAGGACATCAAATTAATCGGAATTTATAGCTCTTACGATAGTGCGTTAAATGCTCAGCAGCGTGCATCGAAGCTGGAAGGGTTTAGAGATACTCCTGAGGAATTTGAAATATTCGAGAATACCCTTGACCAAGATGACTGGACTTCAGGATTTGTTACTCAAACTTAGTCAGTTGATAAGTAGGTTGGTCAAAAAGAAGCATTTGAGAAAACTTATAAAAAAAGATTCCAGCCCGATGAAGGCTGGAATCTTTTTTTATAACTGTACCCATAAATGGGTGATTACAATAATGTTAATCTGATCGTTTTCGTCGTTGGCTGCAGACATTTTGTTTCATCGCAGGATTGATAGGAAAGGCCGCAATTGATCACATCGCCAGCTTTTGCATTCTCCATATTCAGGATGGCATTAAACGATGATTTTCCTTCGAAAACAAATACACCTTCCAGTCCCGGGTAGGGGATAGGAGCAGTGCTTTCCCAGTCTTTCTTTTTACTGACACCTGCAGGAAGTTCGAGAATGGTCTCCGTCTGAATAAAAGGACTGTCCTTAGAAACATAGGCATAAATGTGCCATCCTTGCAGGATCTCAGTATTAATGGTGAGCGTTGCCGTCTTTTTATCCTCACTGTATTTTAAACTTGCAGAAACTGAGACCGGATCTTCGGCTGTTGGAAGCTCTGCCCTGGTATTGATCTCCAGTACCGTCGCGACTTTGGATGGAGCAGATGCTGTGTTTGCAGAGGCTGTGTTTGCAACTGGTGTAGCTGCAGATATGGTGGTAGCATTTGCCGTGCCTGAAGTTGCAGGAGTTCCGGCTGGTGACATTTGAACACTTCCATTGGCCGGTTTGCCGGGAGCAGCGGCAGTTGAACTTCCAGCGGTTGTTACAGGATGTTCCGGTTTGCTGGAGTTTCTGCCATACGTATTGACCATAAACTTAAAGCCACCGGCTTCTGTATAGAACAATTGTTCTCTGTTTTTATTGAACCATTTTCTCCAGTCTGCTGCTGTGCTGAACTTTTCTTTTGTATATCGGCTGAGCAGACGCTGTCCCATTTCCTTATCCTGATTGTTTTCCATCAGCTGGATTGCTTTTTCAAGGATTTCAGGGTTTCTGTTGGAAATGCCCAGCTGCTGAGCATCCTGATCCAGCTGCAGGTTGTAACTGTCTAGCGGATAGAAGTATTCGTAGTTGTCGCGATAGTATTTATGGTACAAAGGGATGTTGGTGCCGAAAGCTTTGAAAAGCTCAGGCGTAGCATACATCCTGATGTAATCTTCGAAACTTTGCGTCTGATCCGTTACCGGCATTTTCAGAAACATTTCATTGTTATAACCGATGTCTTCGCCTTTTGCCTTTTTATCAACGAGCTCTTGTTGAAGTTTTTTCATGCGCAGGTTGCCTTCGATTCTGGAGGCTATGGCTTTATCAAACAGCTCTTTATCCAGACGGAAGATTTTCTCATCTATGCCATGGCGGGTTTCAATCTGGACTTTCATAACGATAGGTGGCTGACGGTCGAATTTCTTGATGTAACAGATGGAGTTGACGAATACCTGTTGAGCTTCCCTGGTCATGAAGTCCGGAGATCCGGAGAAACCCCACATGAGGAAGTTCCCTTGTCTGCCGATGGCCACAGCTTCTGCATTTTTAAGGCATACACCGCCGGAGATTACTTCCGCGTCGGGAGAGTCATCAAACCCTTCACCATGGGAAACCATACCGATGAGGTACTTGGTGTTGCTGGAAAACCCTTCGGTCACCACTTTCCAGCGGGGCATGGTTTTGGCGATACCCGCACCCTGAAATCCATTGAAGAAAGATTCCGGGGTAGGTTTGTCTACCATGGTCAATTGCACCTTATTGGGTGAGTTGAAGATCTCGTGACTGGTTCTGAGGTTTAGTGCTTCATCATCCAGACACTGGCAGTACCAGTCGAACTTCAGCCCAAGTGGGAGTCCGATATTGGGGGCCATTGCAGACATCAGGATGGCAGGCCTGTTGAATCCCGAAGGAAGTTTTAAAGGACCTGCGTCAATGATCGTTACGTCATACTGGTCGGACATTGCAGGTTGATAATCGCGGACATCTACCGCAAAAGCCTTTCTGAAGTTGCGCTCCAGGAAACGTTTGAAGTCGCCCATCCTGTTTTTATAGATCTCCGTATACCGTTCTCCGGAGGGCATGTAGTGTACGAAATCTTTGCCCTGGGGCATTGGTTTTTCAGGATTGTAGCCTACATAAAGCACGCTAAGTTGCACTTTGCCGGGCTGCTGGCTCCCTTGTGTCTGTACGCTGATCATCATGACCAGCAGGAGCAGGGAAAAGGATATCCTGTTGAAGTTTTTCATTGCTTTGTGTTTATTGGTTTATTTGCCCAGCAGTTCCGCAAGTTTGTTGTTCAGGGATTCACCACGTAGGTCAGTGGCAATGATTTTTCCGCTGCCATCGACGAGAAAACATGCAGGAACAGCCCTGACACCATATAAGCGGCCTACCGCATTGTTCCATCCTTTAAGGTCAGACACGTGGATCCATGGCAGTTGATCTTTGGCAATGGCATCCACCCATTTGGCCTTATCGCTATCCAGGGATACCGCAAGGATCTCAAAACCTTTGTCCTTATAGGTTGCATACTGTTTGCGCAGGTTCGGGTTTTCGGCCCTGCACGGCGCACACCAGCTTGCCCAGAACTCAACAAGCACCAGTTTTCCTTTCAGGTCGGCCAGGGATACCGGCTTACCATTAACGTCATTCTGTGTGAAGGCAGGTGCATCTACACCCTTTGCAGTGCTGCGCATGGCATTGATCCTCTGACCCAGCTCCTTGCCGGTGTCATTTCCGCGCAGACTGGCATTCATGGCATTGTAGATCGGTTCAATTACAGGAACATCAACCTTGCCGCCAGCAGCTTCCGAAAGTGCCACCATCCCAAAGAAAGAGTTGGGGTGATCTTTCGCGAATTGTAACTGCTTTTCAGCCCTGTTTTTCAGGTTTTGACGGTAACGGGTATCTACCGCTTTGGCGTAGGCCGTATCTTTCTGCTGTTCCGGAGTCCCCTTTGCAAAGTCGGCATTGACAGCCTTGGTGAGCTCCATGATGGAACCGCCAATGGTCTTGTTGTAGGCGACGGCTTCATCGTATACCTTTGAACCGCTGAAGGCCGCATTACTCAATGAGTCTTTGGAACTGATTTTTACCTTTTCCTTACCGAAGTAAAAGTAGATGGCATCTGCATTCGGGGAGTAGATGGCATGGGGTTTACCTTTACCTTCATGAGACAGGGCCATGCGTGCATAAGAGTTGCCGCTGACGTTGCCTTTGAAGGTAAAAGCACCATTCACCAGTATTGTGGAATCTTCATGGCTGACGCCATTGTCCATGTAATCGATGTACACCTTTGCCAGAGCGGACAGGTTTCCTATTTTTCCTTCCAGGGAAAAAGGAGCACTTTGTGCCATGCCCAATACGGGGATGCCGGCAAGTAAAATGAGAACTAAACTATTTTTCAATTTCATGTTTTTGTGTGTAAAGAGCTGCCGCAGCGGGGGAATGCTGCGACAGCAGGTTGTTGTTTTAATTGAGGCGTAATTAAATGAGCTTATCTGATGGTCATGTCCACAACAGTGCCGGGAATGCCTTCGATTTTTTTGATGAAAGTACCATATTGACCTACACCGATGTTTACAAAGTAGATGGTGCCTTCCGTTCCTACCATTAAAGATTCCTGGTCATCAGAAATCTTGATCATGGTGATCTTCTTGCCGCCGAAATTCGTTACCAATTCCCTTACTTCTTGATTTAAAGGGTTGTAACGGTAAACTTTTGTTCCTGAAGCGATGTAGATGACTCCATTGTTGGCACCTTGCCATTTGGTATCCTCATTAATCAGATCTGGACGGATGAACAGGCGCTTGTGCTGGGGCTTGAAGGTGAAAGGTCCATTAAATTCAACGTTAAATTTAAGTTCATAGAGCTGTCCATCTGCCGCCTTACAATAGGCAAAGGTGTCGTCTCCATTCAGCTGTATCATCTGCACCAAGTCTAAACCAACATTAATCGGGTCAAATATGGAAGTACTGTTCACCGAATACTGAGTTCCGAAGTACATTGGGCCTCCGTAGAAATTGAAGCGCAGAAACTGCTTACGGTTTTTGTCGAAAGCGATAAAATAATTAAAGGTTTGACCATTTACCTGCGAAAAATTCATTACAAACGAAGATGCAAGCTGGTAGTCACCCTCACTTGGCAATCCGAACATACCATAAGTGTTGGATTGATCCCATGTATTGGTGGTGCCACCGTAGAATGAGCCGTTAATAATCCCCATCATGACGCCTTGGGGATGTGCAACTATGCTGCCTACTTCAATCTCGTCAGGTGCCAGGAAGAAGTTATCCTTCAGACTATTTGGGTATTTTGGGTTTAGAAGCATGGTATTAGCATCCAGTGCGACACCACCATTTTTGGTGATAATCCAATAGCCCATGATGGAATTGTTAGTAAATCGGTTCCTCAACAAGAAAAGATTTTTTGGATTCGACGGCAGATCTTCTCCATGTATAGCCCTGTACAGACGAGCCTGCACGGAGCCATCAGGTTTCACAAACGACAATTGCGTGGTTCCATCCTCAATGCTCAGAACTGCTGTTCCTGCGGCGAAATCCGTGGCTCCTTCGATGAAGAAGTTGTGGAAGTACTTCATGCCGTTGGTTTTGTTATACACGGTAAGTCTTGCTTGATAACGCTTAGCTTCGAGACCAAAAATGGTTCTCAGCGCCGGACCTACGAAATTAAGTTCCGGACCATTGATAACGCTTATGCGCCACTGCAATTCAATCTCTGCACCATCCACATTACTGATGGTCGGTTTGATGATGAGGCTGTCGCCCACATTCGCCATATATACAGAATCAAGATTGGTTACCTGTGGTGTTCCAGGCATATTGATATCATAGTCACCCAGATCTTTGTGGCAGGCAGAAAGCAACATGGCCAGGCTTACCATCAATAAGGTTAATTTTCTAATGTTCATGTCTTTAGATTTAAACAACTTCTTTACCATTTTCATCTATAAAGTAATACCTGCCGCTTTGCGGATTTTTCCTGAGCAGGGTTTTCTTTGCTGGGTTTGCTGTATTATAGAAATAATAATTATCGGTATTTCCGGTAACTACTTCCTCCAGTATGTATCCCTTTGCAGTATTCTTGTTCACCCAGTTGAAGGGGTTGTTCAGCATACTGCTGAGCAATCCTGTAAAGTAAAGGTTCTTAGGTGCTTCAAGTCCGCCTTGAGTCCCTGTCGAAAGTGTAATTTGTCCTGTAGTCAGGATGAAAAGTTCATGTTTGGTACGGGAATAATTGGTGAGCCATTGGTCCCACCATCCTGGTTTCTCCAACTTTGCAGAGAAGACTACTTTTGCTCTGATCAGGTGAGGGTTTTCGATGCCGAAATCTTCTGAGGCAGTAAGCTTGATGATCAGGGAAACGGCACGCTCTTCCATAGCCTTGTCCTTATTGAAAATAATAACCGGGATGGACATGCCACCACGATTGGCAGGTATGGTGTAAGAATTTTGCAGTGTTTGATAGTGCAGTTCTGGTACGGCAGTAGAGGAATCCTGCTCAATACGGATATTGAACGTTCTGTCGCGATCTACTCGTACGCCGGAAATGCGGACAGGAATCATAACCGTATCCCGGGCCCTTGTAGGCTCATAGGCGAAGGTACTGACCAGGCTGTCCTTATCGCCGTTATAGATGTCAAAGTAGACCCCTGCAGCATGATCAAAGCGCTGTTCCTCTGCTTTTTTACAGGAAGCGAATGCCAGCAGGGCACATATGATGAAGTGATGTAATTTCATAATTTCTGATTTAGTGTATTGCTATCGGTTATCTGCCTCCGTAAACGATTTCATCATTTGGAAGCGGCAATATGTAAATGTTATCTGATGCCGGTATGAAGGATCCTGTCTGACCAGAAATGGGCCTGTTGAGTCTTTTATACATGTAGAACATTTGCCCTTCTGCCAGCCATTCCTTGCGCGCTTCTTTCAATAATTCCGTCGTTAACTGTTCTTCGGAAGCAGCTTCAATACCCACCATACCTCTTGCCGCGCGTACTTTGTTGAGGTAATCTGCTGCGCCAATCAAATTGCTTGTAGCAGTACATTCGGCAGCGATGTAGTACATTTCGCTAAGACGTAATGCAGGTGCCATCAGGTAATGGAGATTGGCATTTTCTTCCTTGCTTAATGGATTCCTTCTGTACTTCACGATGTCGGAAGTTCGCTCACCGGAAGGCTGGGCTATGGAGGAAAGCCATTGTTTGTAGCGATTATCATCGGCACCAGTGCCAGCGGTTTCATAAATGATCTTGCCGAGGTCATCCTGTAGGTAAAATTTACTTGTTCCAGATGTGAACCATTTGTCTCTTATATCGTCTGCTGCACCTGGGATGTACCATCCAAAAACAAGTTCTTTATACAAAATCCTGTCTTTTTTTGCTTCTTCGAAAGCAATGAAGTCACTTGGCGAAGTCCATGGGAACTTTTTCGAATTGATTACTTCCAGTGCGTTGCTCAATGCTTTTACCTTATCGTTTTTATAGAGATAAATTCTCGCAAGGGTGCCGCAAACGGCGTAGTAGTTGAGGTGGTGTCTTCTGTTCTGAAGGAAAAGCTGAGGCGATTTTTCTTCACCATTCAGTGTGGTGTCTGTTTGCACAGGGTAGCCTACCACGTAACTTGCGCTGCGGATCGGGTCTATGGTAAGCAGTTCCTTTGCGGCTTCAAGATCCTTGATCATCAGGTCAATACTTTCGGCAACTGTGGACATTGGAGTGACATCTTTGGAGTATTTCGTAACATAAGGAATTCCTTTAGCGGAGGGGTTCCTGACGTAGGATGCTGCAAACATACGTAGGGCATCAAAATGAAGATAGGCGCGGAGTGCCAATGCTTCGCCCTTCACTACACTGTAATTGTTGCCGTTAAAGATGTTTTTCTTCTCATCAATATTTTCAAGTATGAGGTTTGTATTGACAATCCCATTGTACAAACCGATCCATATTTTGTCTTTACGGTCAATGAATTCACGATTTTTATAGTTAAACAAACTGGTTTGTCTGTACTTCATGTTGTCGTCCTGGTTCATGGTATAGTTCTGTGCCAGTACTTCCAGTGTGCCGAAGGTCAGTTCCCCTCCATAAAGGTCAGATTCTGTACACCGGTTATAGATTCCATTGAGTGCTTCAATGAAACCACTTTCTGTACTGAAAAGGATGGGAGCGGAAATCTCCGATTCCGGCTGTACCTCCAGCCATTTTTTGCAGGAGCTTAAAAACCCAGAAAGTAATATCAGACCGATTAACAATTTGATATTCATATTTTTATATTTTAATTCCATTAGACGAAAATTTAAAAGATGGCATTTATTGAGAAGGTGACACTCCTTGCGAAAGGATAGTCAATTCCACGTTCCTGTTTCACTGAAGACCAGCGTGCGATGTCGTTTGCCGTTAGAGAAAGCCGCAGGTTGGACATAGAGATTTTCTTTGCCAATCGCTGGTCTACGTCATACGAAAAGTTAACCGACTGCAGGTTGATCGAGTTGTCTGGCTGCACAAACCTGGAGCTGACGTCAGTCGTTCCCAGGTCGGCGATATTTTTATAAAACGTACGATCGCCTGACGTTTTCCATTTATCTTCAAATACACGACGGTCTACGTTGAATCGGGCATCTGCATTTTCTACGCGGTCTACCAATGTCTGGTTATACATATCTCCACCAACACGTGTTTGGAATACGGCATTCAACATAAACCTTTTGTAAGTAAAAGTACCACCAAAAGAACCATCGAGTTTTGAATCTGCATTGCCGACTACTACAATATCTTTTATGTCATAGTCATAGGTAAGTGTACCATCTCTTTTGATGTAGAGTTCGCGGCCATTCTCCGGGTCTATGCCCAGGGACCGTACGGCATAAATGGCGTTGATGGACTGACCTTCATTAAACCTCAACAAAGGAATGCCTTTAAATCCATCTTCAGATACAGGCTTGGTCTGCTCGTTATCCACACGGTCATTGTAACTTTTCAATGAATTGGAAATTCTGACGATCCGGTTTTTATTACTGACAAGGTTGGCCATCAGATTCACAGACCAGTCCTTGCTGCGCACAACATCCCACCTCATGTTCAGCTCCGCACCCTTGTTTTCCATATCGCCCAGGTTCTCCTTGTAAGAAAGGAATCCGGTAGAAGGAGGCAGTGTAATATCGGCGAGGATGTCCTTGGTGAACTTACGATAGACTTTCGGAGAGATGTACACCCTGTCGTGGAACAAGCCGAGCTCCAGGCCGATATCTGTATTTAACGTTTTTTGCCAGGACAGGTTTTCATTTCCATAATTTCTAACATTGGCACCAATTCCTGAAGAATACCAGTTGCCGCCCACGTAGTTATAAGTGGTGCGGGAGAGGTAGGGGTCAAAGAGTACGGATCCTGTAAGTCCTGTAGATGCTCTCAGGCGCAGTTGGCTGATCACAGGGTGGCCTTTCAGGAACTCTTCATTGTGGAGGTTCCAGCCAAGCCCCAGCGACCAGAATGGCGCCAATTTATTGTCAACACCAAATTTAGACGATCCGTCGATACGAACCGAGGCATCCAGCAGGTATTTATTTTTGAAGGAATAGTTGAGTCCTACAAAAGAACCGAAAAGCCTTGACTTTTCTATCCTGCTGTTAGGCTTACCATCCTCTGCATATCCTTTAGCAAAGCCAATGCTGCTGAAACGGTCATTCGCAAAGCCGATAGCGGTAAACTCTTTGGCGTCGGAAAGTTCCGTACGCATATTTACTCCAGCCAGAACGTTAAAGTAGTGGTCAGCAATTTGTTTCAGCCAGGTCAGACGGATGTTTCCGTCCCAATAGGTTTCTTTACGTTCCCGGCTGGTGTAAGAGCCTTTTTCGTCTATTTTCGCGGTCTCATAGAAATAAAATTCATTAGACTGCGGCGACTTGAACAGGTCGTCGTTGCCCATGCGGCTGGTTAAGCTCATCTGTCCTTTCAGACGCAGGTCTTTGGCGATCTCCATTTCTGCAGAAAGGTTATCGATGATCTCCGTGTAGGAAGATTTGTCAAAGCTGCTAAGCGTGGCATCATAAAGCGGGTTCAGAATGATCTCCGGGTTATTTGTGTCTTGTTTGTCCCAGATGTCAATTTCCCGGATCACCTTGCCGCTCGCATCTGCAAGAGGGTAGTAGGGATTGGTCTTTACATAATTTGAAAAGGCGCCGTATGGAGACTCCTTACCATTTACCTGCGTAATAGACAAATCGTTTCGGAATTGTAGTTTATTTAGGTTATAAGAGAAGTTCATACCTCCGGAATATTGGTCCCTGCCGGAACCTTTCATTACTCCCGGCCTTGTCTGATAGCGCAGGTCGACACCGTAACGAAATGCTTGAGATCCACCTTCAAGATACAGGGAATGCTTCTGTCCGGCTGTCGTTCTGACTGGTTGCGAAAGCCAGTAGGTATTTACGCCGCCAACAACATTAGCCAGCCTGTGATAGTAGGCTGCATCGAGGATATCCTGAGCCGCTTTTGAGTCCCCGGTGGTGTAAAGACCTGCAAGCACTTCGTATTCCAATTTATCTTTCGCATTAAGTACATTGTAGTCGGAAAGGTCGGCGCCGGTTACGTTGACTTCATAATTGTAGCTTACACGTAGTTTGCCTTCCTGAGGTGCCTTGGTAACGATCACGAGAACACCATTCGCCGCACGTGCACCGTAAATAGCTGTCGCTGCTGCATCTTTCAGCAAGGTCACTGATTCCACCCTGTTGATGTCCAAATCGAAGATTTTCTGTGCATTTACCTCATATCCGTCAAGGATAAAAGCTGGCATGTTGACGTTACCCTGGATGTTGTCCCTTCTCAATACGTCAGTACTTCCTGTAGGCAGTGCTGAAGAACCACGTACATTGATGGAAGGAATGGCATTTGGATTCGAGCCCAGGAGGTTATTGTCGATCAGCTTAAACGATGGGTCGAAGGTCTGGATACTGGCCAGCAGGTTCTGTGGGTTGACTCTTTTTAGGTCTGCTCCCTTAATCGCTATGGCCGTACCCGTAAAGCTGTCCTTTTTGATGGTCTGGTATCCGGTGACGACCACGTCGTTCATGGTGTTCACCTCCGATTCAAGGACCACGGTCATATTTGCATCAGTGATCTTGACCTCTTTTAACTTGTAACCTATGTAGCTGAAGATCAGTACATCACCAGGGTTAGCCTCGATTTTGAAATTTCCATCACCATTGGTCTGACTTCTTACGCTCCTGTTGCTTTTTAAAGAGATGTTTACACCCGGAATCGGCTGGTTGGTTTCTTTATCGACGACCCTTCCGCTGATAGAGACGATGGCTGAGGTTTTTCCGGTAGTCTGTTCGGTCGCTTTCGGGCTCAGGACGATGGTCTTATTCACGATGGTGAAATTTAGGTTGTCGTTCTGCAGGCAGATTTTCAGGGCTTCATTCAGCGGCACATTTTTAAGCTCTACATTCAGGCGCTGATCAGAGGCCTTTACTTTGCCGGTATAGAAAAATAAATAGCCTGTCTGTTGTTTGATGTCTTTGAATATCGTCTCCAGCGTTGCATTTTTCCTGGAGATGGTCACACTCTGGGAGAAACTGGCAGCCGATAAATGCAAAGTGCCGATCAGTAATAAAATAGCGGTCAATTTCATCACTATTAATAGTTTGTACTTTACCCTCTGTATCTGAGATACAGGGTTGTAAAGAAAAGTTAATTTCATACTTTTGGAATAGGATAAGGTGAATAATTGCAGCCTGGTTTTCGACGGCTGGCTGCCGACCTTTTTTCAAGCCGGGAGAGGTGAGATGCTTCCGGCTTTTTTAGTCTTCAATCTGTGGTGGTTCTAGACGAGTAAATTTTCTTTCATGCGAAAAGCTTTTAGCAGTAAACAGTTTAGTTAGTTGGTATAATGGTTTAGGGTTGATGTTAATGGTATCGGTTTGTGGTGGTGATGGTATATGCTGTTTAGTTGTTAGTTGCAGGTAACATTGATGGTCTTGCCCTTAACTTCAAAATGTACGTTGTTAATTTCCAGTATTTTAAACACATCGGATAGTTTGTCATTCCTGGAAATCTCCCCGTAGAACTTCTCTTCACAGGGTTTTCCTGAATAGGTCACATCGACGTTGTACCAGCGTTCAATCTGACGCATTACGGTCTGCAGGTCATCCGCTTCAAAGGCAAATACACCATTTTTCCAGGCAATCTCCTTGTTGAAGTCAACGTTCTGGACGTTGATTTTTCCAGGCTGACTATAACTTACCCGTGCCTGCTGTCCGGGCGCGAGCACACTCTGGCTTCCGTTGACGCTGACCTTTACTGCCCCTTCGATCAGTGTGGTACGGATGTCCTGTTCATTTTCATAGGCATTCACATTGAAATGTGTGCCCAGCACTTCTACCGTTTGTACGCCAGATTTGATAATGAAAGGCATGTTTTTATTCTTAGCCACTTCAAAATAGGCTTCACCCTTTAAATTGACTGTTCTTGAATTGCCCTTAAAAGATGAAGGATAACTCAGGGAGGTTGCCGCATTTAGCCAAACGTGCGTACCATCAGGAAGTACCACCTGGTATTGACCCGCCCTGGGTGTGCTGATGGTATGCAATGCTGTTGAGCTGTTGTCATTTTCCGTTTGATCGGACTCAATGACGGTATAGATCAGCTCACCGTTAGCAGTTTTACTGATGCTGATGCCTGGGAATTCGCCGATGGCCCCATTTGCAGCATCATCAAGTACGATCTTCTTACCATCCGCAAGTGTCAGTACCGCTTTATTGCTGCCAGGGTAAATCGTGGAGGCCGAATCTGCAACAGGCTGAGGACTTTGTAAATAGAAATAAGCACCTATTGAAAGGGAGAGCACCACCATTGCTGCGGCTGCATAGCGGAACCAGCTGCTCCTAAATAGAGGCGAAGGCTTTGGGTTGATCTCTTCCTCCACCTGCAGGCGGATGCGTGCTTTAAGGTCGCTGAAATATTGTTCATTGTCGGCCGTAATCAAATCCTCATTCAGATCGAATACATTATAGTAGGTCTCCAGGAAACTGATTTCCTCTGCAGTGGCCTGGTCAAGACGATATTTTTCTAAAATAGCTATGAAGTGCTGTTTGTGTATTTCTTTCATCTGTATGGCTGATGATCGGTTTCCCTATCTTTATAATCGGTTTTCCCTACCCTTTATATATACATGAGTCGGAAATTTCGAAATAGCCCACGCGGATGTAAAATATTTTTCAATTTTTCTATCGAAAGTGAGTACGTGTGGTTTTTAGGTCTGTTGTTTTGTTTCAAAACCTGATTTTCGCGGAAGGTTTGTCGTCTTTTGTAGAATAATGGTAGATATTCGGGAGGATGTAGAGATCTTATGGTGTTCTACCGTCTCATCGCTTCGTAAATCATGAGGAAGTTGAAGACCATCATCGA
This sequence comes from Pedobacter sp. BAL39, assembly GCF_000170795.1. Classification (GTDB taxonomy): domain Bacteria; phylum Bacteroidota; class Bacteroidia; order Sphingobacteriales; family Sphingobacteriaceae; genus Pedobacter. Next base: position 101,580 of record NZ_ABCM01000014.1, read on the forward strand.
AGTTTTCAGTGTAGCAAGTGCTTTGCCCATCTGGTTTCTTACCGTTTTTGGGGAGATCTGGAGTTTTTCCGCAATCTCCTGGCTGCTCATTTCTTCTTCAAAACGCATCCTGAAGATGGCCTGTTGTTGTGTGGGTAGCGAGTTGACCAGCACATTAAAGGCCTGCAGAAATTCTTTGTGCAGCATGCCCGCATCGGCACCTCCATGGCGGGCTTCCAGCTCATGGGCAGCATCCTGGGGAACGCCCATGAACTTCCCTGCTTTTTCCATGTGTTTGAACACACTGTTCCTGGAGGCGACAAAAAGGTAGGCGGGGAGGTTGTCTATGGGTGATTTCGTACCACGGACCCAAAGCTGAACGAACACATCCTGGGCAATGTCTGCCGCCTGGTCTGCATCATTGAGTCTTTTGTAGGCGGCATTGTATACCTGTTTCCAGTATTTGTCATACAGCACGTCAAAAGCAGCTTTGCTGCCCTCGCTCAACTGCCGAAGCAGCATCGCGTCTTCTTCGCTATGGACTATTTTATCCTGATACATGCTCACCCTCTGTAAGTCAAATCTATAAATAATACTTCACCATCTTCTCCGTCCCAAAAAAATAAATTGTAAAAAAACAGGCACATGGGATAAAACGGAGTCTTCCTGCTGTATGGTAGTTGTACAATAACTATGAACAGAGACAAAAACTATTCCGACTATACATTATACGACTTCCTGATGGATGCACATTTTAAAAAGTGGGCAACACAGGAAGGTGATGACCGCGATGATGCCTACTGGCTGGGGGTGATGGACGACTATCCAGCGAAAAGACAGCTGATCCTGAGTGCCAGAAAAACTGCCCGGTCTTTAAAAAATAGTAGGTCGGGAAAAAATACAAGCTCAGTTAAGACCGCAAACACGGCTCCGGCATTGAACAAAGCGGCCATCTGGCAACAGATTCAGGAACATAAACAAGAACCTTCAGCCCCTGCAATGGTAGTCAGAAAAAGCAGGCTGACCGTTTTTTACCGTTACGCAGCAGTGGTTGCAGTGATCGGGATCGCGGTGATGGTATGGTTTTCGACTAGTGTGCCTTACATTACCGTAACTACCGGCAACGCCGAAACAAAAACGCTCGTACTGCCTGACCATTCGGTGGTGCAGCTGGCCTCAAATTCCACATTGCGTTATCCGGCCAAAATACGGGACCATGAAGCCAGGGAGATTTTCCTTAGCGGAACGGCACGTTTCCAGGTGGTACACCTCAACAGAGATCCTTTAAAGGTCAGCGAAGGAGAACGTTTTATCGTTCACCTTGCCCATAAGGTGAATGTGGAAGTGCTGGGGACCACCTTTAGCGTCGATGACCGGCGTGGAAAGGCACAGGTCAACCTCGAATCGGGATCGGTGAAAATTTACACACAGCAGCAACAGCTGCTCCTGAAGCCTGGGGAGACGGCGGAAACGCAGGCAAATCAAGTCAAGCGGATAAGTGTTCAGCAGCATCGGGCATTGAAGCGAAGCTGGCAGCAGCCGGAACTGCTGATGGACCGGATCACCGTCAGCGCTGTGATTGCAGCCCTGGAAGATAACTATGGCCTCAAAATCAGGGTGGAAGATCCACAGGTGCTGGAGAAACAGCTGGATGGCAGCCTTCCGCTGAATGATGAACACCGTGCCTTGCGGATATTAAGCAGCATCACCGGAACGCACATCGATAGAAAGCTGGATTCCATTACCTTAAGCAAGCCATAATATGAAATACAGGTTACTGTTATGTTGTCTTGGATGTATGTTGTGTATTACCCATGCCCATGCACAGTCGGTGAGCTCCCTGAAACAGGCTTTGCAGGAGTTCAGCAAAGCACGGAAAGTCAGGTTTGCCTACGAACATCAGCTGATTGCAGGGAAGACCGTTAGCTACGACGCCAGGCAGCTCAATACAGGCACAACGGAAGTTGCTTTGAAGCTGCTTTTACAACATACAGGCCTTGGCTTTGAGCAGATCGGCAAAGATTATTTTACCATTCTCAAAGTGCCCGTGGCCTCAGAAAAGTCCCTGGAAACAAAGCCGGCGTTAACCATTATTGAAGAAAACATTGCCGGTACTTCAGCCGGTGCCACTCATATTTCTGTATCGGGCAAGGTTTCCTCCGCGAGTAGCGGGAGGCCAATAGATCATGCAACAGTTGGAATCGCGCAGCTGGGCATCAGCAGCATGACAGATGAAAAGGGAGAATTTAACTTTGCAGACCTGCTGCCGGGAAGGGCGACGGTAAAAGTTCAGTTCCTGACGATGGCCATGCAGGAGCGCGAACTGCAGCTGGAGGCGGGGAAAAGTTATCGCCTCAACTTCCTGCTCGAAGACAATGTACTGAACCTTAAGGAGGTTGTTGTCGTCGCCTCGGAGAGCAAGGCCGGTAGTGCTACCGCGTCACTCATCTCCCAGAAAGCCATAGAACACCTGCAGGCCACCAGTCTGAATGATGTCCTGCAGCTGCTGCCTGGGGCACTGGCCAGCAACCCCGACTTCTCTAATGTGAACAGGGCCGCCATCAGGCAGATCAACGCCAACAACATGGGGAGCCTCGGTACGGCGGTGCTCATCAATGGCATCCCGGTGTCCAACAATGCCAACCTGCAGGTCCTGAACCCCGCCACGGGAGGTGCAAACGCTTCTTTTTCGACCAGCACGGGCAGCGGTACGGATTTACGCCAGATCTCGGCCGACAATATTGAGTCTGTGGAGGTTATCCGTGGGGTGCCATCAGTAGAATACGGCGACCTGACCAACGGTGCTATACTTGTAAAAACGAAAGCAGGAGTAAGCCCATTGCAGCTGAAAGCAAGGATCAACCCGGTGCTCACGCAATTCTGGCTAGGCAAGGGCATTGACCTTGGGGCGGAGGGGGGAAGCCTCAACGTAGATTTTGATTATACCAAAGCATATACCGACCAGCGTTATTCTTTTGACGCCTATAACCGGGTAACAGGCAGCCTTCTGTATTCAAAGCGTTTTTTTAAAGAACAGCCCCTGATGACGACCACAGGCTTTTCTTATGCCATGAACCTCGATGAGCTGAAGCAGGACCCCGACGACCTCAAAACACACACAGTGCGTTCAGCGCAGGATTATGCCTACCGCTTCAATACTTCCGGACGATGGAACCTCAACAGGCGTTTTGCCCGGATGCTGAATTATGATGTCAGCGTCAACTATGCAATACAAAAAGGTTTCCAGCAGGAGCTGCTCAGCAATTACATCTATCCGATATCTACGGCGACCAAAGATACCACCATGGCTGGTCAGTATGTGCCCAGCGAATACCTCAGTAAAGTCTGGATTGATGGTAAACCCATGAACCTTTTTGCCAAGCTCAGCAACAGTTTTTACCTGAAGACCGGCGCTTTTGGACATCGCTTTCTGATGGGTGGAGAGTGGCGCATGGATGCAAACTTTGGCGCAGGGAAAACCTTTGATACCAGTCGCCCGCCCCGCATGGGCAATGGCGCTGCCAACAGGCTGTTCTCCTATAAAGATATTCCTGCCCTCAACCAGCTTTCGTTATATGCTGAGGACAACATTTCTGCGACGATCCTCAATCGCGAACTGCGTATCCAGGCGGGGCTCCGCTTCGATCAGATGCAGCCCTTTGGCATTGCCGGTGGCAACATGGGAAATGTGCTGGCACCAAGGGTCAACTTTGCCTATGAGCTTGCCAAAAAGGTAAACCTCCGTGCTGGTTATGGCACCACCGCAAAGGCACCTACATTATTGTACCTCTATCCGCAGGATGCCTACTTTGATCTGCTCAACCTGAATTACTATGCTGACAATCCGGCCGAGCGCCTGGTGATCGTCACCACAAGGGTGTTTAACACCAGGAATGAGCAGCTGAAGATTGCCACCAATAAAAAGATGGAGTTGGGTTTTGATGTGACCTTCATGGAGGACAAGAGACTGGCGGTTACCGCCTACAGCGAGCGATTGAAAAATGGCTATTCCTTCAATACTACTTTCGAGAGTCTGCGCATGGTGCCCCTGGCGAGCTATGAGGTCGCTTCGGCACCAGTCGGGCAGCCGCCGGTGCTCAATCCTGTGCCCGTGAGTGTGAGCAATTTTGCAGTCGACTATAACATGCCCACGAATGAGCTGGAAACTAGAAATAAAGGGTTGGAGTTTGACCTGGATCTGGGCCGATTTGAAGCCATCCGCACTTCCTTCGTGCTGAATGGCGCATGGATGAACACCGACACCCGGAGCACAGGTTATTACATCATCAAAAGACAGCTCAGCAACAGTGAGCCGGAGCGCATCCCTGTATACGCTCCAGGAAGAGGAAATGAATACAGTCGCACGAGCACTACTTTACGCATGATCCACCACATCCCACAGTTGCGGTTCATTGTGACCCTTGCGGCGCAGACCATCTGGTCGGATAAAAACAAATACATCGGTTATGAGTCGCTGCCGGTAGCTTACATCAGTAACACTGACGGGCAGCTGACCTGGCTCTCTGAGGCGGAGCGCAACAACCCCGCTATTGTCAACAATGCGGAGCTGAACCTTCATGTGCAGCCTGAATACTATAAAACCGAAAGCTGGAAACCTTTATGGCTGTTCAACCTGCGGCTCACGAAAGAGATGGGCAAGGCGATCAGCTTTTCCTTTTTTGCCAATAATGTGCTGATGGACCGCCCGCTGGAGGAAAGTTCACGCTGGACGGGCCAGTATAGCCGTAGAAACCCAAGACTATTTTTTGGAACCGAACTAAGCATCAAATTTTAATCTATATACAATCCAATCATGAGAAAATCAATCTATACTTCTTTTATCTTACTGCTCCTGGCTGTTGCAGGCCTGCAAAGCTGCAAAAAGTCGGACAATGAAACACCGACAGTCAGCTATACGGTAAATGTAAGTTTCCCTAACAATTACGCCACTACAAAGGCTGCCAATGCGGAGGTGACGCTGACCAACTCCACTACCAATGTGAAGGTTACGGCAACAAGTAATGCCGATGGTGTTGCCGCATTTACCGGCCTGCTCCCAGGTAACTATCAGGTGACCGCCAGTCGCACGCTGACAGCAGCCGAAGCACTGGTACAAACTGGTTTTGAGACCGAGGTTTTCCTGAATGCTTCCGCTACCAATCAGCTGATTGCTGCTGATGCAAGCCTCGACCTGAAATTACAGGGCAGCAAGGTGGGTGGTCTGGTATTCAAGCAGATCTATTATACCGGGTCGAAAACTCCTGCCAATGGAAACTACCAGGCAGACCAGTTTTATGAGATTTACAACAACTCTCCGGAAGTGATCTATGCGGACAGCCTTTACCTTGGCGAAAGCGGTGGTACGCCTGGGATTTCTGCAAGCGCAACTCCCTTTGCATTTTCTAAAACAGCGGGCAATGTGTACTTGCAGAATGTGTGGATGATCCCCGGAACAGGAAAGTCGCACCCCATTGAACCAGGTGCCTCTATTGTGATCTCCAGCAATGGCATACACCATAAAACTGACGCTGCGGGCAACGTGAACTCTGTAGACCTGGGTGCGGGTATCTCCGACTTTGAAGGTTATGTAGCCAGCACGGGCAGGGATGTGGACAATCAGGCGGTGCCGAACATGGACCTTCCTTACTTTGCCGCTTCCACCTTTACCTGGCTGACCTCCGTTTATGGACCGGGAATGGTGATCTTCAAAACCAAGGATTTCGAGAGCCTCAACAAGCTGCAGGAGCCGGGAAGCAGCAATGCCCGCTTGTATGTGGAAGTTCCGGGGTCGGATGTGATTGATGCCATGGAAGCACTGGCAAATGCAAATGCGGTGAACTTCAAGAGGATTCCTGCGGCGCTGGATGCCGGTTTTGCTTTTTGCACGGGTACTTATAACAGACAGGCCATCATCCGCAAGATCACGACCACGGTGAATGGCAGAAGGGTCCTTCAGGATACGAATAACTCCAGTGCCGACTTTGTAACGACGACCAACATCTTGCCTAAAGGATGGCAATAATGAAAAAGATATGGACGGTGGGGATCCTGCTGTTTGCGTTTACCTGTGCACATGCGCAGGTAACGCAGACAGATTCGCTGCGTCTGCTGCCGCAGCAGTTTGAGCTGCTGCCGCTGCGCTACAACTGGCTGGAGGGTACCAATGCTGCAGGTATGCAGCGGGACAGCCTGTATGCGCTTGGTAAAACCCAGCTTTCCTTTGCTTCGGAAAAGGGAGACCTCAGGCGCATTCAGCAGCCGGAAAGCCGCGATCAGTTCCGCTTCCAGTCGGAGCGCTACCAGCCGCTGGGTAAAAGCGTGTTTTATGGTAGCTTTTCCTATACCCAGCGCTGGGATAATGAGGTGCATTTTTCTGACGTGCTTGATCCCTATCGCGGCACGCCATACCTGCTTGCGGATTCTGTGGGCGGCGACTGGAAGTTGCAGCTGTATGCATTGAAGCTCAAGGCTGCAGCACCGAAACTGTGGAATGACCGACTGGTCTTTGGAATCGGGGCAAATCTGGAGGTGTCTACGGGTGCAAGACAAAATGACCCCAGGCCATTGAACACCGCCAACAAGCTGAGCATCCTGCCTGCGGTAACCTTGGCGTTGAATGACCACAGTACTTTCGGACTGAACGGCTATTACGGCCGTTACCAGGAAGACATCTCCCTGGAGATCAGGAACACCTCGGTGAACCATTTTCTATATAAACTGCTGGGACTAGGACAGTATGAGCTTCCGGGGATCTTTTCTGTAGGGAGCTCCCGCAATTACGGGGGCAATACCTATGGTGCTGACCTGCAGTACGAATGGCGCATGAATGGCTGGAGCTGGCTGAGCACGGCTGGCTTTCGCAGCTTAAGGGAAGCGGTATCGGATGGCAACAGTGTGCCCCGCAAAGCGGGCACCTGGGAACAAAAAGACTACCATGCTCAGACTATGCTCGGCCGTGAAGGAGAAGCCTTTTTTCAGAAGTTAAGGCTGCAGCTGGAGCGACTGGAAGATACAGGCATCGAGTTCCATGAGTTTTACAATACTGGCACACAGATGTGGCAGACAATACTTGAAGCGCCGTTTTATACGGCAGAGACCACCAGCGCAACATTGAATTATACCATCCTCAGAAAAGAGGGGAATGATAGCTATAAGTGGTCCGCCCAGGGGGAGCTGAAATACATTTCCGTAGATCAGCGCTACAGTGTGCCCCGTTCTTCGCAAAGGGTAACACAGCTCCATGCGGCCATTAAAGGAGGCCGGAACTGGATGATGTCCCATGGCAGAAGCTTGCAGCTGAACCTTAAGCTGAACTATGAAATGGCACTCGACCAGGCTTTGTCGTACGTCCCGATTACCGGCGACAGGACCTTGATCGCCAGGGAGGTACTGTTGCCCGACTATGATTATGGCGCGGCAGACCGCATAGGGGGCAGCTGCGACCTGCAATATAATTTCTGCATACCGTCGGTTCCGCGTACCAGCTTCTATGCAAAAGCTGTGGCCCAGGTGCTGGGCAACCTTAGTTCCGCGGCACGCTATCCTTCAGCAAGAGGAAACAGGACCATGTTTAACCTGAGCCTTGGCGCTTATTATTAAACATGGCGCTTATTATGAACAGCATAAAAAAGATAACATCATGAATATCAAGAAAAAATCAGCCTTAGTTTTGTCGGCCGCCACGGTCATGCTCGGACTCTATACGGGAGCCGCAGCACAGCAAATCGAAAAGCCACTGAAGAAAAATACGGCTACGACCTTCGCCATTGTGGTCGACCAGGAGACCTACAACAAGGCGAAACAGGAAATCAATGCGTACAAGTCGGCGCTGGAGAAACAAGGCCTCGGCACCTATATCGTTAGTCACCAATGGACAAAACCTGAAGAAATCAAGGTCGTCCTTCAGAAGTTGTATTCCGATAAAAACAGGCTGGAAGGTGCCGTGCTCATCGGCGACATCCCGATTCCGATGGTGATGGATGCCCAGCGGTTAACTTCCGCTTACAAGTTTGATCAGGCCAGGTTTGGCTTCAGGGCGGCAGTACCTTCTGACCGTTTCTATGACGATTTCAACCTGAAGCTGAACTTCATCAAACAGGATTCCCTGAAGGCAGGTAATTTCTACTATAGCCTGGCTCCTGAATCCGCACCGGAGATTCACCCTGATATTTATACGGCGAGGATCAAGGCGCCAGCAATTAAAGGCAAGGATAAATACGAGCTGATCCGTACCTACCTCAGCAAAGTGGTGGCAGAAAAAGAACAGCAGAACCGCCTGAACCACCTGATGGTATATAGTGGTATGGGCTACGCTTCGGAGTCGCAGACTGCCTGGGCGAGCGAGCAGGTGGCCCTCAGGGAACAGCTGCCACAGCTGTTCAGGGCTGGGTCGTCGGCGAAGTTCGTCAACTCCAGAATGCAGGGTGATCTTAAACAACGCCTGCTGACGGAAGTGCAGCGTGAGGATCTTGACCTGGCAATTTTTCATCAACATGGCGAGTCGGATGTGCAGGTGATCAGTGGTTATCCGAATGTTTCTTTCCCGCAGCCTTCCATCGAAAATGTGCGACGTTACCTGCGCAACAAGATCCAGGCAGCCAACCGCAAGAAACAGGATGTAGCGGAAACAAAAAAGAGATTTCAGGCTACGCTGGGCGTACCTATGGCCTGGATGGATGATGCCCTGACCGACTCTGTGGTGCTTGCCGATTCTCTGTTTGAGGCCAATGGAAACATTATGATGGAAGATGTGGATAAAATCAGGTCCAATGTGCGCATGCTGATCCTTGATAACTGTTACAACGGATCTTTTCATAAAGACGATTATATGAGTGGTCACTATGTCTTTGGCAGTGGAAAAACCATCGTCGCCATGGCCAACTCGATCAATGTACTTCAGGATGTGTGGACTACCGAGCTGATTGGTCTGCTGCAGCATGGTGTGCGGGCAGGAAACTGGTTCAAGGAACAAGCCTACCTGGAAACACACCTGATTGGTGATCCTACCTTTGCCTTTACTGCTGAAGGCAACACGGACTACAACGAGCTGATCGTGAACAAGGATGGCAGTGATCCGGTATGGAAGCAGTTGCTGAAAACCGGTGATGCAGACCTGCAGGCCCTGGCGCTCACAAAGATCTTCTATGCACAGGGCGCTGCCTCCAGCTCCTTATTGAAGGATGTTTACTACAGTGCTGCTGATGCAAGCACGAGGATGCAGGCATGGAAACTGTTGAGCACACTGAACAATGCAGATTTTAAGGCGGTATTGAAAGATGCGCTCACAGATCCATATGAATACCTGAGGAGACGCTCGGCAAATATGGCCGGTGATTTTGGTACCGATGACCTGGTGCCCGCATTGGTGGCTTCTGGAATCGAAGACTGGGCCTCGAAAAGGGTAGCCTACAACTCCGGAAACTCGATGTCTTTCATGAATGCTGACCTGGTGATTGCTCAGTTGCAGGAGTACCTTAAAAAGCCTGAATTTGCAGGGAATACCGACATTCAGCGCCTGATTAAAAGGCAGGAAGGCACGAGGGAAAAAGTGCTGAAGGAAGGTAAAGTGATGGAGGATAAAAAGGCTGTTGCCAAGGAACGCGCTTTTGATGTCAATATGCTACGTACCTATACCTATCACGAACTGGTGCCTCAGGCAATTGCAATTGCTGCAGATGCTGCTGAAGATCACAAACTGAGGCTCGCTGCTGTGGAGGCTCTGGGCTGGTTCCCTTATTCTTATCAGAAAGATAAAATCGTGGCCCTTTGCGATCAGCTGATTGCTGACAAAAACAGTACTGCCCAGTTGAGGGAAGAGGCCATGCGCACCAAAACTTATCTCCTTCATTTTTCTGCCGAAAAATATCAGACTGTGGCTAAAAAGTAATGTTTAAAGCAAAGCGCTATCGGTGCAATTAATTAGCGCAACTTCAGCGCTTTGCTTTAAATTTTTATTGTCACAGAAATGCAACTTCAATTTCTGACCGCCCTTATAGTTAGAATAAAGCCCTATAATTGTACTTATCTATAATCAGTCTAGATAAGTATTAAGGGGTAGGCATGGAAAAAACTTATTGGAATTCGTTCGTTAATGGAGATCAGAAAGCCTTTGAAATGCTGTACAATATACATTTCGACGCGCTGGTCGGTTACGCCGGAAAATTCAGTAGTGATGTGCCTTTCATTGAAGAAGCGGTGCAGGACCTGTTTGTAAAACTCTGGCAAAACCGTGCCAATCTGAAGAGACCCGAGTCTCTCAAATATTACTTGTTTAAAGCCTTAAGGAATACCATTTACAATAAGCTGAAATCTTCAGCCCTGGAGGTTTATGTGGGCGACGAAGCGGATATGATTGCATTTGACCTGTCTGCAGACCTGGCAGATGCGGAGGGGCCGCATGAAGACTGGAATGTGCTTAGCCATAAATTTATGGGGAACCTTACCGATCGTCAGAAGGAAGCGGTGTATCTTTTCTATGTGGAGGAGATGAGTTATAAGGAGATCGCTGATTTGCTGCAGATCAAGGTTGGTGGTACCTATAAGCTGATTTACCGGGCGATGGCCGGCATCAGGGAGCAGGCCCGCGACTTCGAATCGCAGGCCGGCAATGTCCACCTGGTACCTAAAGGTTAAGTTTTTTGCTGATGTCAACAGCCATCTGGTGGTGCTGCTGTAATGTAGGCAAAGTGGTCGATGCAAAGTCCTTCAGTGCATTTGTCCTCAGACTGGCTGCATTTTTAAAAAGATCAAGGGTCTTGACATGATCTTTGACCATCATGTTCATATAATGGCGGTCAAAATCTTTTCCTTTCATTTTCTTCATCATGTCCATATGCGCCTGGTCGCTGGCAGGATAAGCATCCGGCAGGAGCACACCCATTTTAGTCGCCAAAGCCTTGATTTCCATATTTGCTTTGGTATGGTCTTCTACCATCTTCGCAGCGAAAGATTTTACATTAGCATCAGCAGCATTGGTCTCTGCAATTGTTGCCAGGTCCACTTCCATCATTCCTCCTAATGCTGCGGTCTTCAGGAAGGTCGACTCATCTTCGTCGGCCGTGGTTTTATTGGTTTCGTCTTTTGGGTTTTTACCCGCCTGCTGCAAGGAATCGTTGTTCAGCGAATCGGCCTTTGTGGAATCTCCGGTGGTCGACCTGGTTTTATCGTTAGCCTCTGGGCTGCGACAGGCACCAACGCTGCAGGCGATGGCAATTAATGCAATAAATAGCTGGTTATTTTTCATAATGGTTGTCTTTTGTTACTCCATAGGTTAGGAATCATCAAAAGAACAACGCTGGGCAGGCCTTTGTTTGATGTTGCCTTGTCAATCCAGTGAGACGGCTCCGCGACGGTTTAAGATTACCTGGGGGTAGACATGACCTAAACCCGGTAGTTACGGTATAAACTCATGATGGTTATAAAGGATAGGCCGTATCACTTTTAGTTTCCGACAGCACAAAAAAGCTCTGGACGGTACTGATGTTCGGCAGGGTGGCCAGCTTGTTCCTCAGGAAAATATGATAGGTATCCATGTCGCTGGTGGCAATGCGCAGGATAAAGTCGAAGGCCCCGGTCATCTGAAAGCATTCCATGACCTCCGGGAATTTCGCGACATCGTTCTCGAACTCCACCAGGGTAGTGGCGGTATGTTCTTTCAGCAACACCTGTGAGAACGCAATCAGGTTCCTGTTGATCTTCTTGCGGTCGAGTATCGCGACTACACGTTTGATATAACCTTGTTCCTTCAAACGCCTGATGCGTTCGTGTACGGTAGCAATGGATTTGTTTAAAGTGTAGGCCAGTTCCTTATTGGTATAAGTGGCATCCTTCTGAAGGAGTTTCAGGATTTCAACGTCAACGGGGTCCAGATCTGTCTGCATGGTATGGATTCAATAAAAAGGGGGGAATTTCGCCGATGAAAAAATATCAATTATCAACCTTTATTATAACTCAAAAATAGAAAAAATAACAATTTTAACAAACGATTCCGAATAATTTATGGAATAATTGGTTTCTATTGCTATTATAAATTGAAATATGGAGTTTTATCGAATAATTGATCACACAACTAAATCGATAATCAATGGTAGCTGAAGGTAAAGAAGCAGTCTGTTTAACAGGAGCTCTTGCGGATAAATTTGAGCATTTATGGCATCTGGTAGGAAACACTCCGATGCTGGAACTACACTACACCTACAAGGGTAAACCTGGGAAGGTATATGTGAAATGCGAGCATTATAACCTGACAGGCAGCATCAAGGACAGGATGGCACTAAACATCATGTACGAAGCCTATAACAACTGCGCCATCAAACCAGGAGATACGATTGTCGAAGCTACCAGCGGAAATACCGGGATTGCATTTGCGGCCATCGGCCGTGCCCTTGGACATCCCGTAAAGATCATCATGCCGAACTGGCTGAGCAAGGAGCGCATTGACATCATCAGGAGCATGGGTGCAGAGGTAATCCTTGTCAGCAAAGAAGAAGGCGGTTTCCTGGGCAGCATCAAAATGTGTGAAGAGATGGCTGCCAAAGGGGGTGTATTTCTTCCGCGTCAATTTGAAAACCGTTACAATGAAGAAGCTCACGAGAAAACCACAGGAATGGAGATCTGGGAGCAATTGAAAAATAATGGGCTTACACCCGATGCGTTTGTTGCAGGAGTAGGTACTGGTGGTACGGTAATGGGCGTAGGGAAATGTCTGAAGGCATTGAACCCTGCGGTGTCCATCCATCCATTGGAGCCTGCAGAGAGCCCAACGCTGACTACAGGATATAAGGTGGGCAGTCACCGCATCCAGGGGATTTCCGATGAGTTTATCCCGGAGATTGTCAAGCTTGACCAGCTGGACAGCATCATCCAGGCGAATGATGGTGATGCCATCATCATGGCGCAGAAACTGGCAAAGGAGCTGGGACTGGCGGTAGGGATTTCATCGGGAGCAAACGTCATTGGTGCCATCAAGCTGAAAGAACAGCTGGGTGACGAGGCCGTGGTGGTGACCTTACTTTGCGATAGCAACAAGAAATATTTAAGTACCGATCTGGTAAAAGAAGAAGCCATTAAACCGTCATTTCTTTCTACTGACACAATTTTTACAGGATATCAACCAATTTGTAGACTGAAATAACGTTATTCGACCAATTAATCAACTTAACCACACAACATGAAAAATCTATTTTTACTCGTTGCGGGTCTTTTTCTGAGTTTCTCTGCGAGCAGCCAGATTTTAAAACCCGTAAAATGGAGCTACGCAGCGAAGAAAACTTCTAAGACTGAGGCTGTTTTGTACCTGAAAGCAACAATTGACCAGGGATGGCACCTGTATTCCCAGTACATGGCTGACGGTGGACCTGTGAAAACTACGTTCACATTTGCACCAGGAAAAGGATATGCCGTAAATGGAAAGACGGTTGAGCCTAAGCCGATCACGAAATTTGAGAAAACCTTTGACATGAACGTCAGCTACTTTGCAAATTCAGTAGTATTTCAGCAAAAGGTGAAACTGACCGGAGCAACAGCAGTGGTAAAAGGAACAGTGGAATATATGGTTTGTGATGATCAGCAGTGCCTTCCGCCTGAGACGATTGAATTTTCAATTCCGGTAAAATAACAACTTGATGAACATGAATAGATATACCATGCACCTGAAGGTGTTTGTGTTGGGGTTATTTCTGGTTTTGGGAAGTCTGGTGCCTGTCTTTGCGCAGGATGCAGATACCTCCATGGCAGATATTGAGTTTACGGATATTGAAGCTGCGCCGCCTGCGGCAGACAGCACAATGAAAGCAGATACAGCTGTAAAAGCTGCCGTGGCAGACACGGTGAGCAAAGCCGCTGTTGTTGCTGCAGGCAAACAAACCGACCAGTCGGAGCAGGAAAAAACCTTATGGCAGACGTTCATCGCCGGCCTTGTGGGCGGCTTCCTTGCCTTTCTGATGCCTTGTATCTTCCCTATGGTGCCACTTACAGTAAGTTATTTTACCAAGCGCGCAGGAAGTAAACAGAAGGGGATTGGGACGGCGCTCATCTACGGACTATCCATCATCGTCATTTATGTGGCTTTTGGATTGGTGATCACCCTCGTATTTGGATCAGCTATGTTGAATGAGCTAAGCGCGAGCGGCTGGTTTAACTTTGCATTTTTCATTTTGCTAGTAGTTTTTGCCATCTCCTTCTTTGGTGCTTTTGAAATCACGTTGCCAAGTGCATTTGTAAATAAAATTGATCAGAAAGCTGATGATAGCAAAGGTCTGGGTGGCATTTTCTTTATGGCCGCTTCGCTGGCCTTAGTTTCCTTTTCTTGTACAGGACCCATCATCGGTACCCTTTTGGTGCAGGCGAGTTCCAAGGGCGAGATTCTGGCCCCCGCGATCGGTATGTTTGGCTTCGCGCTGGCATTGGCACTGCCCTTTACTTTGTCGGCCATCTTCCCTGGATTCCTGAGCAGCATGCCTAAATCCGGCGGCTGGTTGAACAGTGTGAAGGTATGTCTGGGTTTCCTGGAGCTGGCTTTAGCGTTGAAGTTTTTGTCGGCTGCCGACCTGGTATGGCACTGGGAGTGGTTCGACAGGGAGATTTTCCTGGTATTGTGGATCGTGATTTTTGTGCTGATGGGATTGTACATCCTGGGCAAGCTTAAATTCTCCCACGACAGCGACCTGCCTTTTGTGTCTGTGCCGCGTTTATTTTTTGCGATGTTCTCACTTGCCTTTGCCGTATACCTGGTACCAGGTTTATGGGGAGCTCCGGTGAATATTTTAAGTGGTATTGCACCGCCGATGAATACGCAGGACTTCATCCTGACGGCCGGTGGATCTGCTGCTCCTTCGGGATCTGCGGATGGATTTCCTTCAAAAGTGAAGTATAGTGAGACATTAAAACCACCTGTAGGATTTAGTGCCTTCTTTGATCTTGATGAGGGAATGGCTTATGCCAAAAAGGTAAATAAACCGATATTGATCGATTTTACAGGGCATGCCTGCGTGAACTGCAGAAAGATGGAAGATAAGGTCTGGATTGATCCTGAAGTCGGCCGTCTGATCCGTGAGGAGTTTGTGCTGATCCAGCTGTATGTAGATGAGCGCAACATCAAGATGCCGAAAGAGAAAGTTCATTATTCAGAAGTGCTGCGTACCAACACCGATGACCTTGGACGTTGGAATGGCGACTTCCAGGCTACAAAATACGTGTCCAACTCCCAGCCTTTTTATGTGATGGTGGGTCAGGACCTGAACCCTCTGGTGAAACCTCAGGGTGCCGTTTTTGACGCAAAAGAATATGCAGCCTACCTGCAAAGCGGGTTGGATGCTTTTAAAAAGTAATAAATTTAGATAGTTAATCATATAAACAAAGGTCGGTGGATGCCGGCCTTGTTTATTTTAAGGCCTTTTTTAAAAGCTGCTACGCAGCAGGATGATGGCCTCGAGCCTAGCCTTGGTACAAAGGAAGCAGATCCTGTCGATGTGGTCAATATGCCTGGCGGTATTGGGCTGCTCATGATCCAGCGCATCCAGCTCTTCACGCAGGCGCAGGTCCAGTCCGACAATGGACATATTGGGCAGCATGTAATGCAGAGTTTTCCTCAGCTGATGGTAGTCGCCGGCGTCAAAATGAACTTTGACAGTTTCCAGATCGGTCAGCATGCATTCTACGAACAACTCCAGCACTTCCTTCTCATAAGCCTTGTCGCCATTGCTTACTTGCTCGATGTAACTCAGGTCTATAAAATCATAAGAGGTGGACATGGTATCTAAAGAATCTGCATGCGGTTATTCAAAAGGGAACGGTAAGCATCCGAAACAGGAATGACATGTTTATGGATAATTATCGTTTTTCCTTCTAAGGTATCAATTTTGCCGACATTGATGATAAATGAACGGTGGATTCTGAGAAATAAATCTGCAGAAAGCTTTTCTTCAACAGATTTCAGGGTCGCATGGATATGGTATTGTTTCTCCTCAGTGAAAATCTGGACATAATCGCCTTTAGCTTCCAGGAAGAGGATGTCCTTTGCCTTGAGGCGTCTGACGACGTTGGAGTCCCTGATGAAGATGAATTCGTTGCTGGCAGTGGCACTAGCTGTTGTGGGTTTCTTTTTAAAGCTGGCTTTTGCTTTCTCCACTGCCTGAAGAAAACGAACGGGCGTAACCGGTTTGGTGATGTAATCTGCCACCTGCAGGTCGAAGGCTTCCGCCGCGTATTCCTTTTTGGAGGTGGTGAAGATGATGAGCGGCTGGTGTTGTCCGAGGCTTTTTACCAGCTCTATGCCGCTCATTCCGGGCATTTCCACATCCAGGAAGATGAGGTCTATGGGCTGCTGCAGGATTTTCTGGTAAGCGTCGGTCGCATCAGGACACTCCCCGACAAGTACCAGTGAAGGGTCTAGCGATACCATTTTTCTCAGGGTAATGCGAGCGATTTTATTATCATCAACAATCAGACAGTTCATAGGGAGGGATTAACCTAATACTAAATTATATATTATTGATTAGAAAAAGAAACTATCCTGTGTAAATGCTTTTTCACCGACAGATTTTGCCTTTCCGTCTATTAGGTGTTTCAACATCAATGCCACCTGTATATCTTTGTTTCACAATGAGTAACTAAAACTACCGGATGGGACAGGTTAAGGGAATGATGGGATTGATTAAAGAAATGATGGGATTGAAAAAGAGGATGTTGGTGATGGTGGCTGCGGGTATCATGATGGTACAATTTGCGCAGGCACAGCGGATGAAAGACCCTGTGAGTTTTAAATTGAAAAACGGGTTGAATGTGATCATTGCGGAGAATAGTGGGATGGGAAAAGTGTATGCCAGCTTCAAAACAGAAGGTGGCATACTCAACGAAAACTTCTCGGCGCTGGTGGGAGAGATTTGGAGCAGGAGTACCCTTGCGGGATACAGAGCTGTTTTTGAAGAGGGAGAGCGTGCGGGGATGCCCAAGCTGAGCGTAGCGCATGGCGATGGGAATGTATCTGCGAAGGCCGCAGATTTTGAAGCCGCTTTTATGGCAATGTCGGACGTATGGCAGTCATTTGATGCCAGTCAGGATTTGCTCGATGTGGCACCGAAATCGGCTGAGGTTGCAGATATCACGTTGGAAACGTTGAAAAACTATTATAGCAGGCAGGTAGTCCCTGAGCATACGTACATTACGATTGCCGGCGACATCACTGTAGCAGACGCTAAAATGCTGGTAAAAAAAGCATTTGGATCCTGGGCAGTCAGAAGCGATGACGTATTGTCGCGCTAAGCACAGGAAACGCAAAAGGCATTAAATAGGGGGAGAGAGAGGGATGTGCAGGTGGCAAGACACTCAGGTGTTTTCCATCTGCATTATTTTTTTGTGCCCTGCGGGAAAGTCACGCTCCACAATTTTCTATTTGGATCCCTTATCTTTACAGCCGAAAAAACGGAAAGTTATGGATCACGATCATCTGAATTTGCTGCCTGTGCCTTCGCAGGCATTTTTCTTTGACGGTTTTTTCGGGGAGGAGCTTTCTGCACAGTACTTCGAGCAGCTATCTGCAAATGTTCCCTGGAAGCAGGAGCCCATAAAGATCTTTGGGAAGACCGTCTTACAGCCACGGTTTACTGCCTTTTATGGTGAGGAGGGCGTCAGCTACAGTTATTCGGGCATTACGATGAACGCCTTGCCCTGGACTCCCGAGTTGGCGGAAATCCGCAGTGCCATCCAGCAAAAGACGGCGCATCAGTTTAATGCCTGTCTGCTGAATTTCTATCGTGATGGCAGTGACAGCATGGGCTGGCACCGGGATAATGAACGGAACCTCGGGCCTTATCCTACCATTGCCTCCGTCAGCTTCGGCGCCCATCGCACTTTTCAGTTTCGCCGTTATGTAGAAAAGCTGCCTGTGGTATCTCTTGACCTGACTTCAGGAAGTTTGTTGCTGATGAAAGGTGAAACACAGCACCTTTGGGAACACCGTCTGCCAAAGACGACGATGCCCATTGGACCGAGGATCAACCTTACCTTCCGGTTAATCCATCCTTAAAGATGTCAAAACCGGATCAGTAAACTTTCCTTTGGCATGCCATTTCTCCCATCAGAATTTGCCATCCTATTTTTGCTGAGGTATGTTGGCTGGCGCTCGAATAAGGATCGGCGGAATTCCTGTTTGTTGTATTTAAGTCAGAATGAAATTTCAGGTGCTTAATTTTGCTTGTTACCTATTACTTTTGTTAACACTGTTAATTAAACTATAGAGCGATGGGCATTGCAGAACGTAAAATCAGGCAAAAGGAAGAGTTCAGGGCAAGTATTCTGGAGGCGGCATGGCTGCAGGTGCTGACGGATGGCTGGCAGTCATTGTCTATCCGTAAGATTGCTGACGCCATTGAATACAGCATTCCTGTGATCTATAACCATTTTGAAAACAAGGAAGCCATCCTGATGGAATTTACCAAAGAAGGATTTCAGAAACTGGGCCTTGCACTTCAGGAGGTGAAAGAGCAGCATCAGCGCCCGGCAGCGCAACTGGAGGCCATAGCGAATGCGTACTGGGATTTTGCATTTGAGAATACAGAATATTACCAGCTGATGTTCGGCCTGGGGATTCCGGCATGTGAGCAAGCCAGGCAGATCCCGGAAGTTAAGGAGATGACCAGCGTGATGATCAGCACCATCAAAACGGCAATCGCTGAGAGCGGAAACCCGGATGCAGACGGTTACCTGAAGTACCATACCTATTTATCCATTCTTCATGGGCTGGTATCCATACAGATGATCCAGAAAGATGCGAAGTCTGATCTTTCCAAAAGGATGATCCTTCAGGATGCGATTTCAGGATTTATCATTACTTTAACCAGTAAATAAATTATTAGTTTTAAATTAGGAGCTTCTGATGATTCATCTGGAAGGCTGTCAATTATTTTAAAACTAAATCATTCTAATGAAAAGACTTTTCAATACGAACATTAATCACGGCGGGCTCAACTTTGCACTGCTGGTGTTACGCGTTGCTTTTTCCGCATTTATGATGGTACATGGCTATGGCAAACTGCAGTCACTTACCGCGGGAGGAGAAATCCAATTCGGGGATCCTATTGGTATCGGAGCTCCTGCTTCCCTTGCCCTGGCGGTCTTTGCGGAGTTCTTCTGTTCTATATTGCTCATTCTGGGTCTGGCGACCAGGCTTGCGGTGATTCCTTTGATCATCACGATGCTGGTAGCTGTATTTATCGCCCACGGAGGAGATGATTTCGGAAAGAAAGAAATGGGGCTGCATTACCTTGTGGTCTATCTTTTCATCTTTATTGCTGGCCCTGGGAAATACAGCATCGATCACCTGATTGGTGGCGGTTCCGGCAGACGCAGGAGATAAGTCTTTTTCATTACATATCATTTTTACAAATCAGGCGTTATTGCTTTGATGATGGCGATGCAGCAGCGCTTATGCTTGCTGCTGCACCGGCTTCTCTTTACACACACACACAAATGAAAAAGATCGTTTTATTTTGCCTGACGGCAATTGTTATTTCAAGCTGTGGCGTCAATAAACAGGCGCAGCAGATCAAGGCACTGGAGAAGTGTACCTACCGCATTACTTCTGCCGACCAGGTGACGCTTGGTGGAGCGGACGTCAAAAAGTTGTTTGACGGGCAGGACCTGAACCTGGCCAGTTTGCCGGCGCTGGCATTGGGCCTGCTGAGACAGGATGTACCCCTGAAAGCAAGGTTAAACCTGGAGATTAAAAATCCATCGTCCAACGTGGCTGCAATCAATGAGTTTGAGTATAAGATCCTGATCAACAGGCAGGAGCTTGCCAATGGTTTTGTGAACCAGGAAGTCAACGTCGCGCCGGGAGGTACTACTGTAGTTCCGGTGGACATGATTGCGAACCTCTATCCCTTTGTGACCAATAGCAAGGTGATGGGAGAAATCACTGAATTTATGAAAGGTGCCAAAGGAGGCCCTGAAAAGAAGGGCATCCTGACGCTGAAGATCCGCCCGAGCATCAAGGTGGCCGGGGGACTGGTGAAGTACCCTGGGTTCATCACCATTGATAAAGAGGTGAGCAGCAAAATTTTATTGTAACACAGAGGCCTTTCTTAGGCGGCATTGCCTACAAAATACGTCGTAATTTTGCAGGAATGTTACCGGGTATTGACGGATAAAAAACTGTTTACTAGTCAATTTTTTTTACTTTCGAGGATTAAGAATTGTTTATGAAACTCCGTCAATACCTTTTTCTATTTGTTTTCCTCAGTCCCTTCCCGCTTGTTGCGCAATCATCGTTGCAGCTGAATGCCGCAGAGATCAAACAAGGCCTTGAAACCTTGAATACCAGCGGTAGCGTGCTTTACATTGCTGCGCATCCTGACGACGAGAATACCCGCCTGCTGGCCTATCTCGCGAGGGAGAAGAAGGTGAGGACAGGTTATTTGTCGCTTACCAGGGGTGATGGCGGTCAGAACCTCATCGGTACAGAGCAGGCGGAGCTGCTCGGCCTGATCCGCACGCAGGAACTGCTTGCGGCAAGGCGCACCGATGGCGCGGAGCAGTTTTTTACCAGGGCCAACGATTTCGGCTTCTCCAAAAATCCGGAAGAAAGTTTTAAGATATGGGATAAGGCAAAGATACTCGCCGATGTGGTATGGGTAATCCGTAAGTTTCAACCCGATGTGATCATCACCCGTTTTCCTGAAGATTCAAGGGCCGGACACGGTCACCATTCCGGTTCTGCGATCCTTGCCCGTGAAGCCTTTACTGCTGCTGCAGACCCCGGGCAGTTTCCGGAGCAACTTAAATATGTGAAGCCATGGCAGGCCAGGCGCATCGTCTGGAATACCTTCAACTTTGGTGGCAACAATACCACAGCTGAAGACCAGATCAAGCTGGATGTAGGTCTTTACAATCCCTTGCTGGGAAAAAGTTATGGCGAGATCGCCGCGGAAAGCCGCTCCAACCACAAGAGCCAGGGCTTCGGCTCTGCGCGGCAGCGCGGATCTTCCATTGAGTATTTCAGTCCCATTGCTGGCGTAGCTGCAAAAGCAGATTTGTTTGAAGGGGTAGACTTCAGCCTGAACAAGATCCCGGGAGCTGCAGGCGTCCAGAAACTACTCAACGAAATCAATAGAGAATATGAGGTGTCCAACCCCTCAAAGTCCATTGCCAAATTATTAACATTGAGAACATTAGTGAAAGGCGTTCCTTTCAAACATGAACTGCTGGATGAGCTCATCCTGGCCGCGGCGGGAATCTGGATTGAGCGTGGAGCAGTACAGCCCGCTTATGCCCTCAATGATCCCATACAGCTTAAGCTGCAGGCCATTGCCAGGGTGGGTGCCGGTTTTTCGTTACCCATCAACATACAGGAAGCCGGAAGCACAGAGCAGATTAAACTTGCCCCGAATCAGTTTGTAAGCATCGACAGGACGGTGAGCAGCGAAGGACTTGGACTTACGCAGCCTTATTGGCTGGAGAAAAGACATCAATTGGGAACATTTACAGTTGATGATCCTTTGCTCATCGGCCTGCCCGAAAATGCTGCTGTAGGTGCAACTGACATCAGCATAAAGATCGGCGACCAGACCATCGTCAGGAAATACCCTGTTGTATATAAATCGACAGACCCCGTAAGAGGTGAAGTGTATCAGCCGGTGGTGATTGCACCTCCGGTGACCGCAACTCTGGCGGAGAAGGCTTTTGTATTCAATGGCGATGAGCCCAAGACGGTTACCGTTCAGCTGAACAGCTTTGGAAATCAGGTGTCCGGAAAATTGCAGCCGCACGTTCCTGAAGGTTGGAAAGTTACCCCTGAGGAGATTGATTTCAGCTTTAAAGACAGTGGAGACCAGCAACTGGCTGTGTTCACGGTCAAACCGGGAACAGCATCTGGAGGCACACTGTCTGTGGATGTGATTGTAGCTGGCAAAACCTATCATCAGGGGCTAAGGGTGGTTGATTATGACCATATCCCGGTGCAGACGCTTTTCCCTTTTGCAGAAGCAAAAGTAGAAAAAGTAGACCTGAAGTTTACAGGAAAGCGCATTGGTTATATTAACGGCGCTGGCGACCTGATCCCTGAATCTTTAAAACAGATCGGTTATGAGGTGGTCATGCTGACGCCGAAACAGGTGACGGACAACGATCTGTCTGCTTTTGACGCCATCATTACGGGTGTTCGCTTGTACAACATCAATGAGCAAAGCAATGTGATCCAGCCCAAGCTGATGAAATATGTGGAAAACGGAGGCGTATTGCTCCTGCAGTACAATGTCAACTCGCCTTTAAAAATCAATGACCTCGGCCCATATCCTTTCCGGCTGACCCGCGACCGGGTGACCGAGGAAGATGCGGTTGTCGATTTTCTTTCTCCTTCAGATCCGGCATTGAACTATCCGAATAAAATTACGGCAAAGGATTTCGAAGGATGGGTACAGGAACGTGGCCTTTATTTTACAACCGAGTTGGACAGCCACTATACCGCTGTATTGGGCATGCACGATCAGGGCGAGTCTCAGAAAAACGGCGCATTGATCACCACCAATTATGGGAAGGGCAGGTTTGTGTATACTGGTCTTTCTTTCTTCAGGCAGTTGCCTGCAGGGGTACCGGGTGCCTATCGTTTATTTGTGAACCTGATCTCCAAACCTAAGGGACGCTGATGAAAGAATATCAGACATTTTATAAAGTACTGGTGGGCTGGCTGATTTTCCTGATCGTCATTTTTTATGCATTTACAAAATATTTTGAATGAGTAATATCGACTGGGCAGTACTGGTGCTCACCTTGGTGGTGATTGTGGTATATGGCATCTATAAGAGCCGTGGTGCACAGAATATTCAGGGTTACCTGCTGGGGAACCAGAGTCTGCCCTGGTACCACGTATGTTTGTCGGTGATGGCCACACAAGCCAGCGCCATTACTTTTTTGTCGGCCCCCGGACTGGCCTATTCCTCGGGGATGAGCTTTGTCCAGTTTTACTTTGGCCTGCCCCTGGCGATGATCGTCCTGTGTATCACCTTTGTGCCGATCTTCCACCGGCTGAAGGTGTATACTGCCTATGAATACCTGGAACAGCGTTTTGACCTCAACACGAGGGCGCTGACGGCCTTTTTGTTTCTCGTGCAACGTGGTTTGTCTACAGGGATCACCATCTACGCACCATCAATTATCTTGTCGACCATACTGAACATCAATACTACTTACACCACCCTTTTTATGGGAAGCCTGGTGATCTTTTACACCGTTTATGGTGGTACAAAAGCCGTTTCCTACACACAGATGCTGCAGATGAGCATCATCTTCTGCGGCCTTTTTGCGGCGGGGATCATGGTGGTGCACCTGCTTCCGGCGGAGATCGGCTTCACAAAAGCCATCAGCATCGCCGGGAAGATGGGGCGGACGAATGCCATAGATTTTACGTTTGACCTGAACAACCAGTATACGGTATGGTCGGGCCTGATTGGAGGTTTCTTTTTGCAGCTTTCCTACTTCGGTACAGACCAAAGCCAGGTTGGCAGGTACCTTTCCGGGGCTTCTGTCAGCCAGAGCCGCCTGGGATTACTCATGAATGGCATGGTGAAGATCCCGATGCAGTTTCTGATCCTGCTGATCGGGGTGCTGGTGTTTACCTTTTACCAGTACAACAAACCACCTATTTTCTTTAACAGCTTTGAGCTGAACAAACTGGAGAAAAGCAGCTATGCAGGGGAGCTGAAGGAGATTCAAGCAGATTATGACCTGGCCTTTGCGCAGAAACAGCAAACGGTAATGCAGATGAACAAGGCGCTGGACCGGGATGATCAGCAGGCAATAGGGCAGCAGCGTAAGGCACTGCAGCAGGCAGACGAAAAGGAGAAATCCATTCGTCAGCAGGCGACAGACCTGATGTTAAAAAATGATAAAAATGCCAATGTAAAAGACAACAATTATATCTTTCTGAGTTTCGTGACGAAGTATTTGCCTCAGGGCCTGATCGGATTGCTGATTGCGATCATCTTCCTCGCTTCAATGGGCTCTACAGCGAGTGCGCTGAATTCACTGGCATCGACTACTGTAATCGACATCTACAAACGGCTGATCCGAAAGAATGGAACAGACCATGAATACCTGCAGGCGTCAAGGCTAGCCACGGTATTTTGGGGCTTGGTTTGCATTGGGATGGCACTCGTGGCCAGCCAGATCGGCAACCTGCTGGAAGCGGTAAATATCCTGGGTTCTTATATCTACGGAACGATACTTGGCGTATTCCTGGTTGCCTTTTATGTGAAACATGTCAATGGGCGGGCTGTATTCTTTGCGGCATTGCTGACGGAGGGGATCATCATCCTGATTGGACGGAACGACTGGGTAGCTTACCTTTGGCTCAATGTGATTGGTTGCGTACTGGTCGTGCTGCTGTCGGTGGTCATCCAGTTTTTTATTGGAAAGGACAAAAAAGGAAAGGCTGTAGTTAGTCAAGTATAAATCAGCATTATGAAAGGGATAGATAAAAATATTGTTGGACTAAGCCCATAAAAAAACGGCCTGACAGCACCGCATTAAATACGCAGGCTGTCAGGCCGTTTTTCTCTTTAAATGAATTCTCGTTTATTTCTTAGCTTCCGCCAGCAGCGCGCTATTTAACCGCACATATTCGTCATTTTTCGCTTCCGTAGCCAGTTTTACTCCCGCTTCTGCCGAAGCAGCAGCCCCCGCTTTGTCGCCCATTTTAAGCTGTAAACGGCCTTTCCATAACCTTACCCATGGTGCTTTAGCATCTGCCGCTTCCGCTGCATTCATCCATTCCAGGGCTTTGTTCAGGTCTTTACCATTTTCAAAATAATACTGAGCCGCAGCGAAGTAAGGCTTTTTGTCGCCTTTCATCGCTTCATCAATGCTGGCCATAACTTTAGCGTCGATGTCTGTAGACAGGTCGATGGTAACAGCTGTATTTTCCCACATCAATTGCAATTGGCCTTTCGTAGGATATACATTGGCAAACTGAATGGTAAAAGTTTCCACTTTTTCTTTCAGCTTGCTGGCTTTAACCTTCACACGCAGTACATCTTCAGCATCTTTATATTCGTAAGCACCCCATTGTTTTGCGCCTTTGTTGAAGATGATGGTCCATTCGTCTTTACCAGGAATGGTAAATAATCCATATTCTCCAGCAGCAAGGTCTTGTCCGGCGATTTTTACATCCTCTGTAAAAGTAATGACCGTAGCAGAGTTGGCTCCTGTGCGCCATACTGTGCCATAAGGTTCCATCGCGCCAAACACCTTACGTCCTTTTACATTTGGACGGGAGTAGGCAACGGTAATCTTTCCAAGACCGAAGTTTTGTGTGATGGTCTGCGCTGAGCTCGCTTGCGGCAATTTAAGTCCCTGTGCCTGCAGATCAGTGTTTAACGATACTGCCAGAGCCAGCAGCACCATCATTTTCAATGTCTTTTTCATTTTATTTGTCATTTTAATTGTTGCGAAACCGCAGTCGATGCGTTCATCTGTTTGGTGATGAGCAGGATAGCTGTTTCAAATCGCTTGAGTTTTGTTGCTCCTAAATTACAGTAAAGAAATATGATTATGCATATAAATCAGGAACGATGCCGAAAATGACTACTGAATTAGAAAATCATTATATAAATTAGCGACATGCTGCACATCCGTCACCTCATTCCCGCTGTTTCCCTGGTTCTATGGTCTTGTTCTGCCACCAAACCGCTTGCTGAGCCAAAAATTGAAAACGGCGTTTCCTTAACGCTTGCGAAATACAGAAAAAGCAATATCAGTCAGATCCACTACCAGCTGGAGCTGGACATTCCCCGCGCAAGAGGGGAGGCAATACGCGCAGATGAAAGGCTCAGCTTTCAGCTGAAAAACAATACTGCGGCGCTACAGCTGGATTTCAGGGAAGATCCTTCAAAAATCAAGCAGGTGACCGTTAACGGTCAGCAGGTTGCTACTCGCCATGAGGCAGAACACCTGATCATTGAGCCGCAACACCTGAAAAAAGGGAAGAATGAAGTCTCCGTTTTGTTTCAGGCAGGTGAGGCTGCGCTCAACAGAAATGCAGATTATTTGTATACTTTATTTGTACCCGACCGCGCCCGCACGGTATTTCCATGTTTTGACCAGCCTGATTTAAAGGCTGTATATACCCTGACACTGAAAATTCCCGAGGACTGGAATGCGATTGCCAATGCGGCACTTGCCGACTCTACGGTTGCTGCAGGGCGTAAGACTTTTCGTTTCAACACGTCAGATACCATCAGTACCTATTTGTTCTCGTTTGTAGCCGGCAAATTTGCTGCGGCTACCGGCAATGTGGGTGAAGGACTGGATGCGCGCTTTTTATACCGGGAGACGGATACTGCAAAGCTCCGTCACAGCATGTCCGAAATTTTTAAACTCCATAAAGATGCACTCAGTTACCTGACGGACTGGACGGCGATTCCTTATCCTTTTCAGAAATTTGACTTCGCCGGTATTCCTGACTTTCAGTTTGGAGGCATGGAGCATGTAGGTGCCATACAATATAAGGCGGCGGCCTTATTTCTGGATGGCGGTGCCACCAAAGACCAGTACAATTCCCGAAGCAACCTGATTGCGCACGAGACTGCGCACATGTGGTTTGGAGATCTGGTGACCATGAACTGGTTTACGGACGTCTGGATGAAAGAGGTATTTGCCAATTTTATGGCCGACAAGAGTACGGAAGCGCTGACCGGCAAGGCTGTGTTTGACCATAAGTTTCTGATCGACCACGTACCTGCAGCCTACGGAATTGACCGTACGATAGGCTCTAATCCCATCCGACAAGACCTTGACAACCTGAAAGATGCAGGTAGTATGTACGGCAACATCATTTATCATAAGGCACCCATCATGATGCGCCAACTGGAGCGGCTGATGGGCAAGGACAAGTTTCAGACCGGCGTGCGTGAGTACCTCAAACAATTTGCAAATGGGAATGCTTCCTGGCCGGAGCTCATTCGCATTCTGGATAAACATGCTGATGCGGATCTGGAGCAGTGGAACAAGGTCTGGGTGAACGATACTGGTCGCCCGGTGCTGGATTACGAGTTGAAGAGCAAGGAGGGTAAGATCAGCAGCTTTGAGATCCTTCAGCGTCCGGAGTATGGGTCCGGAAAAGTATGGCCACAGATCGTGGAGGTGACGCTTTATTATCCGGGATACAGCAAAGAGCTGACCGTTAACCTAAACGCTGCAAAGTCTGAGGTAGCCGCTGCACAAGGAATGGATGTGCCATCATTTGTATTGTTCAACTCTTCGGGATATGGTTATGGCGTCTGGCCGATAGACCCGGCATTGCCTGCAAAGTTATACGATATTGAGCAGCCCCTGGAGCGTGCTTCTGCCTACATCTCATTGTATGAAAATATGCTGAACGGCCGGTACCTGAAACCTGAAGCGTTGCTGAAGATTTTTATAGCAGGGTTATCCAGGGAGAAAGAGGAGCTGAACCTGAAGCTCATCAGCGGGTACGCAGGCACCATCTTCTGGGAGTTCATGAAACCAGAGCTGAGGGAAACAACGGCACCGGAACTGGAAAATGCCCTGTGGACCGCCATGATGCAGAACCAGTCGGCGAACCAAAAGAAACTACTATTTAAGGCATATCAGGACATCTTCCTGAGCGGGGCTGCAAAGGACCAGCTTTTTAAGATATGGAAAAATCAGCAGGCACCAGCCGGACTGAAACTTTCTGAAGACGACTATACCAGCCTGGCCTTTTCCCTGGCACTGAGGGGTGTTGATGTAGGTTTGTTAAAAGAACAGCTTGGGCGGATCAGCAATGCGGACAGGAAGAGCCGGTTTGAATTCATCATTCCTGCGGTATCCTCAGATGGCACAGAAAGAGACCGCTTTTTCAAAGGATTGGAGCTGAAGGCCAACAGAGCAAAAGAAGCGAATGTCGTTGCTGCATTGGCTTACCTGCACCACCCGCTGCGGCAGGAGCGTTCCATAAACTACCTGGCGAAAAGCCTGGACCTCCTGACGGAGATCCAGACCACGGGTGACATCTTCTTTCCCCAGAACTGGCTGCAGGCCACATTCGGCTATTACCAGCAGGCCGAGGCAGTGAAGGTGGTGGATGAATTCCTTAAAAGCCATCCGGACTACAATCCAAAGCTGAGGGCCAAAATCCTTCAGGCTGTGGACAACCTTTACCGGGCACAGCGGATTAACCGTAACTGATTTTGAAGGACTTCGTGCTTGCACCTTTCTCCGTGATGGCAATTGGGTATCCAGCATTGTTGTACTGATAGCTATAGCTGACGGTGCTTGTGGAGGTGTTGATGGTTACGCTGCTGAGCCTGTTGTTGAACCTGCTGGTCATCAGGTCCAGGTCCGTTTCCATGGCAAGGAGGTCGGCATAACTTACATTTTTGAAACAGCCCTGCTTTTCATCGAAAGTATAGGTCTTTTTAAGCGCCGGCCCTGAGCTTGGTTTTTGGCTGATTTCTACCAGGTTTCCCGACTCCGAGTACCCCCGTTCCTCGTTGTTGATCAGGGTGTTGAGCCTGTTGTAAGTTGCAATGGTATGAAGCCTGTGCTGGTCGTCATAGCTAAACGCATAGCTGTTGTCGGCGATAAAGCTATTTGTGCGGGTATCCAGGACAAATTTTTGTGCGCCCTCGATCACACCCTTTTGATCAGGGTAATACTCCAGGTACTCGTATAGTACATCCGACCTCAGCTTTTCCAGCATCAGCATGATGCCTTCCGCGGAATAGCTGATCTTTTGCCGGTAACCATCAGAACGTTTGATTTCCTCGATGCGTGGCGAGTTGCCCTGATAACTCAGGGAAGTGCTGGTACCCGCGACCTCAATTTTTGCGGGGAGCAACTGCTGCGGTTTTTCGTTTTCGGCCAACTGGCCCTGAGGGCTGCCGGAATGTTTGCTGCAGCCGTAGTAAACGATGCTGCTGAGGACAATAACAGCGGCGGTGATCTGCCGCCATAAGCTGCGGTGTTGTGAATGAACAGAAAACATAATCTATCTAATTTTGGTGAATGTTGAATCTATGGAATCTTGACTTTACGATGTTTATTAATCCGGGAAAAAGTAGGTACTAAAATCATTAACCATTAACTTTGGCAGCAACATTTCAATACTCCATCACCGTTTAATCAAGCCTGAATTATGGATGATTTTTTAGCTGCCCGCCTTCAGATGGCCTTTTCCCTTGGCTTTCACATTGTATTTGCCTGTATCGGAATGGTCATGCCTTTTTTTATGTCCCTTGCTCATTTTTACTGGTTAAAGACCAGGAAGAAGGTGTATCTGGATGTCACCAAAGCCTGGAGTAAAGGGGTGGCTATTTTCTTTGCCACAGGAGCTGTTTCCGGTACCGTATTGTCCTTTGAGCTGGGCCTGTTATGGCCAAAATTCATGGAACATGCAGGGCCTATCTTCGGCATGCCCTTTTCGCTGGAGGGAACGGCATTTTTTATTGAAGCGATTGCCCTGGGTTTCTACCTGTATGGCTGGGGAAGGGTCAATGCCTGGTTCCATTGGTTCACGGGCGTGGTGGTGGGCATCAGCGGTTTACTTTCGGGTATTCTGGTCGTCGCAGCAAATGCCTGGATGAACAGCCCTGCGGGCTTCGACTTCATTGACGGACAATACCTGAATATCGATCCCATCAAAGCCATGTTTAACGAAGCCTGGTTTACGCAGTCCTTACACATGACTGTTGCAGCGTTTGTATCCACGGGGTTTGCCGTTGCAGGAGTACATGCATTGATGATCCTCAAAGGGAAGAATGTGGCTTTTCATCATAAGGCTTTTCAGATTGCTGCCATTTTTGGTACTGTGGCGGCCTGTCTGCAACCACTTAGCGGCGACCTTTCTGCCAAGGATGTCGCACAACGTCAGCCGGCAAAGCTGGCCGCAATGGAGGCCCACTTTCATACCGAAAAACAAGCTTCACTGATCATCGGGGGTATTCCCGATACCGCTGCGAAAAAGGTCGACTACGCTTTAAAAATACCGGGACTGCTGAGCTTCATGGCCACGGGTGATTTCAACGGAGAGGTGAAGGGGCTGGATCAGATTCCAGCGGAAGACCAGCCCCCGGTAGCGGTTACCCATTACGCCTTCCAGATCATGGTCGGACTGGGGATGGCGATGGTTTTAGTAGCCTTGATTTACTTTTTGGCGTTGTGGAAAAAGAAAAGCTGGCTGAGCAGCAACTGGTTGCTCAAGGTTTTTGTGTTGGCCACACCGATGGGCTTCCTCGCGCTGGAGGCAGGATGGACGGTTACTGAAGTCGGAAGGCAACCATGGATCATCAACGGTGTGATGCGGACGGCCGATGCGGTCACACCCATGCCTGGAATTGCCTATTCTTTTTACCTGTTTACCGGTGTTTATATTTCCTTGTCCATCATCGTCTGCTGGCTGCTGTACAGGCAGATTACAATGGTTGGCAAATTGTACGATTCTTCTGCTCAACAGTTATAACCTGATATTATGATCTACGTCGTTATTGTATTTCTCTGGACTTCCATTTTATTGTATATCCTGCTGGGCGGGGCCGATTTTGGCGCGGGCATCATGGAGCTCTTTACCTCGAAAAAGAACCGCGAGAAAACACGCAGCACCATGTATGAGGCCATTGGGCCGATATGGGAAGCGAATCACATGTGGCTGATCATTGCCATCGTGATCCTTTTTGTAGGTTTTCCAAAAATATACACTACCGTATCTGTTTACCTGCACATCCCGCTGGTCTGCATGCTGATGGGGATCATTGCCCGTGGAACGGCTTTTGTATTTCGCAACTACGACGCCGTGGAGGATGATATGCAGAAAGTGTATACGCCCATATTTATCTATTCGAGTCTGATTACACCCTTTTTCCTGGGGATCATTGCGGGGAGCGCTGTGTCTGGCCAGATCGATGTGAAGGCTACCGACTTTCTCTCGGCTTATGTCTTTAGCTGGTTGAACTGGTTCTCTGTTGCGGTCGGCCTGTTCACCGTATCCATCTGCGGATACCTGGCGACGATTTTCATCATCGGGCAGACCGATAACGATGCGGACAGGAAATACTTTATACGTAAGGCCAACAAGACGATCTTCGCCGTTATGTTTAGCGGCGCACTGGTTTTCCTGGCGGCTTATGCAGACGGCATTCCGCTGGTGCACTGGATCTTTGGCGGAACTCCCGGATTACTGGCCATCATTGCTGCCAGCATCTCTTTGGGGATTATGTTCCTGATGCTGCGCAGGGAAAAGCCCATCATTTTACGTCTGCTGGCGGGTTTTCAGGTGGCCATGATCTTGTTTGCCGCGACCTACAGCCATTTTCCGGATATTGTGCTGCTGAAGAACGGTGTCAACCTCTCGTTGCTTACCCACCAGGGCCAGGCAAAGACCATTGCCTCCCTTGGTTATGCACTGCTGATTGGCAGCCTTTTTATACTGCCGGCCTTGGTTTACCTTATCTATGTGTTTCAGCGTAAAAAACCGGAAGGCGCAACTCATTGATTACATTGCTATTCAAGATTGTTTCCTTTGTTTTTAATATTTCCTGAAACAATTGTTACCCTTCTGTTCTTTAATGTTTATCTATTATTAAAACTGCAGTTATGGACAGATTGATCATTGAAACGATTTTAGCCGACGTAAACGAGATTTTTTTAGCTAAAGACCACAGTATTCCTGGTCAGCGGACAAATATCGTTCTGGGCTTCAAGGCGAAAAATACCGAGCAGATCATTCATGCTTTTGAAGTGCTCAAATCAATGACGCAGGGTCATGAAGTTTCATTGGTGATCTGTAATACTGTTCAGACCGGCATGTATGACCTGGAGATCTGTACGGAAGTACTGGATGAACCCATCCGGATCATGAATAAAGTGATTACCAATGAGACCATCGGGGAGATTAAAGACCACCTGCTCAAGTCAAGTCCCATGATGCTGAGTACCAATGTTTCAGAAGATGAGAACTGGCTTGACGTCAACAAAGTGGAACTCAAAACCTGTGAAACCAATACACCTCTGTAGATACTGGGCGAAATCCGATCTTTTCTTGATACCACATTTACGCCGTTTCTGTACGTCAGGGGAGGTTTCCGATATCGTATAGTGAAATAGCTGTGTAACAAATTATTAGCGGATCGGTAATTGGAACTTTTTTTGATTTACTTTTCGATGTTTAGTGTGAAGAAATTTTTGTCATTCAGGATTAAACCTAAATGGTTTTAAAAAGTCTTAACCACATACACGCAAAGAAATAGCCTCATTAAAAGATCTTTTATGAAAACGACATTCTTCAAATACACCTTATCAACTTTTTTAGTGACTGGCATTGCCGCTTATGGTTATGCACAAAAATTGCCTGATGTTCAGGATGCTGCTGTTCCTGCACCTGCGGGGATAAAAGTAGATGGAAAGAATACGGAGTGGGGAGATGGCTTTAAAGCACTGAATAAAAGAACAAGTCTGTATTATACGCTTGCTAACGACGATAAGAATTTATACCTCACGGTGAGGACTACTGATCCTACCACAAGTGCAAAAATTTTTGCAGGCGGCATCACCTTTGGTGTGAACCCTGATGGTAAGAAGAAAGATAAGGAGAGCATGACGCTGACCTATCCCGTCATCAGTCGCGATGCGATGCGTATGGGTGGTGGCCGCGGACCCGGCGGTGGCGGCGGCAACATGCGCAGGGAGATGGCCATGACGATGGGTAGCCGTGGTGCCGATAATCCTAAACAACGTGATTCTATGATGGCCGCAAGGCAAAAAACGCAGCTCGCAGCGGTAAAAGAGATCCAGATCAGGGGATTTAAGACCACTGCCGATTCTGTGGTTTCCATATACAATGAATACGGCATTAAAGCGGTTGGATCAATTGATAAAGACAATGCTTATTTCTATGAAATGGCGATCCCTCTTGCGGCATTGGGGCTTGATCAAGGCACCGCAGCGCCCTTCGCGTATCAGATTAAGTTAAACGGCATCCAGATGCAGGGACTTGATGGTGGTGGTTTTGGCGGTGGACGCGGTGGGTTCGGCGGCGGCGCTGGTCCGCGTGGTGGCGGTTCTGGCATAGACTTCCAGGCCTTGATGAGTCCGACAGATTTCTGGGGTACCTATACATTGAAAAAAAAATAACACCAATTCGAAATAGCCTCCTGGGAACCTTCGCGAAGACACACACAAATAAACCACATACAGACTAATGAATTACTTTTACAAGGTTACGGCCTTCTGGCTGTTGCTCTTCTGTTCACTGAGCGCTCTGGCACAGGACAGGTCCAAAGAACAAAATCCACCACCTCCTTTGCCTACGCGTGAAATCAGCGGTATTGTCAAAGATAGCACCGACCTCGGCGTAATCGGCGCTACGGTAAGCCTGACCTCAGATAAGGACACCCTGAAAACCAGCACCAACAGCGATGGTATTTTTGTATTCAAAGGTGTGAAGTCGGCCACCTACACCTTAACCGTGCAAAGCATTGGTTATACGGCGATGAAACCTACCCGGTACAAACAGAATGACCTCATCCCAAGGATTGTCATGGATCCGATCGTGCTCAAAGAGGAGAAGAACGTGCTGAATGAGGTTGTCATCAATGGAACACCCTCCATCACCTATAAAACAGATACCGTAGAGTATAAGGCCAGTGACTATGTGGTACGTAAGAATGCTACAGTGGACGAATTGCTGAAGAAGATGGAAGGGATGGAAGTCGGGACAGATGGTTCACTCGTACACCAGGGGCAGTCCGTTACCCGGGCTAAGCTGAACGGAAAGGAATACCTGGGGGGAGATCTGGCGAATGCCATTAAAAACCTGCCTGCCGAGATTGTGGATAAGATTCAGGTGGTGGACGATTATGGCGACCAGGCCGCCCGTACCGGAGTAAAAGACGGAGATCCGGAGAAAATACTGAACATCACTACAAGAACGGATAAATCTGTTGGAAACATGCTCAACGTGAACGGTGGCGTGGGTAATGATGAGCGCTATGATGCCGGACTGTTTGGTACACGCATCAACCAGAACCAGCAGATTGGTCTGAATGCACGTTTGAACAATACCGTAAATGGGGTCGCCTCGTCAGGAGATAATGGAGGAGACAGCGGTGGTCGTGGTGGCCGTGGTGGCGGTGGCGGAGGGAATAACAACTCTGCGAGTGGCTCCGGG
The DNA here is from genome assembly GCF_000170795.1 of Pedobacter sp. BAL39. Classification (GTDB taxonomy): domain Bacteria; phylum Bacteroidota; class Bacteroidia; order Sphingobacteriales; family Sphingobacteriaceae; genus Pedobacter. The sequence goes on from NZ_ABCM01000014.1 coordinate 135,709, forward strand.
GGAACGACTACTACAGGAAATGGCTCTTTCAGCTACCGGGATATGCTTAGTAAAAAAGTGCAGATCAATATGAATTACGGCTACAACACGAGCAAAGTAAAATCTTATACCAATAGTACTGCACAGCGTTTTGCCGCCAATATTCCGGGGCTTGATACTGCCAACAATGTGACGTTTGAACAGCGAATGGGCTACACGAACAACACTACTAAAAATCATGATTTTAAATTTGAGCTCGAAGCTAATTTAGACACTAGCAACTTCTTAAGGATTATTCCTACTTTCAAGTATAGCTCTACAAGCAATTCGAGGATTGATTCTACGTTTCAGGATGGCTTTAACCACCAGGATGAGTTCGGGAACAACGTGAGTACGAATACACGTCCTCAAATTGGTGCTTCTATATTTTATCAGCATATTTTTCAAAAACCAAGGAGGAATTTCTCTATTCAGGTCGACCTGAACAACAACGATCAGGAGCAGGAACAGATTCAGGATTCAAGATTTTTGTTTTACCAGGATGAAGCAGAAACAATTGTGAAAGATTCCCTGGTTAACAGGATCATCGCCCGTAAGAACCTGCAGAAGAATTATAGGGGAAGTCTGACTTTTGTAGAACCACTTACTGTGAATACACAGTTTGAGCTAAATGCTCAGGTTAACTATAATGGGTATGACAACAATGCCACTACACGTAACATTGGTGCCGATGGTAATTCAGCCATCATAGATTCACTCAGCAATATTTACGATTATTCCTTTACACAGGGGCGCATTGCTTTAAATTATCGTTATGGTCTGAGTAACATGTCGAAGGTGCGTTTTTCAGTTGGGGTAACTGCAATACCTGCGGTTTTGAAAGGAAGTAAAGCAAGCCTGGGTACTTCACTAAACAGGACCAGCTTCAATATGGTACCGATTGCACGTTTTGAATATCTTTGGTCGAGGCAACACAAATTGTCTTTTAATTATTCCGGGAATGCTGCAGAGCCAACGTTTGATCAGATCCAGCCGGTTCGGGACGTTTCCAACCCGCAGAATCCTATCGTTGGTAATCCTGACCTGGCGGCGACCTTTACACATCGTCTCAGGGCTAACTATGACAACTACATCGCCAATTCCAAGTTAAACTACTCTGTCAATGTGGATGCCAGCAGAACCAATAATTCAGTCATTAGAAATGTGGTACAGATTGAAAATCCGATTGAGGGAATTACCAATAATTACATTAACGAAACCCGTTACCTGAATATGGATGGAGTATATCGAATCAACACAAACTATTCAGTAAGCAAACAGTTGAATGACAGGAAATATAACCTTGCATTTAGTGGTTCCTATAATTTCGACCATCGTTTATCCATGACCAACAATGTGGAAAACGTAACAAACGTCTCCACATTTATCGAAAGATTCGGACCAAGGATCAACCCGAATGAGTGGTTTGAAATTAATCCATATGTCTCTTACAATCATACAACGTCTACAAACAGTGTGCTTACTCAGGCGAATAATAAGACCAATACAGTAGCGCTGAACCTTGATGGACGCATTTATTTCTGGGACACATTTCTTTTCGGCTACAGCGCCAGTAAAAATTATGTCAATGGGATCAATGCCAACATCACCAGCAATCCTTTCGTCATCAACGCATATATAGAAAAGGAATTTATGGAGCGCCGTGGTAAAGTTACTTTCCAGGCATTTGACCTTTTGAATCAAAATAATTTTGTAAACAGGGAGATTTCAGATAATGCCATCATTGATACGAAATCCAATGCCCTGAGCCGCTATTTTATGCTCAGACTTAGCATGAGGTTACAGAAATGGACCGGTGCAACAGGTCGCGGCGGCAGGGGAATCAACAGAAGAGGAGACGGCAGCTTTATGTAACATTTGGCAGATCTGATAATAAATGGTAAATTCCGTATCCTGTCACCAGACGCGATACGGAATTTTTTTTATTAACTAACCATTTATGAACCGGGCTTTACTTGTGATCGCATTTTTGTGCGTTGGATATTTTGGATATGGACAGGATCAGATTGCCAGTCCGCAGATATTAAACTATACCAATGAACAGTATAAAGCCGGCATCCAGAACTGGGATGTTGCGCAGGGCAAAAATGGCATCCTTTACTTCGGGAATAACGAAGGGCTGCTGACCTTTAACGGCACCTTCTGGAACCTGGACCGTCTGCCCAATTTTACTGCGGTGAGGTCTGTAGAGATCGATGATAAAAATAGAATCTTTGTAGGCGGACAAGATGAGGCGGGTTATTTCTTTCCCGATCAGCGGGGAATATTAAAATACCATTCCATCATTCCACTGATCCCAAAAAAATACAGGAAGTTTGCCGATATCTGGAATGTATGCATCCTGAATGATGAGGTGATTTTCAGGACCACCAATGCCATCATTCACTATAAGGACAATGGCGTGCGTGTCTATCAGCCGGAGGTTTCCTGGGAGTTTGCAGGACAGGCCAATAACCAGCTGTTCGCACATTCAAAAGGTAAAGGCCTGATGGTTTACGACAGAAATGCCTGGAAGCCCTACTGCACGGATCCCGTATTGAACAAGTCGGCAATTACCGCCATCATGGAGTACCATAAAGATACGCTACTGGTGTCCACGCTGAAGAATGGGCTGTTCCTGATGTACGACCGTAAGCTGGTCCCGAAGAAGACCAGTCTGGATCCGGTGTTCTACAGCGACCGGATTTATTATGCCAGCCGTATTGATGCGGAACGTTATCTGATCGGCACCACCTCGGGAGGAGTAATGATGATGCACAAAGATGGCCGCCTGATCCAGCGTTATACCTATCGTGATGGCCTGCAGAATAACAATGTACGTGGCTGCATCACGGATGCGAACATGAACCTCTGGCTTGCCCTGGATGATGGGATCGATTATGTGGCCATCAATAGCGCGGTGAAGAACATCTTCCCTGACCGCAATAAACAGATTACCAGTTACGCGATCTGCAACTTCAATGAACGTTTATATATTGGCACCTCGAACGGCCTTTATGTAACCTCGTTGGAGCCCGGTGCGTCAGACTTCAGCTTTTCCAGGGGGGTGTTTAAGGAAGTGAGCAATACCAAGGGGCAGGTCTGGAGCCTGATGGAGCTGAACCATCAGCTGGTGATGGGGCATGAAGATGGTTTTTTCAGGATTGACAAGGAGCAGGGACACCAGATTTACCAGGTTCCGGGAACATGGCTTTTCGAGCCCGCATCCAGCATCTCTCCGTCGGCGGATGTCATCGCAGGAACTTACCTGGGCCTTCAGAAAATAGGCTACCGGGATGGGACATTCAGCAATGGAGGTAAGGTTCAGGGGATTACAGAGTCACTGCGCTTCATTGCCTTTGACGACAACAACGTCCTTTGGGCATCACATCCTTACCATGGGGTGTACCGCATGCTGCTTTCACCGGACTTTAAAACCATTCAGAAACTATCTGTTTACACCCATAAACAAGGTTTGCCTTCCTTATTGTACAACTACGTTTTTAAAATCAGGAATAAGATCGTCATTGCCGCAGAGAACGGCGTATATGAATTTAACGCCGCAAAGAATGTTTTTCAACCTTTTGCACTGTTGAACAGTGCTTTGAAAGGCATGCCCATTCAATACCTCAAGGAAGACGTGAAAGGCAACGTTTGGTTTGTATCCAATAAGAAGGTAGGGATCATGGATTTCAGTAATGCTGCTGATGGACACCCTTATACCATACATTATTTTCCGCAGCTGGATGGCAAGGTGGTGGGAGGCTTTGAGAGCATCTATTTCATGAACAGTGAAAATGTGTTTATTGGAGCCAATAAGGGGGCTTACCACCTCAACTATGCGAAGTACCTCCAGAACGCATCGCGACCAAAGGTGCTGATTGGGAAGGTGAGCATCTCCGGGGAAACCGATAGCGTCATCTTTGGCGGCTACTTCATGAAAAACAACCAGGTAGTTGACCACCAGTATACCGATTCGGTATTGCGCTTGCCAAACAGGTATAATTCCCTTCATTTTGAATACTCCTCAACTTTGTTTGAGCATCAGAAGAACATTGAATATACGTACCAGCTGAAAGGATTTGACAGAGACTGGTCGCCCTGGGCAGGAAAAAGCGAAAAGGACTATACCAACCTTCCTGCAGGCAAATATACGTTCATGGTGAAGGCCAGGAACAGTGTCGGCAACGAATCTGACGTGGTATCTTATACCTTCGAGGTCTTTCCGGCATGGTATGTCAGCATCTGGATGAACCTGCTGTATTTTATTATCGTGGGGGTAGTCATTTATCTTTTCTTTAAATGGCAGCGGAAGAAACACCTGGAGGCGCAGCAGAAGCTCAGCTACCTCCATCAGCTGGAGCTGGACCGCTCGGAAAAGGAAATTGTGCGTCTGGAGTATGAGAAGCTTGAGGCCGATGTCAATTACAAAAACAGGGAGCTGTCGACCATGACGATGCACCTTGTGCAGCGTGGAAAGGTACTGGCGAGGATCAAGGAGGTGATCTCCACGGTAATCAAGAACAATGACATCAGCGATAGCTCCTCCAGTTTCCGCCACCTGATCCGGCTGATCCGCGATGTGGAGAAGAGCGACGAAGACTGGGACAACTTTTCTATGCACTTTAACACATTGAATGCCGACTTTTTCAATAAAATCAGAGACCGGTTTCCTGACCTCACCCCAAATGAGCTGAAGCTGGCCGCTTACCTCAAAATGAACCTGAGCACTAAAGAAATTGCCCAGATGATGAACATTACTACTAAAGCAGTCGAAGTAGGCCGCTACCGGCTCAGGAAAAAACTGCATTTACATTCCGAAATCAATCTTTATGATTTTCTTATTTCGATATCGAGGAATGAGGGGTGATGTGTTTTGTGAATAAGTTGATTGTTAGTGTTTTATGATTCTTTTGTAGTGTTGTTGTAGGGGCTGTAATTCACCGTTGTTAAGTTTTTTTAAGCCCTTGTAGTGGCGGTGTAGGGCCGGTATTTCATACGGATCTCTGATCATCGCTGTAGCTTTGATTTAGCCGCGGTAGCCATACCGAAGCGAACAAACCAAATATTAACCAAATATAAATTTCATCGTATGAAAAGAAGTATTACTCTGATTTTCTTCGTTTGCTGTTTACTTGTCTCGCCATTTGCCATCATGGCGCAGGACATTACAGTAACGGGTAAGGTAACGGATAAGGCTGAGGGCAAACCCCTTCCCGGCGCTACCGTAAAAGTACAGGGCACCACAAAGGCGACAGTAACTGATGCCTCCGGTAGCTTTAGGATTGTCGCTCCCTCCGGAGCAAAATTAACCATTAGTATTCTGGGAATGACCACGCAGACGGTAACCGTCAGCGGCACACAACCCATCAACGTGTCTATGGAAGGAGATGTCACTGCGCTGGGAGAGGTGCTGGTCATTGGTTACGGTACACAGAAGAAAAGCCTGAACACCGGCGCCATCTCGTCCATTAAGGCAGATGACTTAAAAACGGTTTCCTCAGGTAGGATCGACCAGGCCCTGCAGGGCAGGACTGCCGGGGTGACCGTCTTGCCCAATTCTGGTGCACCAGGGGCAGGGATGAGCATCCGCATCAGGGGCGCAGGGTCCAGCAGGAGCTCTGAGCCACTGTATATTGTGGATGGAGTGCGGGCCGGAGGTATTGAATACCTGGACCCTTCGGAGATTAGTAACATCGAGATCCTGAAAGATGCGGCATCCGCGGCCATCTATGGATCTGAAGGTGCGAATGGTGTTGTCATCATTACCACTAAAACAGGTAAGTCTAATACTGCAGTGATCAATTATAGCTATCAGTATGGCAGTCAGACTGCACGTGATGTCGTCAATGGCATGAACCCCCTCCAGTATCAGCAATACCTGGCTGAAGCCGGCCTTGTTGGTCCGACAGTAGCACAGGCAGAAGCAGCAGGTGCAGGTACCGACTGGGCGAAGGAGGTTTTTCAGACGGCCCCTTTACAACACCATACGTTGAACTTCAGCGGAGGCTCGGAGAAGTCGACCTACCTCATCGGGATGAATTATTTTACACAGGAAGGAATCATTGGCGGCGACAAGTCTAAATTTGACAGGATCACCGTCAGGATCAACTCCGACCATAAGATGAAGTCCTGGCTGAATATTGGGGAACGCCTTTCTTATTCCAATTTTACCAGCAGAGGGCTTTCCGAAAATACAGAGTATGGCTCTGTAGTAGGCAGCATGCTGGCTTACGACCCCTTAACCCCTGTCGTTTATACAGGCGCACTACCTGCGCATGTTCAGGCAGCCATCAATAACCCATTGGTAAAAGATGGCAACGGCAATTACTATGGCATCTCCCCATATGTGCAGGGAGAATATGGCAACCCACTGGCGATGATCTCACAGGCCAATGGCAGGACAAACCAGAACAAACTTGTCGGTAACGTTTTTGCGGAGGTAGAGCCCATTGCAGGTCTGAAGTTCACCACCCGCTTTGGTATCGATGCAGCATTTGTGAGAAACCATGAGTGGTTCCCTAAAAACTGGTACTCCAGTGAAAAGTCCAACTCCATCACCAATGGTAAAGACTATCAGCGCAACTACTTCAACTGGCAGTGGGAGAATTTCGTTACCTATAACAAAAAGGTAGCCGAGCATAACTTCACCGTGCTGGCGGGTACTTCTGCAATCAAGCGGATGTACAACAACATCGAAGGAAGTTATTCCAATATCTTCAAGGAAGAAGACAAATGGGCTTATCCTGATTTTGTGCAGGACACTGAAGATAAACTGGCTAAAATCAATGGCCAGTACAACGTGACCACACTGCAATCTTATTATGGCAGGTTACTATACGACTACAAAGACAAATACCTTTTTGCGGCTACCGTACGCTGGGACGGTTCGTCCATGTTTCCTTCTGATGGACGCTGGGCTACCTTCCCATCACTTTCTGCAGGATGGAACATTTCCAATGAAGATTTTTACAACAACTCCGGCATTGCCAAAACGGTTAGTTACGCCAAGCTGCGGGCCAGCTGGGGCCAGAATGGTAGCCTCTCCAATGTGGGCATTGGCTCATGGCAGCCCTTCATCGGACAAGGTCAGCGTTATACCGATGGTGATGGCAACTTTATCCTCGGTGCAGCACCAACCAACCTGGCCAACAATGACCTGAGGTGGGAGACCAGTGAGCAGCTGGACTTCGGACTGGACCTTCGTTTGTTTAACAACAGGTTAGGGTTTACCACAGACTACTTCAAGAAAACGACGAAAGACCTGATCACTGCAGGGGCCGCCCCTTTCTTTGCGGGGAACATCCTCAATGATGTGAACAGTGGAAATGTAGTCAATAAAGGCTGGGAGTTTGAGCTTTCCTACAACAATGGTGGAGAGCGTGCTTTTAAATATGAAGTTGCCCTGAACCTGAGTGCCATCAACAACAAGGTAACCAAAACCAACCCATTATATCCGATCATCCAGGGCGCTGGTGTAGGTACAGGATGGAATGCCACCAGGTTTGAACGCGACCTTCCGGTATGGTATTTCTACGGATATAAAACCGATGGCATCTTCCAGAACCAGGCAGAAATCAACCAGTACATTTCAGATAATGGGCTGACTGGATATGCGCCGAAACCTGGCGACCCGCGTTTTGTGGATGTGAATGGCGATGGAGCGATCAGCCCTACCGACCAGACCAATATCGGTGATGCTTTCCCTGACTTTACTTATGGCGCAAGGATCAACCTGAGCTATAAAGGTTTTGACCTTTTGGCTTTCTTACAAGGCTCGCAGGGCAATGACGTACTGATGGGTTTTGTACGCAACGACAGACGTACGGCGAATAAACCTGACTTCTTCTTTACCGACAGGTGGAGTGGTGAGGGTACCACCAACACGTTTTTCTCTGCAAATCCGGACTCCAGGTCTTACAATAGTGACATGATGATTTTTGATGGATCATTTGCAAAAATCCGTCAGCTGCAATTGGGCTATACGTTGCCGAATGCCATCACCAATAAAATCAGTGTTCAGAATGTGAGGTTATATGTTTCTCTGGATGATTACTTCGTGTTTACCGACTACAAAGGATTGGATCCTGAAGGTGGAAATAACGGCGGAAACAGTGTGGGTATCGACAGAGGTGCTTATCCGACGCCGCGAAAAGCCTTGTTTGGCGTATCCTTTACTTTCTAATCATTAGGGGTTTAAGTATTTAAATAGAATCAAGATGAAAACATTTATCATAAAATATGCAGTGGTGGGAATGGCAGTGGTATTGACCGCCTCCAGCTGTAAAAAGAGCTTTCTGGACCAGGAAGTTCCGGGAAAGCTAACTCAGGAAGAATTTTACAAGACCGATGCCGATGCCAACCTGGCCATTGTAGGTACGTATGACATCATGCAGTCTGACTATTGGAAGGGAGGCTGGAACAGCATGCTGATGCTGAAGATCATGCCTTCTGACGAAAGTAATGCTGGTGGTGCCAATGCTGGTGATCAGCCAGGTTACCAGGAGCTGGACAAGTTTACGGCGACCTCTCAGAATGATAAGGTTGGTGCGGCATGGCAGAAGTGTTATACGGCAATTTACCGCGCCAATCAGATCATCAATAAGGTGCAGCCGGAGTCGCCTGTACGCACGAGGATCATTGCGGAAGCTAAATTTTTGAGGGCCTACAATTATTTTGACCTGGTGAGCATGTGGGGCGATGTTCCATTGGTACTGGACGTGATTGAGCCGACACAGTACGCTGCTGTGGGACGTACCGCAAAGGCATCAGTTTATGCGCAGATTGAGAAAGACCTGACAGAGGCCATTGCGGTGTTGCCTTTGAAATCCGCCTATTCCAGTGCCGACAGGTTTCGCGCTTCAAAAGGCGCGGCACAGTCGCTTCTTGGAAAGGCTTATCTGTATCAGAAGAAATGGGCAGATGCAGCTACACAGTTTGACCTTGTCATCAATTCTGGCGCCTATCAGCTGGCAGAATCCATAGGTGAGGCCTTCTCGAAAGCCGGAGAGTTTGGTAAGGAGTCAGTTTTTGAGATTTCCTATTCCAACGCTGCGGCTTATGACTACGGAAACTTTCCCTGGGGTGATACTCCGGAAAGTAACATCCACGTGCAGCTGTGGGGACCACGTGCCGATGTCGGTTACGTTAAAGCTACTGCCGATTCCCTTGTTGGCGGATGGGGCATGAACCTTGCCAAAAGAAAACTTTACGATGCCTATGTTGCTGCTGGTGATGTGACCAGAAGAAGGCAGACGGTGATGTCGCGTGACGAGCTGATTGCCGGAGGAGGTGCTTTCCCTGCAACTGGTGTGTATGAGTTTGACGGTTGCTTTCAGCGTAAATATGGATCATTCATTAGCCAGTCGGCCGGCACGCCAAATGCAGTCATAGAGCTGAACTATGGCACCAACTGGCGGTTCATCCGCTATGCGGACGTGGTATTGATGGCTGCGGAAGCACATTTCCGCAATGCTGCAGAAGGAACCGCATTGGGTTACATCAACAGTGTCCGCGCGAAAAGGAACATGACTCCCCTGGTAGGGTTGTCGGGCCCTGCACTGTTCAACGCCCTTGTGCGTGAGCGTCAGCTGGAGCTGGCCTTCGAGGGCTTCCGTTGGCTGGACCTGGTACGCTGGGACCTTGCAGAACAGGAACTTGGACCTTTAGGATTTGTGAAGGGCAAGCATGAATTGCTCCCTATCCCTTATAATGATGAGATCACTGGTGGTCTGTCACAAAATCCTTTTTACAACTAGGGATTGTCAGGTGGGAGTATTTCTTTTCTATAAATTGGAGATACTCCCAGCTTGAGTGGCATCATTGCCTATATTTAGAGATTTATTTATCAAAATACACAGCAAATGAACATCAAGAAAGTAGTTCCTTTACTTTTATTAACGCCCTTTTTATTTTCATGTAAGCCACAGAAACAAACTGATCAGAGTGCACTGTCAGCAGCAGGGCAATCCTTCTCGCTGAACAACAAGAAGATCATCCAGTACACGACGGCCGAAGGCACAGACCTCCGGTTGAGCAACACCGGAGAGCTTTTTGTCAAGGACATGCCGCAGCCATTGGAAACGGAGGTCTGCATTTTTGTCGATCCTGCAAAAACGTTTCAGTCGCTGGGAGGCATCGGTGGTGCCATCACTGATGCCGTAGCGGAGACCTATGCCAAACTGCCCAAAGCTTCACAAGAGGAATACCTGCAGGCTTATTATAGTCGCGATAAGGGAATTGGATACACACTGGGAAGGACTACCATCCACAGCAGCGATTTCTCCAGCGGTAGCTATACGTATGTGTCCGACAATGATCCCGAGCTGAAGACATTTAGTGTAGCACATGATGAGCAGTACCGCATCCCCCTGATCAAACAGTCTATTGCTGCAGCCGGTGGAAAATTACAGTTGTATGTGAGTCCATGGAGCCCTCCGGCATTCATGAAGACGAACAACGATATGCTGAAAGGTGGCAAGCTTAAAGCGGAATTCAGACAAAACTGGGCGAACTACTATGTGAAGTTCATTAAAGCGTATGAAGAAAAAGGGATGCCGATATGGGGGCTGACGGCTCAGAATGAGCCTATGGCTACGCAGATCTGGGAATCCTGTGTATATACTGCCGAAGAAGAGCGCGATTTTATCAAGAACTTCTTAGGGCCAACGTTGGAGAAAAATGGACTGGGTGATAAAAAGCTGATCGCCTGGGACCACAACCGTGATCAGATCTTCCAGCGCGCAAACACGCTGCTTTCTGATCCTGAAGCGGCCAAGTACATCTGGGGCATTGGTTTTCACTGGTATGAGACCTGGACAGGCAGTAGTATGCTGTTTGACAACCTGAAGCTGGTACACGAAACTTTCCCTGATAAGAACCTGATTTTTACAGAAGGCTGTGTGGAGAAATTTAACCTGGACAGCATCCAGAACTGGTCGCTGGGAGAGCGTTATGGTTATTCCATGATCAACGACTTCAATAGCGGTGTTTCTTCCTGGACGGACTGGAACATGTTGCTGGACGAAAAAGGAGGGCCGAATCATGTGGGTAACTTTTGCTTTGCACCGATCCATGCGGACCTGAAAACAGGTAAGCTGATGTATACCAATTCGTATTATTACCTGGGACACTTCTCGAAGTTCATCATGCCTGGTGCGAAACGTATTGCGAGCTCCTCGAACAGAGACAAGCTGCTGAGCACGGCGTTCATCAATCCTGATGGTAAGGTGGCGGTAGTGGTAATGAACAAATCTTCGGAAGCGATTCCTTATCATCTTTGGATCGGAGGGAAGGCGTCAGAGACCACCAGCAAGCCACACTCGATTTCGACAATTATCATTGAGTAACTCATAAATTAATTAAAGGTATTTATAAGGGATTGTCTGATTTAACTGCGGCGACCCAACTACAAACACTATGTTAAAAGGAATTATAGAGATGTTCCCTACCTGGTTTAAGAATCAGAGGAGCGCTGTTTTTTACTGTTCTTTTACCATTGGCATCTTCTATAGTTTCTTTAGCAATGCACAAGGTTTTCTGAAGGCTGAGGGGAAACGCATTGTCAATGAGCAGGGAGAGAACGTGCTGCTCCGTGGCATGGGCCTCGGTGGATGGATGCTCCAGGAAGGGTATATGCTGGGCATCAATGAGGAGGGGCAGCAGTATAAAATCCGCGAGCGCATCCAGGCCCTGATTGGCGAAAAGGAAACCAACCATTTTTATCAGAAATGGCTGAGTAACCATACTACCAAAGCGGATGTTGAAGCCATGAGGAGCTGGGGGTTCAACTCTGTTCGTCTGCCGATGCATTTCAACCTTTACACGCTTTCGATAGAGCAGGAACCTGTAAAGGGCAAGGATACCTGGCTGGAGCAGGGTTTCGCAATGACAGATAGCTTGCTTGCCTGGTGTAAAGCTAACCAGCTGTACCTGATCCTCGACCTTCACGCAACTCCTGGCGGACAAGGGAATGATTTTAACATCTCCGACCGGAACCCGTCTTTGCCA
>NZ_ABCM01000013.1 GCF_000170795.1 Pedobacter sp. BAL39
ATTACGCCCCACAAAACTGAGTGTCGCTCCCTTCACTACATTGTTGAATAGCTTTCCAGGAAAGGTGTAACCCAGCATTACCTGACGAAACTTAATAAAATCAGCATTGTTCACAAAGGTTCCGGAAACATTGTCGGCCAATGTTCTATAATATTCAGATGCATCGGCACCCATGCTTTCCCTGTTGACGAGCGTGCCCTGGTGGAGTCCAAGTACATATCCGTAATAATCAGTTGCCGAGAAGATCTTTGCTCCAAACTTACTGTCGATCAGGAAAGAGAGATTCAATCCTTTGTAGCTAAACTCATTGTTCCAGCCGGCCACGTACTTCGCGTAAGCAGAGCCATAGGGCTTCAGCTCGCCGCGTGCAGGCCTTCCATTCGCTTCCAATACGACATCACCATTGGCATCATACTGGTAATCGAATGCCATCACCTGACCAAATGCTTTTCCGACAATGGTCTGTGTAAAGGCATTTCCAGACCTTGAAGTTGCTCCCGGCAACGAGGTCTGTCCTTCAGCAAGCGAAAGGACCTCATTGTTATTGATGGAGCCATTCAGTGAGGTCGTCCAGCTAAAGTTTTTAGTCTTCACTGGCGTACCTGAGATAAGGGCTTCAATACCTTTATTCTGTAGCTCACCGATGTTCAGGATGGCCCCTCCATAACCTGAGGTTGCCGAAGCCGGTGCCTGTACAATCTCGTCTTTCGACTTTTTATTGTACCAGGTAAGGTCCACAGAAATGCGGTTGTCGAGAAAGCGCAGCTCTGTACCAATCTCAAACTCGGACGCAATAGATGCCACCAGTGAACTATTGGGAATATACAGATTGGAGATTACTCCAAGAGGGAGCCCATTCAGGTTGGTGGTATTGAAGCCGTAAGCCAGCTGCGTCTGGTAAGGATCTGTAGCCTGGCCCACCTGTGCAAAACCCGCCCTCAGCTTACCAAAGCTCAGCCATTTCTCCTGCACCAGCTCTGAAAACACAAAGGATCCGTTCACCGATGGATAAACGGCATTCAGCGGGTTGTCCATTCCAGGGGTAGCCAGCGTTGAATACCAGTCGTTACGCACCGACCCGCTCAGGTACAGAAAGTTTTTATAACTCAGGTCCAGTGTACCATAGATGGAAAGCACCTCACTCTCGCTAGGGGTGAACACGGGCGTGGTCTGCACGGCCGCGTTTGAGATCGTATATACATAAGGAACCGAAAAATTACTGCCGTTAAGCTGGAACATTTCCGACTTTGTCCGCCTGTAACTACCTCCGATGTTGGGTGTGATGGTAAAGTCACTTACTGCAAAGGCCTTCCCCATCAGAACATCGGTATTGATGTCCGAGAATTTCGTAGTAGACTCCTGAATGGAGCCAAGCGGACGATAAGCGGTACCTGTAGGAACAATAGCTGTATACCTGTCATTGTATGCATCGCGTCCCGCACGCCCCTGCAGAAAGGCACCATTGTCGAAATTATAGCGCAGGCTGATGGACGACAGCAACCGTTCCCTTTTGGTATCGTTTACAAACTTCCGAGCAGCAAACCAGGGATTAGTGGCGAAGGTGTTACCGGAATAGGCATACTCTGTGCCATTGTCATTGACCGTTTTTTCCAGTGTGTTCACGTCCACGCTGGTGGGCAAGAGCGTCACATTGTAGTTGGAATTTCCTGCGCCATCGCTGAGGAAGGGCCGGTTATCCGCCTGCTCCAGGATGTAGTTGGCACGAGCATCTACTGTAAGGTGTTTGTTGATGTTGTAATTGCCGTTCAGCGCAAAAGACTGTCGTTTTAAACCCGACTCAGGTGTGATGGCCTTATTGCGCAAGTCGCTTCCGGAGAACCTGACAGAACCGCCGTCGAAACTCTTGTTAAAGGCCAATGTGTTGGTGGCGGTACTACCAGTGCGATAGAAATTTTCAATATTGTTTTTTTGCGCAGTGTATGGACGCGCAACTCCGTCGAACTGAACAACATCAGTTCCATCCAGCAATCCTCCCCAGCTGGACTGTCCCGCCTGGAAAGCAGCATTAGCTGTAGCTGGCTTAATGCCATTTGCACCATTTCCATAAACATACTGCCAGTCGGTCATGTCCATCACCGTCTCCATTACGTAGTTGGAATTGAACTCTATGGAGTTGCCTTTTCCGCTTTTTGTAGTGATCAGAATTACCCCCGCCTTGCCACGGTAGCCATATAAGGCTGATGCCGCAGCACCTTTCAGTACCGATATCGTCTCAATATCATCCGGGTTAAGGTTACCAATGGCATCACCAAGATCTGGAACATTGTCCCACTGACTGCCTAAAGAGCTGTTGGGCTTATTTTCCATCGGGATACCATTCACCACATAAAGCGGCTGGTTGGTCTGGGAGATGCTTGAAATTCCCCGGATCACGACATTGGAAGAGGCTCCGACCCCGCCGGCAGTAGCGTTCACATTCATACCCGCAACCTTTCCTACCAGTGCATTGGCAATGTTATTCTCCCTTGCCTGTGTCAGCTCGTCACCTTTCACTTCTGTCACCGCATATCCCAGAGCTCTTCGTTCCTTTTTAACACCGAGCGCAGTAACTACAACCTCGCTTAAGGCCCTGGAGTCTTCATCGAGGAGAATGCTGAGTTGCGCTGGATTGGTAATGGTGACCTGCTTCGTGGCATATCCCAGATAGCTCACCACTAAAATATCACCGATATTGGCCTCAATACTGAATCTGCCACTGCTGTTGGTGGTTGTCCCGACCTGTGTTCCTTTCAGCAGGATACTGACACCGATCAGTGGCTGTCCTGTTGCATCCCGTACTACACCATCGATCTTGATCCTGCTGAGTGCTGAGCCACCGGATAAATTCAGGTTGGGCATGCTCGCCGCATTTTCTGCCACGCCGATGTAGTTACCTACCATCTTAAATTCCAGCATGGTTTTCTCACGCAGTGTTTTCAAAACCTCTGTCAGCTGCTCTTTATTAAAATTCAGCGTCAGCACCGGTAGGCTGCCCAATACAGCCTCATCGTAAACAAAAGTCACATTTGCCTGTTGCTCGATCCGCTTAAAGACCTGCTTGACGCTCGCCTTCACTACTTTAAAACTCATTTCCTGGGCATTGGTGTGGTTCGCCATCAGGAGTGTGCTACAACACACTTGTATGCCAATGATAATTGTAGAAATGCGCATGCATTTTCGGAGTAAAGGCAATACTTTGCCGTAAAAATTCGTCATATTTGTTTTGGTTTAATGTTTTAAACTACAGCCAGCTGTGTATGGGTCTCAAGCATGTATACAGTGGCTAATCTAATGCCGGGAGCATTTCCTGTTCCCGGTGTTTTCTTCCCTAGCTGCTAAGGAGAAAGGTCATTTGCTGATCTTTATGCTGTCATTGTTTTTTTCATATTTGAAGTGTTTGGTAAAGGATAGGATGTTCATGACGTTATCCAGATGCTGATCTCCAAGGGTAATGGAGATGCGCTCCTCCAGTAATGCAGGATCTTCAGCGGTAATCCGGACCTTATATTTCTTCTCGAGCACCTGGAATACATTCCCGAGGGTCTCCTGTTCGAAAACAAGCTTGCTGTTACACCAGGCATTTACGGCAACCTCAGGAGCTTTTGCCTTGATCAGGGTATGTTTCAATTCCGCCAGCACCACCTGTTGTTTCGGAAGCAGCATGACTGCCGGCTGTTGTTTTTTGTCTTTCAGAGTAATACCCACCTTTCCTGTTACTACGCTGACTTTCGTTACCTTCTCTTTTCGATACGCGCGGACATCAAAAGAAGTACCTAGCACGACCACATTAAGACGGTTTGTTTTGACGATAAATGGATGTTTAACCCGATGAACCACCTCAAAGAAAGCACGCCCGTCCAGTAAAGTCACGGTTCGGTTTTTCTCATCAAACTTTTTTGGATATTTGAATACAGAACCCGCATGCAGCCATACCTTGCTGCCGTCAGGAAGGATAAGCTCCATAATTTTATCTGCAGATACGCTGACTTGCGCTACACTTGACTCAGCTACAGGTTTTGCAAAACGTAACCAGCCAAAAAACACTATACAGAGCACTGCCGCAACCGCAGCAGTCGACCTAATGACTGTCAGCCCCCCATACTTTCGCCACTCATTGGTTGTTCCGCCCTTCTCCTCAGCATACATGTTTTCCCTGAGCTTTCCAAGTATCCGTTGTTTGACATCGTCCTCCGTTTCGGGTACCCTGGTATACACATGCTCCACCCAGCCTTCTTCCGTAGTGTCGTACCAGCTATTGAGCAACTGCTGCTCTTCCAGACTAGCCTCGCCATCGAGGTATTTCTGTGCCAGCGCTTTTAGTTCTTCTTTTTCCATCTGCCTCTTAATATGCTCATTTTTTACATAGAGCCTATCCGGCACAAAACACCCTTAGTCGAAAATGAAAAAAGTTTTTCTTTTAGTCTTTTCATCATTTGCGATCTGCAATACATCTCCTTAAGGACTTTCATTACGCTGCAAAGGCATCGTATGATCATTACAATGGCCTTGCAAACAATACCGCAGTACATTATTGCCTCGTGAAAATGTAAAAATCAATAGCTACTGCCTTGTAAAAATCTCATAAAATCGCGAAATAGATTAAGACTTACGGGACAATTCCTCCAACAAGAGCATCAGCACCGTAACATCTCCAACGTTTGCACGGATAATGCGCAATGCCTTTGTCAGATGTGCTTCCGCAGTCTTTTCAGAAATGTTAAGTTTGATCGCTACATCAGCCAGAGACTGATCCATGAGTTTATTATACTGAAATACCAGGCGGCATTTCTCTGGAAGTCTGTTCGACAATCCGGTGATGATTTCCAGCAGGATTTTATTGTCGAGGTCACTTTCTTCCGTGGCAGTAGCCATCTTCAATGCCACAGCCTGCTCCCTTTTCCTCGACAGCTGCATTTTAGAAAGATGCCGATATACTGCATACCTCGTCATCGCCGCAAGATAGGCCTGAATGCAGGCAATATTCAGCTGTTCGCGCTTCTTCCACAAAACCAGGAATACTTCCTGCACAATCTCTTCTGCAGCATCAGTATCCTTCAGCAAACGGTGTGCAACATAATAAAGTTTATCCCAGTAACGGTTATAGAGTTCATTAAACGCCAGTTCCTCGCCGTCTTTGAGCAGCTGGATGAGATCTTCGTCCGGAGTTTGATGGTTAGCGTTCACGTTTTGGCAGATGGTTAGGTCTTAAAACGAATCTAACATAAAAATAACGAAAAGTTTATTTAAAAAATAAGTTTTTGTATCAAAGTAGACCGTTTGTCCATTTTTAACATTCGGGACTGGTTTTTATTTCCGAAAACCATATAAAACAGCAAAAATCAAAAGCATCACATCAACTTATTGCCTTAACACCGTTTCATGCATAATAAGAGATTTAAAAAGACAATGAGAAGAATACCGTTTTGGATGAAATCAGCTTCAATCCATAAAAAACTGCAGTCCAGAGGAATGGTTGGCCAAATATCTGGCTCAACACAAAAAACTACTTCCTTATAAAACAAAAAAAGCTGCTTCCTGATTAGGGATAGCAGCTTTCTGATGATAGGGATGGTAAGGATTATTTATTCCGCAGCGTTGATATCGGATACCCATTGGTTGCCGGCACCAAATTTTGCATCAGCAGTAGCTGCTGCTTTGATCACGAGTTGCCCGCCGGCTAGGATTTCCTGATGCGTCAGCCAGGTTCTGTCCAGGGCTTTCCCATTTAAGGAAACTGCTTCAATATATACGTTCTGGTCGCTGAAGTGCTCTACTTTGATCTGTAATGGCTTTGCTCCTGATTTGATGGTCACAGATTCAAAAAGAGGAACGTTGAGGTAATAGATCGGTGTTCCAACACAGGCAGGCTGGATTCCCATTGCAGTCAGCACAAACCAGCCGGACATTGCTCCTGCATCATCATCCATGGTGCGGACAAAGGCCTTCGGTTCATTTTTATAAATCCTGTCTATGAAAGAGCCGACCCCACGACTGTTGTCGTTGAAATAATGCTGGATCACGGTATCTAAAGCCAGCTTATGTACCAGCGACTGGTATTTCCAGGGTTTGGCACTGCCATTATACAGCTCCTGTGTCTGCAGATCGGGCTCATTCGCTTTATTAAAATAGTCATTGTCAAAAAAGTCGTCCAGCTGCTCCGTGAATGCCTGAGCACCACCCGTCAGCTCAACCAGCCCCTTCACATCAAAAGGAACTGCCCAGCGGTACTGTCTGATGGTCCCCTGGTACAGGCTGCGCGCACCCATACGGTCCACATCTTTCTTCGACAGATCTTTGAAGTCCTTGTCCCAATACTTCTTGTAATCCATCGCCATGGTCTTATATTTTTCGCTCATGGCCGCATCACCGGACAGTTTGAACATCCCCGAAACCGCCCAGAGGTCATATGAAGCTTCTAGTGATTTATCAGGTTTGCTGAAGTCCAGTCGCTGCACCTCGGCAAGTACAGAATCCTTGATGGCAGGGAAATCAATTTTATATCCTTTTTTCATGGCGTCATACAGGACTACCATGGCGTGCTCCGTCCTTACCGTATTGGAAGGTTCGTTAGGTCCTGCGTAATCTTTCTTTCCATAAGGATAAAGGTTAGCAATGGATCCTACGATATCGCCATAACGTTTAGGATACAATACCGATAACAGCGGAAGCTGTGTTTTGTAGTTGTCCCAGATTGCCCAGCCATTGTAACGCATTTCTTTGGATTTTTGCGTACTGCCATTGATGGCTTTGTAGGTTCCATCAGGCTCCGAGATCGTGTATGGCGACTGGATTGTACGGTACAACAGGGAATAAAAAAGTCTTTCACGCTCTGCATTACCCTTTACATCCACCGAGCTCAGCAGCTCATCCCAGGCCATTGCACTATTTTTCTTTGCCTCCTCAAAGCTGAGTTTCTTTTTTGATGCCTTTACTGCATATTCCGTTGAAACCGCAGAAATGTCTACACGCAGCTGAACAGCAGTTGCATCATCCGCAGGGACAGCCACCAGACGGTGCTCCCCAAGATCTTTCCATTTCACGGACTGGTTGAATGACAACTGATAGTAAATCCGGTAAGTACCAGCATGACAAGTGGTCTTCGCAGCCACCCATCCTTTGATCACATTGCCATCAATGGTATGCGACTCATCCACCAGGGCATTGTTAAAAGTATGCCCCAGATCAATGGAGAAGCCTTTTTTTCCGGCAGGCATGATATAGTCGTGCATAGCCGTCTGTTTATTCACCACAAAACCAGCTTTAATGCCATTAGTGAAAGCAATATCATAGTATCCGGGAGCTGCGGTTTCAGAAGCCTTGACTAGGGGAAGCTCGTCATTTTCCGCCCCCAGAAAAGGTTTAACCAGGATAATTCCACCGCTGCCCTGGCAGCCTACTCCCTCAAAGCGGTTGTGTGTGAATCCAAACACTTCTTTCGCCAGGTGTTCGTAACCGGTATGCGTCATCGGATAAGTCTGTGGGGCGATACTCAATGCACTGAAAGGATAAGAAGCCGCGGGCGACATCTGTCCGTGGTCCCCGGACGAACCGAGAAAGACGTTTACAAGCTTATCTTTCCCTGTTTGTTGTGCATAAATCGTTTTATTAACCAGCAACAATAAAAAAAAAGCCAGTAAACGTAAATTCATCTTTAACATAAAAAACATTTAAAATTTCATCTGTGTGTCAAAGAGAAGGGCCGTTCCTTCTTCACAGTAACGGCCCTTCATCTAATGAAACAAAAATCAGTATTTTAATGATAATACCTGATTATTTTTTGGTAACAAATGGGTTAATTAACATATCCCGGATTTTGTACCAGATTGGTGTTATTCGCCATCTGTCTGAATGGAATAGGATAGATTTCCTTATTCACATCATTGGTTGCAGTATTATGGTCCCACCATGTTCCTTTAATAAAACGGCCAAATCTGATGATGTCGGTACGTCTTTTACCTTCAAAGATAAACTCTCGGCCTTTCTCAGCGAGCAATTCATCCATGGTCAGGCTGGCTGCAGTATATTGTGCTGCTGGCCAATCTGCATCAGTAAAAGCTCTTTTACGACTTGTATTGATCAGGTCGACAGCCTCCTGAGTTGCTATGCCACCATTTTTGCGCATGATCGCTTCCGCTTTATCAAAGTAGATTTCTGTTAAACGGTAGATCATAAATTGATTTTCACGGTAATTAACGTCAGCAGTCCTTCCGGTTTTGTATTTATTAAAACGTGCCCCGCTATTCTCTTCTCCTTTAGTCATTCCTCCTTCAGAAGTAAGGTCACCTTCGCTTTCTCTTCTGATGGTATTCACATAGACAAAAGGTTTTCCATTGTATTCCTCGGAACCCAGGATTGGTGTGGTAGTGCCAAATTTGTACTGTGGACCAAACAAGAACCACTCTTTTTTGCGAAGGTCATTCTCTGGATAAGCATTGAATGCCGTAGGAATGACCACATAACCGTTGTTACCTACATAGGACACATCCAACGCCTCACTCATATTTGTGAAGCCCATAAGAACGATCCAATCCCACACGAAACCTCCCTTATTGCTATATGCATATTGAAACAAGGCTTCAGGAGCGGTTCTGTTGGTATTGGCAAAAGTTTCAGTAAGATTTGGAGCCAGTCGGGGAGTTCCTCCAAGTCCCCCTGCTGCACCGCTCATAATCTTATCGCAAGCAGCTATACATTGATCCCACATCGGCGTACCCGCCCACTTTTCTGCATTCAGGTATAATTCTGCAAGCATTGCATAGCCACCAGTCTGCCCGATACGTCCTACAAGTTTCGCTGAATATGGCGACAACTGTGGAACATAAGTTTCCAACTCCGTTTTTATGAATTCAAATACTTCCTTACGTGGTGCCGTCGGAGGATTCTGAGGAAGACCTACCTTGGTGACAATTGGAATATTACCCCATAGATCCATCAGTTTCATATAATGAAAACCTCTGAGCACATGCAGTTCTGCAAGAATTACTTTCAACTCGGCAGGATCCATACCGATGGCAGCAGCATCCAGCTTTTCAATATCTTCAATGGCGGCATTGGTGTACCCCAATCCGGTCCACATGCCTGCCCAGGCATTTGTCAACCTGTTTTCATTGATGGTCCAGCTATGGTAATGCTGTCTGATGTGATCACCATTGTCATAGGCGTGACGACCTTTCTGGGGCCATGCCAACTGATCTGCAGACATCTCAGCATGATAATAATAACCGTCCCCGCGAATTGGTGCCAGCCATGATTGAAGGTGTGTCATCGGGCGCATTGCACCCTGTAATACTTCAGTTCTGTTTTTATAAAAGTTGTCTTTGTACAACTCGCTATATAATGTTTCATCCAGCTTGGTGCAGGCATTCAATGTCGACAATAATGTAAACACGCTGAGCAGGTATGCTGTCTTCTTGATGTTGAATTTCATTTTAATTTTTTTATTTAGTTGTGCTAAAGAAAATGCTGATTAAAAGCCGATGCTTAAGCCGGCAGTCCATGATCTTGTTCTTGGATAAAAACCTCTAGAGTCTACACCAGTCTCAAAACCGGTGTCCTGAAGCTCCGGATCAAGACCATCATAACCTGTGATGGTGAGGATGTTACGTCCTGAAACATACAGTCTCATATTTCTAACGTAACTGGTTTTTAGCTTGAAATTATAGCCAAGTGTAAGGTTATCCAGTTTTACAAAATTTCCTTTTTCCAGATAATAATCGGAATATTGCGGAGCTGCATTCAAAGCACCGTTTTCATTAAAGGCACTGTTAAATACGTTGTTTGGCAAATAGCTTTTGTTTCCGTAAAAGATCTCCTGAAGATTCAGGATATCAAAAGAAAACTTACCTCTCAGCAAGATATTGAGGTCAAAGTTTTTATAACGGAAAGTCTGGTTTAAACCAACATTATATTTTGGAACACCATTTCCGATGATGGTCTTATCTTCCTCTGTCATTTGTGCTGCTTCAGCTACCGAGCCATCGGCTTTGTAGAACAACCATGCTCCGGCGTCGTTGAATCCAGCGAAACGCTTGCCATAGAAATTTCCGATTACACCATCTTCATCCACACGGATGGCAGGTCCCATAGCCCCTGGATTCGGAATGTCTGCATAATATAAGGTGGATGCTTTAAACACATCATTGGTTAATGACTGCAGTTTATTAAACTGTGAATTGGCCGTCAAATCAATACTCCATGTAAAATCCTGCTTTTTGATAGGAACACCGCTAATCAACAACTCCACACCGTGGTTCTCAATGGTACCCACATTGGTAAAAATTGTTGAACGTACATAACCCGGTTGTTGCGCAGTGTACTCAAGGAGCAGATCTTTGGTTTTTCTTTTGTAAACATCCACAGCTCCTGAAAGTCTATTGTCAAAAAGGCTGTAGTCCAAACCAAAGTTCCATTCCATTTTTTTCTCCCAGCGAAGGTTAGGATTAGGGTTTCTGCCGGCACCATAAGTCTGATAATAGACACCTTCCTGTGGATAAACCCCACCGGTACCAAGTGTAATCAGCGACATGTAGTTTCCAATCCCCTCATTTCCAGTCACGCCATAACCTACACGAAGTTTCAGGTTGTTAATCGCCTTGATGTCTTTCAGAAACGATTCTTCACTCAGTTGCCATCCTACTGATGCTGCCGGAAAGTTTCCCCATTTGTTGTTCGTTCCAAACCTTGAAGATCCCTCGCGACGTAGGATCACCTGTGCGAGGTACTTGCCCTTAAAGGCATAATTCGCACGACCAAAGAAGGCAATCAATGTATTGTCATCTTTAAAACTTCCAATACCTGGTCTTGGCAAGGCTATATTATTATTAGCTCCGCCAGCACCAAGGTTCCAGTCCAGGAAACCATCCGTTGTTAATCCATTATTGCTCACATTAAACCGCTCCGCAGTATTGTACTGATAGCTATAACCCAGCAAACCAGTTAAGTTGTGGTCGTTGTTAATTGTTTTTTTGAAATTGATAGTAGACTCAAAGGTTTTGGTCCAGGAAAGCGAATTTTCTTTGCTCGCGTATGCCATTCCCTGATAACTGCTCTGCGGACGTTGATCCCAATCATTTTTCGAACGGAACTGCCTGTCATTGTAGTTATTGCGTTGATACGACCCAAAGGCAGATACCGAGATTTCATCAATGACGTCCACTGTGACACGTGCATCTCCCGAAAAAGTCTGCTGATTTCGTTCATTGATGCGATTGGCAAAACGTGCAATAGGATTATAGCGGTCATTCAGTTCATTCCATGTCCCATCAGGCTTTACTAAAGGAGATGTTGGATTCCAGATCACGGCCTGTTCAAAGTCGCCGCCACCTCCACCTAAAAGATTGGCTTTATTAAAGTTAGCTACCATATTCACCTGAAGGGTCAACCTGTCTTTCAACCCTTTTTGATTCACGTTAATACGTGCACCAAACTGGTTTCTGCTATTTTCTTTTGCAATACCCTGAAAATCGTTGATATATCCTGAAGCCCTGTAGTTTGTTTTATCAGTTCCGCCGGATACCGCAAGGTTATGGTACTGACTAAGGTTGTCTTTGTTGATGAGTTCATCATAAAGATCTGTAGATCCACCAAAATCCTGAGCTGCATTAATCTGCCCTGAAGCAATCCTGCTTCTCCATTCATCAGCAGAAAGGAAATCTGGTTTTTTATCTACAAAATCTTTCTGGAAATAGTTGTTGTAGTCGAATTTACCTTCCCCAGCCTGTCCTTTTTTAGTGGTAATCAAAATAACACCCGCATTACCCCTGGTACCGTAAATCGCGGCAGCGGACCCATCTTTCAGCACATCGATCGACTCAATATCATCCTGTTGAAGCAGATCCAGGTTACCGCCCGGAATACCATCAATGATGATTAAAGGTGTTGTTGTTCCCTTAATGGAAGTAATCCCGCGAAGCTGGATTGCAGCACTGGAATTCGGATTGTTCCCTTGAGTTCTGGTGATGTTCAGACCAGCTACTTTACCCTGGATCAGGTCCATTGGCGACCTTGCCGACCCCTTGTTGAAGTCCTCGGCTTTTAATGTAGCAACCGAAGAAGTTACCTCTTTACGCTTCTGCGTACCGTAACCAACTACAACGACCTCATCCAGCTTGCTCAGCTCATCTTTCATTGAAAATGCAATCTGTACAGTTTGCCCTTCAGCAACGACTACACCCGTTTTACGCTGTGTCGCAAATGAAATGTAAGTAACTTCAACCGTATAGGTACCCGGAGTAACGCTGATGCTAAACTTACCATCAGCATCTGCACTTGCCGTCCTGTTCAGTTCCACAATCTTTACACCTGCACCTACCAATGGCATCCCCTGTTCATCGACAATGCGTCCGTTAATTTTTCCCGGAGCCTGCAACTTGAACAAAGTAATGACACCATTGCTCTCCTGAAAACCGATCTGGTTTGGCGTAAGCAGTGTAGACAAGATATCTTTTAATGTTGCCTTCTCAAATTGTACTTTGTTCAAAACAATTTTGTCAAGTTTCAGGTTGTCTGTAAAAGCGAAATAGATTTTCTCTTTAGACTGTATTTCCTGGATCAGGTCATACAGATCTGTTTTCTGATAGGATACATTCAGGCGCTTTTGAAGGAGCTGACCCCTGGATATCCCGGCCCATAAAAATTGGGAAGCTGCAACAGTGATTAAACTGATGATGAGTGTAATACGCATAAGCTTCTGCAATAGCAGTAATTTGTGTTTCATTTATAAATTTGGTTGCATCCACATCTATTTCAAGCCTTTGATTTGAGGCTGGTGTTTCATAGATTTGAATAATTAGTGATTAAGTCATTTTCATTGCTAATGTTGGCAACAGTACAGCGTCCAAACTTAATGCTGCCATCACAAGCATCCGGCGCGAGCATACAGCTTCGCCGGATGTTTTTTTTTAATAGATATTTATACCATCCGGGTCCTCCTGTATATATTTCTTGTTTAAGATTTTCATCAGCATTTCCAACGCCTCTTCTGCAGGCTGACGGGAGCGTAATGTCACGTTGTATTTGAAAGATTTTACTTTATGATCTTTGGTATGGAGGGTCAGTCCATAGATATTTTTTATGTTTTGCGCCAGCTCCTCGAAGCTCGCCTTTTGCAGTACAATACGTCCTTCTGTCCATCCTGTGGTCATGGCTGGGACCATTTCCCCCAGCTCGTACTTTCCTGAATTTTTATGGTAAGTGACACCACGGCCCTTTGTGAGCAAGGCGAGCTGATGTCCCTTGCTGCTGACCTGCACCTTGCCGGAGTTGACACTTACATTCATATCGTTCAGCGTGGCATAAGCACGCACATTAAATACCGTACCGAGTACCCTTACATGAATCTCTCCTGCATCAATAATAAATGGCCTGATCGTATCTCTGCTGACTTCAAAGTGGGCTTCACCTCTTAGGCGTACACGGCGGTCCTGCTTACCAAATCCCTTCAGCAGGCTCAGGCTTGAGTTGGCATTCAGTAAGATGCTGGTGTTGTCTTTAAGATAAATGCGTTTGATCTCCTTCGGTTTCGTGGTATATACCTGCTCTTGCTGCAGGCCGACTAGGGCTTCGCTTTTGACCTGTTCCCGATCACTGAGATAGAAAAATAATGAGACAGCGGAAATCAGGATCAGAGATGCTGCCAGTTGAATCCATGACCGGCGGAGCCAGGATGGCTGTTTCAGCTCTTTTTCAGGAGTAATCAAACGACCGAGAATCCGTTGCCGTGTAGCCTCAGCTTCCGGCGCATTAGCAGCTCCAGGGATACGTTCCAGCTGATCTTCATCAAAAGAGTCGTACCATGCCTCTACCAGGTAGCGTTCGGCACTCGTTGCCGTTCCATTTTCGTACTTCCTTAACAGTCTTTTAAAAATTGAGTATCTCACTATAAGCCTTATTACAAACACATAGTGCTGTGAACAAGCCAATAGTACTTCAACAAACCGTTATTTAATTGTTAATTTAATATTAACAGCGCCAGGGCAGTGAGGAAAGATTTGTGCAGATGTGGATGTTTGGCCGACAGGATAACTTTCAGCCTTCTTAAGGCTTCCACATTATTGTTTTTTACCGTTTGTTCGGCGAGCCCTAATGCTTCGGCAATTTCGGCAACAGTATAATTTTCAGCTCGAAGCGTAAATATCCGTCGCATATTTTCCGGAAAAGTCTGTACTGCATCCTCAAAGCTTTTCTTTAGGTCGTTTGCAGCCATCGCATCTAAAATGGTATCCTCCATCTCTTCCATGCGATACAGCAAATGGGATAAAGCTTCCTTATGAAGCGTGTCGCGCCCCGCCCATTTGATGATCTTATATTTTAATGAGGTGCGCAGATAGCCTTGTAAAGAACCGGTAATTTCCAGCTGATACCGGCGGTCCCAGATGCTGGCAAAAATATCCTGGACCATATCTTCCGCTTCCGACTGATCGCGTAGGCGTTTATAGGCACGTGTATAAAGGTCCTGCCAGTGTTTGTTGAACAGATTTTCAAAGGCGCCGGGCTGGTCGGTCCGTAGTCCCTCCAGCAGCCCGGCGTCTGTATAATGTTGATCTGTTTCCATTTGATTAATTCCCTGGCCAAAGATAGGGAGTTCATTCAGCAATGCAAAGGCAACAATGTTAAGTTTTTATGAGCTGTTTATCGATTTAGTTCAGTTCAAAGGTATGCTTACCCGCGGTCAGTAAAATGCCCTTGGCAGCAAGCTCCTGCCCTTCCTGCCGCACCTTCTGCCCCTCCTTTACCGGCAGGTTCAGCGTCGCCGTTGCATTTGCGGGAATGATGACCGAATAGCTGATGCCATTACCTGTACGTTTCCAGGAAGAGGTAATCTTGCCATAAGGACCATCATGACTCGCCTCAAAATGGTCCAGACCCGTCACAAAATTCGGGTTCAGCAATACATTCTTAAAACCCGGCTGTTGCTCATCAGGCTTGATGCCCCCCAGTCCTTTAAAGAACCAGCCACCGATTTCACCAAACATCATGTGGTTTAGAGAGATGTCACGTTCGGCCTGTATGTTCCAGTTTTCATAGAGGGTAGTTGCGCCGTTGACGATCCACCAGCCCCAGCTTGGATAAGTATCCTGTGCTGCCAGCCGGTAAGCGATATCTGCCTGTCCATTTTCACTCAGTGCATTCAGCACAGCCTTTGCACCAAGAACACCCACATCCAGGTGCATATTGTCGGCCACCACTCTTCTCGCCAGGTTTTCAGCCACCTTGTTTTCCATTCCGTCCGGCACAACACCCCATTGAAGCGGCATGCTCAACTCAGTCTGTACGCCTGAGGCATAAATACCGGTTTCAGCATTGAAGTATTTTTTATTAACGGCATTTTTGATCTTAGCAGCCAGAGCAGTATAGTATTTTACATCTGCCTCTTTGCCGAACAGATGGGCAGCCTTCGCCAGGATGGTTGCATCTACATAATAGTAGATCGAAGAAGTGTATTCCAGCGAAGATGGAGATTTCACCGGAACCCAGTCGCCGCGCCCAAATGTAGTCAGGCCTTCAGGGCTGATGGACTCCACATAACCCACATACTTTTTAATATTGTCATAGCAGTCCGCCAGCAGCTTGCTGTCGCCGTAGAACAGATAAATGTTCCATGGGATAATGGCAATGGTGCTGGTCCAGTCGGTACCATTGGCGGTGCCATAACCCCATCCACCTGTAGGAATGATATCCGGCAATACGCCATTTGGCTTTTGCTCATCCCTGTGATCTGCGAGCCATTTTTCATAGACGGTGATGCCATCAAAATTATAAAGACCGGTTTCGATGGCGAAATGTCCGTCACCCGTCCAGCCGTTTTTCTCTCGCTGCGGGCAATCTGTAGGATAGCCCATTAAGTTCGACAGGTAAGAATTGTTTGTTGCCCACCATAACTTATTGATCAGCGGGTTGGAGCTGTCGAGGTTGCCCGTTGCAGGCACATCGCTGTGCATAAAGTAACCCGTAAGGCTTTCTTTTGTGAGCGTTACAGGCTGGCTGCTGCTCACTTCCACATATTGGAAGCCTTTGTAATTGAATTTAGGCATAAACTCTTCCAGGCCATTTCCGGCAAGCGTAAAGATGTCCGTTGCAAAAGGATCATTTTTATCTTTCGGCCGATAGTACACATCAATATTGGAGAGGTCCAGGCGGCCATTGGGATATAGGCGCTCACCATGCTTGATGCGCAACACGGTACCATTAGGTCCTTTCACCTTAATTTTTGTCACACCTGAAATGTTCTGCCCCAAGTCAAACAAGTAGGTTGTATCGTTGAACTTTTTGACGGACTTCACATCCAGCGTCTGCACATTGCGGATGGGATGCATCAGCTGGGTGGTAACATTTTTTGATGGCGCAGTTCTTTTCATCACCGCTTTCCATTTGGAATCATTGAACCCGGCGGTATTCCAGCCTTTTTGCTCCAGACGGGCATCATAATGCTCGGCGGTGTAGATGCTGTTCAGCGTAATCGGGCTGGCATCTGTTTTCCAATCTTTCCCCGAGGTCACCAGGGCCGTTGTGCCATCGTCGTAGGTGATCCTGATGTTCAGGCAAAAGGTTGGTCGGCCTCTCCAGGGTGCTTTGTCAAAATTCCATACTGCAATCGACTGATGGTTATACCATCCGTTGCCCAGCAATACGCCAACAGCATTCTGTCCTTTCTGGAGCTGCGTAGTTACATCGTAAGTGACATATAGGTTTCTTCTGTCGAAACGTGTGTACATAGGGTCCAGCCGGTGGTCGCCTACTTTTTTGCCATTCAGGTACAGTTCATACAATCCGGCAGCGGCAACATACGCGCGTGCTGATTTGATCTTTTTTGAGGTCGCAAAAGCCTTCCTGAAATAGGGGGCAGGCAACGCATTGATATCTTCACTGTCGCTGATCCAGTCGCCCTTCCAGTTTTCCATGCCCATCATTCCGGTTTCAAAAGAAGAAATCTGCTTTGAGGCTGCAGGCTGACCGTCCTTATCCCATAGTTCTACCTTCCAGTAATATTTTGTAAACGGCTGCAGGGCTTTACCCTGATAGGTGGTGAGGCTCAGTCCTGAGCTGGTTTTTCCAGAATCCCATGTTCCGCCCTGTCCTTTCAGGACAGCCATTGAATCGGTGTCGACCGTAATCCGGTAAGCACGTTGTGCTGCACCCTGGCTTTTATCATCCATCATCCAGCTCAGACGCGGGTGTGCTGCATCAACGCCAAGTGGCCTCACCAGATGCTCACACTGCAAGGCTACCGGCTGCTGTGCATAGGCGCTGCTGAGCAGTGATGCGCCTGTAAGCGTCAGCAAACAACATGCGTAAAAGCTATTCTTTAAGTGATCTTTCATATATGTTTCTTTCTTGTGGTTCATTGTGTTTAGCTAAATTACATTTTGTATTCAAAGTGATAAGTTCCTGAGCCTGTTTTCAGTGATAAATCTTTGCTCGCATTGGTGATGGCGGAGATGCCTGCGACCTTAATCAGCTCCATGCCTGTTTCCCGTACCTGTTTTCCTGCAGCCTTTGGCAACACAATGGTGGCCGTGGTATTCACGGGCACGACAACTTCCATCTTCATCAGTCCGTCTTCTAAACGCCAGGAAGATTTTACCAGGCCATAAGGTGTGTCAAGCCCTCCAGCCACCCTACGGATATTCCCTCCGGGCTGGGGCGCAATGACAATGGATTTATATCCCGCAGTACCTTCCGCAGGTTTGATGCCCGCCATATTTCGGTACATCCAGTCGCCAATAGCACCATAAGCATAATGATTAAAAGAGTTCATAGAAACCGTCTGGAAGGTACCATCTTCTTTAATGCCATCCCAGCGTTCCCAGATCGTCGTTGCACCTTTTTTAACAGGATACAACCATGAAGGATAGCTTTCCTGCAGCAGCAGCTGATAGGCCACATCGGTATATCCGAAGCGGCTCAGCACATGGCAGAGGTATGGCGTCCCCAAAAAACCCGTCGTCAGGTGGTTGCCGTAATCGTGTACATTATTCGCCAGCCGCTCTGCCGCCTGCGCCCTTAGGTTTTCGGGAAAGAGGTCGAACTGCAATGCCAGCACATAAGCTGTTTGTGTTCCCGATACCAGACGTCCGTTAGGTGTGGCATATTCCTTCATGAATGCGGCTTTGATACCGCTCAGCAATGCGCTGTACTTCGCAGCATCGTCTTTTTTGCCCAGCAATGTAGCCGTGCTGACCAGGATCTGCGTAGAGTGGGCGTAGAAAGTCTGTGCAATGAGATGTTTATCTGTTACCGCTGCCCTTCCGTCATTGTCATCCTCCGGACGGTAGAACAGCCAGTCGCCAAAATGAGAACCTGTATTCCAGAGCTGATCTTTTGTATGTGCAGTCATGTAATCTACCCATCCCTTCATGCTGTCATATTGTTCCTCAAGAATGCGCTGGTCACCGTAGGCGGTGTACATTCCCCAAGGGATGATCGTTGATACATCCCCCCATCCGGCAGCACCAGACCATCCCTGGCCAAGCACATTGGGGACAACATGCGTGACCGCTCCGCTCTTCAGCTGCTCTGCGCTGACATCCTTCATCCATTTGCTGAAGAAAGCAGAAACATCCATGTTGTAGGCTGCTGTCTGATAAAAAGCCTGCGCATCACCAGTCCAGCCGAGGCGTTCATCGCGTTGCGGACAATCAGTGGGCACATCCAGAAAATTGCCTTTCTGCCCCCACTGGATGTTGTGCTGCAGTTGGTTTAACAGCGGATGATCGGTGGTCAGCGTACCTGTTTCCGGCATATCAGAATAGAGTGCCACCGCGTTCAGATCGGCCAGGGCCGGTTCTTTCTCCATTCCCTCCAGCTTGATATAACGGAAGCCCTGAAAGGTAAAATGAGGTTCAAATACCTGCTCCGGGCGCCCATCAAGAATATAACTGTTCTGTTGCTTTGCAGACCTCAGGTTGGCGGTATAAAAATTACCCTCCTTGTCCAATACCTCAGCGTGACTGACCTTAATGGTCGTTCCTGCAGCACCATGGGTCTTAATCTGCAGCCATCCGACAAGGTTTTGTCCAAAGTCGGCAACCAGTTCACCTTTGGGGGTCCTGAAGATTTTCAGGGCTTTAAATACCTCATGTTTTTTTACCGGCGGACCGAGGGTGCTCGTCAGCTCGCCTTTGCTCTCATCCAGCACAGTTACGTTTTTCCAACTGGCATCTTCTACATAGGCCGCGGTTGCCCAGCCTTTTTTCTCCAGCCTGGAGTCGTACTGCTCACCGCCGTAGATGTCAGAAGAGATGATAGGTCCATAACTGGTATGCCAGCTCTCATCGGTCTGGACAAGCGCTGTGGTTCCATCCGTATATTCAATAGACAGCTGCAATAAGAGCGATCTTTTGGTACCATAAAAATTAAACTGGTTTGCAAATCCGATGTTCCCACGGTACCATCCGTCGCCCAGCACGGCACCTACAACATTGTCGCCCTTTTTTAGCAGGCTGGTAACATCATATACCTGATATTGTAGCCTTTTTGCATAACTCGTCCATCCAGGTGCAAAATAACGGTCGCCAATCTTCTGCCCATTGATGGAGGCCTCATAAAGTCCTTTGGCTGTAATGTATGCCGTTGCAGCCTTTACGGTTTTGGTGTTGCTGAAGGTCTTCCTGAATAGGGGACTATTGTGGAGCGTATCTCCATCAACTGCAGAGATCCACTTTGCCGTCCAGGAGGAAGCCTTCATTCCCATTTGCCAGAAATTTATGGCCGACCATTTGGAGGTCCTGCCGTAGTTGTCCCTCACCCGCACCTGCCAGTAATACCTACTGCCGTCCTGTAAAGGTGTTCCAGAATAGGGTATCTGTATCGATTGGCTGTCCTGCTGCAGCGTACTGTTCCAGCTGATGTTTTTGCCGGTACTCAATGTTCTTATCTCTTCCGCAACGCGAATTTCGTACGCGCGCTGTACTGTATTTCTTTTGCTAGACTGGATCTTCCAGCTTAATCTCGGCTGACGTGTTTCCAGTCCGAGCGGATTTTCAAGATACTCCACACGCAGGTCTGCAACGCTAAGCTGCGCAAAAACACTCCGCACCGAACCAAAAGTCATTAATGCAACCAGCAAAATGGAGAAAAGCACCTGAGCGCGCAGTGAAACGGAAGGGTAAGGGTTGGTCATTATAAAATTGGGGTTTAACTGATGAATGTCTGATAATTATCTGTTGCGCTGAGTGATCATATCCTTACTTTGAATAATATTTTAGTTCTATGGCATCATTTGCCATAGGGTGCATGTTCCATGATTTATGGATCGCCATGGCAGCACCAATGGCACTAGCCTGGGGCATGGAGGCTGCAAACACCTCGATGTCCGGGAATACCTGGGCCAGCATACTCATGAATACTGCATTTTTACCGAATCCTCCGGTGACGAAGATCCGCTTTACCATAGCGTCTTTCAAGACAATGCTCGTAGCGAGGTATTGTTGGTGGATCAGGCGCACCATCAATTCATAGTAGGCCTCAATGTCGTCTTTGAACTGTCCTAAATCCACCGATTCGAAGCCTGAGGCCTTACCCAGTGACTGGAACCTCTCCGGCTGGTAATACTGATGAAAATGTTCGAGATCAAAAGCGATGTTCCTGTATTTGGGCACATCCTGACCAAAATGTTGTGCAATCCGTTTCACCTGCTGTTCGTATTCCCATCCCGCAAAGAGACGCGAAGACTTTACGGGTTCGCCCCGGTACTGAAGGTAACAGAGGCAATCGTTCAACAGCTCCTCGGTAGTCAGCGGTGTGTGGTTAAAAGGATTCATGCTGATGCACCAGGTACCTGTCGACAGCAGCACAAAAGGATCTGCAAAGTTGGCCTGATAGGGAATGAGCGCCGCAGAGCTATCGTGCAGCCCGATGCCCACCACATAGTCGCCCTCCGGCGAAGCACATGGGATCACCGTATCTGCCGTCGCCAGGGGCGGAAGGCGGTCAATTACCGATTCCTTTGTGAGCCAATGATGATAATCATTGTTATTGAAATCCCACAGTCCCGTATGGCAGCCGATACTGGTGACGTCAGAGTAAAATTGCCCCGTAATCAGCGAGCTGAGGTACTGCGGGAGGTGCATTACATACTTGATCTTCGCAAAAAGCTGTGGTTTTTCATGCTTGATGCGGTAGAGCTGCAGGCCGGAATTGAGACTGCCCATTGCGGGTGAGGCGGTCTCGAGTGCAAACTGTTCTTCAGGGCCGTAGGCTTCATAAAAACGGGAGCGCAGGCCCTCAGGATATTCTTTCAGGTAGTTGTACAAGGGTGCCAGGGGTTTTCCCTGCTCATTGAGGTACACCATACTGGCCCCATAGGTAGAGAAGTTGATTGCCTTGATCTCATACTTCTCCATCGCCAGCACCTGCTGCAGAGAGTTGTAAACGGAGAACCTCAGGCTGTCGAGGTTCTCACAAGGATCATGGTCCTCATCTACGGTTTCCCTGAAACGCGCGGTCTTCTCAAAAACAATCTTATACTGCTCATCAAAGAGCAGCAGCTTCTTGTTGGTCTTACCTACATCAAAAATCGCTATGACAGGAATCTTTCTCACAATCCTGCCACTGCTGTTTTTAACCCGCGGTTACTGATCAGTTGTTTTCTAATTTCCAGGCCACGGTAACATTTTAGCGGATCCAATGCACCTCCGGCCCGTAAGCGGGCTTCGGCAACAATCGGGCGCACATCGGTACGGAAAGCATGCTGCAGGATTTCCTGGCAACGCACCACATCATTGTCGTCCTGTGCCGCCTTCAGCGCGTCCCGGTCGATGATCAGTGCCTGGGTATAAGCAATCATGATGCCCTCCACCGACTGCAACAGATCTTCCAGTGGGTCTTTTACATTATGCGAAGCATCAATCATCCAGCCCAGGTCCGTAGCATGGTTCATGCCTTTGCTGTCCATACCTTCCACCAGTTCATTGAAGATCAGGAAGAGCTGATAAGGCTTGATGCTACCTGCCGTGAGGTCATCATCAGCATATTTAGAGTCGTTGAAGTGGAAACCACCCAGTTTATCTTCCATGAGGAGGATGGACACAATCTGCTCGATGTTGGCATTCGGCAGGTGGTGGCCCAGGTCTACCAGTGTTTTGGCCTGCGGCCCCAATTTTGTTGCCGCCAGAAAAGACTGGCCCCAGTCGCCCATCGTGGTAGAATAAAAATTAGGTTCAAAAGCTTTATACTCTACAAACAGCTGCCAGTCCGATGGTAAAGCGCTATAGATTTCCCTAAGGCTCTCCAATGTATTTTCAAATGCCTTGCGGAAGTTCAGCTGCCCCGGGAAGCAGGAGCCGTCAGCGAGCCATACGGTCATGGACTTCGAGCCCAGCGCCACGCCGTGTTCAATCACTTCAATGTTGTGGTTTACCGCCTGTTTCCTCACCCGGGGGTCTACATGCTGCAGGGAACCAAACTTATAACTGTATTCCTGGTTGGCCTGATCCTGAAAAGTATTGGAATTCATGGCGTCAAAGCGAAGGCCGAAGTCCTGCGCATGGCGCTTAATGCTTTCATAGTTCTGTGGGATGTCCCATGGTATGTGCAGGGAAATGGCACCGCAGGATTTGTTCAGCGCATGCAGCAATCCAACATCTTCAATTTTTTCTTCGATGGCCACGGGCTCCCCACCTCCGGAAAAACGGCCAAAGCGGGTGCCTCCGGTTCCAAGCGCCCAGCTGGGAATCGCAATCTGAAAGTCGGTCAGCTTGCGCAGTACGCCCTCAAGGTCATGTATATCGCCGGTAAGGGCATCTAGTTTACGGGAATGAGCAGCGTGTAATTCGTCGTTGTATTCAGCTATTAAAGTTTCTTGCAATTTCATGGTTTCAAGTTTAGGTTTAACGTACAAATGCCATGGCCACACCGCCATCCACATTGATCACATTACCGGTTGATTTGTTGAGCAATCCGCCGGTTACCGCAAAACATGCATTTGCGATATCTTCAGGGAGGATCACTTCGTTCAGCAAGGTACGTTTTGCGTAAAACGATGGCAACTCTTCTACGGTAATTCCGTAGGCTTTAGCCCTTCCTTCTGCCCATGCGCCTGCCCATATTTTACTGTCAGAGATCACGGCATCAGGATTCACAACATTCACACGGATGTGATCCGCACCGAGCTCGGCAGCATTAAGCCTGCTTAAATGCAGTTGTGCGGCTTTTGCTGAGCCATAACCAGCATTATTGGGGCCCGACACGAGGGCATTTTTGCTAACGATATTGATCACATCTCCACCCAATCCCTGTTTGCGCATCACGGCCACACCAGCTTGCGTAACAAAAAACTGACCTTTCACGAGTACGTCATACAGCAGGTCCCAGTCTTTTTCGGTATGCTCCGCAATAGGTTTGGAGATGCTAAGTCCGGCGCAGTTGACAACAATATCAACTCCACCGAAGGCCAGCGCAGCTTCCGCGAAAGCAGCGTCGATATTGCCGCTACTGGTCACGTCCAGCAATGTCGACTGGTAACTGTCCTTGCCGTAGGTTGTCGCAAACCACTCGTCAGCCTCCTGCAGGCGGGCGGCATCGTTGTCGTTCACGATCACAACAGCCCCTTCATCGATAAACTTGCTGGCAATGGCTTTCCCTATCCCTCCGGCACTGCCGGTCACCAGGGCAATCCTGCCTGATAAAGCTTTTGGCTTTGGCATCCGCTGTAACTTCGCTTCTTCGAGCAGCCAGTATTCGATATTAAACGCTTCCTGTCTTGGCAGTGAGCTGTAGGATGAAATGGCTTCTGCCCCTTTCATGACATTGATGGCATTGATGTAAAACTCTGAAGCTACCCTTGTCGTCTGTTTGTCTTTAGAGAAAGAGAACATACCTACACCCGGGTAAAGGATGATGACCGGATTGGTATCCCTGATAGCAGGGCTGTTCGGGTGTTTACAGGTTTCATAATATTCGGTGTACATGGCACGATAGGCCTCAAATGCAGGTAGCAACCGTTCTTTGATGGCTGAGGCATCCGACAGGTCTTCGTCGGCAGCAAGGTCCAGTACCAAGGGGCTGATCTTCGTGCGCAGGAAGTGATCCGGGCAGCTGGTGCCCAGGGGTGCCAGGCGCTCAAGGTCATTGGAATTGATGAACTCCAGCACACGGCTATCGTCTGTAAAATGACCAATCATGGATTGTTTGCTGGAACATAAACCCCTCAATACGGGGGCAAGTGCCGCAGCCTGCTTTTTGCGGTCTGCAGCTTCCAGGCTGCCCATCTTCTGGCCACCAAATACAGGGCCCTTCTTGCTATAGTTTTCTTCGAGGTACTGCGCACACCGCTCCACCACCTCCAGGGTATTCAGATAACTTTCATAAGCCGTGTCTCCCCAGGTGAACAAACCATGGGCCCCCAGCATGATGCCTTTGATCCCAGGATTTTCATCCAGGCATTGTTTCAGCTGCAGTCCAAGGTCGAAACCTGGCTTTTGCCATT
Source organism: Pedobacter sp. BAL39 (assembly GCF_000170795.1). Lineage (GTDB taxonomy): Bacteria > Bacteroidota > Bacteroidia > Sphingobacteriales > Sphingobacteriaceae > Pedobacter. The sequence goes on from NZ_ABCM01000013.1 coordinate 24,425, forward strand.
CTACCCACCCGATCTCACCATTGAACAGGTCGGCAGTGATCTGCTTTCCATCTTTCGCTGCCGCGATGGCGATGGCTGCATCAGGATGCAGGTGGTCAATATGTTTGAAGGGAAGGAACCCATGTAATGGCGTATCAATTGAAGGCGCTTTCGACTGCAGGTCGTAGATGCAGTGGTTGAAGAGCTCGACCATTTCATCTTCATGTTCAATGCCGCGGTATACCTGTTTCAGGCTACGCAGGCGGTCCACATATAGGGCAGCAAGACCACTTTTCTTCAACGTTCCGATATCGCCTCCGGATCCTTTCACCCACATTACCTCTGTCTCTTCACCTGTAAGCGGGTGGTTAGCCATGGCTTTGCAAGAAGTATTTCCACCACCGTAGTTGGTCAGCCTGAGGTCGGCACCAAGCAGGTTGGAACGATAAATTAAAAGCGCCACCTCATCACCGGCAAGTTTTGCGGCTTCCGCCTCATCCCACAGGTAGCTGACATGTTTAAATTGAATATTGGTATTCGACATATATTTGAGATTTCTATTGTTATCTTATTCCGTTGCCATAACCTACCACCATTACCGACACCATAATGATGGCAATACCGGCGATGACCGTGGCCAGCGACTTCCTTTGCACCCCCCTCCATTCACCAAGGAACAATCCCCATACATTGGCGATGAGCATGATAAATGCCATATGGAGGATCCACGAACTCGGCCCGTTGCCCAGCTTGCTCTCCCCCATTCCGTAAAAGAAAAACTGCAGAAACCAGGTAGTGCCGGCAAGCGCACAGAAGATGTAGTTTTTTAACAGAGGGGTCTGTTTATTCGTGTAGTCGCCGAAGGTTTTATTTTTCTTATTGAGGATCATGCACCAGATCAGGTTGGTGGTCAGCCCGCCCCACAACACCACCACGTAAATGACATTGTTACGGAACAGAAACTCACCTGCACCAGGGTTCGCGGCCTTCCAGATCTCGTTGGCAGTATCGGCCATCGACTTACCTGCCTCCAGTCCGAAGTTGAAACAGGCGCTCAGGATGCCGGAGACGATGGCTACCGTCAGGCCGATTTTCAGGTTATATTCCTTGTTTCCTGCGGACTGCTCGGTGCCACTGCTCAGGTCTTTCTCTTTCATCGCACCTGCTTTTCCGCAGAGGATCAATCCCAGGATGCAGAGTGCCAGTCCCATTAGTACCATTCGGCCCCAGTCGGTGCTGAGCAGCAGCGTAAAGGTATCCTTGCCTGCTTCAGGAAAAAAGTTGTAATATACAGAAGGAATCAGTGCACCAAATACCGCACAGAGTCCCAGGATGATGGTGCTGCCGAGGGAAACGCCGAGGTAGCGTACGCCAAGACCGTAGGTAAGTCCGCCGATGCCCCAGAGGACACCCAATATATAAGTCCAGGTCAGGGTAGTGCCACTGGTCTGGCTGATGATCTGCTCAAAACCCGGGATCGTGATCCAGGCGGCAAGCGGTGGAACGATCAACCAGGAGAATAGCCCTCCAACAATCCAGAAGCTTTCCCAGGACCAGCCCTTTACCTGCTTATAGGGTATATAAAAACTTCCGGAGGCAAATCCGCCGATAAAATGAAAAATGACACCTAGTATTACATGCATACGATTAAACTTTATAAATGGTTAGATTATAATTGCCTAATTTATGCAAGTTGTTTTGCTCAACTGTCATGTACCATCATGGTCTGACCCGCAAAAATGAAAAATGGGGAAGACTAGATCGAGGGCCTTCTGGTGTAGTAGAAAGGAATTTCTACATGTTTCCTTGAGTTTTCAAGGATGAGGTTTGCCGCCATCGTCCCCATAAACCTAAAGTCCGTCGAGATGGTGGTGATGCCATTGAGGATGATCTTCTTCAAGGGGGTCTCATTGTAGGAGATGACCCCTACCTCCTTGCCAATCATGAGCTTGAGCCCGATAAGCCGTTCCAAAAGCACCACAAGATCATCTTCCATCAGGCTGATGTATACCTCTCCTTTGTCGATGGGTTCCGTGGCAATACTACTGATCACCTTATGGTTGAACGCATATTGCTGACAAAAGCGGCCAAAGCCTTCCACGATTTCTTTTGGGAAATAACTTTTCCTGGGAAATATAAGTTTCAGGGTATGGTATTTACTGAGTTGCTTTCGGGCTTGTTCCAGAGCATCATAGATGTTTTGCTCAAAGTTCTCATAAGCGGCGGCATATTCCCCGTCAATGCCGGGGATCTTCTTATCCAGCAGGATCAGCTTTTCTTTGGGAAGCGCATTGATCACATCCCTGGCGTACTCTTCTCCTTCGATAAAGTGTGGAATGATGACGTAGTGACTATACTCCTCCTTCGCATTGCTGAGGAATCTTTTGAAGAGTGTAAAATCATTGTTATAAATGTAAAAGTCTACAGAAACATCATCACCGAGAGCAGCGATAAAGGAATCGTATACGATCTTTTTGTGTGCGCTGAGTTTGTTGAAGAGCAGGAAAATTTTAAGGCGCGGTTTGTAATCACTGTTGGTAATGTAGTATCCTTTACCAGGTACAGAATTGATCATGCCCACACTTTTAAGGTACTTATATCCTTTCTCTGCGGTGTCCCTGGAGATTTCAAGCTGGTAACTCAGCTCATTAATAGACGGAAGGAGGTCATCACGTTTCAGCTTTCCCAGTTCTACCGCTTTAATAATGGCGCTGGACAGCTGCAGGTATTTAGGCGTGGCAGAATAGCCATCAATATGAATAAAACTAAAAAAACTATTCTTTTTCATTTTCCGGGTGCGCTATTGTGCGGCTAAATGCTAAATATAGAACAATACGCGGTTACTGTGTTAAAAAATCATCCAGCAACTGGTGCATGGCGACATTCAGTTCCTGTACAGGCTGCTCCGGGGAGCATATGGATGTGGCATCTTGTATAAAAGCAGAGCTGACCAGCTCATGCGCCCCATTGGCGACAAAACCCTCCAATGCATCTGCCGTCACTTCTGCATGAAACTGCAGTCCCAATATACGTTTGTTCAAAAGAAATGCCTGGTGATCGTTGGCTGCCGTCCTCGCCAGGTCAACAGCTCCGATAGGAAGCTCAAAGCGGTCGCCATGCCAGTGGAAGCACATCAGGCCATCTGCAAACCATCGCTCAAACCAGGGCACCTCAGCACTCTCCCTTGTCGCGTATACCGGGAACCAGCCGATCTCCTTGTGAGGAGCGGCCCTTACTTCAGCGCCAGCGCAATGTGCAATCAGCTGGGCACCAAGGCAGATCCCCAACACATGTATACCGCTACCCATTGCTTTCCGGATAAAGTTCTTTTCCTCTGACAGCCATGGATAGTAATGTTCGTCGTAGACGCCCATTGGGCCACCCATCACTAAAAGAAAGTCTACCTCTGCCAGTTCGGGCAACTTTTCATGCTGATAAAAACGAGTATAAGTCAGCGTATGCCCCCTGGTTGCCGCCCAGAAAGCGATATCTGCGGGTCCTTCAAATTCGACGTGCTGAAAACAGTGGATCTTCATAAAAATTATTAACACACAATAATAATGAATTAGTGATCAACATCACCATTTCCGATAAGTTGTGTCATACCCCAGCCTTCCAAACCTCCCTACTTTTGGGGTATAAACAATTAATAATTACCACCATGAAACGAATAGCTCAACTCTTCACCATCGCATTAATATTTGTTGCTGCGAATTTGTCTGCACAGACTTATAAAGTCGCTGCCGGCTCAGAAATAAAAGTTCTAGGTACTTCCAACATCCACGATTGGGTGATGACTGCAACGCAACTTTCCGGAGATGCACAGTTGGTCCTTAAAGGTAATGCCTTACAAGATGTAAGCGCGTTAAACTTCAGCCTTGCAGTAAAAAACCTGAAAGCAAAAGAAAACTCAATGACCGGACGTGCGCACAAAGCAATGGACGCAGATAAATATCCAAACATCTCCTTTAAGCTGGCCAAAGCAGACGTTGCTGACCAACAGGTAAAAGCTAACGGTACCCTGACCATCGGTGGAACCAGTAAAGCGGTAGACCTGCAAGGCAAAATAACAGCCAATGCGGACGGCAGCTTCCTAATTAAAGGATCACGCAAGATCAAGATGAGCGAATATGGCATCAAACCTCCATCATACATGCTGGGTGCGATGAAAGTCTATGACGACCTGACCATTGAATACACTTTGAAACTGCAAAAATAACTCAACATTACTCATAGTACCATACATACTTAACACCATAAAATCATGAAAACGAATTACTTTACCTGGATAAAAAGAGCTACACTAGTCGTGTTACTGGCAAGCCCTGCCCTGGCACAAGCCCAGGAGGCAACAGAATTAGGCAACATCCGCCCTTACGATAAAAGAGGTATCAATGTGTTCGAAGCACCTAAAGACAGTGTCAACAAACCATTTGATAAAATCAAAGTAAACTTCGGTGCAGGTTTCACCCAGTCCTTCCAAAGTTTAAAACATGAAAACACTGCGGGTGGCCTGTACAGGATCTCACCAGGATTTAACACCGCCAATGCCAATCTGTTCATGGATGTACAATTGGGCGAAGGTATCAGGATGAACTTAACCAGCTATCTTGCAGCACGTCACCATACTGAAACATGGGTAAAAGGCGGATACATTCAATTCGATAAACTTCCATTCGAAGGACAAATCTGGGATGAGATCATGAAATATGCGACCATCAAAATTGGCCACTCTGAGATCAACTACGGTGATCAGCACTTCCGCAGAACAGATGGCGGTCAGTCACTGTACAACCCCTTTGTAGAAAACTACATCATGGATGCATTCACAACTGAGATTGGTGGTGAGGTTTACTTAAGAAAAGGCGCCCTGTTCGGTATGCTGGGAGTTGGAAGTGGTATGATCAAAGGTAACATTGACAGCCTGATTGCTACTCCTCAGGATGACAACATCCACAAATCTCCGTCTATCTATTTAAAAGGTGGTATTGACAAACAAGTGAATACAGATTTGAGAGTACGTGTTGCAGCATCTTACTATACCAACAAAAGCTCTGGCAGCAACACCCTTTATGGTGGCGACCGTACCGGTTCCAACTACTACATGGTGATGGAAAAACTAGGTGGCACTTACGCAGCCAATGCATTCTCAGGACGTTTCAACCCTGGTTTCACTAAGAAAATCGATGCCGTGATGCTGAATGGTTTCCTGAAATACAAAGGAATGGAGGTCTTCGGTACTTACGAAACTTCTAAAGGAAGGACTGCCAGAGAAATAGACACCAGAAAAGCAGAACAGATTGCGATCGAAGGTGTGTACAGATTCAGCCTTGGCAGCAAAAAATCTGAAAACCTGTTCATCGCTGCACGTTACAACACCGTATCCGCAAGACTGGCAGATGTCGCCGCTGTACCTGCAACAGGTACAACAGCAGCTATCCCTGCGATAATTTATACTGATGATGTTAAAATTGAACGTACCTCATTTGGTGCCGGCTGGTTCTTAACGAACAACATCCTTTTGAAAGGAGAGTTGGTAAATCAGAAATACAAAGACTACCCTACAACGAACTACCTCTCAGGTGGTGAATTTAAAGGATTTATGATCCAAGCCGTTGTAGGCTTTTAGGTTGATTGATGGTTAAGCCGGGGCGCGACGGATGTTGACCCGGCTTATTTTTTAAAACTCAATTGTTATGAAACACCCTATTCTATATACGCTAATTTTACTTGCTTTATATGGGTTTACACCTTCAGAAGGTCCAGGCCCCAAAACAAGTTCCACAAAATGGTTAGTATCCAAAGGTGGCTCATTAAAGGTAAACGGCAGTACCAACGTAAACAAGTTCAGCTGCGCAATTCCTAGTTATACCAGCCCAGACACACTCGTTCTTAAAAATTGTGGATCGAACGGAACCATCTCCCTGACAGGAGAGGTAAGCCTTCCGGTCAATGCTTTCAACTGCGGACGTGCCATGATGACCTCCGACCTGAGAAAGACCCTTAAGGCCACAGCGTTCCCTCACTTGAAAATCCGTTTTATATCACTCAGTGCTAACCCGATAACTGTAGTGAAACAGGACGAGTTCAAAGGAATGGTAGAGATAGAACTTGCAGGAGTTACTAAACAATTCGAGATCAGTTATACCTTCACCAGAACCAGCAAAAATGTCATCAGGATGGTCGGAGAACGCAGCATCAACTTCTCAGACTTTAACCTCACTCCTCCGAAAAGATTGGGAGGAATGGTCAAAGCAAACAACCAGCTTAGCGTTGAGTTTCAGCTCAACCTGCTTGACATCAGCTAGTCAGACAACAACAAAATTGAAATTATCAATCCTGTTTTTTATAGATTAATTGAGAAAGAACCTGCGCCAAGGTTCTTTTTTCATTTTTAGGCTGGTTATTTCGGGGAGCGCAATTGCCGAATTCAGCTTCAGGACCCTGATATAAGGGAAATATCCAATCAATGCAATTCCTGGAGGGCATTTACGTAGGTCATGCCGACAGGAATGCTGCGCTGGCCAATCTGGACCTGCGATTTATCGTACCTGCTCACTTTATCCTTAGCGACGATAAATGCACGGTGCACGCGGACAAACCTGCCTGGAGGGAGCATGGACAACATTTCGTTCAGCGGAACACGTGTACTCAGCAGCCGGTTTCCGTTGAGATGCAGCTGGGTGTAGTTACCGGAAGCCTCGATATAAAGCAGCTCATCCAGCATGACCTTGACTTGCTCATAGCCATCTTTGATAAAAATTGAGCTGATCACCCCCTCTCCTGAAGCCTGATGTCTCAGCTGAAAGAGTTCCTGTGCTTTATTGCAAGCTTTCAAAAACCGCGACAATGAGAAGGGTTTCAGGAGGTAGTCTACCGCATCCAGCTCAAAGCTCCTCACCGCATGTTCCGAATAGGCAGTGGTAAAAATCACCATCGGTGGATTCTGAAGGCTGTTTAAGAAGTCCATCCCACTGATGTCGGGCATCTTGATGTCCAGAAAGATGAGGTCCGTCTTCTGCTGCTGCAGGAAGGTAATTGCCTCAAAAGCATTCGTAAAACATGCTTTTAACTCTACAAAGGGCACTCTGGAGGCGTGGGATTTCACCACGTCAAGCGCAATAGGCTCATCATCAATAGCTATGGCAATCATATGCTAAAACTACTGATTTCCCTCCAGCTGTAAAATCAGATGGATAAAAAACTCCTTGGCATTCTGCCTGATGATGAGCTCATGCTTTTCAGGATAAAGCAGCGCCAGGCGCTGTTTGACATTCTGAAGACCAATGCCACTCTGCAGGCGCTCAGGATCGTTCTCCAACTTCAGGTGAAGGCTATTGTGTACATCGAAATAGAGTTTGTTCTCAGTTAGCTGTAATGTAATCTTAATGTGTGAAGGATTATTCAGACTGATGCCATGTTTAAAGGCATTTTCAACAAAAGGGATCAGGATCATAGGGGCAATCTGCAGGCCCTGACCATCCTGTTCGATCTGTGTTTCAATGCTGATGTCTGGGGATACAGAGGTGCGCAGCTTCTGCAGGGCGATGTAGTTATTGAGGTACTCAATGTCGCGGGACAACAGGATCTTGTCTTCAATATTCTCCTGCAGCATGAACCGCATCATGTCTCCCAGCATCTGGATGCCTTCGCCGGTCCGTTCGGCACGCTCCTGTAAGGCAGTGCCGTAAAGTGTATTCAGGGCATTGAATAGAAAATGAGGGTTAATTTGCGATTTGAGGAAGTTCAGGCTGGCATCCGATTTACCCAGCTCCGTCTGAAGTACTTTGATTTCTTCATTTCTCTTTCTGTTCCTGGTTTTGTAAATCTCCCAGGTTAGGATAGGCAGGACGACGAGTGCTGTAGCCAGGTTGAGCAGCATTGTAAAAGCGACCATCTCCTCATCCATATTGTGCTTCGTACTCAACAATAAAAACACGATCCCTAACAGCATGGAAGAAATCAGGGTGTATAATAATGAGGTACCAAATAAACTCCAGCGGCGGTTTTTCTTCATCATCACACGTGGCATCACTACATATAAAAGCTGAAGGTACATCAGGATGGCCATTGGCGCGACCAACATCAGATAGGAACGTGCCAATGCCGGCATGTCCGTCAGCAGTGCGATAGCATAAAGCAATAACCAGCCTGCAAAAAGTCTTGTGGCCTCGCCATCATAGCCCAGCTCCTTTCTTTCTTTTGCTGACCTGAAATAAATCACAAAGATCCTCATGGCCATCAGGATAGCAAAATAAACATTGACCATGCCCAGTAATAGAAACAAGCCAATCATGAAATAAATGAAATATACCGCTCCTGATCCACGTTGGTTGTCATGGACATGAATCCGCTCTACAAACAATACCAGGCTGAAATAAAGGATACAGGTGATGATGTAACTGAAGAAGAGGTTCACCCATGGCCCCATTCCCGTAAAAAAGTGAGGGATCAGGTTTTCAATATGGGGTGCATAGCTGAATGAAAAAATCAATGACAGGGAGATGACCCCTGTAAATGCCCAGAGCTCAATCTTAGTGACCTCGTTTAGTTGTTTTATTGCGGAATGTTCTTTCATGTCTGATGATTGTATTCGTAATAGAATTGATGCTGCAATAGTACTAAGCATTTTTCAGCTCTGTTTTAAAATGTGATCAACCCCTAAAAAAATGTGATGAACAGCTAATCTATTTGGATCGATTATAAATAAAACTATCTTTGCAGCTCCACGCAAGCGATAATTTGTCTGAATTACCTTCATATTCCAACGAGCCTTCACTCAAGATAGATGAAAATACATTTTTTCAGCTATATGAAAGCTATTGGGATAAACTCTATCAGATTGCATTCAAGTATCTGAATGATGGCTTTCAGGCAGAAGAGGTGGTGCAGGATTTATTCACCTCACTCTGGCAGCGTAAGGATAGCCTGTTGCTAACCGAGTCCACCATAGAAAATTACCTGGTCCGGGCAGTGCGCTTCAAGATTTCCAGAATTTACAGCGATGAAATCCGGAAAACACAGAAAATCGATGAATATAAACTGCGCCAGTCGGCCTCCAGCCACCACACGGAAAAACAGGTCTTATACAGATTTCTCAAAGAAGATGTAGACAAACTGGTCGGGATGCTGCCGGAAAGATGTAAGGATGTATATCAATTGAGCCGTATAAAGGGCATGAATAACAAGGAGATCGCGGTTAATTTGTTGATTTCCGAGAAAACGGTGGAGAATCAGCTGACAAAAGCGCTTAATTTTTTAAGGAAGGGTTTAAAAAAATACCCAAGATCTTAAATGTCGCATAGGGGAAAGGAACGTATTATGATAATATATAGTTAAAACAGGTCATGAATCCGGAATTATTGAAAAAGTGTTTGTCGGGAAATGCCTCTGATGCAGAATGGGAACGTTATCTGGTCTGGATGAGCGGAAACTCCATTGAAAACGATCTGGAGGGTACCATGCCTGCAGAAGGATCGGTGAAGATCCGTGCCTGGCAAAATATTTCACATCAGAATCTACAGGCCGACCGCAGTAAAAGAAGGCGAAAAATTGCCTTATTTACAGGCATTGCGGCCAGCATCCTGTGTGTCTGCTACTTTTCATTTATGGCACTGAGTCAAAATCGCCATCAGGCTGCGGGTGTATACACCTATGCTCCTGGTGAAGAGCAGGAAAATAACTTCAATGGCATTCTGATTAAACTGGCCAAAGACAGTCGGGTAAGCATGCATCAAAAAAAGGAAACTGCAATTGACCTGCACTTCAAAGGATCAGTAATGTTGAACAATACTACTGATGAAGACTGCTACATTGATGTCAAATCAGGTACTGGCGAAGGTGTCAAGAAAATGTGCCTGCGCAAAGGCCATTCCTACTTCCTCAGCTATTTCAATTTTAAATTTGAAGAAGTCATTATGATTGACAAGCAAAGCTTGCTCGATATCCCTCCAGCCCTTGCCATGAACATCAGTCAAAAGTTCGACCTCTAGACCGTCTCCCCCGGCGCTTTAGCTGAGACGGATTTCAGTCCGGGTTAAATCCTAAAAAAAAAATCGCCAGCATGAAATCATTTCAAGCTGACGACTCTTAATTGAGGAGCGCAATCAGGAGTTATTTTTTCAGCATTGCTTTTACTTTGTTTGGAATATCCGAGTTCTGGATAAAACCAGTGAACTGGTCTGCACCAGGACCATAACTCAGCAGTGGAACTGGCAGCCCTGTGTGGTCATTTGTGGTAAATGTCCCTGTTACCGAACCTGTCTTATAATTCCCATCATAGAGGATCAGGCCTCCGGTCTCGTGATCAGAAGTCACCAGCACCAGTGTTTCGCCATCCTGATCGGCAAACTGCAATGCCTCACCCAGCACCTTATCGAAGCTCAGGTATTCATCAATACACTGTTTGATTTTGTTGCCATGGCCACCGCCATCAATTTTAGCACCTTCGATCATCAGGAAGAATCCTTTCTTTGCATCGGTACCTAAAAATTTCACACTGGCTTCAAAGGCATGTTCAATCATGTGGAACTGTTCATCAGGACGGTCGCCATCAAAACAAATTACTTGTTTCTTTGAAGAAAGGCCATTCAGCGAGGCCAGGCCATCACCAAACTCAAAACCTTTTGCTTTCAGCTTATTGGTCAGAGCCTGGTTGTTGTCGTCAAATGTTTTATGTTTGCCAGCGATGACCAGTGCGATGGGGCTTTTCAACAGGTCGGCCGCAATGCTGTCTGCCTGATCTCTTTCCTTACGGTGTGCAAAGAATGAAGAGGGAGTAGCACCGGTAACACGGTCATTGCTCACCACCCCGCAGCGCATACCAAGGGCGGAGAGTTCCTCAACCAGTGTAGGGATCGCCTTACCTGCACTGTCCATTCCGATATACCTGTTGTTGGTTTTCTCCCCTGTGCTCATTGCCGTAGCACCAGCAGCGGAGTCAGTATTGTAATCATTCGCCGGGGCAGTATTGGAGAATCCGAGATGTCTGAAGTTTGTCGCATTCAGGAGTCCGCCGTTTGCTGTCGCTGCCGCCCATAGCTGGGAAAATCCGGCACCATCACTAATCAGCAGGATCACATTTTTAGGCTTTTTGCCTGTAACATCGCTCTTATAAGTAGGGCGGTATGGTGTATGTTTAACCGAAGCCAGGTAGTTGTTATCCGGATAGGTATTCAGGAACCTGGCCATCTCCGCAGGGGAGTCTGTATTCAGGTAATCCACTCCTAGCTTGATGAAGGCCTGCCAGCAGGTCTTGGTATCCGGGTTTCCCCAGAAACGTACCGGCTTGCCTACCTGGTGTACAGAATCGACAAACTGTTTCACCTTGCTATAGTCCTCTTCGACCATTCTTCCAAGGCCATTCCATTTACTGAAGCGTTGCAGGGGTGCACTAAAAAAAGCGATCCTTGTCAGCTGTTCCGGCGTGTAATTGAACCCAGCCTTACCGTCGAAGAAAAACAGCTCATCGTAGTTTCTGAACTGATCTGCGGGAGGCACATCACCACTAATGACCACACGCACTGCATTTGGATTGTTTTTCACATCAAAATACTGGCGTATGGGTTTTAACTTTTCCTCCAGCACCTTCATGGTCGGGGCGCCCGCAGTTTTCAGGTCGATCATCAGCTGCAGGTGATCGCCATTTTTATAAGCTTTACCATCATTGAGGTTGATTTCCCTAAGTAAGGGTTCCAGATATAACTTTTCTATTGTCCTGCGCACATCCAGTTCTGCTGAGGTGTGTGCCACCAGCAGCTCCCTGCCTTGCAGGAAAACGTCAATTTCCAAAGAGGCAAAGTGGTTGCTATGTGCAGTATAAAAGGGCTGGTTCTGCAGGTAGTCGTTGTGCGAATGCGTATTTTCATTCACCTTATATTGGGCAGTGGCAGCATGAGCTCCCAACACCATCACTGAGCCGAGCAGCGCCTTTTTTAAATTTCTCATCTTTTTTGTTTTTTGCTTGATAAAGATCCTTTGACTTGATGTAGAACTGTTGAGTGTATGGTTCCTGTTAAGGCTGGAACCATACTTTTACGTTATGTGTCGGCATCTTTCCATCCATGGTTTCATTTACCCATTGGATGAGGTTTGGATTGTTCTGCTCATTATCTGAGTATACGTAACGTACGGGAATAGGCGACAGCACAGACGGCCCTACTGCAAGCTGGGGGAACTGCAGCCTTCTCCATCCTGCCCATCCTTCAAAACCGTTCAGGAAAGAATCCATCCAAAGCTGCTCCGCGATCTGTTTAATTGGATTATCTGCAGAAAGTGCCACCCCTGCCTGATCAAAATAAGCTGTCTTCTGTGCGTCAGAGATAAAAGGAGCATCTGCCTGCACACCCGAACCTGCATTCCATTTATCGAAGGATGCTTTGATGCCATCCAGGTAAGCCGCCGCAGCTGTACCATTTACGCCCATACCACGTTGTATCGCTTCTGCCTTCAGCAACATCAGCTCTGCATAGGTCATGAGAAACGCACGGTTTTCTTTACGGATTCTTTTGCCGATTACCGAGTAATCGTCTTTGTTCAACCCAGTAGTAGTATAATCGGCATTTTGTTCAGCAGTGCTCAGACCTGCCCTTTGTCCGCGGTATACCAATGGCACCGCTGGATTGGCTTTGTTTGCCGTAAAGGAATTCTTTGTAGGCGCAGCATATATGGCCAGTCGCGGGTCGTTCTTGCTTTTCAGCAGGTCTACCATCACGTTACTTACCCTGCTATTTGCCGCAAAGTCCACACCACTACCATCAGCAGGAGGATTTTGAATGTACCAGGTGTAAAAATCAGTGCTGTTATTATACGTAAGTACTGCCTGCTGGGCAACATTTTCAAAAATCGGATATTCTGCAGGATTGTTGAAGATTGCAGCTACAGGAGCATTCACATTTACCTTTGCCGACTCCCTCATGAGGATGCGCAGCTTCAGGCCATTGGCGAACTTTCTCCAGCGTGAAGCATCACCGTTAAAAAGGATGTCCCTGCTGATAACCGTACCTGCAGGCAGGTTTTTAAGCTGTTGGTTTGCCGCTTCCAGCTCCTGCAGCATCAGGCCGTAGACCTCCTGCTGCGACTGAAAATGTGCAAATTCAAGACCACTCACATTACCCATACCTGCTTCAGCATAGGGAATATCTCCGTAAGCATCAGACATCAGCGACAGGATGTATACTTTCATGATACTGCCAATGGCTTCATACTGTGGCAGGCCGTTCGTTACTGCAATATTTTTCAGTTGATTTACATCTTTGATCAGACGCATCGGACCATTCCATTCTTCACGGTACGAGGCGCCGGTAAGGTTGTAACGTCCGTCCTCCTCGCTGGTACCACCCAGCCAGGACAGGTGTTGAACATATTGACCGGCGCGACTGCCGCTGCCATTCATGGATCCTACAGCGGCGCTTATGATTGGTGGCAGCAGCATCTCTGCCGGAACGATCGCGGGATTATTGGGGTTCACATTGATCTCTTCAAACTTACTGCATGCACTCAGCAGCACCATTATGAAGCCTATTATTATTGAAAATCTTTTCATCAGTTCGTTGTATATTTTTAAATAATGTTATCCGGGCTGCCCGATTAGAAGTTTAAATTCAGGGATAGACCAAGACTTCTCAATGAAGGCAGAGACATCGCCTCTACACCCTGGAACTGGCCATCGTATGCGGAAACCTCAGGGTCAATGTTCGGTACATCGGACCATAGGATCAGGTTCCTTCCCACAAAAGAAAGCGTTCCATTTTTTACAGCGATCTTCTTCATCAATGATGATGGTAAAGCATAGCTGAGTTTCACCTCTCTCAGTTTAACATAAGAAGCATCAAACGTCGCAATCCTGTCGTTGTTATAATAGGCTCTCCAGTAGTTACGCACCGTTACAGGCGTTGCATTCGGGTTGTTGGTGTCGATATCGATCCCCTCACCTACCATGTTCCCTGCACCATTCTCATCCCTGTTTACCAGCGATTCTTTCAAACTTCCGGCATTGATACCATCGATGTAGGTACGGGAGTGTACCACACCACCTTTTTGGATGCCGAATAACACGCTAAGTGATAGTTTTTTGTATTTGAAGTTGTTGGTGATGCCTGCGGTATAGTCCGGGTTTACGTTGCCGATGAAACCCCAGTCGCCATTTTCTTCCTGAGGAAGCCCGTTTTTAAGCGTCAGGCTACCGTCTCTGTAGATCAGGTAATCGCCATACAGGGAGCCGAAAGAGCCGTCACCTTTAGTATTCTGGGTACGCAATTCAAGAGATGCCCAGCGCTCCAGCTGACGGATCCTTGAGATGCCGATATCTTCAGCCAGCCTCAGCACTTTGTTGCGGTTCAGGCCGAAGTTCAGGGAGATGTCCCAGCTGAAGTTGCTTGATTTTAACGGGGTGGCGTTCAGCATCACCTCAATACCCTGGTTTGTCATTTTACCAACGTTCATCAGCTTGGTATCGTAACCCGCAGAAGGGTTTAGTGTCACCGGAATGATGAGGTCGGTAGTCGTACTTTTGTAGAAGGTAAAGTCCAGAGCCACGCGGTTGTTCAGGAAACGGGAGTCAAAACCAAACTCATAGGAATTTACTTTCTCCGGGCGGATGTCTGAGTTCGGATAGTTGTTGTTATGAACAGCTACAGTTTCGCCATTCCATCCCTGGGAGATCTGGAAGTTGGCTGCCGTCTGGTAAGGTTCCAGGTCACGGCGTACCGAGGAAACACTGGTCCTGAGTTTCAGGAAGCTCAGGGTGTTGCTTTGCAGGTTGAACATATCCGTTGCAACCAGACTCAGGGATGCTGAAGGATAGAAGTAAGAATTGTTTTGTTTCGGCAGTGCACTGGACCAGTCGTTACGGCCCGTCAGATCCAGGAATAAGGCATCTTTATAACCGAACTGAGTGGTTGCGTAGATGGAATTGATTTTTTTCTGCTGATACACGTTACCCGCCAGGATTGGCGTAGCATTGTTGGTCAGGTTGTACACATTTGGAATCGCCAGTCTGCCGGCAATTGCACCCAGCCTTTTCGAAGTCTGCGTCAGCAAGTTACCACCTGCAGAAGCATTGAAAGAGAATTTATCTTTAAACTTTTTATCAAAAGAGAGCAATACATCATGGTTCGTTTCCAGGAAGTAGACATCATCTTCCTGATAGTAACCGTTGACATATTGTGCTGAAGACATCGCATGTCTCATGGTACGTTTGTCGTTATAGAAGTCGCGGCCCGTACGTAACATCAGCTTCAGATTAGGCATGATGTCATAGTTCAGCTTCACATTTCCGTACACACGGTCGCGGTTGTTGCCGTTGAGGTTTTCATTGGCCACAAAAAACGGGTTGTTGAACCTGGTACCGTTGGCATTGTAGATCGGACTGTTTTGTACCTGGTTTGAAGAACCAGGTTTCCAATAGTTGCGCAGGCTTTCGATGTTCAGGTTTCTCGGCATATAAAGGAAGATCCTCATGATGGCATCATCATTTTTGGCGCCATAGCTGGCCCTGTTGTCGCTACCGCTGTTTACATAGTTCATGTTTACATCCACACGTAGTTTAGGGGTGATGGCGTACCCGGAGTTTAGACTCAGTGCATTTCTGCTGAGGTCTGTATTCTCGACAATTCCCCTTTGTTCAGTGTTGGTATATGAAAAGCGGAAGTTCAGCTTATCGTTACTTCCGGCAACAGAAAGGTTATTCGTATAGGTCTGCCCCGTTTGAAAGAAGTCCTTAAGTTGGTCAGGGTAAGCCACAAAAGGCGTAGGAATGCGGTTCCCTGTTACCGGATCAACTGGCGAGTCGAACTGAGCGATCAGTTGCCCGTTCATGGCGGGGCCCCAGTTTTCCATGATGTTATCATTGATTCCACCACCCAGACCATCTTTATAAGCATACTGGCCATCACGTCCCTGTCCGTAGGTATATTGGTAATCCGGCAACTTCAAAGGAGATTCAAAGCTCGCCTGGGAGTTGAAGGAAACGCCCACACCTTTAGTCCCTTTACCGGATTTTGTGGTGATCAGCACAACCCCATTTGAAGCACGTGCACCATACAAAGCCGCAGCATTGGGGCCTTTCAATACGGTGATGCTTTCGATATCATTAGGATCAATCTCTCCGGCGGCATTTCCATAATCCACCTCACCTTCATTGGCGGTAAGGTTAGGGTTGTTGAAATCCTGACGTCCGGTAAAGGCGCGCGTAGACTGCTCATTGTTATTACTTACAGGCACACCGTCGACGACAAACAGCGGGGAGTTGTTGTAGTTATAACCACTCACGAAGTTCTGTCCGCGGATCTGGATGTTGGAGGAGGCACCGATATTGCCGGACGCACTGGTAATCTGTACACCTGCCACACGGCCACTTAAGGTATTGAGGAGGTTAGTTTCATGAGATTCCTGAAGCACCTGTCCGTCGACCTTCTGCACTGAGAAGCCAATGGATTTTGATTCACGGGTGATTCCAAGTGCGGTCACGACCACCTCATTCAGTTGCTGATCGTCTTCCTGCAGCACGACATCCACGGAACGTCGTCCGCCAACGTTGACTTCCTGTTTGCGGAAACCGATGAAGGCAAAGACCAGTGTAGCCTCGTCGTTCGGCACAGCGATGGTGTAACGTCCGTTTTTATCTGTTACCGTGCCCGCAGCGGCGCCTTTCAGGACCACACTGGCACCGGGAATGGTTTGTTTTGTCTTGCTGTCGATGACGATACCAGTCACAGATTTCGTCTGTGCATGGCCGTAAAAAGGGCTAAAACAATTTATCAAAAAGAGTACAAAAAATAGCGAGCGTATTTTCCCGTTTCCAGGAATTAAGAAATCGAAATAGTTTGGTGGTTTTAGCATAATGGTTTTTTTTGCAAAACTATCCCCGGTGTGTTAACTCACTATTGGCTCTGTTTTACAGAAAAATGAAATACCCTACCCTTGTAATTTAATTTCCTAACGCTTTCATAATTTATTTTTATCCTGCTGGTAATAGCTGGTTAATCTTGAAAAAGTACGCGTGCGATGTATCTATTCTATCCTGATGCTAAGGATCATCTGCAGCAAAATTCCGCTTCGTGACCTTTGCAAAAAAGACCTCCGATGAGATTATTTAAAAATATTCTAAATAACGTAGGGGAAAAGCCGGAGTTGTGATAATTGATATATAGAAAAGGGTCATACAGTTCGTACCTGGATGACCCAGCCCCAAGGGGGTTTACTCCTAAATCGAAACATTTAAAAGTAATGCAAATTAAGAAAATCTTGCTTACGGGCATCTTGTGTGTCTGTATATTCTATGTGCAAGGACAGGAATCAAACAAAGGACGCATGATCGGGAAGGTCTCCGATGCGCAATCTACCTCCATCCCTTTCGCTACCATCATCCTGATTCCCCTGAACAAAACCATTGTGAGTACCGGTCACCGGATGCTACATCTGGTCGGGTAAAAGCGAAAAAAGAAAAGCCCTAAACCAGCTCCAACTACATTGTAACAAGATGAAACATTATATAATTACCCTGCTCTGCTGCTCTTCCCTCATGGCCGCAGCACAAAAGAAAATCTCAGGAAAAATTCTGGATGAGAAAGCCCAGCAAATTCCATTTGCCTCGGTCACCATCCTGCGCCATACCGACTCACTGAAAATCCATTCCCTGATGAGCGATACCGCCGGCAACTTCGCCCTTTCTGATATGAAAGAAGGAAAGTACCTGGTAAAGATCAGCTACCTGGGTTATGAAGATTATTATAGCCAGGTGGTGGAACTGACCGAAATCCGCAAACATCATCATTTTGGGGACATCAGGTTGAAGACAGACAGCCGCTTGTTGAATACGGTCACCATCAGCGGTCAGAAGCCGCTGATCGAGCAGACGCTGGACAGGACCGTGATGAACATCGAAAAGAGCATTCTTGCGGAAGGGAATACTGCATTGGAACTACTCAGTAAGGCTCCTGGCTTGACCGTGACTGAGGGGGGCGAAGTCTCCTTAAAAGGGCGCTCCGGCACGACCGTAATGATCAATGGTAAGCCCACCTACCTCTCCGGCGACCAGTTGGCAAACCTGCTCAAAGGAACCAATTCCTCATCGATCTCCAGGATCGAGATCATGTCCAACCCTACCGCACAGTTCGATGCTGCCGGCAGCGGCGGGATTGTCAATATCGTGATGAAGAAAAACACCATGACTGGCTTTAATGGAAGCATTTCCGGGAATATCGGTCGCGGCAGGGACATCCGCAATGGCGGCGGCATCAGCCTCAACTACCGCAGCAATGTCCTGAACGTTTACGGCAGCTACAACTCCAATAACCAGAACCTGGAGAGCGGAAGCAAAGCAGGAAGGCATTTTTTTGACAGCAGCAATGGTAGCGCTCCTTTGTTACTGCAAAGCATACAGCAGGAAAATAAGGAGTTTGCAAAATTGCGTTCACACAACTTCAGATTCGGGACAGACCTGAACATCAACGACAAAAATACGATTGGTTTCCTGATTAACGGGGCCATTGGCAAATACCCGACCAGTCAGGTCAGCTCCAGCATGATGAACAATCCGGATGGCAGCTTCCGCTGGAACGCCCTGACACAAACCGAAGGGGATGAACACTGGCGTGACCTGCTCTATAACCTGAATTATATCCATAAGTTCAATAAGGAAGGACATGAGCTAAAAGCGGATGTGGATTATGTTTATCATTTTTCCAGGATGAACCAGCTGCTGGACACACGTTATGTAGATGCCAGCTCTTCCCCAGTCAGGCCATCTGCGAGCCGCCGCGGTGACATCCCCTCCAACAACGACATTTACGCGACCAAGCTGGACTACACCCTGCCGCTAAGTAAAACATCGAAATTGGAGGCCGGATGGAAAGGCAGTTATGTACGTACAGAAAACAACCTGCGTTATGATACGCTGCAGACAGGTCAATATGTATATGATGCCAGTACCAGTAACCATTTTATCTATAAGGAGCACATCCAGGCGGCTTATATCAATTTCAATGCTACACTGGGCAATTATGGCATTCAGGCTGGTTTGCGTACCGAATATACCGACACCAAAGGTCATCAGCTGAGCACCGACTCCCTCTTTAAGAGAGATTATGCTGGTCTTTTCCCCAGCCTGTTCCTGACCAGGGACATTGGCGAAAACCAGAATATCAAAGCCGGTTACAGCCGGAGGATCAAACGTCCAAGCTACTGGGACCTGAATCCTTTCCGTGTGTATGATGATCCCTTTGCCTTTTATGAAGGAAACCCCTACCTGAAGCCTTCTATCGTCAATGCTTTCGAGCTCAGCTACGGATACCAGTCGCACTACTTCGCGACCCTCAGCTACAGCCATGCAGGTGATGTAATTGAAGACCAAATCGGCCGACTGAGTGATGAAAACGTCACCTTTGAACGCCCGGAGAACCTGGGGTCCTTCAGCAACTACGGACTGAGCATTACAGCCAGCACGAAGTTCTTCAAATGGTGGTCCGGCAATCAGTTTTTGAACATCTACCATAACAGGTACCGCATCAGCAGCAGCACCGGAACGGTAAACAATAATGGAAACACGCTGAGTCTAAACTCGCAGAACACCTTTGAACTGGGCAAAGGATGGAAAGCAGAGCTCAGCGCTTTTTACATCTCCGGCGAAGCCACCGGCATCACCAATATCAAGCCCTACAGCATCATCTCATCCGGTATGCAGAAAGAGGTATTGAAAGGTAAGGGCAGCATCAAGCTAATGCTGAACGACATCTTTGAAGGGTATCGCGTCCGCCGGGAGATGTCTTTTGAAAACGTCATTTTCCGCAACCGGAGGAATGCTGACAGCCGGTACGGGCTACTCTCTTTCACTTACCGTTTTGGTGGTTCAACCGCCGGCAATAGCAATGAACGTAGTACCAGCAGCGAAGAACTGAAAGGAAGAATGTAATGAACATCACGTGTAACCGGAAACTGTCTTCTAATGAACGGTTGATCCTCAAACATTTTGAGGAAACCAACAAAACGTTTGATGCCGAAGCCCTCTGGCTGGAGCTGAAGGCTGCAGGGCACCCCATCAGCATTTGTTCCACCTACAAAAATGTAAAAAGACTTGCCGACAGTGGCATCCTGAACAAGACGCAGGTGAGCTATCGAATGTTCATTTATGGTCTCAATCCCCCCCTGTAATTGTCGCAACGCAGGGGGATAATCACCATTGTTGCTTTCTAATTTTATCTCATTAAATTTATGATAAACAAAACGACAATGGCTAAAATGAATCCTTATCTGAACTTCGACGGCCAGGCCGAAGAAGCATTCAACCTTTACAAATCTGTCTTTGGTGGTGAATTTCTGATGGTCAGCAGAATGTCTGATGGCCCTGGAATGGAGAATGTACCTGAAAATGAGAAAAACCGGATCATGCACATCTCTCTTCCCATCAATGCAGACACCATATTGATGGCTTCGGATATACTGCCTTCATTCGGGCATGTGCTGAATAAAGGGAACAGCATGTACATTTCTGTACATACAGAAAGCCGCGAAGAGGCAGACCGTTTATTTAAGGGTTTGTCTGAAGGCGGAGAAATAGAGATGCCAATGGAAGATGCCTTCTGGGGAGATTACTTCGGCAGCTTTGCTGACCGTTTTGGCATCCGCTGGATGATCAATTATTCAACACAACAACATTGAATGAGATGCGCTCTCTTTCTACTTCCCATGGGATTCCGCTATATATTTCGGTAATTTGCAGGAATGAAATACCTATTCACAACGGCCTTATTTTTTCTTCTTATACAAAAGGCGACATCGCAGAACCTCGTCCAATTGGCAGACAGCATCAGAAAAAGCAATGATATTCCCGAAATAGGCTTCGCCATTTTAACATCAGAGCGTATCCTGGAGCTTCATACCATCGGCTTTCACCGCCACGGCATCACTGACCCTTCTACAAAGGCCCAGTTAACAGACTACTTCCATCTGGGTTCCAACACAAAGGCGATTACTGCTTTCATTGCCGCACATCTGGTAGAAAACAAAAAAATCCAGTGGGACACGAAGTTCTTCAGTCTTTTCCCGGAATGGAAGGAAGCCTCCAACCCCGTATATTTTAACATGACACTGGCCGAACTCCTGTCACACCGGGCCTGGATCAAACCTTACACCAGTGGTGAAGAGTTTCAGCGACTGCCGAAATTCAGCGGTTTGAAATCTGAACAACGCCGCCAGTTTGTGGAGTACCTCGTCAAACACGATGCGCTGGAGAAAAACAATGAAACCTACAACTACTCCAATGCTGGATACAGCATCGCCGCGCTGATGCTGGAAAAAGCATCCGGCAAAAACTGGGAACAGCTGGTCGACGATGTACTGTCAGCACAGCTGAAGCTCAAATATAAGTTCAGCTGGCCCAACAGGACGGACCTCAATCAACCCTGGGGCCATTGGCTGGAGGGCGACAGCCTCGTGGCGCTCCCTTCCGGTACAGCCTACAACCTGAACCTTGCCGAGCCTGCCGGAGACATCAGTATGCCGCTCCCCGACTACGCACGCTGGGTACAGATGAACCTCGCCGGGCTGACCGGAAAGGACAATTTTCTGAAAGCTGCGACTTACAACTACCTTCATTATGGTTTTGACAAGTATGCCCTCGGATGGCTGAATGTAAATGAAACAGGGAAAAACAGTTCCGAACACGCTGGATCTGCGGGCACCTTTTATTGTTATACCCTCATCAATAAGGACAAAAACCTGGCCTACATTGTCACCGCCAATAGTGCTACAGAAAAAGCCCTGGAAGGAATATTTAAGTTGCTGGAACTGATGATCCGTAAAACGGAAAGTAAATAAAGGGCAGAAAGAATAACCTATGGTCATAAAATAATAGTTGCATAATCTTGGCTTAATAGCAATGCGCTTTTTTTGTCAGGTATTGAACAACTATTATTAGATCATGCTCACAAAAGATACTTCCGGTTTTGATGAGGAATTATTATTGCTTGAACTGCGTAACAACAGCAGTCTTGCCTTTGATGCGCTATATCATAAATACTGGGACCTTGTGTATGTCAATGCTCATAAACGGCTGAGAGACCAGGATCAGGCAAAAGACATCACTCAGGAAATCTTCCTGAAGTTATGGAGCAACCGCCACAGCAGTAAAATCCGAAACCTTCCCGCTTATCTTCATACGGCCGTAAAAAATGCCGTGTTCAATCATTTCGAAAAAGAAAAGAAATACACGCCTGTCAGCACGTTGCTCTTGGAGACAGAGGCTGCGAGGGAGCAGGCAGATGCTCATTTACTGGGCAAAGAACTTTACAAAACCTACGAGTGTTTGTTAAAGACATTGAGCAATGCACAGCAAGCAATCTTTAAGATGCGTTTTCATCAGGACGAAAGCACGAGCGAAATTGCACAGAAGCTGGGGATTTCCAGAAAGACGGTTCAGAATCAATTGGGCAAAAGTCTGCTCGTACTGCGCGATGCACTGTTTCTTCTGATGACACTGCTGATCAGGTTGTTTTAGTTGTCAAAATAAATCTATTTTTCCCGCTTTCTTTTATCGCTCCGGTATGCATATCACGACACTTTAAAAGATATTTTCTTTTTCCATGGGACTTTTATCATCTGACCTGTCATGATGATATATGCCACGAAGAGAAGACATAGAAAAAGCGGAGTTTCTGGAGATCATATCCAGATACAGACAGGGGAAATCTACTCCTGAAGAGGAGGCTTTTCTTGATGCTTATTACGAAGCGCACGATATACACGAAAATATTCTTGAACAAATGAGCCCTGCCGAACAGCATCAGCTGAAAACGGAGATGCACCAGGAGATCAGGCATGAGCTCATCCAGCAGAACATCGTAAAGCGTAATTTTCAGAGAATGAAAGTCATGGCCGCCGCAGCTGCAGTGATCCTGATTTGCTCTGTTACGCTATATTTTTACCACAACGGCTCAAAAGAGAAATCGGTAATGCTAAGTCAGGCTCCCGCACATCAACAGAACGACATCTTACCTGGTGTGGACAAGGCCATCCTGACCCTGTCTGATGGCACGACCGTTAAGCTGGAAGACAAACACGACGAAGCCCTGATGTATGAAATGATCAATAAACCGGGAAGGCTTGCCAACACTTACAACTCGGTAAGCACTCCCCGCGGCACACAATATCACCTCACTTTATCCGATGGATCAGAAGTATGGCTAAACTCAGGATCTTCCATCAGCTTTCCCACAGCATTTGAAAAAGGCCCTCGCCGTGTGGAAACTACCGGAGAGGTGTATTTCGAAGTCGCAAAAAAACATCAGCCCTTTGTTGTCGTCACCGGCAACCAGGAGGTCGAGGTACTCGGAACTCATTTCAACATCAATGCTTACGAGGATGAGGATGATGTCAGGACAACCTTACTGGAAGGCAGCGTAAAGGTCAGCGGACAAGACAGAAAAGCACGGTTCCTTGTTCCCGGGCAGCAATCCGTCCTTAGTGCTTCGGGATTATTCAAAACCATAACCACTGCAGATACCGAGGGTGCTGTAGCCTGGAAAAACGGCTACTTCAAGTTTGACCGCCAGGACCTGCAGGCCATCATGCGCCAGGTTTCCAGGTGGTATGATGTCGAAATCAGCTACTCCGGAAACATACCAACGGACGAATATGTGGGTAAAATCAAACGCAGTGAAAATGTTTCCGGCGTATTGAGGATCCTTAAGCTGAGCAAAATCAATTTCAGGGTGCAAGGAAAGAAAATTATTGTAGAGAACTAAATGAAATACAGACGCTAAAATCAAAAGGAATATGAAAACATAACTACTACCACCTTTATGATCCCAAAAAAGAACCGGAAGTGCAGCGAACACCCCCGGCTCAATAAAATCCCCTTGCAGGGAATCTGGATGATCAATAATAACCCTTGACAGAAACTATCATTTTAATCCAAACAGAACAAAAGTATGCAATTTAATCCTTATGGTAAAATGGCGGTTAAGACGCCATTGATATCATTTAAAACGTTTCTAATGATGAAACTAACCGCGGTATTGGTCCTGGTTACCTGCCTTCAGCTCAGCGCGAAGGTGTATTCGCAGCGCATCAGCATAAAGGGCAGAAACATCGCCTTTGAGCAGGTACTCAGCAGCATTGAAAAGCAAAGCGGCTACTATCTTTTTTATAAATACAATGAGATCAAAATAGCGAAACCAGTGAATGTTGCGCTGAACAATGTATCCCTGGAAGTGGCCCTTCAGGAAAGCCTGAAAGGACAGCCATTTGATTTTGTTATTGAAGACAAAACCATCATCATCACCAGAAAAGGAGCTCCGGTACCAGAGAAGGTAGTATTTCTGGACATCAAAGGAAAGGTGACCGATGAAAAAGGCGCTCCCCTGCCGGGAGCCACCATCAAGGTAAAAGACCGTTCCATCGGTGCCGTTACTGATGGTAATGGTAACTTCAGCCTCCAGAATGTGAGCGACAATGCCACACTGGTTGTCTCTTACACAGGATATGTAACGCAGGAAGTTGCTGCCGATGGAAAGTCGAGCATCAGCATCGTGCTGAAGGAAGAACAGAACGACCTCAACCAGGTGGTGGTAATCGGTTACGGGTCTGTGAAAAAGCAGGATCTTTCTGCCGCTGTTGCCACCGTTCCGGATATGCAACAAATCAAAAACAGACCCGTATTAAATGTGCAGAGCATGATTCAGGGTAAAGTTCCCGGCGTTACTGTAATCAGTAGTGGTGGACACCCGAATGGCACGCCTGCCGTAACCATAAGGGGTATGGGCTCGATGAACGGAGAAAATGTACTTTATGTAGTTGACGGGGTACCCAATGCACCCTACAACCCAGCCGACGTTGAGTCCATTACCGTTCTTAAAGATGCGGCCTCAGCAGCAATCTACGGTGCCTTTTCGGGATCTGCGGGTGTCATCATGATCACTACCAGACAGGCATCCAAAGGAAAGGCGATGATTGAATATTCTGGATTCACCGGAACAAAAACTGCCTGGAAACTGCCCAAAGCACTTACGGCAGAAGAAGAAGCAAGGGTATCCAACCTGGCTTATCAAAATGCAGGCCTGACGCCATTAGATGGCTGGGACATCAGCAAGAATCCTTATGCACAACAAACACGTACGAACTGGGTTGATGAGATTTTCCGTACAGGTATCGTACAGCGTCATAACATCAGCATCAATGGAGGAACCGATCAGTTCAAAACCCTGTTACAGGGACGTTACGAACGTGAAGAAGGAACATTGTTAAACACCTATAACCAGAATATTTCTCTGCGCTTCAATACCAGCTACGAGTTCAATAAACACGTAAAACTAAGTCAGAACTTATTCTGGAACAACAATGACAACAGGGGAACAACTACTGCCGGAGGTTACACCGGCACAATTCTATCCGCCATCTATATGCCAAGCTCAGCAACTGTCTATTATCCGGATGGTTCCTTTGGTGGTGTGGGCCCGAGAGATTCACAATACCTGGGTATACATGGTGACGCCGTAAACCCAGTGGCGACACTCTTGCGCAATAAGCCTTACAATAAAGCAAACGACCTGCAGTCGATTACCGAACTGACGGTATCGGACATTGTGAAAGGATTGAACTTCATCTCCAGATTTTCATACCGCACCAACAACAACCTGTACAAAAACTTTGAGCCTAAAAGAACAGAACCAGGCAAACCGATCACTCAAAACTACCTGAATTATTCTACAGACCGTGGATATCACTACATCTGGGAAAACACGGCCAATTACAACAGACAGTTTAACAAACACGCTATTGGTGCCATGGTATCCATGACCGCCCAGGAGCAAGGTAACAAAGGTTTCAACGTAAGGGCACAGGGATTTGAAAACGAAGCCGACTGGGCACAATTTTTCTCCAATGCGGCTGAATTTGGTCTCGACCGCCCTGGATCCAATGATGTTAAAGACCGTAACCTGTCTTACGTCAGCAGGATCTCCTACAGCTGGGCAGACCGCTATTTCCTGACTGGAAGTTACCGCTATGACATCGCCGGTCGCTTTGCAGAGGTCAACCGGGGTAAAGGACTGCCTGGCGTAACTGCAGCATGGAAGTTGAGCTCTGAGCCTTTCTTCCAGGTTGAAGGCATTGATCTGTTAAAGTTCAGGGCAAGTTGGGGTAGAATAGGTAACCTCGGTATCGTACCCTATTACTATGGTTACGCAGCCCTGAGTGCAGGTTCAATCTATCAGGTTGGAAACGGGGCTCCTCAAACTCCGTCGATGTACATGGGTAGCCGCTTAAACCCGGACCTGAGCTGGGAAACTTCTGAACAGACAGATATCGGTCTGGACCTGAGCTTGATGAAATCAAGGCTCAACCTTACGGCCGATTATTTTGACAAGAAAACTTTCGACCTGATTGGCACTCAGCAAAACGAATGGCCTGCCTCTTATGGCCTTGGTTCACCTATTGTGAACCAAGGAAAAATCAGCAATAAGGGATTTGAAGTGTCAGCAAGCTGGAAAGACAAAGCCGGCGAACTTACATACGAGCTGAGTGGGAATATCGCTACCCTGAAAAACAGAATCATCTCCATTGATGACAACCCTAAATCCATTTGGCTGAATGGTGACAGCTGGAGAGGTGTATTGAGTCCTTATCGCGGAGAAATCGGTCAGTCGCTGTATTCTTACTACCTGATTGAAACTGCTGGCCTCTTCCAATCCGATGCCGAAGCTGCAGCTTACGTAAAAGATGGAAAACGCATCCAGCCAGAGGCAAAAGCCGGAGACCTTAAATTCGTTGACCTGAACAACGATGGACAGATCAACGACAGCGACCGTAAATATATGGGCAGTGCCTTCCCTAACTTTACCTACGGTTTTACGACCAATCTGAACTATAAAAACTTTGACCTGAGCATCTTCCTACAGGGTGTAAGTGGTGTAAAACTGTTCCATGCTTTCAAGGAGTCTACCCTGAACGGTGCTGAACAGGGTTACAACAGGTGGAACAAAATCCTCGAAGCATGGTCGCCGGAAAATACAGGTGGTACCATTCCACGCATCAGGGCCAACGACCCGAACAAGAACTTCCAGCAGCCCTCAGACTTCTTCCTGGAGAATGGAAATTACCTGAGGATCAAAAATGTGCTCCTGGGATATACGTTCAGGAAGCTGCCATGGAATACCAACCTGCGCGTTTTCTTTAGCGGCGACAACCTATTGACCTTCACCAAGTACTCGGGTATGGATCCTGAGGTTGGCGGAATCGGCTTCGATGGCGGTCAGTTCCCGATATCACGCACCTATTCTCTGGGTGTAAACCTTAAATTCTAAACCTGACTTCAGTTCAACAAACGAATAAGAAAAATATCATGAAATTAAAAATCAATCATATACTGGCATTACTTCCTCTCCTGCTGACGATCAGCGGCTGTCAGAAGAGTTGGGTAGATACCAAACCAAATGGCAGTCCTACTACCGCCTACTTCTGGCAAAGCGATGAGGACCTGAATAAAGCGGCGGCGGCCATCTATCAGCCGATGAAAAATGAAGCGACCTGGGGAAGGGACCTATTCTGGGTACAGAATGCAAGCGATGACCTTATTGTCGGCCGTGTTAAGGCTGACGGTGAAAATATCAAAAATTTCATCCCTACGGGACGCGAGGGATACCTGACAGGTGGCTGGAATGACCTCTACTTTATCATTAACAAGGCCAATCAGGTGATTGAAAATGCACCTACCGCCACAAATGTCTCTGAAGACGTACGCAAGCGCGTGATGGGCGAGGCCTATTTCATGAGGGGCTTTGCACATTTCTGGCTGGCGTACATCTGGGGCCATAAAAATCAGGGCGTACCTTTCGACAAGCCGGAGAATCCAGAGTTTGAAACCCGTATGCCTCCTCAGCTGCCTTCGGTAACTGACAACTATGCGCAGGTGATCATCGACCTGGAGAAAGCTGCCGACATGCTGCCCCTTTTCGAAAGTTATGGGACTGCCGACCGTGGGCGCGCACACAAAGCCGCTGCATGGGGTTATATGGTAAAAGCCTATGCCTACTGGGCCCAGTATGACGAATCCAAATGGGCCTTGATTCCTGCGTTGTGCGACAAAATCGCAAATGAAGGTGGCCGGAAGCTGATTACAGGAAAAGCCACCAGTCAGCTGAACTACCGCTCTGTATTTACGACAGAAAACAATTGGAGCTCCGAATACATCTGGTCTGTTACTTCTGGTATTCAGGGTGGTTCAGAGTTCCCCGGTGTAATCCTGGAAAACAAAGGCTGGGGCATATACAATGGTTGGGGTTACTTCCAGCCAACGGAAGAGCTCTATGAAGAGTACGAAGCAAATGACCCAAGAAGAGAGGTGACCATCCTCAAATTTGGAGATAAGTTTACTTTCTTCGGCAATGAGCGTACCTACTTTTCCACCAACAGCCTTTCAGGATTCCAGATCAACAAGTATATGGAGCCCTTTGAAAAAGGAACAGGTTCAGTAAACCCGAACGGCGATTATCCGACCACCACCCTGAACCTGCCATTGATGCGTTATGCAGAAATCCTGCTTTTCAAAGCTGAGGCTTTGATTAAACTAAACAGAAATGGCGATGCGGCTACTCCTCTTAACGAAGTACGTGCCCGTGTTGGCCTTACAGGAATTCCCTCGCCAACAATGACCGACCTGAAACACGAGCGTCGTGTGGAGCTTGCCTGTGAATGGACAGACAGGTTTGCCGACCTGAAAAGATGGGGCGACTACGCAAAGATCAATGCACCGCTGCATGGCCGTATCCATGCCACAACGACAAATCCTGCTTCACCATACACCATTCAGCAGGTATGGCCCGCAAGAAATTTCGATCCAAACAGACATATGGCATGGCCAATTAGTCCGGATGAAATTGCCAAGAGCAACAATACCTACAAGCAAACACCTGGATGGTAAAATCAATCTGAATGAAATATATATTATTTGCATGCTTCGCACTCAGCCTGTCGGCAAATGCCCAACAGGCTGGGCGCACAGCAAATTCTGGTCATAGTCATAACGACTATAACCAGAATTTTCCTTTTTTTACGGCTTATCATGCCGGCATGGGTTCTGTAGAAGCAGACATCTACCTGAAAAGTGGCAAATTGCTGGTGGCGCACAATGAAGAAGATACTGATCTCGAAAAGACACTGACGACCATGTACCTGGAACCCGCGGTAAAAGCTTTCCAAAGTCATAACGGGCATATCTATGCGGATACCAGCAAAAAAATGCAACTGGTCATCGACATCAAGGCCGATTACAAGGCGGTAATTCCTGCGCTCATCGCAGCGCTAAGGCCCCATCTGGAAGTGTTCAATCCCGGGCTGAACAAAAATGCCATACGTATGGTAATCAGCGGGGACACTCCTCCTCCGGCAGATTTCAAAAACTATCCCGACTACATCTTTTTTGATGGCAGACCCTATCATCAGTATACGGCAGACCAGCTCAGTAGAATCGCCATGATCAGCGATGAGATCAGTAATTATTCGGTCTGGAATGGGAAAGGTACGCCCAGGCCACCAGATCTGGAAAAGATGAAGGCGGTAATCGCGAAAAGCCATTCCATGAACAAACCTTTTCGCTTCTGGGCTACGAAAGACAATCCGAACAGCTGGAAGGAGCTGGAACATATGGGGGCCGATTGGATTGGAACAGACCATCCACAGCAGCTACAGGCCTATTACAACAAAAGAGATAAGGTCGAGTATGTCAACCCGAAACCTTACACCCCTTACCAGCCAACCTACAAAAATGATGGAGGGCCGGGAAAGGTCAAAAATGTAATCCTGCTGATTGGTGACGGAATGGGCCTTGCCCAGATTCAGGCTGCCTCCAGCGCTAACGGAGGCCAGCTCAATATCCTGAAGATGCAGCACATCGGCTTATCGAAAACCGAAGCCCTGAACTCCGACTTTACAGATTCCGCAGCTGGCGGAACCGCAATGGCCATCGGTAAAAAAACCAACAACAGGTATATTGGTGTAGACGGACAGGGAAAGGTCAGTGCGAGCATGCCGGATACGCTCACCGCATTCGGGATTAAAAGCGCCGTGATCAGCAGCGGCGACATTACCGATGCCACACCTGCCGCATTTTATGCACACCAGATCGACAGGTCTTTATCTGATGCAATTGCAGCTGATTTCCAACGCAGCAATGTAGACATCCTGGTAGGCTCCAACCGTAAAAGCTTCACCGAAAACAAGGATGCTGAGCTCATGACAAAGCTCTCGAAAAAAGGATATCAGTATGTGAAAAGCCTGGAAGAATTTCAAGCCTCCAAATCAGGGAAACAACTGGTATTGCTGGACGACAGTGTCACAAGACCAATACGTTCAGGTCGGGGGGAAATGCTAAAAACAGCATTCCTGAAAACTGTAGCCTTGTTGTCGCCCAACAAACAGGGATTTTTCATGATGGCTGAGGGTGCCCAGATTGATTATGGAGGACATGCAAACGACCTCCCTTATGTAGTATCAGAGTTGCATGATTTCGATAAAGTGGTTGCTGAAGCATTAAAGTTTGCGGACAGCGATGGAGAAACACTGGTGATCGTCACCGCGGATCACGAGACCGGCGGGTTGTCCTTACTGGATGCTGACTATAAAAAGAATATGGTGAGGGGAAATTTCAGCACCGATGACCATACCCATATCATGGTACCTGTCTTTGCTTATGGTCCCGGAGCAAAAGCATTCAGCGGTGTTTACCAAAACCATGAGCTCTACCATAAGGTCATTAAGGCAATGAGCCGAAAGAAATAAATTTAATCTCATTGGTTTTCAGGCTGGCAATACCCGGCCTGAAAGCCAATGAAAATTAAACCGGTTATTTAATTTTTAATTCATCTGAGAACGAATACGGCAGATCCGATTCCTGAATACCTCTGTTTTTATTGGGTGTTGCAGACATCTCAAAACTAATATTCGCACCTTTCTGGAAGTCTCCATGTGTCAGATAGTTCTTCGTATAGTCCTTACCATTCAACTGCATCGACTGCACATAACGGTTCGACAGACTATTGTTATTGGAACTGATGGTGACCTGTTTACCGTTTTCCATAGATAACTTGACAGATCTGAACAAAGGTGATCCCAGCACATACTGATCCGTTCCCGGGCATACGGTATAAAATCCAAGAGCCGAAAGCACATACCATGCAGAAGTCTGTCCATTGTCTTCATCCCCGCAATAACCATCCGGAGCTGCTGTGTACAGTTTTTCCATGATGTCCCTTGCTCTATATTGTGCCTTCCATGGCTCGCCACCATAGTTGTACATATAAACCATGTGCTGAATCGGCTGATTCCCATGTGCATACTGCCCCATGTTCATCACCTGCATTTCACGCATCTCATGGATCATCGAGCGGCTTTCCATGCCCGAAGAACCAGGAACTGCAAACACAGAATCCAGCATGGCATTAAATTCACGCTTACCGCCCATCAGCGCAATCAGCCCTTTAGGATCGTGAAATACAGACCAGCTGTAGTGCCAGCTATTGCCCTCGGTGAAGTCCCTGCTCCAGTCTACCGGATTAAATCCAGTTCTGAACTTGCCATCCTCAGATTTGCCACTCATTAATTTAAACTCCGGATGGTAGAGGTTTTTATAGTTCATTGCTCTTTTCGCGAAAATCTCAATCTCTTTTTTAGGCTTGTTCAGCGCCTTTCCCAACTGATAAATCGTCCAGTCGTCATAAGCATATTCCAGTGTTCTGGCTACATTTTGGGTGATCTTGATGTCATTAGGGATGTAACCCAGTTTGTTATACTGCTCATAACCTACACGACCTGAAGCAGGCACTTTCGGGTGCACATTATTGGCTCCATGTTTCAGTGCTTCCCATAAGGTTTCCACATCATAGCCCCGGAGTCCTTTCAAATAGGCGTCAGCAACTACAGATGCGGAGTTGTTACCTACCATGATGTTCCTGTGCCCCGGACTGGCCCATTCCGGCAGAAACCCACTTTCTTTATAAGCGTTGGCCAATCCTTCCTGCATTTTTACGCTCATAGAAGGATACATCAGGTTCAGGAATGGAAACAGGCTCCTGAAGGTATCCCAAAATCCGGTGTCAGTAAACATGTAACCGGGCAGCACTTCACCATTGTATGGGCTGTAATGTACCGGCTTGCCTGCGGCATCAATCTCATAAAAGCTACGCGGGAACAACACGGAACGGTACAAGCAAGAGTAAAATGTACGCAGGTGGTCAATGTCATCATCCTCCACAGCAATCCTGCCCAATGTTTCATTCCAGCTGTCGGCACCCTTTGCCACCAGCTGATCGAAAGTATCGCTACCCAGTTCTTTCAGGTTGAGCTCTGCCTGCTGAGCGCTGATGAAGGAGGAGGCAATACGGGCATGCACCTGTTCTCCTTTTTTTGTCGCAAACCCGATGATGGCACCTGTATGGTCTTCTTTTTTCTCCAATGCACTGGCATCAATATTTTGCCCCCCTACAGCAGCCTTATAGCTGAAGGCTTTGTCGAAAACCACAACGAAATAGTTTTTAAAGTTTTCGGGTACGCCGCCACTATTCCTGGTACTGTAGCCGATGATCTTATTTTCGCCGGGAATAATTTTGATGTAGGAGCCTTTATCAAAGGCATCTACAACGACAAAAGAAGAGTCACTCTTCGGGAAGGTAAAACGGAACATCGCCGCGCGCTCTGTAGGGGTAACCTCCGTCACAATGTCGTGATCAGCCAGGTAAACCCTATAATAATGAGGTTTTGCAACCTCCGCTTTATGAGAAAACCAGCTCGCACGTTTGTCCTCGTTGAATACGGACTTACCTGTAACCGGCATAATGGAAAACTGCCCGTAATCATTCATCCATGGGCTAGGCTGATGGGTCTGCTTAAATCCGCGGATCTTATCCGCAGCATAGGTGTACATCCATCCGTCACCCATCTTACCTGTTTGCGGAGACCAAAAATTCATCCCCCATGGACGAGCGATGGCCGGGTAAGTGTTACCCGTAGACAATTCATACTTGGAAGAGGTACCTACAAGCGTACTCACATAGTCGACCGGCGATGTCTTTTGAGCAAAGACCGTCGTGATCGAACCCATGGAAAAGGCAATGATGCCCAGGAAACGGCTGGAAAAATTCATAGTTTATCAGTTAATAAAAAGCTTTATGCCGGGATTCCTTTGAATGCACGGCTTACAAAAGCTAAATTAACATTTCTTTTAATTTTCAGAGGAACTGTAACAGCATCGTTCCACCTGCTAATTCGATTTTTTATTCTTCAGGGAGTGCAGGTAGTCGCTGAAGCCAGCTTCCGGTTTATTCTCCTTCAGATACTCCCTGGCGAGAAGTCCGATCATTTCCGGTGTACTCTGATTGCGGTACATGCTTTCCAACAGCACTTCTTTCATTTGTTCATGACGCCCGAACTTATCCAGCAACAGCGCATACACACTATTCACAGCTGCATAATTGAAATCAAGGTATTTTTCAGCGCGAACAGTATATTTAAATGCTTCCTCATCTTTAAACAGCTGATCCAGTAGCTGGATATGGGTCACCAAAACCTCATGGTAAAAACTATAATTAAACTTAGCCGCCCATTGCTCCGCAGAAATATCCGCATATTCCAGAGGTCGGTTGACACCAAACTCCTCCAGTCGTTTTACGATCTGACTGGCGTGTGGATACAATTCCGCAGGTTTCACCTGCTTACTTTCGAAGGGACGCTGAACGAATTTCTGGTACAATGGAACCAGCTCATCATAAGACCGTGTATTGATGTAATTGCGGATTGCAGCAGCATCATTTTTTTTGTGATATCCCATAGGAAAGTTGGGCGGTTGCTGGGCATAACCCGAAAACACAAAAAAACCCAGCGACAGGAAAGCAATGCAAACACTAAGTATTTTCATTTGAATGCGATTAACCGAAGGATAAATTTACCAATCGCAAATGCATTTTGCTAGTTAAATAATGTTAAACTAACCTTTGTGCGACCATCAGCTCATACGATCACTTTACTGGCATCACCATTCTTATACTGCAACTTGCTAAGAAACAATTCAGCCATGATCTCCGACCTATTGATGGCCTCGACACTCTTCTCCCCCTCAAAGTTGGCCTCTATCGTTTCCCTGAACAGGAATAACCAACGCTCGAAATGCCCTTTCTCAATCTTCAAAGGTGCATGTCTGGCAAAGGGATTGCCTTTAAATCCCGCAACTCCAAATAGCACAGCATTCCAGAAAGCATACATCTTCTCCAGGTGAGGCAACCAATCGCTAATCACGGCGCCGAATACCGGGGCGAGAAGATCATCCTGCTGGATCTTTCCGTAGAAATCGTTTACGAAAAATTTAATGTCCGCAACATTAACAATGTCATGCTTCGTTTTCATGTAACTTGTGTTCTGGGCAATGAATTTATATTTCCCAGGAAAAGGTTATTATCATTGAACTGATCATTCCTGATTAGGTCACAAAGTTAGCAGCCTTAAGGTATTTTCAGTCAAACAATAAAATCAGATCCCGCTTTTCTATGTGTGTTTTGGAAAGATCATCCTAAATACACCAAGTTTGTTATCGATTTCGAAATCAATAGAAATGCAATTATCTTTTTCACTGCCACGCGAGCCCCTTCGGCCTCCATGTCTGAAAAGCAACGTCCCGGTAGCACTATATGGATGATAGCTAAAATCAAGGATCTCCAGGTCTGATGCCGCGGTGACACCTTGCTTCTGATATGGGCGCAGCATATTTTGCAGAAGTTTTACATGCTGCTTATTCTGAAGCACAAAATCCAGAAAGTCCACAAACAGCCTGTCATCAGACAAATTTTTTGTCTGCTCCGGAACACGAATTTTTAACTCTGAATTGTTCATAATGTAATGATCTCCTATCCTTATCGCCTATCCTCATCCATCAATGATGGTATATTAAAACCGATTCAAATCCCAATTGGTTTTAGATTTCCCAAAAATCCGGCAAAATCAACATTCCTGGTGTCTGAACATAGCTCATGAGCCTCGTTTACACTGTTTATGTTAAGATGAGAAAAGTGAAACAAAGACAAAACCTGAATGTTTAAAAGACATCTGAAAGCTACTGCTCCACCTCTATATCATACATGGCCTAAAAATAAACACACCTACATCAAATGGCAAAGAAACAAACACCACCAAAAGAAGGCACGGAAGCTGTCATCGACAAAAAACTAACACCGCAGCCTGAGAACATCAAAACCGAAAAACTGGAGCCCCACACAGCTACGGCAACTGGTGCTCCAATGACCACCAATCATGGAGTAAAAATTAATGACGACCAGAACTCGCTGAAAGCGGGCGAACGGGGCGCAACGCTGCTGGAAGACTTCATTCTGCGCGAAAAGATTACTCATTTCGACCATGAGCGTATTCCTGAGCGTATTGTTCATGCTAGAGGATCCGGCGCGCACGGTATTTTCAAATTATATGAATCCCAATCGGCATTCACTAAAGCTGCATTCCTGAACGATACCACAGTAGAAACACCGGTATTTGTCCGGTTTTCTACTGTAGCTGGCTCAAGAGGATCTACAGACCTTGCAAGGGATGTAAGAGGTTTTGCGGTAAAATTTTATACGGAAGAAGGTAATTTTGACCTTGTCGGCAACAATATGCCTGTATTTTTTATCCAGGATGCCATCAAGTTCCCCGACCTGATCCACGCGGTAAAGCCTGAACCGGACAATGAGATCCCGCAGGCAGCATCTGCTCATGATACCTTCTGGGACTTCATTTCCCTCATGCCGGAATCAGCACATATGATCATGTGGGCAATGAGCGACCGTGCCCTGCCGAGAAGCTACCGGATGATGGAAGGCTTCGGTGTGCATACATTCCGCCTGATCAATGAGACGAATGAATCTTTTTTTGTCAAATTTCACTGGAAGCCCTTACTCGGTGTACATTCCGTGGCATGGGATGAGGCACAGAATATCTCCGGTAAAGATCCGGATTTTCACCGCCGTGATTTATGGGATGCCATTGAAGCCGGAGCATTTCCGGAGTGGGAGCTGGGACTACAGATTATCCCCGAAGCCGATGAGTTTAAATTCGATTTCGACCTGCTGGATCCTACCAAACTCATTCCCGAGGAACTCGTTCCGGTGCAACGAATTGGGAAGATGACACTCAACCGTAACCCGGATAACTTCTTTGCAGAAACAGAACAGGTTGCTTTCCATGTTGGTCACATCGTGCCGGGGATAGACTTCAGCAATGATCCATTAATGCAGGGCCGTCTGTTCTCTTATACGGATACACAACTGATCAGACTCGGCGGGCCTAACTTTCACGAAATCCCCATCAACAGACCCATCATTCCTGTACATAACAACCAGAGGGACGGACATATGCGCCAGACCATCAACAGGGGGAAAACAAGCTATAGTCCCAATACCCTGGGCGATAACGATCCGGCGCAGGTGAAAGTTGCAGATGGTGGCTTCAGCTCCTATCAGGAGCGGATAGATGCTAAAAAGGTAAGGGCAAGGAGCAAAAGCTTCTTCGATCACTTTAGTCAAGCACGTCTGTTTCTCAATAGTCAGTCTGCCCCGGAAAAAAATCACCTCATTGATGCATTAACGTTCGAGCTGGGGAAGGTAAAGACCGTCGCCATCCGCGAACGGATGTTGGGTATACTGAGCCAGATTGAGGAGCAACTGGCGAAACAGGTAGCCTACGGACTGGGACTTTCTGTTCCGAAAAAACCGGAACAGCCAATGAATAAAAGCATCCCTGCGGATGGTGATCCTGCAGACTACCAACCGCTTATAGTGGAAAGCAAACTGAAAAAATCTGAGGCCCTGAGCATGGCCAATACGGTGAAGGATAGTATTAAAAGCAGAAAAATTGCTGTCCTGGCGGCTGATGGTGTCAATTCATCCTCAGTGACGCACCTGAAGTCTGCATTGGAAGGAGCTGGCGCCGTGGTGGAAATTATTGCACCGCGACTGGGTTTCATCAGCGGTACAGATGGTGACAAAATCAATGTTGACCAAAGTTTCCTTACGGCAGCATCGGTGCTGTTTGATGCAGTATATGTACCAGGAGGCACAGATAGTGTAGCGGCAGTCGCAGCAGAAGCCAATGCCATTCATTTCCTGAATGAAGCATTTAAACATTGTAAGGCCATTGCTGCGGATGAATCCGCATTGCCGGTTCTCAAGGTTACCTATTTTCATGATAAACTACCGAAAGATAAAAACGCCGCCGGTCAAACGAAGGACGGCATCATCGTAGGAACAGATCCCGCTAAATTGGGAAAAGAGTTCATTGAGGCCATAGCACAACACCGTTTTTGGGAACGGGAGCCGGCACGTTTGGTCCCGGCTTAATACCTGAAACAACAACAACAACAGCCCTATAAAAAAACGGTCTGCAGCAGTGCAGACCGTTTTTTTATAGGGCTCATTAAAAGATTTGCATGCTCCTTAACCGGCCTTCCGGCCTTCATGACTTTCCAGCAAGGCGATAGCAGTGGTATTTCCCTGCTGTGCAGCAAGATCAAAGACCGACAATCCCCGGACATCCAGTACTGAGACATCAGCCCCTGCTGCAAGCAGCTGCACGATCACATCATTTCTGCCAAACATCGCCGCGAACATCAGGGCTGTCCCTCCATTGCCATGCTGAGCGTCCAGATTGGCACCATGGTCAATCAACAACTGTACAATTTCAATATTGCCTTTAAAAGCCGCCCCCATAAGCGCCGTGTTTCCGCCCAAATCCGATGCATCAATCGCTGATCCATTTTCCAGTAGTAATTTCGCTGCTTCATATCGACCGTTATAACAGGCGATAATCAATGGTGTATATCCTTTTTCATCCTTACTATTGAGGTCAGCATGTTGAGCGATCAGCTCCTTCAACACCTCCACTTCGCCAAGGCGTGCCGCGTGGATGGTTACTTGTGATAAATCAGTCATAACCGCAGGATTATTTCTCTAAACGCTGATGATAAGTCTCTATTTCTTTCAGGGCCTCAAGAATCCCCGTTCTCTGTCTTTGCAGCAGCTCAATATGATCGGCATGGTCCGCATAGTCTTCCAGACAGGCATCAAACTTTTCTATCGCTGCCTTTTCACCGGTTTCGATTGCTCCAAGTACAGCCGCATATTCCTTACTGCTCAGCCCCTGCTTGATGTCAATCCAGGCGCGGTGCAGGGTCCCCAGAATTCCTCCTTCTTCGTTGTCTGAATGACCGCCATGAACCGCAATATGATCCTTCAATTCTGTTGCATAAGCAGCACGCTGGGCTGCATATTTCTCAAATATGGCCCTTAACTCGGTACTTTCAGTAGTCTGAGCAGCATATTCATACCCTTCTTTACCATCATTGACGATATTTACCAATCCCTGAAGATCGGAGATGATTTCCTGATTTGTTTCCATAATATTTGTTTGTTTATAGAACGCCTCAGCGAAAAAAAGGTTTGTGATTTCTAAAGATCAGTGGATAATGGCAGACTGACCATTCCCTGATAAGGAAGTGTAAAAGCAAAAGTAGAACCCACCCCTTCCTCACTTTCCACCCAGATCTTTCCATCGTGGTCATTGATGATTTTAGAAGCAATGTATAAACCCATTCCCAGTCCTGCGTGAGTGGTGGTCACCTCCTTATTGCGGTAAAACTTATTAAAAACAGAGGCCATATCTTCCTTTGACATCCCAATTCCCTGATCGGTAACCGCAATCCTGACTCTCTGATCCTCCAGAATCCGGCAATCGATAGAAATAGAGGTGTGTTCCGGAGAGTATTTAGCTGCATTGCCCAGTAAGTTCGAAAATACCTGTTCCATTCTCAGTTTGTCAATCCATACCTCCACATCGGTAGAAAGAGAAATCGAAATCTGGTGGTTGGGAATGATGTTTTTCATTACCGCTACCATCTCCGTGATGTAGTCATTTAATCTGGTGTTGTCCATCGCATAGACCAGATGACCATTTTCTATCTTGGAAACATCCAGCAGCTGTTGTACCAGCATAGTAAGTTTATTTATCTGGTAGTCGATTTTTTCAACATATCCTTTCAAGCGGTCACTACATTCATCTTTAGATGCTTTCACCATCTGAATGTAGGCTTTAATGACTGTAATCGGTGTCTTTAGCTCGTGGCTGGCCACCGCGATAAACTCATTTTTCTTTTCATCAATAAAACGGGACCTACGGATTTCTTCTTCCTGTTCCCCGGCAATTTTATTGAGATTTGAATTTCTCTTTTTCAGGGATTCATATGCATTGATAGGCGCATCGTTCATAAAAAAGAGCTGCAGTGCTGCAACCTTTGCTTTATCAACTCTCAATGACCGGGGAATGCCTATTTTCATTTCCACCTGATTGCTTTTCTCGCCTTTGATAATATTAAATTCAGGAACAAGCTTTTGTGCATAATAAAAGCCTTCATCATTGTTGGAAAGTTCAATATCCTTCTCATAGCTGATCAATGCCATCAGACTGTACCGTTGGTTCTGTTGCTGCAGGCCTACCTCCAGCACACCACTATCCGTATGTTCGATCACGGACCTCGCAATCTCAGAAACTGCAGTTGCAAAAGTCGTCTGTGTAGCGATGGTCAACCCTAATTGTTCAGCCAGGCGCATAGACCTTTTGTGAGCCAGGATTAAGTCCATTTCATTTTCCAGCGAGATGGAGATTACGTTTATCATACTATTTAATTTTGGCAATGATGATCGACATATCGTCCGTTTTTCGGGCCTGGTCCTTATAAATTGCAGCAGCAAGTATGGTTTGGTCATGCTTATGAATTCTGGGATATTTGTTAAGCTCCCATCTGGTCTTGATGCCATCAGAAGAAAGAATAACCCTATTGTATTCTGTACCGGCATATTGCTGATCGTTCATGCTTCCAGGTATGTTGTGGCCCACAATGCCATTATAAGACATGTGATTTTTTAGTACCACCGGCCCCATGATCCTCGCGGCAATGTTTCCAATTCCGGCAGAGGTCCAGATCTTTGTGCGGTAGTCGAAGCACGTAATATTGATGACTGCACCTCTGGTTTTCTTTATTGCCGGATGAATATACCTCATTGTTTCTACGGGACTGTAATCACGGCAAGAACGAAAGGCGGCGGCGGCCTCATTTACGGCATGATTGGCTTCAGGACCGTGGCCAAGGCCATCCGCAAGCATCATCTTCAGGTATTTATCAGTTTGTATACATAAAAAGCCATCACCGCTGGTTTTCTCTCCCGGTTTTGCCACAACCAACGGATGCACCTCTACGATCTTTTTCTCATTTCCTTTTGCCTTATGATAAATTCTACTCAATACAATTGTTCCCCATTCTGGCTGCGAATACAGGTCGAAGGTATCAGATAACCGCTGAATGCTGCCCAGACCATGGCCTAGCGTGTTCGTTGTAGAAACACCGTCGAGCAGCATTTTTTCCGGATTTAGCATGCCAGGCCCATGATCTATACTGATCACCTCGATATAGGGATTCCCATTGTTTTCTATCAACCCCATCAGGATCTCACCACCATCGCCATACTTAAAAAGATTCGAGGTCATCTCGGCGATAACCAGATCCAGTGCGTTGAGCTTGTCAATACCCATTCCTGCATCCTCCGCTCTGCGATGGATCTCTTTTTTTAACAAAGAGAAATAACTGCGGTCGCTGGCCGCAAAGCTGATATGTGTCGCATCAACCATTTGCCCACTTTATAATAGTCACCACTGTGCCCTCTCCAACCTTACTTTTAATATTAAATTCGTTTACGAGCCTCTTCGTACCTGGCAATCCAAGTCCGAGGCTCTTGCCAGTAGAATAGCCATCTTTCATCGCCAGATCAATGTCGGCAATACCAGGGCCCTGATCAGTAAAGGTCAGCCTGATGCCATTGTCACGGCCACGGCTTACCACCTCAATCAGGCAGTTCCCCCCATCTGCGTAACGCAACATATTCCTGACCAGTTCACTTGCTGCCGTAATCAGACGCGTTTGATTCACGAGGCCCATTTTAATCTTCACCGCCATTTCCTTCACGCGGTTTCTGAAAAGAATAACGTCCTGCTCTCTGACAATCTTTACGGGATCCTTACTCAGAGACAGAATCATCTTCGTCCAGGTCTTCCTCCACGACTTCATCGATCATGGATTTGAGTAAGTTCATCCCTTTCTCTACATCCAGTGCCGTATGCACCCCTTTTAAAGGCAATCCAAGTTCAATGAGTGTAATGGCTACCGCAGGCTGCATACCCACGACCACCGTCTCTGCATCAAGTATTTTTGACATACTGGCGATGTTGCCGATAATGCGCCCCATGAAAGAATCTACAATAGATACCGCAGAAATGTCTATAAGGACACCCTTGGCATTGGTTTTATTCACCATCTGAACCAAATCAGCTTCCAATGTCAGCGCCAATCGGTCGTAAAGGTCTACCTGGATGGTTACCAATAAGAAGGAACCCATCCTAAGAATAGGAATTCTATCCATAATATGAGCTTATTTTTGTACGGAATTTATTTTTCTTACTTCGAGTCTCATCGTTTTAAATGCATAAGCCAATGCACTTGCCAGGGAAGCCTTAGTGATGATATTAGACAAATCAATCCCCAGGTGTACTACAGTTTGCGCAATCTCAGGTCTGATTCCACTGATGATACACTCAGCGCCCATCAGACGCGTTGCACTTACCGTCTTGATCAGGTGCTGTGCCACAAGTGAGTCTACCGCCGGTACACCAGAAATGTCCAGAATGGCAATGCTCGAACCCGTATCAACAATTTCCTGAAGCAGGTTTTCCATCACCACCTGTGTACGTGCGCTGTCGAGCGTTCCAATAATCGGCAGTGCAAGGATGCCATCCCATACACGGATAACAGGGGTTGAGATTTCAGTAATCTCATCCGTCTGTCTGAGAATCACTTCCTCTCTCCCTTTAATGAAGGTTTCAAAAGTAATGACACTCAGGTTATCCATGAGCCTGGTGATCTTCATTGACTCCTCAAAAAGAAGCTTAGAATCCTCGCCAATCTCTTCCTGAAGGACATTCAACAATGCCTCCTTAAGTGTAAACACGAAATTACCAGTTTCACGCGGACTGAAGCCCTGACGCGCCCGGGTAATCGAGATACCACTCAGAATTTCAATCACAGAATTCCATTCTTCAGACATCAGGTCACTAAATGATTCACCCGATAAATTGCTGACTAACGCGTCGATCAGTTCTTCAGACTGATACCTCAACTCCTCATTAGAGATCAAGTCCTCGCGCAAGCCTTCGTCGGACAGTTGATTGTTCATCCATTTTTCAAGGATGTTTTTCTTTTTGTTCTGTAGCAATTTATATGAATTAAGTGACATGGTGAATTGATATGCTAAATTTCTATCCTGTATGAATTTTACAATTAGTGTTTTCCTGCGAAAGATAGATAATGTTTTCATTATTTACAATGTTCATTAAAATCATAAAACAAATCAACAAAATAACTGTTCAACATAACCTGTTCAAGGCCAGTTTTCCACCCTCACTCTCGCCCGTTAGCATTTTCATAATGATATTTGCATAGCTCTCATACAGACCACCCATTCTCAAAATTTGTTCATAGAAAACACATTAATCGCTGGACTTTCCACGTTAACAAACACTCAAAAAAGTGTACTCAAAATGATTGAATCCTGATTAAAATCTATGGATTCCTGAACGCGCCAGTAACCAAAAATTCTTCGGTTTACAATTGTCAAACTATTTAAAATAAATCATAAACAATTACAATACCCAGCGGTTGTAGGTTACACAGCGCATCAGACGCTAAAAACTTGAATTACAAACACCTATTAAAAACAACAACTATGGCAACTACAAAAACTGCTGCAGCAAAAGCGCCTGCAACAAAAAAAGCAACCAGCACAAAAAAGACAGAAAGCAAAACCGGCAAAATGGAAAATTCAGAGTTTCATGAATTTTTCGTTGATGAACTGAAAGACATCTACTGGGCAGAAAAACATCTGGTCAAAGCACTGCCTAAAATGCAAAAAGCGGCGACAAGCCCTGAACTTGCAGAGGCTTTTGAAAAACACACGGAAGAAACAAATACCCACATTGCTACATTGGAGCAGGTCTTCACACTTCTGGACGAAAAGGCACAGGCCAAGAAATGTGATGCAATGGAAGGTCTGCTGAAAGAGGCAGACAGCATCATTGAGGATACGGAAGCCGGCACACTGATTCGCGATGCCGGACTGATCCTGGCAGCACAGAAAGTAGAACACTATGAGATTGCCACTTACGGCACACTGGTAGTATTCGCTAAAAACATGGGCCATACCGATGTTGCAGAACTCCTGCAGTTTACCCTCGACAATGAGAAAGCAACCGATGTGGCGCTGACCGGGGTGGCGGAAAGCTTTGTCAATGAACAAGCCGCTGCAGAATAATAATGATCAAAATACTGCGGTATCCGTAAGTCTTATGTATTGGCTTAGGGATACCGCTTTTTTAATTTCCCCTGTAAAACAGAGAAACGACAAAAAATAACTGAAAAGCTTGGAAATAAATAGCAAATTGAGTTATGGCAGTACTAGAATTAAAAGTTCCTGACGATCAGCAGCGGCAACTCATGGCGCAACCCTTCCTTTTAAACAGGTTTCTGGATGCGCTGCTGAACCATCAGGAAGAGGGGACATCCGAGCCTAATGTGCGGAAGCTCGCCCGGATGTTAATTCAATATCATTATGCAGAGGGCATCTCTCCGGAGATTTCTGAAATTGAAGTGACGGACTGCAAATTCGATACCGACACCAACCGGGGGGAGTTTGTCGTAGTTTACCTCGTCAATTCATACTTCAGCTGCTCGGCAGATGAAAAACAACATTTTTCCAACCACAGGATTAATTTTGAAATCAATGCTGATTATTCCACCGTTCAAATGATCTTTACAGAGGTACCTACCAGAGATACGTTCGAAGAGTTCTAAAGATCAAATAAAGAGTTCTGAAGATCAAATAATAGCAATGCACCAAATGGTTTCAATAGCTGCTGGTGATCAATAGCAGATATACACTAAATTGACCGATGTAAATGTTTTGCTAAAAAGGGAGCAGTCAGGCTTTCTTTAGCTTTCAGCAACATTTCAGGAGTACCTGCGGCGACAATCTTTCCTCCATTCATCCCAGCTAAAGGGCCAACATCGATGATCCAGTCGCTCTGCGCAAGCACTTCCATGTCATGCTCCACCACCACCACTGTATTTCCTGCTTCAACCAGGCCCTCCAGCTGTACCATCAACTTTTCTACATCAGAAGGATGTAGCCCTGTTGTCGGCTCGTCGAGGATATACAGGGTATTCCCATGCTGCGTGCGCTGCAGCTCCGTTGCAAGTTTTATTCGCTGTGCTTCCCCACCGGAGAGCTCTGTTGCAGACTGCCCAAGGCGTAGGTATCCTAATCCTACCTGCCTGATCACATTTAATGCATGATGAATCTGAGCGGCCTCTGCAAAAAACTCCCATGCTTCATCCACAGTCATGGCCAGGACTTCCGCAATATTTTTTCCCTGATAGCGTACTTCCAATGTCTGTGGATTGTACCGGGATCCCTGACAGCTGGGGCAGGGTGCGTATACGCTGGGTAGGAACAACAATTCTACCATGACAAATCCTTCGCCCTCGCAATTAGCGCAACGGCCTTTAACCACGTTGAAGGAAAACCTCCCTGCATCATACTTTCGCGATCTTGCCAATGGACTTTGCGCGAAAAGCTTGCGGACATGATCAAACAGCCCGGTATACGTAGCCAGGTTCGAACGCGGCGTACGACCGATAGGC
Source organism: Pedobacter sp. BAL39 (assembly GCF_000170795.1). Lineage (GTDB taxonomy): Bacteria > Bacteroidota > Bacteroidia > Sphingobacteriales > Sphingobacteriaceae > Pedobacter. The sequence continues at coordinate 69,225 of NZ_ABCM01000013.1, forward strand.
TTCTGATCTACCACCACCAGCCTTTTGATAAGCTCCATGCCAGTGACAATATGCCCTCCCGATGTAACCACAACCTCCTGTTCCAGTAAATCTTCTTCTGCCTCAGCACCTTTATCCAGCGATAAACCCAGCTGGGCAGCAACCAATTCTACCAATACCTGACTCACGAGACTGCTTTTTCCTGATCCGGAAATCCCCGAAACGCTGGTAAATACACCAATCGGAAAGGAGACCTCAAGGTTCTGCAGATTATTTCGGCTTACACCTGTAAGTTTCAGCCAGCCTTTAGGAATGCGCGGTGTACTGTAAATCCCGGGACGGTCATCATAAATATATTGTCGGGTTAAAGATTGCGCTACCTGACGCAGCCCCTCAGGCGGACCGCTATATAGGATATTACCCCCAGCTTCTCCTGCCGCTGGTCCAACGTCAACAATCCAATCGGCTTTCCTGATGACATCTACCTCATGTTCCACCACAAACAGAGAGTTTCCGGAAGCCTTCAACCGGCCGAGAGCCCTTAGTAAAGCCTCTGTATCCGCAGGATGTAATCCTGCAGAGGGTTCATCCAATACATACACCACGCCGAACAGATTGGACCTGACCTGCGTGGCCAGTCGCAGACGCTGAAGTTCGCCAGGCGACAAAGTAGGGGTAGTTCTTTCCAGCGTCAGGTACCCTAAACCAAGGTCCAGCATCACCTGCAACCTCGCGAGCAGATCCTCCGCAATACGTTGCGTGACCATAATTTTTTCCGGATGCTCTTCCCCTTTTTTGCTTGCGACACCTGAATAAGGCGCAAAAACACTTTCCAGCTCCGCGAGGGACAGCCTGCTCATCTCTGCAATATCAAGTCCGGCAAATTTCACCGCCAGCGATTTTTGCTGGAGCCTCTTCCCCCGACACAGCGGGCAGTCACTGCTCAGCATGTATTGCGCAACCCGCTTTTTCATGAGCGCGCTCTGGGTATTCGCAAAGGTGTGCATGACATGCCTCCTGACACCAGAGAATGTGCCCATATAATCCGGCTGTTGTTTCCTGGCAATTGCCTGTTGTGTTTCCCTGAGGTTCAAGCCCGGATAAACGGGAAGCACAGGCTGCTCATCGGTAAATAGAATCCACTCACGCGTTTCCTTGGGCAGGTCGCGCCAGGGGATGTCTACGTCATACCCCATACTGGTCAGGATGTCACGTTGATTTTGTCCTCCCCATGCGGAAGGCCATGCGGCAATGGCGCGTTCCCGGATGGTCAGCGAATCTTCGGGAACCATCGACGCCTCCGTGACCTCATATACACGGCCAAGTCCGTGACATTCCGGGCAGGCTCCCTCAGGTGTATTTGCAGAGAATCCTTCAGCGTAAATGATCTGCTGTCCTTCAGGGTAATCGCCGGCACGGGAATATAACATGCGCAACAGATTGGCCAGCGTCGTGACACTACCCACGGATGAGCGTGTACTTACCGCACCACGCTGCTGCTGTAAGGCAACTGCTGGTGGAAGACCTTCAATTTCATCCACTTCGGGAATGGCCATCTGATTGAACAGTCGACGTGCATAAGGCGACACCGACTCCAGGTAACGACGCTGCGCTTCAGCATAAAGTGTCCCAAAAGCAAGCGATGATTTCCCGGAACCCGAAACGCCTGTAAACACTACCAACGCATCTCTGGGGATTTCCAGATCCACCTCCTTGAGGTTATGCGTCCGTGCTCCTCTTACCTTAACAAAACCATTAAACTCCTGCTTTCTTTTACCACTCATGCTTTTATATCGTAATTCTTCCGCCCGTCACCGGCAATGTGGCCCCGGAAATATAACTCGCCTCATCGGATGCCAAAAATACATAAGCAACGGCAACTTCTATAGGCTGTCCCGGTCTTCCCATTGGGGTGTCTTTACCAAAGTTCTCAGGCTCAGGCATCGTAGAAGGTATCAGTGGTGTCCAGATCGGTCCGGGTGCAACAGCATTTACCCGGATGCCCTTGCCTGCTTCGAGTAAAATCTGACTTAGATTGGCGGTAAAATTCTGTATTGCTCCTTTTGTAGCTGCATAGGGCAGCAGCAGCGGTGTTGGCGAATATGCATTCACAGAAGTGGTGTTGATGATGCTGCTTCCAGGCTTCAGATGGGGCTCAGCGGCTTTCGACAAGTAAAACATGGGGTGTATGTTGGTATCAAAGCTGCGCAACCACTCTTCGGTAGGGATCTCACTAATCTCCCTCCTTGCCATCTGGTAAGCTGCATTGTTCACAAGAATGTCAATACCTCCAAGCTCGGAAACGGCTTTAGCAATAATTTCCTTGCAATGTACTTCCTCACGGATGTCCCCTTTAACGAGCACAGCCTTCCTACCCGATTGCCGGACGTACCTTGCAGTTTCCTCCGCATCATGATCCTCAATGTCTGCTAAATAAGAAATCAAGACGTCTGCCCCTTCCCGGGCAAAGGCGATGGCTACGGCCCTTCCGATTCCCGAATCACCACCAGTGATCACTGCTTTTTTCCCTTCCAGCTTTCCTGATCCTTTATAAGATGTTTCACCGTGGTCGGCGATAGGTTTCATCTGCCCCTCAGTGCCAGGCACTTCCTGATCCTGCTTGGGAAACGGAGGAACGGGATATTTTGTGTGGGGATTGTTGTTTTGATCTTTCATATTCCTTTGTTTAATTTAAGATAGATATAAATTAAACAATGCGAATCTGAGAGAGTTTTTACAAATTCCTGGTATATGTGTTATCCGGCTATTGCAGGTTTTTTATCCAACGACCTTTCCGGGTTCCAGCCCTTCGCCTACATTTCCGGTAATTTTCAACAGGGCATGTTCCGGAGAAACAATAGATCCAAGGCCTTTAGCTGTGCATACCATGCCGTTGGAAAAATAAATGAGGTATTGCTGCCCTGGATTAACCGCATGTGCTTTTGCAAGGATATACCCTTCAGGATTGATCACCATTCCCTCAAAAGCTTCAGCATTGCTCTTCTGGGCGCGGGTATCGCAGGCAACGATCTTCACAGAAGATTTAACGGATTTATGAAGTGCCGCCTGGACATCGGATACCAGCTGCTCGGTACTGATCTGCTTACATTGAGAGAAACCATTCAGGTAAAAGCTCATGCAGAGCAGCAATGCAAAGGTCATTTTCATAAAATGCTATTCTTTAGGTGTTTATTTGTTGATTCGTTTAGGTACTTCCAATGGAAGTCGCGCTAAAGCTAATATTTTTTTGCGAAACATATTGCAAACACCCTGAATTCCATGTTGATTTTTACAGTGGTACTCAAAAGCACGCTAAATACCCGGCAAGGATTAGTCTTCTTGTCCGAAGATAGCCTTCAGCACAGTGGATGATGCCGCTTCGCTAAAGTCAATCCCCGAGTAATCAGGATTGTAGCCTCCAATATAGGGTACCGCCATGATGTAGATGCGCGGGTTGGAGATCCCTTTCTTACTAACGAGCTGAAATTGGTCATTGATGGCTATGCCGGGAACCCTCAAAAGGTAATCTCCATCTTTAGCCCGCTCCACCGTAGAGTTTCCTTGCTCCAGGAGCGCCTTTGCGACTTCGGCATCGCGGAAAGACAAGGTAGCAGGGCTAACCGTTCCGTCCTGAAGCAGGCCCTGAAAAGGAAAATCTTCATAAGCGAGGTGCGGCTGCCCGACACAATCGACAAAAGTTTGGTAATAGTTGCTGACCTTCTCCCCCGCTTCATCCTGATACCGATAGGTGGCCCCTCCTTTGCTTTCAGGAATCACTTCACTGTCTTCACCAACATCGTTAAGTATCAGTATGCCTGCGTCATAAAGCGCCATCAGATCGCGACAAGAGCTCTGCGGAACAAACGCAATGACAATAGAGATCAATGGCATCAACACCTTTTGTAAGCGCAACATATCTTCTGCCGAGAAATACTTCGCCGGATAGTTCATGGCAAAACTCAACACCGCCAGCATCTCCTTCCAATAGATGGAATCTTTAGCTGCGATCGATCGTTCTGCCTCCTGATATTCCAGCTTCAATAAGGTGAACGCATCCACACGCTCCCTGCTGTTCATCATTGCCTGTACAAAAGCCTCCAGGTCCATATCCTTGATCAGCTGGAAAAACCCGGGATCTTTATCCACAAACATCTTCTTGAAGTTTTTTTCAAAGATGTAATCAAGTGAGATAAAACCTCCGTTTTCCTCCCTGTGCTGATTTAATTCCTCCTTCGTCAGCAGGCCCTCCTTTCCAAGATGGGAATCTTCCAGGTGAAACCTCACTGCAGGCAGCATTCCATTACGGGAATGCATTACGATACGAAATGCCTGACTTTGACCTGCGGCCTTAAAATGCATCCTGCCATCCTGATCTTCCTCAAAGGTTCCATTGTTGCGCGCCAAGGTCCTGATGGCGTCAATTGCTGTCAGCGAAGATCCCTTAATGGCCACCGCATGGTTGAATACCTTCGCCAGCTTCTGGGGAGGATAGGGCGAATCAAAATATGCCGGAATTTTTCCCTCATTCTTCTTTGGCCAGTTGTGCCCCGTGCAGATCACTACCTGATCAAAGCTGCTCAGCCTGCTATGATCGGTCTCCACATTTACCGTTTGGCTTTCTGTGTCATCAAAAACATCAGTAACGTGAGTTTTTAAATGAACATGGGTTGCAATACCCTCCTCGGCCGCACGCTGTTGAAGCAGGTCAAACTGCGCTGCCAGATAGGCCCCGAAAAAAAGCCGTGGCAACACCTTATATTCATTAAAATTGTCATCATTGATGTTGAATTTCGTCAGTATATCTTTCGGAGCGGTCTTTACCCAGTCGGCAATGTCATTAAAAATGACAGGAATCTCATTGTCTGACACATTGGTGATGTGTTCTTCATTGGCCCCCTCGGTGCTGTACGGCATCCCCGCGCCAAGATATCCTTTACGTTCATAGATATGGATCTCGACATCACGCCGTCCGGACTCGACAAGCCTCTTGTACATAAATAACCCACCCGGACCACCACCGAGAATTGCAATGCGTTTTGATGTACGTTCTTTCATATTGGAAAGAGAAAATAAGATGTTCAAACTGAATAATGAATTGGTGAAAAGCTCCATAAAACGCAGATCACAGATCATATAATCATTAAATCACCAAATTGTTTTGAAAATGATAGCAGACATTCACCCGGCAGTTCAAACAATATGCAGGAGTTAAAAGTTACTTCAATATTCAATTTTTTAAGTTATGATGAACGAAACAACGGACAGTCATGGTCCGCTCAAACTTTACCAGGTTTTACTGGGGTCAAAAGCACCGCAAAGAAATGTCGAACAGCATGATTATTTTTTTGGCATTGCCAACTCCCTGAAAGCACTTATCCCCCAAATGCAGGCCTTCTGGCCCGAAGCCGGAAACAGCCTCCATGTTGATGGCTGGAGAGAGATCAACAATGTAGATGGTCATCGGGTCAGCGTCGTCCTTAAGGCAGATCATCCGGAAGTAACCACATCAGGAAAACTATTTTTCATCAACCTTGGCGGGTATCAGACTGGAAAACTGGAGGAACAGCACTATACCATATTGGCTGTAAAGGAAGATCGTGCCCAGGCGGTTCAGGATGCTAAGAAAACGGTGTTCTTCAAATCCAATTCTATCAAAGGGGCAAATTCGCACATCGACGAAAAGTACGGTATAGATGTTGACGATATCTACCGCATTGAAGACATCCTGAGCAGCGAGCTGAAAGAGAAATATCATATCGTCATTACTCCGGAAGAAAGCCTGCCGGAAGACGGAATCCAGTTGGGATATTTTAAGCTTGATAAGATTAAAGACTAATTTTTATCGCTCCGTTCGAAAGTTCCTGTATTGAAAAAAATATAATTACTTTTCAGACTCAAATCTTTGCTGAAGGGCAAATATTTGCAGGTCTTCAAAGCAAATTATTTTTTTTCTGCGCCTTGAACCATCTCTATCCGCATAGCGTCTTTTAAGTTGACGGGGTCCAGCCGACCCTCTTTCATTTTTAACACGCGTTTACTGTAGGTTAGGCCAGGCCTAGGGCAGGTTATAGGCAGCGCTAGAATGGACCCACGCTTCAGCCGCAATACATCCACAGTACAAGTACATAAAACGCGTAGAAACGTGGACTCAACGTGGATGTGTTGTGCATGTATTGTACTCCTGATACGGCCCTGGTATAGCCCTGACACCTACTTGGTCTATACGTGAATAAGCATGCCCGGCTGATGTCCGCATATCATGCGGCGTAGGACAAAAAAAGAGGTTGGTCATTTCGCAATGACTCAACCTCTCGATTTTTTTAACTGCTTTTAAGCGTTTAACTAGCTTACTGCTTTTGTGGCATCACGCAAGGCTTTGATGGCATCATGAGCACTACGGATCTCATCTGCCTGTCTGTTGATGGTAGCCAACGCCTCACCTGTAAGTTCTCCTTTTTCTAATGCCAGCTTGTAGGCTGCCTTAATGGCATCCTCACCACGCTCTGCTTCATTAAGAATGCTCAGGCGATCACTACCACCAAAAAGTGACTTCACATCAATCCAGGCGCGGTGTAAAGTACCGGCAACACTGTTGCCAGTTTCTACATCTTCACCATAACCCGCAACAAGTGCAGTCAGCTCCTGACTAAACTTACGGCTTTGGGTAGCATATTCCTGAAATACTGCTTTTAGGTCGATGTTTTCATCATTAATATCGGCAAGTGCTTTCTCAAACCCTGCAACGCGGTCGTTGTTGATCTCTGTCAAATCATTTAACACAGATGCTGCTTTTTCAATTGTACTCATAGTAGTAGATGTTTTAGGTAAGTACAACAACCTTTGTCTAATAGGGTTTTAAAAAAGTTAAACGTTAACACGGACGTAGTTGATGCCTGATCACCTACTGCTTTAGAAAAAACATTGCTTCATCAGCATAAAACCAATCCTTCAAAACGGTGTTAGCAAACCTTGAACAACGGAATGTATGCATGTAAATTCTGAAACATCATGAGTATAAGTGGAGAAAATCATATCGATCGTTTTTATACAGGAACCAGCGGGCTATTGTTACCGGTTCCCAATAAGGAGTTTTATCCGGAGGAATTCAAAGACAAAAGCCGGCTCCACTACTACGGATCGTTATTCAATAGCATTGAGGTCAACAGCTCTTTCTACAAAATGCCAATGGCTTCTACGGTCGTAAAATGGGCAGCGGATGTCCCGGAATCTTTCAGGTTTACGTTTAAGCTGTTCCGCGACGTCAGTCATGCCAAGGGCCTGAGCTTTGATCCCGCACTCGTTGCTGAATACATGCAACGGATCGACGGGGCCGGGGCAAACAGCGGAGCGCTGCTGATACAATTTCCAGGTAGCATTACAGCCATATATATACGGGAGCTGGAACATTTACTGATCACTGCCGGGGAATCAAACGAGCAGAAACAATGGCACATTGCAGTAGAGTTCCGCCACAACAGCTGGTATACGGAGCATACGCAGGAACTGCTTCAGAAATATGGTGCAGGAATGGTCGTTCACGACAAGCTAGCCAAGGGAGGACCTGACCTGGACCATGAAGCAGATTTTGTTTATCTCCGTTTTCACGGGCCAGGAGGAGACTACAGGGGGAGTTACACAAATGACTTTCTCTATGAATACTCTACCTATATCACAGAATGGCTACAGGATCAAAAAACGGTATACTGTTACTTCAATAACACCATGGGGAATGCAATTAGCAACCTTAATACCCTCAGGGAGGCTGTGTCAAACAATATTTGAAAACCATTCCGTGAAAAGGGGGTTGTATTTAACAAGATCAAATGATGATGGAACACAAAAAAATAACATTCAAAGGAATCTGGGAAGTACTGAAAAATGCCTTTACGGGATTTTCAGATCATAAGGTAACCAAACTCAGCGGATCGCTTGCTTACTATACCGTATTCTCCATGGCACCGTTACTGGTAGTGATCATTTCCTTATGCGGAATCTTCCTGGGTCAGGAAGCAGCACAAGGACAGATCTACAGTCAGCTTTCCGGTTTTCTTGGTCCGGACACAGCGGCACAGCTTCAGGAGATCATAAAAAAGGCCTCTCTAGGGGACAAGAGTACGGTTGCTTTTGTGATCGGCGTGGTTACCCTTCTGGTCGGTTCAACAACGGTATTCGCCGACATACAGGATTCGATCAATACCATCTGGGGGCTCAAGCCCAAACCTAAACGTGGCTGGCTTAAACTTCTCCAGAACAGGTTCCTTTCTTTTTCCGTCATCATCAGCCTTGGCTTTATCCTATTGGTCTCTCTGGGTATCACGGCTCTTTTGGATGGTTTCAGTGAAAGGCTTCAGGCGCGCTTCTCGGACATCTCTGTGATCTTTTTCTACATCCTGAATCAGGTCATCACGCTGGCTGTGATCTCGCTGATCTTCGGCGTAATCTTCAGGGTACTTCCTGATGCCATCATCAAATGGAAAGATGTAATATTGGGATCTATCGTTACGGCGGTATTATTTATGATCGGCAAATTTGGAATTTCCATTTACATCGGCCAAAGTGACGTGGGCAGCACTTACGGCGCTGCAGGCTCACTGGTGATTGTCTTATTGTGGACCTACTACTCCTCCATTATCCTCTACTTTGGAGCCGAATTCACCAAAGCTTATGCGATGGCCTACGGCTCAGAAATACACCCTTCACATTATGCGGTAACCACCAAGGAGATAGAGATCGAGACAGGAGGCAAATCTATACAAGAGAATCAAAGCTAAACTATATCGCTTAAGGAGCGCATCTGTGCGAACATTTTATACGTTATCTTTGTTGGTACGAATGTAATCCTTCATAGATGCAGTTGCAGAAATCAGTATCCCGGCGTGTAAAGAATTTTTGGCAACGTTACCAGGCTTTTGTATTGGGCCGTATGGAAAGCCGCCCTGAGGATCAGGGGAACAAGCTGGCAGACTGGCAGGATAAACTTTTTGCGAAGATTGTCCTCTATGCCTTACCGATCAGTATGGTGGCACTCATTCCTAGTGTGATCATGGAGTTTTTCATGTCACACCATAACTATGTGACCTTTGATTTATCAGCTATCATTGTTTTTACCATCATCATTCTCAACCCACGGGTCAGCCTCGTCCGACGCAGGATCGTCCTGGTGTCCGTAGTGATGTTTTTCGCCTCTATACAGATCCTGGTCCTGGGATATTATGTGATTGGTTGCATTTACCTGTTTGGGATCAGCATCTTTGTCTCTTTCCAGTTCCCGCCAAAATATGCCTACATGAGTGTTGCCCTGAACTTTATCATTGGGTTGCTGCCCGCGCATATGCTGTATACGGAAGCGCACTGGATTCCCCTCGTACAGGGCTTCACCTATGAAAGAATCATCATCTGTGCTTTTAACTTGCTTTTCCTGACCCTTGTTGTGGTGGTGATTATTCACCAGACCCTACTCAATTTTGAAAGAACGATGTTAAAAGAAACCATGTTTTACAAGGCACTGCAAAAAGAACTGGCCTCTGTTGACGAACTCAACGCCCGGTTAAAAGAGCAAAATGACAAGTTAAGGGAAATCGCTTTTATGCAATCGCACGTAATCAGGTCACCACTCACAAAAATCATCTCCCTATCGGATCTTATTGTCAGAGAATATGAAGACCTAAATGACCAGCCGCTGTTTGTTTACCTGGATCAGTCTGTGCAGGAACTCGACGATGTGGTCTGCCAGATCATCAAACACAGCGAAGAAGTGATGTCCGAAAATAAAACCCGCTGGCGCAACAAATAATCACAAACATTGATTCGTGATAAATTTCCATGTGCAGAAAGACTTATGAATACTATTCTTCTTCCAGCTGTTCAAAATAGTCGATCAGCTTCAACATGGAGTCGACCATTATCTCATAATTCTTTGCACCCAAAACCTTAATGTAATCCGTCTTGATTGTATCGGCGCCATCCTTAATTTTGCGGTAAAGATCCTTCCCGGGTTCAGTCAGGTGAATCATCAGCGACCTCGCATCCGACTCCCCTTTTTCCGAATAAACCAGTCCCAATGCTTCCAGCTCCTTTACATTTTTGCTGACTCCCTGCTTTGTCACTTTGATCTTATGGACCAGCTCATGGTTGGAAATACCCTGCTCACCTATCGCCATAAAATAGGGCATAAAAGTAATGCTAAAATCCTTCTGGGCAATTTGGGCCAGGTTTTTGGTGACATAACGATCCATTAAACGCTTCAGCAGATAGTTTATCCTGAACAGGACACGCTCGTTTCCCTCTTGATCTTCCATACCGTAAAATTACATTATTATAAATTCTATACCGAAAAAACTGATTGTCATTCCAAAGTATTTTTCAATGCAATGGTACAAAATTTAGTAAACTAAGTTTACTAGATTAGTCAACTTAGTTTACTTTTGTGCCCATCAAAATTCAACATGGAAACAAAAGAACCCACTCAGACCCCTGTAAAAAAAACGCTTAGAACAGCAATCATCGCTATCGTGGTGATTGTGATCGCTTATTTTGCATTCACTAAAATCAATCATGCATCGCACTATGAAAACACAGACAATGCCCAGATAGAGACCAATGCCGTGCCTGTCATCAGTCGCGTATCCGGTTATATCCAACAGTTTTCACTTACAGACTATCAGACTGTAAAAGCCGGCGACACCATTGTGTGGATTGACGACAGCGAGTACCTTCTGACGGTGCAACAGGCAGAGGCCGATCTGCTCGCTGCAAAAGCCGACCTCAAAAGTGCAGAATCACAGTTGCCTACGATCGGCTCAAATAAGGACGTTGCAGCAGCAGGGGTGAGCGTAGAAGAAATTGCAGCGCAGAAAGCGAAAAGAGATCTCCTGCGTGATGAGGCGCTGTATAAGGAAGGCTCCATTACCCTTCGTCAGTATGAAAATAGTCAGTCTGCTTACCAGACCTCAGTGAAGTTGCTGGCATCCAGCAAAACCAAAGTAAGCCAGGCAGGCACACAAACCGGCACCGCCAATGCTCAGATTGCCCGTGCGCAAGCCACCATCGCCGCACGTGAAACGGCATTGAAGCGTGCCCAGCTGGATTTGTCTTATACGAAGATGATCGCGCCCATCAATGGGAAAGTTGGCAAGACCAACCTTAAAAAGGGGCAACTGGTGCAGCAGGGGCAGCAGCTGTTCAGCCTGATCAGTAATGATCAATACTGGATCATTGCCAACTTCAAAGAAACGCAGATTGAGCATATGAAAGTCGGGCAGACGGTGCATATCGTTATTGACGGCTACCCTGACCAGGAAATCACGGGTAAAGTATCTGGCTTCAGTGATGCTACAGGCGCCAAGTTCTCGCTGCTTCCCCCGGACAATTCGACAGGAAACTTCGTTAAAGTTACCCAGAGGGTCCCGGTGATGATTTCCATTGACAGTGCAGAATCCCTGAAAGAAATCCTCAAAGCCGGATTGAGTGTCGAGGTGGATGTAAAAGTTAAGTAATCCCAACAAAGAACCTTAAGATGGCTGCAAAAGACAATAAATTCATCAAAATCATCATCGTCATAACGACCATTACCGCTGCGGTAATGGAGCTGATTGACACCTCCATTGTCAACGTCGCGCTGAACAACATTAGTGGAACGCTGGGTGCAACACTGGAAGATGCATCCTGGGTGGTGACGGCATACGCCATAGCCAACGTGATCATCATTCCGCTGACGGGTTTCCTGAGCAGGTATTTTGGAAGAAAAAACTACTACCTCTTTTCCATCATCGCCTTTACCATTGCCTCCTATATGTGTGGTGCTTCCTCATCGCTGTGGATGCTTGTATTCTGGCGCTTTATACAGGGCATCGGAGGCGGAGCACTGTTGTCAGTGTCTCAGGGTATTCTATTTGACCAGTTCAAACCACATGAGAAAGGCATTGCCGGTGGTATCTTCGGTATGGGCATCGTCATCGGCCCTACCATAGGCCCGGTGCTTGGAGGTTATATTGTAGATAACTACCACTGGGCACTGATCTTCGACATCAATATCCCCATTGGGATTGTCGCAGCCCTCCTCACCTGGAAGTTTATTGAACGTAAACCAAACGAGTACAATATCGATAAAAAGTCAATTTCTATTGACTACATCGGCATTCTGTCATTGACGATAGGCATTGGCGCCCTGCAGTATGTGCTGGAGAAAGGGCAATCAGAGGATTGGTTTCAGGACGAAGCCATCAGGTACCTGACCTTTGTTGCTGTTGCCGGCCTTGGGACTTTCATCTGGTGGGAGCTCCATACCGACAACCCTGCCATTAACCTTCGCGTATTGAAAAGCAGAAACCTGGTAGGTAGTAATGTGCTGACCTTCGTCTGCGGTTTCGGTCTGTTTGGCTCCGTATACCTCTTCCCTGTGATGGTACAAAGAGTACTGGGATACACACCTACAGAAGCGGGTATTTCTATGATTCCGGGCGCCCTTATTGCGATCTTCGCCATGCCTTTCATTGGTGCCGGACTGGGAAAAGGGATCAAACCCATTTATTTTGTCGTCACCGGGTTTGCCCTGTTTATCCTCCACGGATACACCTCTTCTCTCGCTGCACCCGGTGCCGGGAAATGGTGGTTTGCAGTTGCCCAGATGTGTCGCGGTCTGGGCACAGGCTGCCTTACCGTACCACTGCTCAGTCAGGCGGTAGTAGGACTAAAGGTACAGGATATGCCTTATGGCATTTCCCTGAACAACATGTTCAGACAGCTGGGCGGTGCGTTCGGCATTGCCATCATGAATACCTACGCCACCAATAGGTTTGCTACCCATCGCTCAGACCTGGTATCGAACCTTCAGGGCAATAACCCCTTGCTGACAGAACGCCTGAATGGCATCTCCCATGGTTTGGTTGCACAAGGGCTTAACCCCCACAATGCAAAACAAGCCGCTTTAGGGATCCTCGATCACAGCCTATCAAACCAGGCGCAGATGCAGGCCTACCTCGATGGCTTCCTGCTCATTGCAATCTTCTTTGTCTGCACCATCCCATTCATGCTGCTTTTGAAGAGTGAGGATACGGATGCGGAGACAAGAGCAAAAGTGGCTGCGGCCGCACATTAACACATTAAACACCAAGACAATGAAACGTTTATTCAGCATATTTTTATTTATCACCTGCAGCACTGCTGCCTTCGCACAGGAACAACCCGGAAGCCTGAAGATGCTCATCAACCAATCCTTTACCTGGTTTCCGGCATTTAAAGAACTCGGACAGGCTGTCGATGTTGAACAGCAACGCATCGAACTGGCAAAGTCCAACGGCCTGCCATCGGTACAGGCCACAGGTTCGTATAACTACCTTCATCCCGTATCTGAAATTACCATCCCCGCAGGCGATCAGCCCCTCCAGTTTCAGATCATGCCCAACAACAATTACAAAGCCATGCTGAATGCCAGTTATACCCTCTGGGACTTTGGTGTCGTAAAAGCCAATGTGGAGCGTGCGAAAGCCGGACTGCAGTACGCGAAAGACAATGTGGAATACAATCAGAACCAGATGGCCTTCCAGGTGGCCAACATTTATTATCAGATGACCTACCTCAAAGCAGCCATCAGCATCCAGGACAGTGTGCTTCAGTTTCTGCGTAGCAACAAGAAGGATACGGAGATCAAATACAAAAATGGTGATGCCCTGAAATACGATGTACTTTCCATCCAATCCTCTATCGATCAGGAAAACAACCGCAAGATTGACCTTCAGAAGAGCCTGGATAAGCAGTATGCATTGATGGAATACACTACAGGCGCCAGGATCAGTGACAGCCCTGTCGATTTTAATCTTCCCGTGGATGGAATAACAGGAAATCAGGATGAAGCAATGGAAAATGCCCAACGCAGCAACCCAGAGTTCCTGCTATTGAACGATAGGATCGCACAGGCTGAAGCCGAACTTGCGGTCAGCAAAACCGGGGGTAAGCCCTCGCTTACCGTTGGTGCGGGAACAGGATATGCAACGGGTTACACTCCGGAGATTGACAAGTTCAGATATAACTATACCGCCGGTGTAACACTCAACATCCCCATTTATCAGGGTGGCAGAGCCCGGAAGCAGGTCAGCCTCGCCAAAAGCCAGTCGGCGCAAACAAAATACGCACAGGAAACGCTGAACAACACCTTCCGTAAAAACATTGCGCAGGCGCTGATCGACATCAACAGCAACAAATCCAGTCTTGTAAATGCACAGGCACAGATCAATGAAGCAAAGGAAGCCCAGAAGTTTGCTCAAAGCAGGTTCAGAAACGGTACTGGTACCAACCTGGAGCTGGTCAATGCAAGCACGAATGTTCAGCGCGCTGAACTGACCAAATTGCAATACAAATATCAGCTTTGCGTGGCGCAGATCGAAATTGCCCGCTTAACAGGATTGAAATATTGGTAACCTTCATCTTCCTATAAAAACATGTAAACACAAAGCGGCTGCATCATTTTTTAAATGACGCAGCCGCTTATCCCAACGCTCCTATATCCCTATTTTGCCAATCCGGCTATTGCTACTCCAGTTGAAGGCACTAATTTCGTATCGGCACACACAAAATCTCCGAATTTAATGTTGCTCATGTTGCTGGCCAAAAGTGTATGTTCCTTAGCAGAACCATTCATTTTTAAGGTCGCATTGTCATTAATCACGGTATATAAACTACCGATTACTGCATTCACTTTTACCTTCGCACTCTGGCTTAGGAACAGCTGAAGATATTTTACATCGAAGTTGTTGCTCATCACCACTACGGCACTACCCGCAGCTTCAATCCTTTGAAGGTCCTTCACCGCAACGTTGATCGTCACTTGTCCACTTTCCATAGAGTTGATGTACAGCGTCTGTCCTTTGAACTGAACCGAAGTTTTCTCTGCATTGAAACCTTCTCCTACGGTGACCCCTTCATTTTCACTTTGTGTCAGTACGATTTTCACATTTCCCGCAACCCAGATTTTGTTAAAGCCTTTTTCTGATGGCAGCGCTTTTGTTGTTGTTGCTGATGGAACATTTACCGATGCCAAGGCAGTCGTGCCTGTAGATGTCAATGTTACTGCTGCGAATAATATGGCGAATGTTGTTTTTGTAAGAGTTTTCATGATTTTATTTTTTTAAGGTTTTTCTTCTTGTTTTGTAATTAAGACGACCTTAAAAGGAAAACGTTTCAGCGGTTTTCGCTGCATTATACCAGCGACAGTACGTGCTCGACCAACGCCCGTAATTATTCGACCAACGGATAACATTATTTGTATTTTTATGTTATTTAATAGCTAACAAGATTGTCTTTTATATGATTTCAATGTCCAGATCCTTTACTACGCTCCTACTTGCATTCCTGATCACCACATTCCATCCGCAGTTCAGCTCAGCTCAGGATAGTCTTAAAAACACAGCAGACTCCTCGAAGTCCATCCCCGACACCCTGCTGTTTAAAATTCAGAAAGCACAGGCAGCGATCACGGAGATCAACTCGGCCAACAAAAAAGGATATGACATCGAAGCACGGCAACAGCGTCTGGGAGACATCCGACGCAACATCAGTCCCCTGCAGAAAGACTTCAAGGCCGCAGGCAATAAAATAGAGACCAAAAGCCTGATGAGCTACAACCTGATCCTCAAAGATGCACAAGCCAGGCTGGCAGACCTCACTACCCAACTCATGAAAGACAACAATGAGCTGCAGCGCATGTCGCAGCAGGTGGTCGACCTAAGCTCGGATTCCCTGCTGACCATATCAGCAAAGGACGATCTGGAAAAGAAGCTTTACCAGAATCAGCTGCTCGATATTAAACAGCGGTTGCAGGATGCAGGCAAGCTTACAGGCAGCAACCTCAGCCAGGTAAGCCAAATGCTTGCCGATGTCTCTGCACTGAGTATTGTGGCCAACGACCTGAAAGATAAAACCGCCGAACAGCTACAGCAATCCGGAGAACTCGCCCTCGGCAAAGAGGAATCATACCTCTGGAATGCCCCGCTGACCGGCTCAACGGATGAAAGCCTGGGCTACCTCGTTAAGTCTTCCTACCAGGGCCAGCAGCAGATCTTAAAATATTTCATCAACTCCACCTGGGACAAGCGCATAATGGCCATCCTCATCGCCATCACTTTCTTTATATGGGTGCACACCAATTTCAACAACTCCCGGCGCCCTTCCGTTAAACAGAAAATAGGCGAACTTAAATTTGAATATTTAAAACCTTATCCGGTACTGGCCTCGCTCATCGTGCTGCTGAACATCACGCCTTTGTTTGAACCTGATGCACCTTCCCTCTATATTGAACTGATCCAGCTGCTGTTGCTGCTGGTCATGACCATACACCTGCGACGGACACTCCCTGGCCCTGAACTTCGTTACTGGCTGTTGCTCATTGGAGCCTACGCCCTGCTGATCCTGGGCAGCGCTGCAGTGAACGACTCCCTTTTGCCAAGGCTTCTGTTTATGGGGATCAACATCTTTTTTATCTATTTAGGCATCCTGATCTACAGAAAAGTCAAGGTCAGGCAGTTCTCCAAACGATATGTCAGAACGGTCATCATTATCCTGGTGCTGCTGAACGTCATTGCGATACTAATGAACCTGTTCGGGCGCGTCAGCCTTGCGAAGGTTTTCAGCGCCACAGGAGTCATCGGGCTTACACAGCTCATTGGACTGGCGGTATTTGTGCAGGTCATGCTCGACGCACTGGAATTGCAGATTAAGCTGAGTTCCTGCAACAATGGAATCTTTTCCCGCGTCAGTCACAATAAAACGAGGCTAAAGTCCCAGAAGGCACTCTCCATCCTTTCTGTCATCTTATGGGTAATGGTATTTCTCATCAACCTTAACCTCACAGGTGGCCTCTCCGGATTATTGGAACAAATCCTGTCGAAGCAACGCTCCTTTGGCAGCATCCACTTTACCATGGGAAACATCCTGTTTTTTGTTGCCATTGTATATATATCCAATAAACTCCAGAAACATGTGCCCCTGCTGTTTGGCGAAGAAAGCATCACTTTTAACGAGGGAAACACACCTAAAAATTCCAAGGTAGCACTGATCCGGCTGATCATCATCATCATTGGCGTGCTGTTAGCAGTTACGGCATCTGGTTTACCGATGGACAAACTGACGGTCATACTGGGTGCCCTGGGTGTAGGGATCGGGCTTGGCATGCAGAACATTGTCAACAACTTTGTTTCGGGGATCATCCTGATCTTTGAGAAGCCCTTCCGGATCGGCGACTATGTTGAGCTGGCAGATAAGAAAGGAAAGGTTCAGGACATCGGCATACGCTCCAGCAAACTCCTGACGCCCCAGGGCTCTGAGGTCATCATCCCAAATGGAGATCTTTTGTCCGGCAGACTTGTCAACTGGACGCTGAGCAACGATTTCGTAAAGACGGAACTGACATTTAAACTCAGTGCAGAAGCAGACATCGAGCTGATCTATAAGACCATCAATGAAGAGGTACAGGCCACGGGGAACACCATGAAAAACCTGCCTCCGGAAATACTCATCAACAGCATCGCGGCAGACAACATAGAGTTTAAAGTGCTGGTATGGGTGACCAACATTTATGTGGAGGCGGGATTCAAAAGTGACCTGTTAAAAAGACTGCTGCTCCGGTTCAGGGAGCAGCAGATTAAAATCATTTAACAGACTACGCAAGCTATTGGACCTTCACACTCAGCCCCCTGATGGTCTGCCAGCCAGCTTTGTCAGTTACCCGGATCATAAAATGGTAATCTCCTGGATCGGCATCTGCAGGGATGGTAATCGTCGCACTGCTTTGATACGTCTTCTGGCCTGCCGGAATCGGGTAGCTCTGAATCAGCGTATAAGGTTTTACCGGTACCTTTACCGGATCCATGCCACAGTCATCCACTTCCGTACTATGGGTATGGTGGTCGAAATTATGGTGGATGTCGATGCTTACCGAGCCCAGCTCAGCATTGTCTGTAAACTGTGCACTAAAGACGAAAGGCTGGCCACGCTGGATGACACTGCATTGCTTCGGAAAAGCATCTGCAGCGGCGATATCGATCACAGGGTAAGTGGTATCGATCTCTTCAGTGTCGTCCTTTTTACAGGAATTGAAAAGACCAGCAGTTAACAACAGGAGCGCGACAGGTTTTAAATATTTGTAATTCATATCGTAATTTTTATTGGTAATCTATGGTAATGGGCATTGACTTGTAAACATTCATATTGTAGCTGGTATTTTTGTAGAGGATCACCCAGTTGTACTGACCTGAGCCCCATGCTTTCCCTGCGGTAATTGGATTGGCAACAGGGTCATTAGCGTCTTTCTCAGCACCTATAGCAATGGTCTCACCACCCAACACCCCATTTATCCGTCTTAAAGTGGTAATCTTTGAAGATGCAGCCAATCCCTGATGTTCCACTTTAGAGATCACGATGACTTTACTTAGATCCAGCTGGTCCACCGATTCAGGATGATAGTTTGCCGTTTTCTTAATCAGCACTGAGTACAGGATGCCGTCTCCGGCAATTTCGCTGATCTGAGCATGAGCGGTCAGCTCATCACCTTTTTTAAAAACCAGCTCCTGCTCCACCCAGGTATCCATATAATAAATCAGGTCGCCATTACGGGAAATCATGTCGCGACCGATCTTTGGATC
Source organism: Pedobacter sp. BAL39 (assembly GCF_000170795.1). GTDB lineage: Bacteria > Bacteroidota > Bacteroidia > Sphingobacteriales > Sphingobacteriaceae > Pedobacter. The sequence continues at coordinate 87,836 of NZ_ABCM01000013.1, forward strand.
GACGGGCATATTTGCCGGATCAGAAATCTGCAGCTCTTCTTTAATCTCCAATACGGACCCATTCTCATCAGTAACGATGAAATAAAAATCGTACTTCCCCTCTGGGGCGTCCGTTGGAATACTGAAATGTTTATGCACATTGGTGTTTTTAGCACCCACATATTCCTGCCAGTCCAGCTCCATCTTCCAGCTGTTGCTGTACGTTTCCCCGCTTTTTTGCAGCACCTTCAGCTGAACCGACCTAATCTTGTCGCCGGCCACGACATCTGCATTGAAATGAAAATCCCTGCCAATCAGGGCATGTTTATTATTGGCGGTACCGATCTCTATGTTTTCGGCGGTAGGCCTGAGTTGCTCCACCGCAGGATCGTCTTTTTTACAGGCTGTGAAAGCTGTGGCGATCAGGAGGAAGGCCAGCATGATTTTTGATGTTTTCATTTAATGATTATTGGTTTAATAATGGTTTATTTTCCCCTAACGTGGGATGTCTAATGTGGCAATGGGGATTCTTAATGTGATAACATACCGGCAAAGGGAACCTTCAGCGAGAGCACGATGTTCCTGCCTGCCTCGGGCAGCTCGATCAGCCTGTAAAAGCTGGTGTGGTTCAGGTATCGGGTGTCCAGCAGGTTTTGTACCTGCAGGCTGACTTGCACCGGTTGCCTCCATAGCTTTGTTTTAGTGCCCGCCTGCAAGTTGACCACCCGATATCCAGCAGTTTTCTTTTCGGGGGGCACAATGCGTTCCTGTCGTCCGGTAAGGCGGTAATCAACGGAAATATAACTTCCCTTATCCTGCATTGGCGACCAGCTGAGGTTGAACAACACCGATGCCGGCGGCGAAAAAGGCAGGGTATATCCCTTCTTATCACCAGACAGCTGGCGGGCATACAGGTATTCGCCCAGCACCTCGGCACTAAGACCGTGAAGAAACTCATACTGCAGCTGCAGCTCAGCGCCATAGCGCATCACCCTGCTCTGCTCATAGCGAAACACCTGGTTGCCTGCACCGTAATAATAGTCGTGATCGGCAGTGGGATTTAAGTAGATGTAATTCGGGAAGTAATTGTAAAAGGGACTCAGCTGTACTGACCAGCGCGGAGCCTTCCAGCCCAGGCTAAGGTCTGCCTGGTACGACTGCTCCGGGGACAATGCCGGGTTCCCCCTTTCGTAGCTGAAATAATGGTAGTTTACCCCATTTGCACCAAGCTCCTTAGCAATCGGCATACGGAAACTCTTCCCAACATTCGCTTTCATGAAAAAATGTTCTTCATTGTAATTCATACCTGCAGACCACACAAAGCTGTTGAATGTCCGGGTCAGGTTTTCTGCCCGTTTCAGGTATTCCGCATTTGTGCCAGTACTACCGTCCGACATGGACGGAAACCAGTCCGTATATTCAGACAACCGCAACCGGCCATAGTCATAACGAAGGGCCCCATGCAGTAGCAGCTTTTCATTAATTTTCAGCTTATCATAGACAAACATACCTCCCGTAAACTGCTGGAATGAAGGCACGAGAAAGGTCCAGCCATTAATGGTATTGTCCTGAAATTCAGCGTTCAGCCCTGCGGTAATGGAATGTCTGCCCAGGCTGAAGTAGTCCTTCAGGTTTGCCGAATAAACATGTTTATCAAACTCCCGCTCCAGGTCGGCAGGGATTTCCATATCTGCGGGATAAACCGGCGGCATATAACCATGGTTCACATACTGACTGAACTCCTGCCGGAAATTGCGTTGAAAGCCCAGATCGCCTTCCAGGCGATGTGCAGAAAGCTGCCACGCGGTGCGGTTGATGACTTTAAAATGGTTAACTTTCTGACTGGGCATCAGGATGTCCCTGCTGGAAGCATCATGCAGGTCGGTATCTACCCTTCGGGGCTCCAGCCCGTGTGCATTTGCAAAGAAGCCACTGTTGCTGAAGGTATTGCTGAAATAAAAAACAGAACGGAAGCGTTCTCCGATGAAACCGGTATTCAGATGGATATTGGTTTCTCTTCCTGCAGTATTCCGCAGCTGCCTTTCGTGCAGACGCACCGCATAGTCATAAACAAAAATCGTATCTGCAGGCACGCGGTAATCGCCATAGTTCTGGTACGTCAGCCTGGAATCCATAAACCAGTGGTCTGTTCTTCCATACAGGTTAAGCGAGGTGCCATACAGTTGGTTGTTACTTTTGCCAATAAGGTCTGCCGAGCCGCCGAAAGTATGTGCTGCAGGCACTGCTGCAGGTTTGACATCTATTGCTCCTGCAATGGCATCAGAACCGTAAACAAATGATGCCGCACCTTTGATCAGCTCCACCTCATTCGCCGCAAACTGGTCCAGCTCCAGGCCATGATCGGCACCCCACTGCTGCCCCTCATGTTTTACGCCCTTATCCACCACTACCACGCGATTGAAACCCAAACCACGGATCAACGGCTTGGACTGCCCCGAGCCTATGCCAATAGTCTTAATTCCCGGAAGCCGTTCCAGGCTTTTCATCAGGCTCCCCCCAAGATGTCGCTGCAGGTAGTCGCTGTTTACGACCTCCACATTCAGTGCATCTTCCCGCTGCCGGATTTGCTGACGGTTATCCATGATGGTAACTTCCTTGAGTTCATGTGCATCCTTACCAGGTTCCAAAACATCCTGCATCGTCACCTGTATCACCCTACTCATTTGCAGGTCGATGTCCTTTTTCTCCATACGGTAACCATGCAACTGTGCAAGCAGCGTGTACTTCCCCCTGGATGGCAATGTGAAATGGAAAGCGCCTTCAGCATCGGTATAAGTAACCTTGGGAACATCCGAGTGTCCACCGTCCAAAGTAAGCTTAGCGCCTCTGAGCAATTTTTTGTCAAAACTAAATACCCTTCCGGACAAGTGAAGCTCCTGCGCAGACAACTGTATACCACATAACAGGATAAAAAATAGAATATAAGATCTCTTCATAGAAACAACAGCTCATGGCAAATGAGCAAACGATTCATCATCCGCTGCAATGCAGCAGGACTGACGTTAAATAATGGAAATAAAAAAGGAAAATGTCTATCAGATGAATAAAGGAGGCCCTTTATTAATCAAAGTCTGAAATACTGGAGGCAGTTGCCGTGCAGAACGAGCTGCTTTGAAGGGTATAGCACTCAACACAGGCCTGATCACCACCTGGGGATAACTTAATACCGCATATTCATCCTGATGATGCACCAGGTAGGCGCAAAACAGACAGCTGTCCTGTAGCCCAATTGAATCCTGACCTTTGACAACAACACTTTGCGGGTCCTGTTCATGATCATGGAATGCGGTAAGCAGCGTCAGCGAACAAAATAGCAGCAACAGCAAGCAGGAACTTACCTGCCTGAAATTGATAACCGCTTGTTTTGCATCACTCCTCACAATTGCAACAAAGCTACATTTAATTATTAAACAAATGAAACTTTGTTGCAATATAAAACTATAGTATTCTTTTCCTATCAGCCGTTTGCCTGCGCTGGCACGTCGCCGTGCCAATTACTTTGGTACAGCGTTTGTAATTCGAAGAAATTGAAAAACATTGATCAGAATAACAGAAAATCATCTACCTATGAAAAATATTACCTTGAATGATCAGATCTGCGGCCATATGGATTGTCTGGAAAGCTTTGCCCTCCGGTTTACCCGCAATGTCGAAGATGCGAACGACCTTGTGCAGGACACCATCATTAAAGCTATCCGTTATCATGAACTATATAAGCCGGGAACTAACCTTAAAGGATGGTTGTATACGATCATGCGTAATACTTTCATCAATGACTACCGTCGTGGTACAAAGAAAAATGCACTGATAGATACCTCTGAAGATCTCTCCTCTTACCAGCTGCACAACAGTGCGGAAAGAAATCAGGGCGAGAATAAGTTCGTGATGGAAGACATCAACAACGCGATGGAGCAGCTGCCCTCAGACTACGCTGTGCCATTCCTGAGGTATTTTGAAGGGTATAAATACCACGAAATTGCTGAAGAATTACAGATCCCAATCGGAACCGTAAAAACAAGGATTTTTATGGCCAGACAGTCGTTAAAAAGTCAGTTGAAAATGTACAGCGACCAGTTTGGCAAACGCCAGCAATCCGCATAAAAACAGAAAGAGCGACGGGCATCCACCTGTCGCTCAAACTAACCTAAAGTTTATTATTAACTATCTTGCCAACCCGGCTACTTTCAGCGTTTGTGCAGGTACTGATTTTGTGTGAGCACATACAAAGTCTCCGAATTTAATGTTGTTCATGTTGCTCGCCATTAATGTATGTTCCTCGGCAGAACCATTCATTTTCAGGGACGCATTGTCACTGATCACCGTATATAAACTACCTACTACTGCGTTTAATTTTACCTTCGCACTTTGGCTCAGGAATAACTGCAGGTATTTCACATCAAAATTGTTGCTCATCACTACCACAGCACTACCTGCAGCTTCAATTCTTTGAAGATCTCTTACATTTACATTGATCGTTACCTGCCCACTTGCCATGGAGTTGATGTACAAAGTCTGTCCTTTATACTGAACTGATGTTTTATCTGCATTGAAATCATCTCCTACACTTACACCTTCATTTTCACCTTGTGTCAATACAATTTTCACATTTCCCGCTACCCAGATCTTGTTGAAGCCTTTCTCTGATGGCAGCACCTTTGTGGTTTTTACAGGGGGAACAGTTACTGTTGCTGAGGCAGCCATACTTGTTGAAGTCAATGTTACTGCTGCGAATAATATGGCGAATGTTGTTTTTGTAAGAGTTTTCATGATTTTATTTTTTTAAGGTTTTTCTTCTTGTTTTGTAATTAAGACGACCTTAAACAGAAAACGTTTCAGCGGTTTTCACCGCTTTATACCATCAACAGCATGCACTCGACCAACAGCCGAAATTATTCGACCAACGCCCGCTGGTATTTTTACCAATGCCCCACAATGTGATTACTTCCGCATCCCGGAGCTGATCAATCCGCCTGCGGCGATTCCCACCAAATCTTCTGCAGCACCTACGTATACGTCCTTCACACCGGGCAGTCCATTGATATACTGGCGTAAATAGAAGGCACCAAAGGTTCCCGCCACCGCCGATGCCGCCCCCACAAGTAACCCGAGCCCTGTATGCTGTCGTTTTGCTTTTGCCAATACGAACCCGGCGAACGCACCTGAAGCAATGCGGAAAAGCACCTGTGGCATCCCCGTCCGGTTTGGCGCCAGCGGATTTTTGTCACCCACGATTTCAAAAGCTGCAAATAACTTTGTGATGACAGCTGCCTTTTCCGACTGTAACAGGTTTAATCTGGAATCGCCAAGTGCAGCACTGGGATGCTGATGAAAATGCTGACTGAGCAACGCCGGAGCGAATGAGGTCCTGATTCCTGCCAGAATCCCCAGCCCAATGATCTGATTGATGTGTCTTGTAACCATGATGGTATAACAACCTCAGATTACAGTAGTTTGAAGAACGGCCTGATTATGTCTTCAGCATCTCCAGAATACCTTCATTTTCAATAATCAGCATCCCCTGCCGGTCTGTGGTAATCCCTTCCTGCAACTGATAGGTGTACCTTGGCACATGGCCATCCATAACTGTCGGCAGGTAGCTGAACCCGACATTCCTGCAGCGCTCCTGTAAGGCTGTACCCACCTCAATAATATGCGTGGAAATGATAAAAAAGCAGTTGCGGTATTTGGAGAAGGCCTCTGTTACAGCCAGGGTAGCATCATAAGCGTCCTTCACGTTGGTCCCTTTAAAGAGCTCGTCAAACAATACCACCAGATGCTGACCTGTACCAACAGATTCGGCAGCATTTTTTACGCGAAGGACTTCCGCATAAAAATGGCTGTACCCCAAGTTCAGGTCGTCAGGAACGTTAATGGAAGAATACAGGCCGTCACATACCGAAAATTCCATTTGCCTGGCCGCTACGGGAAAGCCCATGTGCGACAGGTAAACGGCTATTCCAAAGGACTTCATAAAGGTAGACTTCCCAGCCATGTTTGCGCCGGTCAGGAAAATCATATTCTGCTCCCGGCCCAACGACAGCGGATTTGCTACGCCTTTCATTAATCCCGGGTGCCACAGTCCGGCGCTACGCATACAGTTTGCCTCCTTTGGCAACGCCAGCGCATAACTAAAACCACGTTCCCTAGCCACCAGGCTCACCCCGATGTAAACATCCAGCAGGCAGATGCCGTTCAGCAGGGCCCCCATCTGGAGCTGCAAAGTGTGTTTCAGTAAATGATCATACCAAGCAATTTTCATCAGCGGAAGCGGAAATACTTCGCTCAGCAAGTCCCTTATCCCCTGCTCGTCCAGGATCGCACTTATTTGTTTACGGGATTGTTCAAAAGGACTTCCTGCATCTCGCCCCATCTCCAGCATCAAGCGCTGAAGTTGCCGCAAGACTTCAACAGTAGCATTCAGCCCGGCAAGCAGCTGACCAAACTGTTCATCATGCAGGAACACGGCAAGAGCCTTTTTATGGAGTAGTCCTGTTGTGGCCAGCAGGAAATTAGCGGAGGTGCCCGTGTTGAGATAGGTTTCCGCCTTTTGAAAAGTCAGTCCATCTACCGGAAATTTCAGCTGTTTATTCTGAAAGTAGCGGAACATGTTGCTGCGCGTATTGATGGCCTCCACATCCACCATGGGATGTTGAAACATCTCCTGCAACTTGCGCTCGCCACCGGTAGTATGCAGCTTATTGAATAGGCTAAAAATAGAATCCGGGCGGTATTTACCCAATAGATTCAGGTCGTCCAAGGTTTGTTTATCTGCGATAAAGCTCATATTTCTTTTAATTAATCGGCTTTTTATGGATCCGCTCAAGACCCTTTCTCAGGATCTCCAGGATGCCTTCATTGTTAATGATGATCATGCCATGGCGGTCGGCCGTCAGTCCTTCCTCCAGTGTATAGGTATACACCGGTTTGTTTCCATTCATTTTGGTGGGCAAAAAAACGAACTGGATATGGTCATTGCGTTCTTTCAGAACCTCACCCGCCTCAATGATGTGCGTGGAAATGACAAACATGCTCCCTGGTTTATGTGCAAAAGCTTCCGTAAAAGCAACAGTGGCCTCACAGGCGTCTTTCACATTTGTACCTCGGAACAACTCATCAAAAAGGACAAAGAGCTGCTTCCCGGACTGCAGCTCCGCAGCAATTTTCTTAGCGCGTAAAACTTCAGCATAAAAATGACTGGCCCCCATCCCCAGGTCATCGGGCAGGTTGATGGTGGTGTATATGCCATCCAGGACAGAGAACTCCATTTCAGCAGCGGCCACAGGGAAACCCGCATGTGCCAGAAAAAGTGCGATGCTGAGCGACTTCATAAAAGTCGACTTTCCCGCCATATTAGCGCCGGTCAGAAATATGACATTGCTGCGCTCATCTATGCTGATGTTGTTGGCCACAGCATTTTTTACCTGAGGATGGTATACCCCTTTCAGCCGCAGCAGGTGCCGGTCTCTAGGTAATGCTTTGGGGAAGATGAAACCGCGCTCCATCGCCACACGCGCTACCGACTGATAGACATCGAGCTGATAAACATACGTCAGCAGCCGTTTTACCTCATCCCGGTAACGGAACCGCAGCAATGCATCATACTCCGCAAATACCGCAGCTGAAAGACGTCCTTTTCTGGGCCTGCTGAACAGCACGGAGAAAGCATTCGAATGAAGCTGTGCCCGGATCGCCTGGTAGTCGACGAAATAGCAGTGCCCTGCTTCGAGCTGCAAAGCGCCAATAAAATCACGCAGACCTTGCAACAGATCAGTTAAGGCAGTGATGCCATTGTGGATAGTAGTCGTCTCTGCATCCGTTGCCACCAGATTACTCAGTCTTTGGGTTACCGAATGGTCCTGCGCGGACAACTTTGTGCGCTCGTCAGTATTGCTCAGGTAAAGTTCCGCAGCATCAAACCAGGCGGTGGCGAAAGGAAATTGCCAGTTCATTGCGGCAAAATATTGAATGATGCCGCTGCGCTTATTCACCGCATCGGCATCAGACAAGGGATATTGGAACATCGCCTCCAGCAGCGCTGCCCCACCACGGGTATTCGTCCTGTTGAAAATCTGGTACACGGAATCGCTTCCGTGTTTACCAAATATATTCAGGTCATCCAGTGTTTGTTTATCTGTTGTAAATAACATCTGTTTATTTTCTTTTACGTCTGATGAGCAGTACAGACCCGCCGGCCAGCAGCAAAGCTGGCAACACCCATATGAAGGCAATCTTACAGGCATTTACTCCTGCCGAGGTGATCTTCATGCGCTTGTCTTTAGCTTCCGGCCGGGAGGTATCAATCGGAAACTCTCCATAGTTCAGCCAGCTATACAGTGCGGTGTTGAAGATGAAGTTGGCTGTTTTCACGTTGTACCTGCCCAGCTCACTGTTACTCATAAAATCGGCGTCACCGCTTACAATGATCCGTTGTTCTTTACCGTTGATCTTCCTGCTCAGTGCCAGCACTGTAGGAAACGACCGCCGTATATCTCCATTGGCAGTACTGAAAACCACTGCCGCGGAATCAGCAACGAATTTTCCCTTTTTAAGCCAGCTCAGCCCACTGCTGGTCATCAGCAAAGGGTGATAGTTGAATCCTGACTGCTCATGATAGGCGAGGGCAACTGCTCCGGGTGTCGAAACAACTGTACTATCCTGAAAACTTTCGGTCAGCATCTTCGTAAATGTAGACGCAAAAGGCGTAACATTATTCAGTACCAGGTCTGGGGACAAATCTTTACTCGGCTGCACCAGCGTGCCCTCCAGCATTTCCACGCCCAGCTCCTGCAGGACGGGGGCAAGCACATCTCTTTTTTCCGGCTCGCCGGCAACCAGCAGGTTGCCACCCTTTGCGACATAAGCTTTAACCTTTGCCAACGTTGCAGGGCTCATGGCCGACTTAGGATCTGCAATGACCAGGATGGAAATGTTCTCAGGAACGTCGCTGCTTTCCAGTGAGAGGGTGTCCACATCAAAACCCTGATTCACCAGGGCATACCTGAAGGTCTTCAGTGTCGTTAAAGTCTGGTATTCCCGATCTCCCTTTTTGACAATGTCCCGCTCCAGATTTCCGGTAAGAAAAGCGACCTTCGGCAGCTTCGCCGACATCAGGCGCTTGAAAGCAGCGGAGACCTCCGTTTCACTCGGAAACATCTGCTGATCATCATACACCCTGAGGAAGGTGCTTTTATCTTTATACTTCAGCTGCATCACAAAGCGGTTCAGCTCGGGCTTCAGGTCAATCAGCTTATGGATCTCTTCGGGTGTTTTGAACATCGACAGGTCGAGCCTGAAGTTCTTGGCACTCAGGTCTGCAATCTGTTTCAGGTTCTTGCCCTCATACTGTTTATAAAAGTAATTGTGGTCATCAGGGATGCTGTCGTAGTAGTTGACATACTCAAATTTAATGTCCGGCTTGAAGCGCAGGTAAGGCTCCCATACCGACAGATACCTGTTGCGGGCTTCTGGAAGACCCGCATATACATATTGTCCCAACAAGTTATTGTACACTGTGATCTCCAGCTCCTCCTTGCCCAGTTGTTTGATGATCTTCTGTGCATTTGGCGTAAGGGTATTGCTTTGATTGGTCGTAGTATCCCAGTAACCAATCAGTCCGGGTCTGGAACTGGCGTAACCAATTGCCAGCGCCGAGACGATGATGAAGGCATACTTACCAGCTTTAACGACAAATGGTTTGGATTCACGCCCGGCTTTCATCTTAAAGATGGTCAGGCCCAGGAAGATGTAGACGATAATCAGGAAATAGATGACATCCTTGGTCATGATCATCCCGTTCAGCATATGCCCGGTTCTTCCGGAGAGCGACAGGAAATAGGTCAGGTCGCGTACAAAATCATATTGCTGCCAAAGGGTCCCGATATAACTCAGGATACCGATCATCACGAATGTGCTCACCGCGGCCACGACCTGGTAAGTGGTCAGGCTGGACATAAACAACCCAATTGCCGAATAGGCACACAACAAAAGGAAGAAACCCAGAGCACCCGACATCAGGATTCCTGTATCTACTTCTTTGATGTGAAATAAACCGGCAAAGAGAAAGATGCCAACAATGGCGACCAGCACGAGGCTGTAGACCAGCATGGCCAGGTACTTACCAAAGACGATCTCCTGCACTTTCACCGGTGAGGAGTATAAAAGCTTGATGGTACCGCCATTAATTTCGCGGCTGATCAGCCCCATCGTTAGCAATGGGATATACAGGTAAAGGTTCTGCATCACACTGCTAAACAAGCCTCCCTGTCCGGTAAAGATCCTGTTGGTCAGTTGAGTCATATATTCCAGGCCCCTGCCGCCCATCTCCTGACTACGCACATTGCTGTCGACCATACCCATATAAGTCATGGCACATTGTACGAGGAACACGATCATAAGGAACCAGGCAATCGGGGAATAGAACAGGTTCCGTAACTCTGTTCTTGCTATTTTAAATATAATATTCATGATTAAGGCTAAACGTTTGAAGGGGTAGACAACTGTTTAAATATTTCATCCAGGGAGCTCTTATCGAGGTTGATCTCCCTGAGCTTCCAGCCATGCTGCACGCTGGCAGCGATGACGGTTTCTGCAATCTGCTCGTCACCATTGAAGTAAAGCCTCACCTGACGCTCTGTGAGGAAGTCGACCTTAGTGATGCCATCTATCGCGAGGAAGGCTGCCGCCGCCGGTGGATTTTCCATGCGCATCAGCACGCTATGTGGTTCCACATAATTGTTAAAGGCATCCATGGTGTCGGCAAAGACAATGCGCCCGCCTTCAATCATCGTGATGTCCTTGCACAGCAGCTGCACCTCTGTCAGGATGTGCGAGGAGAAAATCACCAGGCGATCTGTCGCAATTTCCTTGATGAGTGCACGGACTTCGATGATCTGGTTTGGGTCCAGCCCGTTTGTAGGCTCATCGAGCACGACCACAGCCGGGTGATGGATGATGGCTTGTGCAATGCCCACGCGCTGGCGGTACCCACCGGAAAGGTTGCCAATCAGCCTGCTGCTGAAATGGGTAATGCCACAGCGCTCTTTAGCTTCAGCCACGGCAGCCTTGATTTCTCTCTTAGGGATAAATCGCAGTTCCGCACAATAAGTCAGGTATTCATCCACCGTAAGGTCAAGGTATAGCGGTGCATTCTGGGGCAGGAAGCCGATCTGTTTCTTCGCGAGCTCCGGCTGCTCCCTTACATCAATGCCATTAATGTATACCTTGCCCTCGGTCTGGTTCAATACCCCGCAGAGGATGTTCATCGTGGTTGATTTGCCGGCGCCATTGGAGCCCAGCAGTCCTACAATGCCACTTTTATTGATCTCCATGTTGATGTCGCGGATGGCCCATGAGCTGCTGTACTTATGCGACAGGTGCTCGATTTTTATGATGCTCTTTTCCAATTCTGAATAGTTTATGATGTTTGATTGATATAGTTGAACCGAAGCTTATTTTTTGATCAGCGCTTTTGCTGCATCTATGGTGAACTTACCGTCTACCAGCAGTTGGATCACCTCATCGTTTAGGTTGCTGGGATGTGTCTGCCAGACGAGCTTGTTGTTCTGGATGATGAAGGTCTGCGGGATGCCAGTCACCCCTGCCGCTTTTACCCACTTCTTATCGAAGTCGCTGCCCTCAGGGCCGCTGTAGGCAATGGTGTAACTTAAACCATCTCCCATCTCCTTGACGAAGGCATCGACTTTGGACCTATCGCTCTCCATCACATCCTGACCAATAAAAACCACGTTTTTATCTTTGAACCTGAGGTGCATGGCATTCAGGTGCGGCATTGCAGCGATGCAGGGTTTACACCAGGTGGCCCAAAGCTCCACGATGTAGATTTTATCTTTCTCAAAAGCTTTTACAGGTGTCCCTTTTATCCATTCTACATTTGGATATTCGGGGATGATGTCGTCACCGATATCCGGGAAATCGGCAAACTGCTGGGCGCTTAAACTTGTGGACATTGCCAGTAACAGCAATGCCATCAGGGGCATACATAGTCTTTTCATATGATTGTTATTTAACTGCTTTTTCAAGTTCCAAACCAAGCTCCGCATCCGTTAATGCCAGGCGTCGCATGAGAATTTTCCCGTCGGGGCCAATGAGAAAGCCTTGTGGAACAGCACCCAGGCTTAGGCCATAAGCTTTTGCGGTCTTGCTGATCGCCTCTTTGTTGCCTATGCCTCCAACGTCGGTGGTATGTACCCAGTTGTAGGTGGTGGCCTTCATGGCTTCGCGCCACCTGCTGTCTTCATCATAACTGACTCCCAGTATCACGAAGTTTTTATCTTTAAAGCGTTTGCTTACTTTTCTCATGTTGACGGCGAAAGAATCAAAGCCGAACACGTTGCTGATCCAGAACAGCAACATCACATTTTTACCCTTTAGCGAGGACAGCGTAACGGGGTTCCCCAGGCTATCCTTTACCGTAAAATCCGGGGCTACGTTACCGATAGCCAGCTTTTTGGAAAGCTGGATCCGCTCGGCGAAGAGTTTCCCCTGCTCCGTATTGCGGACAGCTGCAGAGTAGCGGTTGAAGCCTTTGATGCCCTCATCTTCGATGAAACCTCTTTGTGTCTTGATCCAAAGCAGAAAAGCAGCATAACTGTCGGGGCTGGCGGCAATCCAGGCGCTGTCGATCTTCTCCTGCTGCGCCAGGATCGGGGCAATCTGCTTCTGCAAAGCCTCAGCAGCTTCCATGTTACGTTCCATGCGCATCTTTGCCTGCTGTTCCGCCAATGGCCGATACTGGTCGTTCAGTGTTTTCAGCAATGCTACACGATGTAGGTAATCGGCCTGTCCCTTACCTCCCGTGACTGCCGCATTGCCGATGCTGTCGGCACTCACAATTTTTATGGTGCCACCCTCGACAAAGAAACCTTTGTAATCGCTCACCCTTCCCATTTTGGGCCCGCCCTTATTATCCGAAAACTGAAGGCTGGCAAAATAGGGGTCACCTACTTCTCCCTGCAGACTGAAAGCGCCATTGCGCACGATGGCAGAGTCCCTGACATAGGTATTCGGGTGGCTATTGTATTGAAGGATTACCTTTCCCTGGATGTCTTTGGCAAGCTGTCCGTTAATGGTAAATTTGTGCTGTGAAAAGGCCGGGGCGGACAAGGCGGTGGCCATGCCTACGCATAGGCTGCACTTAAATAATGTCTTTAAAATCATTCGTTTACTGTTTTTTGTATGGTTGGTTTTGAAACCCGGAGCGCAGCATGCTGCCTGGCTCCGGGAGGTGCAATGGTTAAATGTTTCACCTTACCGCAGGCGTTCGCGGTAGGAGATGCTCGCGATTTTTCCAAACCCGGTCCAGCGGTCTGCGAGCACCAGATCTGCATTGACCGTCGGCACGGCATAACGCTCCAGCACACCACTGGTGGCGGGTGCTGCCGGGCTGTAGCTTCCTACGTTAAGCAGCTTGGCCCAGCCGCCATAGGTCGCATTGGAGGCCCTGTTGAAGAAGCTGGGGAAAGCCAGGTACGTAATCTCTGAATCGCCCTTGTCCAGCATCAGCTTGCTGGTACGCAGGGAAAGGTCATATTCATAAAGTTTACCGCCAACGCTATAAAACAGGTAACCCAGATCAGGGCTCACAGCATAGTGACTGGCCAACGCAATGTCGGTCCCCGTCATCTCCTGATAATACGATGAGGCCCCGCCAACGGCAAACCGCAGCATATAGATCTTTGAGGTTTGCGGATTTTTGAGTACCGCATAGGCATTACCCGAGTAGTTCCGCTCCATATACAGCAGATCGTTTCCCGACGGATAGTTCAGGCCATCGGGCACGTCAGACACCGTGACATTTGTGATTGCTGAGGTGCTCACAAACTTTCTCTTGCTCTTGTTATACATGACAAAAGCATTTCCATCCGTGGCTACGTAAGGTGCTACAGGGAAGGGCGTCTGTCCCGAAGAATACGTATTTACCGGAACATAGGGCCATGCCGAAGAGGACAGGAAGGCGCGCACATAGATATTGTCGTTGGCCATCAGGAACAGGTTGGTAAAGATAAACTGCGTGGCGCCGTTCATCGCATTGGCTTTAAATCCGGCAGGCACATTTCCCAGCATCTCATAACGGATGTCATAAGTGGGCAGATAATCGAAGGTCTCGGAATGGATGCGGCTGGTGCCGGTTTCTGTCATCAGGTAGATGCGGTAGGTATCGGCTGTACCCCCACCAGAGAAGGCGGTTTCCGCGCAATATACCTGGTAAGGTTTCCCCTGTTCCGGCAGTCGCGAGCCCATCTTCGCCAGCACATCCGTAAACTGGCTGAACTTCTGGGTGGCCCTGCTGTAGGAAAGCATGTCGAGGCGGCTTTTTCCAGCCACCTCATTCAGTACCAGGAAACCTTCATATACCTCCGTAGTGACGGTCAGCGTAGTTTTGCTGTGGACCTCAACACCCGTGTTCAGGTCTTTCACACGATACTGGAGGCTATAGTTACCTGGCGCGATGCCAATTTTAATGCGCAGTGTTTTTGAGCTGGACAATACAGAATCCGGTGTCTGGTCATTGTTCCGGTCCAGTGCCCATTGGTAGCTGTAGGAATTGCCACCTGCTTCCTTTATGCTCTCCGCCAATGAGGGTGCCACAATCAGGCTGTCCCCGAAGTAAGCAGTATATCCGGAAGTGGTATCAAAGTTTTCAATAGTTACTTTATTAATCTCACGATAGTCATAATTCCCGAGGTCCTTCGAGCAGGAAAGGGAAAAAGATGCTGCCAGAGCAACCATGATGTATTTTTTAATCGTTCTCATCGATTGTATATTTTAAGATTTACATTAAACCATGAGCTAGCGGTAGGCCGCCCCCATCATCATTGTTGTAGTGCCGTCAGCCTCATATACTGTATTGCCGGCCAGCACCTGGTCCTGCAGGTAACGGCTCATGAAAGCGGCGTAATAGCTGGCAAGGGCATTCCGCTGTTTGATGTCTGTAATTGTATTGGCGACCGACCAGAAATCAAGCGGCATTCCGGCGATCTGATTCAGCAGCGAGACTTTCTTCTCCGAGAAAGTACCGAAGTAAACGTTGCCCCATGATGGTCCGGGAGCAAGAATATCGGAGACCGTCACCTGAAAGGAAAGCAGCTTGATGGTATCTGCACTGGAAGCACCCCTGTCGAGGTACCTTACCTTCAGCTCAGTAGCAAAATCCTTGTTGGCATTCAGGTGAAAAATCGCTTTCACGCCCTTTGTCTTCAGGTCCGGTGCCCGCTTCAGCTTCAGGAAAATGGTATCCAGCACACGTCCTCCATGAAAGATAAAGGTCTGGGGAAGCTCAAAATGCTGTGCGGTGGCGGTCGACAAGGGGTCGACGCTTAAGCTGAACTCCCGGTCGGCTGCGGCCGGTACGCCAGTTACGGCCACTGGAATGGGAAGGATGATACTGGTTACCTCAGGTGCCTGATAGGCGAAGGTGAGGTCTGCCGTATCCGCAGGGAAGCCCAGCTCCTGTTGCTCAGGATTCACATCTCGGAAGTAGTTGAAGTAAATATTATCGGCCGTATTATAAGTAGTCAGTGTCGATTTTTTACACGATGACATCGCCGTCATCAGCAGAAAAGACAAGGCTATCATTTGTTTTAATGTTTTCATCATCTTCATAATTTAAATGATCAACGTGGAGTAGTTTCTGAAAGCGGCAATGGCACAATGTAGGATGGTGATACGGTTGAATAAACATCCATTCCACTCGGTACACTACCTTCCCGCTTACGTTTATAATAGAAGAACAACTGTCCTTCGCCCCAGAATTCCTTCTGGTATTCTTTCCTGAGCTCTGCAGCAAGATCAGCTGTTGGTTGCAGATCTGCCAGTCCGCGGTTGTGGCGTACCTGGTTCAGGTAACCGATGCCCGTCTGCGGGTTGGCAGCTGTCTCTGCGAGGATGTAATACATCTCCGATTTGCGCAACATGGGCTGAAGGAAACGCCAGGTCTTGGTTTTATCTGCCGGATCGGCGAACTTGAAAAATGTAGGATAATTCTGGATGGTCGTCAACCACGTGGTCGTATACCGATAGTCGTTTTCATTACCTTCAAAGATATCGCTCAATCTGTCCGGATCCGGTCGCAGGATGACAAGTTCAGTGACATCCGGACTGAATGAGGCGGTATAATTGGTATACATCTGTGGATTATAGACCGCAAAAAGCACTTCCGGAGAAAAGATTCTATCGGGGTTTGCATTCGACACGATGTCACTGTAAGGCATCCATGGAAACCAGCGTTCCCCTGCATCCAACACCGCTTTGGCGGCGGCATTCGCCTCCTGGCTCCGTCCTGCCCAGAGGTAAACCCTGGCCGTCAGCGCTTTAACCGCATAAAAGTTCAGGCGTTGGTTGCGATATCCGCCATAGAAATTCGCGTTGTTCTGCAGCCCTGCCTGGGTGATGGGATCATTCGCCAACAAAGCGGCGGCGGCATTCAGGTCGGCAATTACTTTTTCCAGCACCTGGCTGCTGTTGAGCACCGGCTGCGAGGTGCCATCTGCCAGGGTATAGTAAGGAATTGCAGGCGTCTGCGCCCCCTCAGTGTGTGCAGGGCCGAACAAACGGAGCAGGTCAAAATGCAGCAGTGCACGGATCGCCAGTGCCTCCCCTTTAAGTATATTGCCATTGGCTGCTGTCAGCACCCTGCCATTGATGGCACCGTCTATCCTGGACAGAAATAAGTTGGCGGATAGGATTGTGGTGTATGCTTTCTTCCAGAGGTTATCCATTTCTGTCTGTACACTCCCTTGCTGGTACTGGTATTGCTGCAGGTAAGAGAAGCTGAGCGATCCTGAAAAGGGCGTCATATAACGCTGCCCCAGGACTTCAATGTTGGTATTGCTCAGGGCTGATCCATATAGGCTATTGTCTGCCAGGTCAATATACAAACCGTTTAATGCCTGCTGCACTGCAGATTCATTTTTGAATACCTGGTCTTCTGTATAGGCGCCTTCCGGCTGTACGTCCAGATATTTTGTACATCCTGTCATCAGCAGCAATGTGGAAAGCAATGCGATGAAATGAGTTTTTATAGTCATCTTAACTGAATTTTAGGTTAAAAAGTAGCATTGACACTAAATGAAGCCGTGCGGGCATATGGATAAGAGATGCCCCGTTCCGTTTGTATTTTCTCCAGACGGAAGATGTCATTTGCATAAAAGCTGATGCCCAGCGACTGCACCTTTAGTTTTCTGACCCATCCTGCGAAGGATCGCCAGCCGATGTTGAAGGACTCACCTATAAAATGGGTATCTTCTTCTACAAAACGCGATGACATCGGGCTTCCGGCATACTCACCGATGCCAATAAACTGGGTTACATCACCCGGTTTCTGCCACCGGTTATACAGCGCCCGTTTGTCCAGGTTATAAATCTGTGTGCCTCCGTCTATGTTTTCGACTTTGTTAAAAAGTGCACTGTTGAATACACTGCCTTTGACGCGGTAGCGTAACATCGCCGAAAAGGTAAAGTCCTTATAGCTGAGGGAAGTATTGATGACCCCCTCCATTTTCGGGCGGAGGTTACCTACCCTGACAATGTCATTAGGATCGTAGGTAAAAGTCAGCGAGCCATCTTTTTTCTGAAAGATTTCTCTTCCTGTTGCGGGGTCTACACCTCTCGAGACCACCGCCCAGATGTCGTCAGGGCTATAGCCATCATAAAAACGGCTCAGTCCACGACTCTGACGTTGTTCTTCATTCAAGGTCGCCAGCGTGTTGCCCAAGCCTCCGTATTCACTGGTGTAATTGCTACCGGTGATGCCCAGGCTCCATATGATGCGTTTTTCCACATTGTAGACCGGTGAAACTTTCAGGTTTAACAACCAGCCTTTGGTGGTCAGGTGTCCTACGTTTAACACGTAGTTTGAATTTACACCCGCGGAAGAAGGCAGTGTGCCGGCAGCAGCAACTGAAAGCGGGTCCGTGTTTTTATGGTAATATTCCACATAACCACTGATGCGGTTGTTGGCAAAGGCAAAGTCGAGCCCATAGCTATCCTGCAGGGTCTTCTGCCAGTCGAGCGAAGGATTACCAAGACTTGCCATAGAAAGGCCTTGTCCGAAGTTATTGTTGTTTCCCGCCTGAAACTGATAGGTAGATACCGAGCTAAACTGACCGAGGTTTTCATTTCCGGTATACCCTATATCGCCGCGGATTTTCAACAGGTTGATCCATCTGACATTTCTAAGAAATTTCTCCCGATGGATGTTCCAGCCAAGCCCCCCGGAAACAAAGGGTTTAAACAAATGGTCAGAGCCGAAAACACTGGCCCCATCCAGGCGATACACCACATCCAATAGAAACCGTTGGTCAAAGCCGTAGTTGGCACTGGCCAGGAAACCGACACTTCGCGCTTCCGTGACCGCGGACGCAGGGACGCTAAAAGGCACATAGCCATAAGCAAAAGCAGGGTTCCCATTTGTACCGTAGGGAAATCCTGTTGCAGAGAACCCGGTCATATCGGCCGCAGTACGTTGCACATCCCCCCTGACGTTGGCATTGAGCTGATGTTTACCGATCACCTTCGCATAAGTCAGCATGAGGTTGGCACTGTAGGCGGAGTTGTCCGTCTTGCCGCTGGTGTAAAGGCCTTTCTGATGCAATTCCACATTGTCAAACTGTGAATTGTCCGGCGGCACAAATAATGTCGTAACATTGTTTCCCTTGGACAGCTGAAGCCCACCTTGCAAGCGAAAGCTGTCGGAGATGGTCAGGATGGCCTGTGTATTGTTAAAAAATGAAAAGATCTTATTCTGGTTGATGCTCTCCAGAGTCGCATTGTATAGTGGGTTGATGGCCGTCATGTCGTACACCGGATCCAGATATTTGGGGATGGTCCCATCTTCGAGTTCTTTCCTGAAAAAGGGATTTGCGCGGGCGAAGTTCTCAAAAGAGCCGTAGGGAGATTCCGTCGCCTTGCTGCCGGATACAGAAAGCATGTTGTTGACATTGATGCGCCCCTTCCGGTAGGAAAGGTTCATGTTACCGCCAAAAGTCTCTCTTCCCGATCCCTTCATTGCTCCACCCTGATTGCCGTAAGAAGCACCCGCATTGAACATAAAATCGCTATTACCACCTCCCAGCTGAAGCGAGTGTCTATTGGTGATGCCAATCCGTACCGGTTCATTGAGCCAGTAGGTGTCTACTCCCCGCTGCACTTCAGCAAGCCTGCTGTTATATTTCTCTTCGCCGATCCATGGAAACTGAACGCCTCTATAGATTCCTCCCGAAAGCCGTTCATATTCCAGCTTTTCAGCAGCATTCATCAGGTTGTAACTGCTCAGATCCGGGAGGTCCATCGAGAAGTCACCTGTATAGCTGATCTGCAACTGTCCGGGTACCGGGCGTTTGGTTTCAACTACAATGACCCCATTGGAAGCTTTCGCCCCGTATAGTGCTGTTGAGGCCGCATCTTTCAGGATGGTCACTGAGGCCACCCTGTTCATATCAAGGTCGTAGATCTGCTGAAGTGTACTCTCAAACCCATCCAGGATAAATAGCGGCTGGTTGGGGTCGGCATTGAACTGGTTGTTCAGGTCGGAAGTACTGATGCTCGTCCTGCCGCGCACCTCAAACTTAGGCATTGTGTTCGGGTTAGACCCCTGCAGGTTATTCTCCACTTTGATGAAGGAAGGGTCCAGGCTCTTCAGGCTTTCCAGCAGGTTTTTGTTGCCCACAGCCTTCAGCTCCAGCCCTGTGAAAGTGCTTGCTGAGCCCGTGAAGCTGTCCTTTTTGCGGACGATACCCGTACCGGTAATGACCACATCATCAATAGTGTTCGTCGCCAGGGACAAATTGAGTTCCAGAAACCTGAGGCCTCTGTTCACCTTGATCTCCATAGGCTCGTATCCGATATAGGTGATCAGCAGCGTCGAGTTTTCCTCCAGTCCGGAAATTAAAAACTCCCCTCTTTGGCCGGTTACAAACCTTCTCCGGGATCCTTTTATCGTAATAGTGGCTCCCGGAAGCACGTTGCCATCCGCACCACGGACTACACCGCCGATATTGATGAGGTCGGGAAAGTCCATTCCAATCCAGGCGAGGATGGAAGTAGGTTTCTCCTTGATGACTACTGTATTTTTATTGATGGTATACTCCAGGGGCTGGCCTTGGAGCACCTGATCCAGCGCATCCAGAAAGGAGACTCCTGATAATCTGACGGTTACAGGTTTAGCGGCTTTCAAAACACCATCAGTATAAATGAAATCATAACCACTCTGGTTGCTGATCTCATTCAGAATTTTATTTAAAGGGCTGTTTTTTCCAGTCAGGCTAATTTTTTGTGCGTAGGTTGACGCACTCACCTGTATAAATGTTGCGAATAGGATTACGGTAGTTAGTCGCACAATAAGCAATAGTTTATGAATACACCCGCTGGGTATACCCGGTTTGTTGGTATAAATTTTATACATTTGTTTGGTTTGGTTGAGCAGCATGTCGATGTTTCGAAGCGGTGACAGCTGCCAGTTAACAGTTGATAAATTTATTTATTGATACAGTCAAACCCATACCAGGTCCCGGTGGTTCATCGTGGCCTGGTTGTTTGTTTTCATAAGTAGCTATTTCGTCACCACGATCCTCCTTCCTTCGACTTTAAATTTTACTTTTCCGGTGAGTTCAAGGGACTTCAGAACTTCGGATACATGCTCCGACCGGGACATAGACCCGATAAACTTGTCGTCGGGCAGCGCCCCCTCAAAGACCACTTCTACATCATACCACCTGGACACCATGCGCATGATGTATTGGATGTTGTCGTTCTCAAACATGAACTTGTTGTTTTTCCAGGCTACAGCAAGCCTTACATTGAAGTCCTGAACCCTGATGCTACCGCCGGTCAAAACAGCCTGTTGACCCGGTGTGAGCAATGCTTCCCGCCCCTTGCTGACCACCTTTACAGATCCTTCCAGCAAGGTGGTCTTGAGCTGAGGCTCGTCATGGTAACTATTGACATTAAAATGTGTGCCCAGCACTTCAATTTCCTGATTCCCTGCAGATACAATAAAAGGATGCCGGCGGTCTTTCGCTACCTCAAAGTAACCTTCGCCGGTGAGTTCCACGCGACGTTTTTTTGCGGACGAGAAATTGGTAGGGTATTTCAGTGACGAGGCAGCGTTGAGCCATACTCTGGAGTTATCGGGCAGGACCACCATATACTGACCACCTCTCGGGGTCTCGATGGTATTGAAGCCATTATGTCCGGCAGATTTCGTGGCAGCGGCCTGGTAAACGATCTGTCCGTCTTCAGTTTTGGTGATGCGGATGCCGGACTGCTGCGCCAGCTCCCCTTTGGCGGCATCCGTTAAAGAAATGCGACGCCCATCGGTTAAGGTTAGGATGGCCTTATTACCTCCCGGTGCGACATCATTGGCAAAGGTTACTGATGAAGTACCGCTATCAACACCTTTAAAAAGATAAAGGGCAAGAATGATCAGGGCAATTGCAGCAGCAATTCCCGCCGAAAGCTTCGGCCATAACCGGATGTTTCTTTTCCTAAGCGGCTGTGGCTGCTCCAGGATGTATCCCAATATGGCGGCAGCATCTTCATCGTTAGCCCTGTGACTCAACAAATCATCACGATTCCATATCTGATCGGCGAGTGCCTGGATGCCCTCGTCGTTATTGGGGTCTGACAAAGCTGCATCCCATTGCTGTGCTTCTGCTTCCGTCAGCATGTTGGTCTGAAATTGTTTAAATAAGTAGTTTAAGGTGTCCTTATCCATAGTATCCGGTATAAAATCAGTGTAGACATCACACTAGATCATCATCCCTATATTGGTATGTCGGACAGCCAGAGGTTTCGGGGTAGCCGGAAATTAAAAAAAATTAAATGAGCTTAAAAATCACTACCAGCGCCACAATATCGCTGTGTTCGCTGATGTAGCTACGCAACGACCTCATTGCTACTTTCAGATGGGTCTTTACCGTCCCGCTGGAAATGTTGAGTTGTGCTGCCGCCTCCTCATACTTCAGTCCTTGCTGCTGACACAACCGGTACACCAGCTGTTGCTGCTTCGGAAGCTGGCGAATGCCATCCTCCAGGATCCGGCGCCCTTCATTCAGCAGAATACCTTCTTCGGTTTCATTGTGCGTCTCCTGCCAGGAGCCGGCAAGGATCTTCTCTGCCTTTCTGTGCGTATCTCTGTTCCTGAGGATGTCTATGGCCCTCCGCTGCGCAAAGGTTTTCAGATAACCATGAAGGTTATAAATGCTGTTGAGCTTATCTCCCTGCTGCCAGATGTGCAGCATACTTTCCTGAACAACATCCAGCGCCAGCTCATCAGAGTTCAGCAAATGCCTGGCAAAACCATAAATCTCGGGATAATGATGGTTATAGATCTCAGTAAATGCATGTTGATCCCCTAAGGCCGTTTTTTTCAGCAAAAGTTTTTCATCAATAAGGGGTTTCAGGGCCATGCTCATCTATTCTCCTCGTAAATTTATACAAATCAGCATCATTTCTATCATGTTTGGCAAATCCTTGAAAAAAAAGCAGGAAAAGAGCAGCTATAACGCACGGTTTTTCAGGTGGTCTGCAATTTCATATTCCTTTTTTTCTGCTGCCCGAATTTGTCCGGCATGCGCAAGAGCACCACCAGTGACACCATAGGGATGAGGAAATTTTCTTGTCATTATGATAAAAAGATGTGTACCTTATGAGCTTAAAGAACCACCAACAGCTTAATGATCTGATCATTACAGAAACACAAAACTACTTACACACAAATGAAATTAAAATTTACGTTTTTAGGCATCGCCCTTATTGCATTAATGGGCTTTATCAACCTTAGGGAGCAGCCACGGTTGCTCATCTTCACCAAAACCTCGGGCTTTCATCATTCGTCCATTCCCGCAGGTGTTGCCGCCATCATCAAACTGGGAAAAGAAAACAACTTCCTGGTGGATACCACTTCAGATGCATCAAAAATTACAGAATCCAACCTCAAACAATATTCGGCCCTGGTCTTTCTTAATACTACAGGAGATCTGCTGAATCATTATCAGGAAGCAGATCTGGAACGGTACATGCAGGCAGGAGGTAATTTTGTCGGCGTTCATGCCGCAGCAGATGCAGAGTATGATTGGTTATGGTACGGACGTCTGGTAGGTGCTTATTTTGAGAGTCACCCGGATCAGCAGCAGGCAAAACTGCAGCTCAAAGACAAAAACCATCCTGCGACAACATTTCTGCCGGATACCTGGACCAGAAAAGACGAATGGTATAACTACAAACTCATCAGTCCTGACCTGCACATCCTCATCAACCTGGATGAGAACAGTTACAAAGGTGGAACAAATGGCAGTAACCATCCCATTTCATGGTACCATCAATTTGAAAACGGCCGTTCCTTCTATACCGGACTGGGGCACACGGACGAATCTTACAAAGAACCAGAATTCATCAAACACCTGTTGGGTGGGATCACCTATGCAATTGGCGACAATAAACCTTTGGATTATTCCAAAGCCACTACCGTGCGTGTGCCTGATGAAAACCGCTTCATCAAAAAGGTGCTGATCCAGGGCACACTGATGGAACCTACAGAAATGTCTGTACTTCCAAACAGGGACATCCTCGTTGCGCAACGCCGCGGTGAGATCCTCCTGTACAAGGACAGCACAAAAATGATGAAACCGGCAGGCAAGCTCAATGTATACTGGAAAACAAACGTTGAAGGCGTCAATGCGGAAGAAGGCCTCCTGGGCATTCAGGCTGATCCTGATTTTGCGAAGAACCGCTATATTTATGCTTACTACAGTCCTGCTGACACATCAGTAAATCGATTATCCAGGTTTACGATGACCGGCGACCAGATCGACCTGAAATCAGAAAAGATCGTCCTTCAGTTTTATTCACAGCGTCAGATCTGCTGCCATACGGGTGGTTCCATCGCCTTTGGCCCTGATCATATGCTCTACCTTTCCACCGGCGACAACTCTACTCCTTTTGATGAAGGTAAGGGGCAGAAATACGACACCCACTCCTTCGCTCCACTGGATGACCGCCCGGAGTTTCTCAACCACGACGCACGCAGGTCTGCCGGCAATACCAATGACCTTCGTGGAAAGATCCTCCGTATAAAAATGGAAGCAGATGGCAGTTACACCATTCCCGAAGGGAACCTTTTTAAACCGGGTACAGAAAAAACCAGGCCCGAAATTTACGTGATGGGAAACAGAAACCCATACCGCATTTCGGTAGACAAGAAGAACAGCTACCTTTACTGGGGAGAGGTTGGACCAGACGCCAACAATGACAGTCTTGCCACCCGGGGGCCACGCGGTTACGATGAGTTCAACCAGGCAAAGACTGCTGGCTTTTATGGCTGGCCTTTGTTCATCGGTCCCAATATCCCTTACCATGCTTATGATTATGCCACAGGCATTTCCGGACCTGCTTTTGACCCGCTGAAGCCTGTCAATAATTCCAAGAACAACACCGGACTGGTGGAGCTGCCACCGGCACAACCGGCAATGATTTATTATCCTTATGCAGAGTCTAAAGAATTTCCGCAGGTCGGTGCAGGTGGGCGTACAGCAATGGCCGGCCCAGTCTACCACAAAGACCTTTACCCTGCAGCCACGCGCCTGCCGGATTATTACGACCAGAAAGTATTCTTTTACGAATGGGTAAGGGGCTGGATCAAGGTGCTGACTTTAAACCCTGACGGGTCCCTTCAGAAAATGGAACCCTTCATGGATGGCACCAAGTTCAATGCTCCTATTGACATGGAAATGGGCCCTGATGGAAGAATTTACATATTGGAATATGGTTCGGGATGGTTTAGCCAGAATCCGGATGCAGGGCTGGCGCGTCTCGACTACAATACCGGCAACCGTGCTCCGCAAATCAAAAACATCATTGCCAATAAAACTTTGGGTAGCCTGCCGCTTACCGTCACCTTTAACGTGTCGGCAACAGATCCTGAAAAAGACAAGTTGACCTATCTCTGGAACCTGGGCAATGGCATCAAAAAAACTACCACCCTTCCAAAACTAGTGTATACCTACACCAAAAAGGGTAGTTATAAGGTGAGCGTCCAGGTTCGTGACGACAAGGCTGCAGCGACAACCAGCAAGACGGTAGTCATATTAGCGGGCCAGGATTCTCCGGAAACAAAAGCGAAGATGGCCGCACAACTGGCCAACAATGCCGGAAAAGCACTGATGTTGTCCATGGACTGTAAGGTATGCCATAAGATCAATGAGAAATCAGTAGGCCCCTCGTTCACTGCCATTGCGAAGAAATATCCAAAGAATGCGGCAACGACAGCTCAGCTGAATAAAAAGATCATTAGCGGAGGTCATGGTGCCTGGGGTGATGTGGACATGCCTGCACATCCGACCATCAAAGCTGCGGAATTGAAACAGATCGTCAACTGGATTTATTCTTTAAAATAATCAAAACACCTCATTTCAGGGAATTACATCCGGTTCAGCATCATTCCGGATGTAATTCCTTTTTCATTTTCCCTTAAATTTCCACCAGAAGGTTCATCAGATTGCCATATCACTTATTTCTATAAACCATCTGACTTATGGTTTGTTATCTGCATAAATCAACTATGACGCCCATTGGGCAAGGAACCAACATGGAAAATAACCTGAATAGATTTATCACCGCACAGGAAAAGGATTTCCTGATCGCGCTCACTGAAATTGAATATGGCAAGAAACAAAGTCACTGGATGTGGTACATCTTCCCACAGATCCAGGGATTGGGCAGTACAGAAACTTCAAAACACTACGCCATAGCCAACCTTGAGGAAGCCAGGCAATACCTGAAGCATGATCTTCTCGGTCCAAGGCTGATCCAGATCAGCAAGGCATTGCTGAAACTGGAGGAATCTGATGCTACGAAAATCCTCGGCAGCCCTGATGACCTTAAACTGAAATCATCGATGACACTCTTTGCAGCAGTAGAGAATGCAGACCCTGTATTTGAAGCGGTACTGAAGAAGTTCTTTAATGGTGAAAAGGATTCTAAAACACTCGGATTACTTCAATCTTAAGGATCTGCACCAGCAAAAAACCGAATTGTTCTGATAAAACACTTTATTATGCAACTACATTGCATTTAAAGTGTTTTATCATTTATATTTGCCTGTACAGATCAATTGTAGTTGAGAGATGACAGATCATGCAGGAACAAATTCAGGAAGAATAAAAAACGTAACCATCCTTACCGGTTTTCTGGGCGCAGGTAAAACTACGGTTCTGAATGCCATTATTCAATCGGAAAAACATATCCGTTATGCTGTTATAGAAAATGAGATCGGGCTGGAGAGCATCGATGCACAACTGGTGGTATCTTCAAAAGCTGAGCTGATTGAACTGAACGATGGGTGTTTGTGCTGTTCGCTAAACGGCGAGCTCATTGAAGCATTGAATACTTTCATCACAACAAAAACAGACTGGGATGAACTCATCATCGAGGCAACCGGAATTGCCGATCCCGCAAACATTGCCTTTCCCTTTTTAACAGAACCAAGTATACAAAACTTTTTTAACCTAAGCCGTGTGATCTGTGTGATAGATGCGGAGCTCATTGAAGAACAACTGAAGGAAACTACGGAGGCCATTGCCCAGATCAGTTTTGCAGACCTCCTGCTCATCAACAAAACAGAGCTCATCACCCCAGGTTATCTCCATATCCTGAAGGGCATACTTTCCTCAATCAATCCCCTGGCTGTCATCATGACGACACAGAAAGACCACATAGATGTGAAAAGCCTTTGTTCCGCTGAGCGGACAGTCGACTTCCAGAGGGAAAATCACAAAGAAACGAAAGGCATCCTGAATCTCAGCCCAGGCACGACACTTCCAAATGCAACCAACCGTTTTGCCCCCCTAAGCATTGGACAATCACATAAACAACACCAGCATAGTGACATTGAGACCATCACCCTGCGATTTGACCGGCCCATGCAACTTCAGGAGCTGGAGCACCGCATGCGGGTTTTTCTCTTTCTTCAATCTGCAGGTGTCTACCGGATCAAGGCCATCATCCATGCCGCCGGATATCCCCAGCGCATCATTATGCAGTCTGTCGGCTCAAGATTATCTGTCAGCGAAGGTGCAGCATGGGCAACTGGCGAGGTCAGGGAAAGTAAAGTGGTCATCATCGGCAAACAATTGCAGATCAAGGGATTTGACAAGATCTTCGGCAGTTGTTTGGCCAAAAATACCCCTTAGCCAATTGAAGATCAAAAACACAACCATTATATTATTATTAATTTTACACATGATCAACTAAATCATTATTCAATGAGAAAATTATTACTTGGCATTTTATTCTCCTGCTCTGCAATTGCGGGGACAGCACAGGAAAATCCGCTATGGATGCGTTATCCAGCCATATCTCCTGACGGAAAGAACATTGCATTCGGTTATAAAGGAGACATTTACCTGGTCAGCGCTGCTGGCGGACAGGCAACACCATTGACCATCAATGAGGCGCAGGACATGATGCCGGTATGGAGCCCTGATGGAAAAACCCTCGCTTTCGCAAGCAACAGGTACGGCAACTTTGATGTGTTCAGCATTCCTGTTGCTGGTGGCAACCCCGTGCGACTGACCTTCAACAGCGCTAACGATTACCCTTATGACTTCAGCCCCGATGGCAAAGAGGTCATCTTCGGCAGCGCCAGAAACTCTACCGCTCAAAATGTACGTTTTGCCAGCCCACGCGTTTTCCAGAACCTCTACAGCGTAAAGCTAAACGGCAGCAGACCTCATCTGATCAGCGCTGCGGGCATGGAGAAAGCAAAATTCAACCAGGACGGCAGCCAGATTGTATTTGAAGACCGTAAAGGATTCGAAGATGCCTGGCGTAAACACCATACCTCTTCTGTGACCCGTGACATTTGGATCATGGATGTTAAAAAAAATACTTATCGCAAGCTCACTAGTTTTGAAGGTGAAGACCGCGAACCTCTTTACAGTTCAGATCAGCAGTCCATCTATTACCTGAGCGAAAAAGCAGGCAACCAGAATCTGTTTAAAATGGCTGCCGATGGATCAGGAACAGCGCTGCAGCTCAGTACCTTCAAGGATAATCCGGTCAGGCACCTCAGCCGTGCCAACGACAATACCTTATGTTTTAGCCAAAATGGGGAGATTTATACCTTCATGGAAAACGGCACCCCAACGAAACTTAAGGTCAGCATTCTCAATGACGGAAGGGACAACATCGTTAAAACAGAACCTGTCAATGGCAACGTGACGGAATTTGTCCTGAGCCCTAACGGAAAAGAAATTGCCTTTGTAAACAGGGGCGAAATCTTTGTCACCGGCGTTGAAAGTGGTCAGACCAAACAAATCACACGCACAGCAGCACAGGAACGGTCCGTACAGTGGTCGCCGGACAGTAAGTCCCTGATCTATGCCACAGAACGCAACAACAGTTGGGATATTTACCGCAGCACCATCCAGCAGAAAGATGAACCGTACTTCTTCGCAGCGACAGTCATCAACACAGAGCCGGTCATCCAGACTGCGGCGGAAGAATTTCAACCGCTTTATTCTCCGGACGGGAAGGAAATCGCCTATGTGGAAAACAGAAACATCCTGAAGGTCTACAACATCAAGTCTAAGCAAACCAGAACCCTTTTACCTGAAGGACATAATCATTCCTACAGCGATGGCGACTGGAGTTTCGCCTGGAGCCCGGACAGCAAGTGGCTGGTAACCGACGACCAGAACGGACACATGTTTAACAGTCATGCAGCATTGATCAAAGCGGACGGATCAGGAAAAATCACTTACCCTGTAAACAGCGGCTTTGGCGAATCAGGGAATAAATGGGCCTTGAACGGCAAAATGATGACCTGGCTGAGCAGTAAAAACGGACGTAAATCGTTGGCCATTTCGGGTAGTGCGGAGGTGGATGTTTTCGGCGTATTCTTCGATCAGGAAGCGTACGACAGGGCCAATATGAGCAAGGACGACTTTGCCCTGCTGAAAGAACGTGAAGAACAGGAACGTCTTACCGACAAAGAAAAAGCAACACCTAAAAAGGGAAAGGTTAAACAGGATACTACAAAAACTCCGTTTACACCCGACTTTGAGAACCTGGAAAACCGGAAGGTAAAACTTACCATCAACAGCAGCTCCATCAGCGACTATGTCCTGAATAATGATGCCAGTAAATTATTCTACCTGGCCTCTTTTGAGAATGGTTACGACCTGTGGGTGACGGATACACGTACACATGAGACAAAAATACTGGCCAAGATGGGTGGCAGCCCCAGTGGCATTGAAATGAGCAAAGACGGCAAAAGCCTGTTTGTCAGCAACCGAGGCAGGATCGTGAAGGTGGAAGCAGAAAGTGGTAAAGTCACTCCGGTTTCTATAAACGGTGACATCACCATTGATGCTGCAGCAGAAAGGGCTTATATCTTTGAACATGCCTGGAGACAGGTGAAACACAAGTTTTACGACCCGAAAATGGAAGGTGTCGACTGGCCTTTGTACAAAGAGGTATACGCGAAGTTCCTTCCTCACATCAACAACAATTTCGACTTCCAGGAACTCCTGAGTGAGATGCTGGGTGAGCTCAATGCTTCCCATACCGGCGGCAGGTTCAGTCCGAATATCCCTAATGCAGACAATACAGCAGCGCTGGGTCTTCTTTACGACGAAACCATCCGCACTGACGGACTGAAGATCAGTGAGGTCATTGCAGGAGGCCCCTTAAATGTTAAAACCAGCAAAGTGAAAGCGGGAGACATCCTGGAGAAGATCGACAATGATGTCTTAACAGCAGATGCTGACTGGGCGAAATTCCTGAACAACAAAACCGACAGAAACGTCCTCCTCAGCTTCTACAGCCCCACAACAAAAACCCGCTGGACAGAGCGCATCAAACCCATCAGCATCGGTCAGGAAAGCGGACTGATGTACAAAAGATGGGTTGCTAAAATGGATCAGATGGTTTCCCGTTTAAGCGATGGAAAAGTAGGATATGTCCATGTGCAGGGGATGAATGACGACAGCTTCAGAGAAGTATACGATGTGGTAATGGGTAAAAATGCCGACAAAAAAGCACTGATCGTAGATACACGTTTCAACGGCGGCGGATGGTTACATGACGACCTGAACACCTTCCTCAGCGGACGCAAATATCTTGAATTCGCACCTCAGGGAAACAGACTGGCAGATGCAGAGCCTTCCAACAGGTGGCAGAAACCAAGCTGTGTGGTGATGAACGAAAGTAACTACAGCGATGCTTTTATCTTCCCGTACATTTATAAACAGAATGGCATCGGCAAACTGATCGGAATGCCTGTCGCAGGAACCGGAACGGCAGTATGGTGGGAAAGGCAAATTGATCCTACCTTGGTCTTTGGCATCCCTATGGTGGCGACCATCGGTAAAGAAAACAGACCTACAGAAAACCTGCAGGTAGAACCAGACCTGAAGGTTCAGGTTCCTTACGAAGCTTACCTCAGCGGAACTGACAGTCAGATTGAAACTGCTGTAAAGGAAATGCTGAAGGAAATCAAATAAACTTTGCTTAAGCCTCCGACCTAAGTATTTTTTTAAGCGCCTTCCTGAATTAGTTCAGGAAGGCGTTTTTGCATGTTAAAAATTATATTTTCCCTTTTTACGAGGCTTTTTTATCACAAGCAATTCATGTAGAAACACGAAGAAGTCTTTCATCAATAGAGCAGAAGAGATTATCAGGAAAGAGAGGAAAGCCAATATATATTGAAATACAAGCACTTATGCCATTTATTAACACTACCTTGATGAAAACCCAAAATCATGAGCAGAGACAAGAAAAAAGAGGCAGGAGCGGCCACCAAGAAAGCGCCCTCGGATTATCAGTCCGGAAAGGGTAAGTCTGCAAAGGTAGAGGTTGAAATGTTCGCTAAAAAGCCAGGCAAAAATGGCAAGTAAAGAAATCGCAAAACAGGCCAAAGACTTTTTATATGAGCTGAATACGGCAAGGCATGAATATAGTTTCTCCAGTGGAGATCAATGGACACTTAGCCAGTCTACTGCAAAGGAAAAAACGGCTCTTGAAGCAGCTTTCTATCCCGTATTTTTCACCACATCCAACCCCGCTGAACTTGCTGACCTTACGCAGTTGATCCAGGAAAAAACAGGCAGTGTGTCAGCAACTGAGCAATCAACTGAAAACTCAAAGGACCGGATTTATCTTGTGGCGCATTGCGAAACAAAATTAAAATAACTGTTTTTATCAGATAGTGGAACAGCATGATTCTGCTGTTCCATTTTCCCAACATCCAGCATCCTTTCCAGGTTATCAACCCTTATTTGGCAATCATCCTGATCATATACAGGTGCAGTTCCTGCTCCTCCTCATCGTTGAATACAAAAAAGCCAATATGCCTGCCCTTCCCATATTCACCAGGCAGTTTATAATACGAAAGCTCTGTAGCATAGTTAGTGCCTTCATTGAGCATAATATTCATTAACCTGCCAGGTAGTTTAAACCTCAGCTTTTCTCCATAAAAATCCAGGAGGTAATACATTTTACCGGTCCAGAAGTAACAATTTGAACCACCATTAGGTCCTCCGAAACCCCGGAAGGGATTGAGGCAGCCCAGATGCATCATCCCCCGCTGAAATAGACTGATCGACAGCTCTTCACTGTCGAACCAGGGATGAGAAAACGGAGTTTCATTTTCCAGCAGCACATTATGCGGAATGGAATCCGACTGACGATTGGCGATCTTCGAAGCAATGAACTGACCGCTTTGATCAAAAGTAAATTGCCGGATGGTATTCTCCTGCTGCACCTGGATGTTAAAGTTGGAGGAAAGCGTATCCAGGTAAACATAACCCATATAACTTTCGTATACCAGTGTATCGTAAAATCCACTATCAATCCTGTCGCTGTAAGCAGTCTGATCCAGCAACTTTCCATTAACTTTTATTTCTTCAATAACCGTATTCCGGTAAGTGGTTTTATCATCCAGGCTTTGATAACGCACGCTGTAGACCATCGCAACCAGATGGTTCATCAGATACAGAAGGACAGGAATGGTCAGAATAGACAGAAAGATTTTCTTACGCTTTGTCATGAGCTTTAACAATTCAGGTTACTGAATGTAAACATAATATGAAGGACTGATAAAAATGTAACCGTTTAGCCTGCGCTGACAGATAATGAGTATCCGAAGCACCATATCAAGGATTCGACAAGTCATTTACACATCAGAAACAATAGCTGATCTCAGAAATTCATTTATAAGCTCAGCCTAATTCTAACCTCAATAATGCAAAAGAACTGACCTTAAATCACCCTCCATTTTTGAGATTAGCTTATTTTTTTACCTTAAAATGGAAAGCAGTCGCAAAGTAAAAATTCTTACTTCATATTCTGCAGAAACAGGTTCAGATCATCCTCTTTTCCCAATCCCAGCTTTTGTTTAATCCGATACCGACTCATGCGTACACTTTTAGGTTCAATCCCTAAGCGTATAGATACTTCCTTATTCGATAATCCCATCAGCATATAAGAACAATATTTCAAATCCAATCGCGTGAGGCTTTGATTGGCACGCTGCTGCAGACCTTCAAAAAAGGCGGGATTGGTTTCAAAAAAATCTAACTTCTGAGTTTCAAAATCCTTGTCCATTTTCTTTTGCTGGCTCAGTATCCGTTTGATTTGCTCATCGAAAGAAAGGTGACTTTCCATATCAACCTTTCCGGAGAGCAGCTCCAGCATCTCGTTTTTCTCTTCGATCTGTAAGGTACCTGCCAACAATTCTTTTTGTAAACGTTCCTGGCGTTCTTTCAGTAAAATCTGCTCTGTTTTTAGCCGTACAGCTTCGGCTTCTTTCAGCTGAGCCCTTAATTCTGCAGCAGTCTTTTCCTTATCGATTAATTCCTGATTTCTAATTGACGCCTTTAATTTAAAATTGTAAGAACGAAGCAGAAAAAGCAGGGAAGCCATCCCCATGATGCCGAGAATAACATACCAGGTATTGCGTTTTTTAGCGAAGCTAGCCTCCTGCTGCAAGCTGGCGATCTGCTGTTCATTTTTTGCTGATTGATACTGTGCCTCTACCCTTGTGATGCTGTTGATCTTCTCTTCATTAAATGCTTTTTTGTAATGGTCAAAATATTGCTTCAGGTAATTCAGTGCCAGCTGAGCATCCCCTTTTTTTTCGGCGATATTAGCCAGGCCCTGAAAGATCCTTGCCTTCGTCATCGGCATGCTGACTACACCGGAAGCTGTTTTATTCAGGCCATTTAGCAGGATCTGTTCCGCCTCATCATAATGCCCGTCGCGGACGGAATATTCGCTGCGTAGTCCATAACAGTTTAATAATACTTCCTGTAAGTTGGTTTTAGTTGCAATTTCCGTAGCCAGGTCCAGGTATTTTTCCGCACTGTCCCGATAAATGGCCGGAAAATACTGAAAGTATGCATTAGAAGTATTCAGGGCGATGGCAGCAGTATTGCTTCTCAAAACCAAACGTCCTTCCTGATTCTTCGAAAGCGACAATGATCTCTTATAGATCAATAAAGCTGAATCCAGCAGGCTGCGTTGAGTTGGGGCCAGTTTATAGCGGTCAAAATAGGTCTGCCCGATGGTGAAATAAGCATTGTTCAGCTGATCCACCTGTTGACTTTCAATGGCTGCCCGAAAACATAAATCAGCATATTTTTTTTGTTTTGAAGGATGATTCCCATAGCTGTATATACTGGCTAAATAATGATAGGCAGTGCTCTCATAGTCGGCGGCATTTTGCCCTTTAAAAAACTCAAGTGATTTCAATAGTTTCACTGCCGACTGGTCATTCTGATCATTGACCAGATCCAGCCAGCCACTTCTAAACCAGACAAAACCTAATGTTACGCGGTCCTTTGTTTTTCCAGCATAGTACATCGCACTGTCCCGGCTCGCATAGGCACTCCGGAGGTCTTTCTTCCATACATATAAATGAATCAGGGTCGCAAAGGCCATGGCTTTACCGCGTCCGTCCTTCAAACTTTTACCAATTTGAAGCGCCTGGTTTGCCTGTTTGAAGGAAAGTGGCAGATGCTGTTCAAAATTCGCCTTCGCCAGTTTACATAAGATGTTAGCCTGCTCCTCCTTAGGAATGTCTTTTTGTGCCAGCAAGTTATTCAGCGAATCGAGATAGATGTTTTGAGCTGCTGCGTTGATATGGAAAACAAAGAAAAAGGATACGGCCAGCAATAATGACTTCAATGGTAGATGCATAACTCAAAAATAGAAAAAAGAATTCTTTCCTAAAAAAGCAAGAACAGAACAAAACACTGTAATAAAGCACCTTAACTACTTTCTGTAGACGCTTTGTAGACAGCTGTTTTTAGGACGGTAGTCCGTGTGTAGACCCCGTTTTCTTGGCTAATGATACAAAGCATGGTAATTTTGTATCATTCTATTACTAAAACTATAAACCATGAAAAACAAGACAATGGCGATTGTAGCCTACATCACCCTCATTGGATGGGTCATCTCTTATTTGGAATTTAAAAAATCAACGACAAAAAGCAGCCTGGTCAACTATCACCTGGGGCAGTCGCTGGGGATTATCATTACTTCATTTGTGCTGAGCATAGTGAGCAGCATCATATTAGCAATTGTCCCTGCTCTGGGATTCATCTTTTATATCATTATGCTGATCCCGTTCATATTGTTACTGTTGGGGATTATTGCCGCGAACAACGAGGTCGAGAAACCAGTTCCAGTTATCGGAAAGATATTTGAAGGCAAATTTAATTTTATGTCCGAACAACAACAGGAAAAGATCTAGAAGATCTGATCATACCGTTGTCCAAGCCCCGTTTGCCTGCATTGATTACGATTCCCCTATGTTGCAGTAATAGCCCCTTTTTTGCGCCTCAGAATCGAAAATTGCAGACAACGGGGCTATTTCCATCCCCCGTCCAGCTGCTCCGGCAGTTGTTTTTTTATTTCCATAGTACTGAAAGCATCAGCCCAAAACGTAACTACAGCATTCATCAGTTGGTCCTGCACCGAAAAGAAGATACCGGTTGGAAGAAGCGCAGGCGTTTGTTAATATCTTATTAATATGCAAGCCCTATTTTTGCTTCACATAGAAATAGGGAATCAATGGAAATTGCAAACGGACATGAATTGGTAACCAGAATCCGGAATACGGATTATGGGGCCTTTGAAGAATTGCATGACCAGTTTTACGATCCGCTGTTTCGCCTGGCCTTAAAAAAGACGGGCGATGAAGATGAGGCATTTGATCTTGTTCAGGATTTATTTGTAGAACTCTGGGAGAAACGGGAAACCCTGCACATCACGAATGCCCTGGATGCCTGGTTGCGCAACAGGTTATGGTTCAAATTGTCGGGATATTTCCGTACCAAAGGTTTTCGTGAAAAACACATACAGAAATTTGTTGAGTTCCTGGAGACAGACCAGCATACCATTGTCGATGAACTGGAGACACTGGAAATTAACCAGCAATATGAGGTTATGATGGACCTGATCAAACAAACCATTGAAGACATGCCGCCTGGTATGAAAACCGCATTTCTCCTCAGCAGAGAAGGCAATAATAGCGTTAAAGAAATTGCTACCCAGCTGGAACTATCGCCGAAGACCGTTAAAAATCAACTCAACCGTGCATTGAACCGGATACGGCATGCCATGTCAGATTCTTCCTTTACTTCCGCAGAGCTGCTGCTTTTATTATGGTTAATAAAATCTTAACACATCCTTAACTTTTTGCGTGTGGGCCATTTGGGTCATCTCTGCTTATTACTATTAGTATGGGGGAAAAACGCAATATCAAAACCCTCTTTGAACGGTATCGAAGAGGAACGGCCACAGCAGAAGAAAAGCACAACATTGCTGCGTGGCTGCAACAACTGGACGCACAAGATCAGTCTGTGACGGATGATCGTGTCCGTCAACAGGCCGTACGTTCCAAAGCCATACTACGCCAGCGCCTTACCGCCAGCCCACAGCCGGCCAAAGTCAGAAAACTAAAATACTGGATCCCCTGGGCTGCTGCTGCTTGTTTATGTATTGGCTTACTGACTACGCTCCTGCCCGACTACCTGGAAAGAAAGCAATCCTCCAGTCTTTTCGACACCGAATTGAGTGCCTCCATAATCCCCAGCCGTTCCTTTCTCTTACTTTCCAATGGCCGCAAGGTTTATCTCGACACCGCCAAAGAGGGCATCGTTGCGACAGACCGTGGCAACAGCATCCGCATACTGGGTAATGAAATCCGGTACGAAGGTAAGGCCGGCTTTTTAACCGGCATGCTTCACCCGGTACAACACACGTTGGTTACGGCTAAAGGACAGCAATACCATGTGGTACTGCCGGATAGCACGCGCATCTGGCTGAATGCTGGCAGCAGGCTGAGCTATCCCCTTGTTTTCTCAAAAAATACGCGTCTCACAGAAATGGCCGGTGAAGCCTATTTCGAAGTTAAAAGAGCAGAAAAATGGCCCTTCATTGTCAACATTGCAGACCGCGGGTTTGCGGTGAGGGTACTGGGTACCGCATTCAACGTCTCTGCTTATACGCAGGAAAAAGCCATTAAAACGACATTGGTTTCCGGGCGTGTGGAACTGGACATCAAGGGAAAAGCAAAGACGGTGGTTTTAAAACCTGCTCAGAAGGCGACTTATGATGCGCAGGATAAAATACTACAGGTTGCCACAGTAAATACAAATCTGGAGACAGACTGGATCAGCAACAGGCTGGTATTCCGGGAAACGCCAATGGCGGAGGCACTCAAGCGACTGGAATATTTTTACAACATCAAGTTCGATGTAAGAAGCAAACACATTTACAAGTATACACTTACTGGAACATTCGATGGCAAATCGCTGACAAGGGTTCTGGATTACATGCGGCTCTCTTCAGAAATCCAGTATACCATCACTCATGAGCAGGAGGGCAGTCACAAAACAACCATTGTTTCCATTAAATAAGCTTAACAAAAAACCGGATAAACATTTAAACCAGCATTCTATATGACAAAATAAAAAACCAACGCAGACAAACAAAAACACGGAAATATGTTGAAGCCATATTCCCGTGCAAAAAACTAACGATCAGTTAATTCTTATTTAAAATTTAATGTATTACAAAAGTATAAAAAAAATACCTCAGGAAAAAGGGACTTGGGGACAAGGACCTTTTTGCCTCAATGTAACCAGCTTACTACGTAAAATGAAACTCATACTTGCCTTCTGGCTGCTATCTATCAATGTAGCCTTCTCCTCAGTTTCCTATGGACAAAACATCAGGTTATCTCTGGATTTCAAAAATAAAAAGACCGCAGAAATTCTGCACGAAATTGAAAGACAGTCGGAATACCACTTTTTCTACAATGCAAAACTCGTGGATGTTGATCGCACTGTGACTATAAAAGCGGTGAAAAAGCCAGTCCTCGCCATTCTCGACGAGTTGTTTGCCAATTCGGATGCCACCTATAAGGTGATTGAAAAGGACATCATCCTGACACCGAAGAAAGGTAAAACACGCAGCAGCGACAATGCTGAGCAGCAGCAAAGGACAATTTCCGGAGAAGTCAGAGATCAGATCACGGGCCAGACCATTCCGGGCGTGGGGATCATGGTAAAAGGTACCACTAGCCGGACAGTAAGTAACGAAGACGGAAAGTATACCATTGCTGTTCCTTCCGGAGGCGAAACACTGGTATTCACTTACATTGGTTATACTACACAAGAGGAATTTATCGGTGACCGCAAGGTGATCAACCTGACGATCAAATCAGAAGTACTCGATATGAACGAGGTTGTGGTTATTGGCTACGGTACCGTGAAACGTGCCAATCTGGGTGGTGCGGTGGCTACTATTGATGCCAAAACCTTCGAATCGCGTCCGGTTCGTAATGCTGCGATCGCCTTACAAGGTGCCGCACCAGGACTTACCATCACACGCAATGGTGGTGCTCCGGGGAGCAGCCCTACGATTCGCGTGCGCGACATCTCCTCTATCAATGGCGGATCGCCACTGGTATTAATTGATGGTGCCGAAGGGGACATGAACCTCATCAACCCTGCCGATATCGAAAGTATTTCCGTACTTAAAGATGGTACCGCAGCAATTTACGGTGCCCGTGCCGCAGAAGGTGTCATCCTCATCACCACAAAAAACGGACGCCGGAACCAGGACCTTAAAATCTCTTTAGATGCCTTTTATGCGATCAAAACACCGGCCTTATTAAAGAAACCGGCAAGTTTGTATGAACATGCTTCCATGGCACTGGAAATCACCGATGGATCATTCCCCTATGAATATACACAGGAAGAGTTACAATTGATCCTCGACGGCAGCAACACTGTGATTCCCGCATCCAAATGGGGACGCTGGTCGGGATATCCAAAGTTCTATAAAGACCAGAACTGGAATGATATGGTGATTGGTAACGGCAGTCTTCAGAACTACAACCTGGGTTTGTCTGGCGGCGGCGAAAAATACTCCTACCTCATCTCGCTGGGTGCACCAAGCGAACAGGGATTACCTAAATTCGGGATAGATAATGATAAAAGGTATTATGTAAGGGCAAAAACCAATATCGAGCTCAGAAAAAACCTGATCTATGACCTGAACTTGTCTTACGAAGCCAGCAACAGAAGGTATGCTTCAGTATTGGAACACGGACAAAGTGTATGGGACCTCATTTATAAAACACGCAGCTGGGCACCAATGCACAACCCGGCAGGCAACTTTTATACTTTTGAAGGTTTTGATAACCCTGCACAGGTGCTCGAAGCCGGTGGCGACTCGCAGCTGATCAAAGGTAACTTCACCATCAACAATCAGCTTTCCTGGAAGATCAACAAGGACTTCAACCTGACTGGACGTGCGGTAATACGTAAAAACGATGGCGACAACTACATTGTACAAAAGATGATCTACAACTATAACTGGGACAATGTGAATCACCGTACAGCCAGGAAGCCAAACAGTGCCGAACGCAGTTACACCAAAAATCTGTATAAAAATTTCACCGCCTACGCCGACTACAAGAAAACACTCGGAAAACATGACATTGCCATTATGGCCGGTGCAGCGAACGAATCGTCAGATTACGACCGTTTCTGGGCAAAACGCATCAATTTCGATCAGCAGGAATCTATGCCGCTAAAACTGGGCAGTCCTCAGAATCAGGATGCCTCGGGTGAGGGAAATGCATGGACCATCAACTCTTTCTTTTCCAGGATCAACTATGCTTTTGCCAACAAATACCTGATTGAAGGTACCTTACGTGCCGATGGAAGCTCCCGTTTTGCACCCAGCGAACGTTGGGGATATTTTCCTGGCGCAAATGCCACCTGGCGTGTAGGTGAAGAATCTTTCATCAAAAAAATGAATGTTTTTGATGACCTGAAGTTCAGGGCATCTTATGGAGAAATGGGTAACCAGTCTGGTATCGGCCCATATGATTACATTGAGCTGATCACCATTGGCAGCACCTATTATCCTTTTGGCAACGGCGAACGCGGTCAGCTGGCCACGCAATCCAACCTCGTATCAAAAGCACGTACCTGGGAAACCATCATCTCCAAAAACATAGGTGCAGATTTCAGTTTATTCAACAACAGGTTATTCGGATCATTTGATTACTTCTGGAAAACCAACAAAAACATGCTGATCCCTGTTTCTTACCCTTCCATGCTTGGCATCGCGGCGCCATCGACCAATAGCGGGCGACTTGAAATTAAAGGCTGGGAGCTGGCATTGGGTTGGAGAAGCCAGGTGGGTGAGTTCAAATACTCTGTTCGTGCCAACATCAGCGATGCCAAAAATAAGGTAGCCAGCCGTGTGGGCAACAACCTGATCACGCTGGGCCGCAATGCAACACCACTTGGTTATTCCACCAACTCTTACTTCGGTTATGAGTTCGATGGCATCATCCAGACGCAGCAGGAACTCGCTGATTACCGTGCCCGTTTCCCTAACGAAGGAATCATCCAGTCGGAAGTGAAAATTGGCGACGCCAAATATAAAGACCTTGACGGCGATGGCCGCTTGTCCGTACTTGGTAATGGTACTGCCGGAGCAGGAGACGCCAGGTACCTGGGCGATGCCAATCCAAGATATAACTTCGGACTGAACCTGGGTGCAGAATACAAAGGCTTTGACTTCAGTGCCTTCATTCAGGGTGTCGGTCAGCGTACCATGTTCCTGGAAGGCGATGCCAGCATGCCATTTGCACAAGCCTGGTTCCAGTCCGCCTCCTACTGGTACGGAAAAACATGGACACCGGAGCGCACTGACGCCAAATATCCGGCGATCACCATGACCGGTAAGCGTTCCTACAACTACTATGTCTCCAGCAACACAAAACACAATGTGGCTTATGTAAGGATGAAAAACCTGCAGGTAGGCTACACAGTGCCACAGAAAATGACGCAGAAGCTGAAAATTGATAAGATCAGGGTTTACTTCAGCGGAGAGGATCTCTTTGAAATCCACAATGCGCCCGGAGGCTGGGATCCTGAGGAGAATGGCAGCTTTGTCACTTATCCCTTTACCCGTCATTATTCATTCGGTGCCAGCATCGTTTTCTAATTTATCCATACTACAACAACAAAGTCATGAAGAAATATATTACAACACTTTTAAAAACCACACTGCTGATGCTGGTGATATCGGGTTGTCAGAAGATTGATTTATCCCCTAAGGATGAGTTGGACGACAGCCAGTTCTGGAAAACCCAGAGCGATTACAAGAAAGCCGCAAACCAGCTTTACACCACCATACCGACATTGGGTGTACAGGAGGTGGACAGCGACATTTCCTACGAACTGAACCCCAACAATGTGGGTAACGGAACATGGAGTGCACCAAACACCGACGGTGCCTGGAGCGACCGCTTTACCGATCTGCGCAACGCCAATAAAATCATTGAGAAGAGCGAAACCTATAGCGGAAACATCGCGGAGATTGAAACTTACGTAGCCGAGGCCCGCTTCTTCAGGGCTTACAATCACTGGAGACTGATGGAACGTTTCAACAGCGTGCCTATTCTTACCAAAGTGTTGAATACAGAATCGCCGGAATTGTATGGAAAAAGAGAACCTCAGGCAGCCGTAGAAGATTTCATTCTTGCCGAGCTTGAGACTGCCGCAGCGAAGCTGCCGAAGCAAAGTACGATCGTGGCGGCTGACCTGGGCAGGGTAACACAGGGTGCTGCACTAGCACTGAAAGCACGTGTAGCCTTGTTCGCTGCCACATGGGCAAAATATCATGGACACCGTTCAGATGTTGCTCAGTTACTTAACCAGGCCATTGATGCTGCAGAACGCGTCAGGACCAGCCAGGAATATGCCTTATTTGAAGCTGCGGGAGAAGAAAGTTACCGTAAGCTGTTTATTGACAATGGCGATGATTCAAAAGAGTCCATTTTTGCAAACCGCTATCAGCTGGACATCAGGACACACCCGACCGGTACATCAGTATATTGGGGATGGCGCGGTTCGCCAACCCGAAAACTGGCTGACATGTACCTGTCGAAAACTACAGGTCTGCCCATTACCGCAGCGAACTCAGGATTCAAAGGATATCAAAAGATTAATGATGAATTTGAGAACCGTGATCCGCGTATGAGACAAACCATCCTGATCCCCGGAACCAGCTTCCTGAGCCCTGAAGGTTCTTTTACCGCCGTAGCAGATTTTTCTGTACGCCCGGAGACGCGCACGGGTTATAAAA
Source organism: Pedobacter sp. BAL39 (assembly GCF_000170795.1). Lineage (GTDB taxonomy): Bacteria > Bacteroidota > Bacteroidia > Sphingobacteriales > Sphingobacteriaceae > Pedobacter. The sequence continues at coordinate 129,530 of NZ_ABCM01000013.1, forward strand.
TGTGGAAATTCATGGGTGAGATCAAAGCCCTTTCCACTCAGTCAACCTTTGATGTCCATCTGATCCGTTATGCAGAAGTATTGCTCATCCTTGCTGAAGCGACTTACGAAAGAGACGGTGCGATCAGCGACGATATCCTGAACAAAACCATCAACGTCATCCGCTCGCGTAAAGGTGTGGAGATGCCGCCGCTGACCAACGCTTTTGTGCAGGCCAATGGCTTAAACATGCTGACAGAAATCCGCCGTGAACGTACCATAGAACTCGCCTTTGAAGGATTCAGGCGTACAGATTTACGTCGCTGGAAAACTGCTGAGCTGGAGATGGCCCAGGCATTGAGGGGCATCAAGTATAAAGGCACAGAATATGAAACATTAAAAGTGCTGAACAATGGCAACCCGGGCCTGGTAGACGCCGAAGGTTTCCTGATTGTGGAGCCTGCAAGCAGCCGCTTTTTCACCGTCCCGAAACATTACTACTTCCCTGTACCATTGGATGAGCTTTTCCTCAATCCAAACCTGGGACCTAACAACCCGGGCTGGTAACAAATTTGTTTTCAAACGCTTCCTCCGTTAGCTGCCGGAATTTCCGGCAGCTTTACTGAAGCAATTGGCTGATTTTTAAGATCAATTGATTATTATTGATCATCAGCAGGGCTTATTGTTTAATTAATTTATCAAACGTGAAATATACTTCCGGGACATCCAACAACTTACTCAAACTGTTACTTATAGGACTGACATTTTTTGGTTCTCTGGGATTGAAGACTGCAAATGGCCAGCAGTTCTCTGCGGCGAATTCAGTAAAAACATTAAACGGCAACCGCTTCGTGACGTTGTGCATCATGATTCGCACCACGCCCTGGGAGGTGTCTCGCGATGTCAAGCTGCATCCCCGCGATGAAGGCAGCTGGCACACCCTGGAAGGTGTACGCGCTTTGCGCGAAGCTTTCGCCAAATACAACCCTGAAGGACGACTTACCTGGGGCTTCACCCTCAATGCCCTGGAGGACAAAAGAGACAACTATCAGCAGATCCGTGAATACATCGTTTCCTGCCAGAAAAAATATGGGGATGAAGTTTCCTATTTTCCGGGTTACTTTCCGGCAATGTACCTGCCCCGGGCTCGTGTAAACAGGGAGATGTCTGAAGCCATTCAGCTCATCTCGAAGATGGTAGGCAATGGCTATCGTCCACAATCGGTCATCGGCGGGTTTCTCTCAGCCGACAACCTCAGGTACCTTTCCGAGAAGGAAAACATCCATGTGGCACATGCCACCATCTGGAGCCAGCACAATATAGACGGCGGTGGTGCTGATGGTTCTCCTTCCTATCCCTTCTATCCATCTACAGAACATTTTTGTAAACCTGCACAGGGAAAGTCGGACTTTATCGACTGCGTGAACCTGGATGGCTGGACCATGGATTTCATCTGTGCACGCCGCAGTGGAGCTATGGGACATGGTATTGAAGGCTATAACAGTCGCCGTGGCGTAGGCCCCATTGAAACCTATACCGGCTGGGGGATAGACTTGGGACAACGCGAGGTCATGCACACCCAGGCTATACACTTCGATAAAGGTTTTGAGCTGAATGGTTTTGGCTGGGTGACCAACATCTGGGAGGCTCAGATGGTCCATGAGTTTGGCCAGGAGTTTATGTGTAAAGCGATGGAAACCTGGGTAAAGGAAACCAAAGAACGCTGGCCTGACACAAAGTTTGTCTCCTTTGGAGAGTTTGGAATGTTATGGCGGGCGGCACATCCCGACAACGACTGGAACTATAAGTTCGTGGAGCGCGGGTCTGGCCTTGGCGACTCATACAATAATCTTGAGATCAAATGGTTCACCAACAAGAGTTTCCGTATGGCCCTCTTGCGCGACTGGCATAAGAAATCCGCTCCCGCTTATGTGATCGATTTCACCAGATATGACCTCAAAGCCAGAGAACCTGAAGATCCAAGTCCAAAGAAACCATCCAAAGACTGGAGCCTCATTAACGTCATGAACCAAAAAGGACTGAGGCCGCAGGACGAACCTAAGTTATTAACGGAGCTTGCTGCAGAACATCAGGAGCTCATCAAAAAATATTATCCCGAACTTTTTTAATGCGATCAGAGCATCATTATGAAAACAAAACACATTCTCCTTTTTTTTGCCACCATACTGATCAATGTATCGTCAGGCTTTTTGCCGGCGGTGAAGGCACAGTCGGCCACCGGTGTACCATCAGCAACAGGCTTTGTATATATTGACAAAAACGGCAACGGCAAAAAGGACAAAAACGAAACCGGAGTGGCTAATGTTGCAGTGAGCAACGGCACGGCGGTCGTAAAGACGGACAAAAAGGGCCGGTATGAGCTGCCTGTAGGTAATGACAACATCATTTTCGTCATCAAACCTTCCGGTTTTGGTGTACCCGTAAATGAATCAATGCTTCCCCAGTATTATTATATCCACAAACCTAATGGGTCACCTGCATCGATGAAATATCCGGGTGTAGCCCCCACAGGCCCTCTTCCCAAAGAAATCAATTTCCCACTGATCCCTCAAAAGGAAAGCACGAAATTCAGGGCATTGGTATTTGGTGATCCACAGGTATACTCACAGCAAGACCTTGACTGGTTTAAAAAAGGGATCCTGGAAGAAGTGAAAGGAATAAAAGGTGTCACATTCGGGCTCAGCCTGGGCGACCTGGTAGGCGACAACCTCCATCTTTTCAACGATTATAAAAAGGAAATGGCTACCCTCGGAATCCCATGGTATAACATGGTGGGAAACCACGACCTGAACTTCGATACCGGAGTAGACTCCCTATCTGATGAAAGCTATGAAGCTCAGTTTGGCCCTGCCAATTATTCTTTTGAGTACGGCAATACGCATTTCCTGATATTAGATGACATCCTTGCACCTGACCCCAGAAAAAACAGCGGCTATTGGGGAGGCCTGCGTCCTGACCAGCTGGAGTTTGCCAAAAACGACCTCGCCAACACAGACACCTCAAAATTGGTGGTCATCGCCTTCCATATCCCAATGAAAGACTATGGCAACCGCGCTTTCCGTGCAGCAGACCGTGTGGAACTTTTCAAACACCTTAAAAACCATCGCCACGTCGTGATGTTCAGTGGCCATACCCACCTGCAACAGCAACTCTTTTATACCAAAGAAGAAGGCTGGCTCCATGAAGGCAGTTTACATGAATACAATGCAGGCACCACCTCCGGCGACTGGTATTCAGGTGAACTCGATAAAAACAATGTGCCCTATGCCACCATGCGCGACGGCACTGAAAAAGGGTATGCCTTCCTCAACCTGGATGGAAACACCTATACCATAGACTATAAGGTTGCCGGTAAGGACCCGGGCTACCAGATGAACATCTTCGCACCAAAAGTAATCGGACACAGAAAAGACACACATGTAGACTTCTATGCCAACTTCTTTATGGGACATGAAAAGAATAAAGTGGAATTCCGTATCGGGAATGGCGACTGGAAGAAAATGAAATGGGAGGACCGCATTGATCCTGCTTACTACGAGCGGTTTGAACGCTGGGACCTGACAGATACATTGATGGCAGGCAGGAGACCTTCCGACGCTGAAGAGTCATCACACCTCTGGAAAGGATCGATCAGTACGGAGCTCCCTGTAGGAAAACATACGCTACAGGTCCGGGCAACAGATCTCTTCGGAAGTGTATTTGAAAGCAGTTTTTCTTTTGAAGTTAAGGAGCCAAAACCACTCCCTAAAGTAAAATAAATTTTGATAAATGGCAGTATTCGAAGTAGAGGCCCGGTTCAGTGGAAATACTGCCATTTATCATTCAATATATCTGGAATAAAGAATCTTCAGGTTTGTTGCTGTAAATGAGTCGCATTAATTATATTTCTGATATCTGCATCATCGGCAATTCAACAAATAAGGTTGTTCCCTTTCCAGGCTCACTCTCCGCCCAAATCTTCCCATGATGACGTCCGATGATCTCCGCACTCAGGTAAAGACCAATGCCGAAGCCTGAGATGTGCTGCGTCTGGTTGTTTTCTATTCGATAATACCGATCAAACAACTTACTGATGTCGGCTTCCTTGATTCCAATGCCCTGGTCGGTGACACTCACCCTGGCATAACCATCGGTGCAGGAGCAGGCGATGGAAATGACCCTACTGTTGGCACCATATTTTATGGCGTTACTAAGCAAGTTGGTAAGCACGGTACCGATTTTATTGCGGTCGGCATTTATGATGAGTTCTACGCAGTCCACCTGGAAGTCGTATCCTGATGCTGCCAGTCCCGCATCGGCAATCATTTCCCGGATCAGCTCATCTAGCCTGAAGTCCGTTAAGTGCAAATGAATTTTCCCGGATTCGAGTTGGGAGACATTCAGGAAACCATTGATCAGACTGCTCATTTTAATCAGCTGCCTGTTGGTCTTCTCATAGATGGAGAAGTTCAGGCTATCCTGATTTTTCTGTGCGTTGCGTAATCCAAGCTGGGTAAATCCCACGAGGGAGGTCAGCGGTGTTTTCAGCTCATGGCTCACCATGCCAATGAAATCATTCTTTCTGATTTCATCTTCCTTACTTTCGGTAATGTCCAGAATGGTGCCTATGACGGTAGAAGGTTCGCCGGATTCATCAAGCTCTACCATGCCTGTGGTATTGATCCACTTCCTGCCGCCGCCAGTCAGCGGCTGGATCTGGTAATCTTCACTGAACCGCCCTTTAGTGCTGACAGCGTTCTCTATGGCTTTTCCCAGTCGGTCCACATGTTCAGGAACCACCAGTTCTTTCAGTATCTCCGAGTATACCAGCTGTTCCCGCTCGGGAATACCATGAATGTGCCGACTGGTTTCTGAAATCTGCAGCAGGCCTGTTTTCAAATCCGTTTGCCAGGTTCCCATGTTGGAAGCCTCCATTGCAAGCTGCAAAGTATTGTTAATCTTTTCCAGGCTGGTGCGTGCATTTACCTGCTCCGTAACATCTGCAGCTACGGCAATCAAGCCACTCACCTGACCTTCCAGTTCGCGAAGCGCTTCGACCGTAAGATTAATAAAGCCCGTTTCCCTTTTTCCAAAGCGGTTTAACATCAGTGGTACCTCATCGGAAATGAAAGGCTCGCCCGTTTCGTACACCCTGGCCATCATATTTCTATACTCGGGTGATGCCAACTCAGGGATCGCCTCAAATAACGGCTTGCCAAAGGTCTCTTCCTCCGTACGCCCCCAATAATCGAGCATGCGCGAATTTGCGAGCTCAATCACATGCCTTGGGCCCCGGTAGATGACCATGGCCACTGGTGCCTGCTTCAGTAAATTCCGTAGCTGCTGTTCAGCATAACCTCTTGACTTACTGATATGAATCTGGGCACGCACTTTCGTAAGCAGCTCTGCCGCAGAGAAAGGTTTTACAAGGTAATCGTCGGCCCCCATCTCCAGTCCGTCGATACGGGCCTCCTCACCTGCTCTGGCTGATAAGAAGATGACTGGCAGACGTAATGTATTTTCGTTGCTTCGAATCCGCTCCAGCATTGCCTTACCATCCATTACAGGCATCATAACGTCGCTTAGTACCAAATCGGGCATCTGAGCACCTATCTTCAGGAGGGCATCCTGCCCATTCAGGGCAGTATCTATTGTAAAATAAGGATTCAGCAGACGTACCAGATAATCCCGCATGTCATGATTGTCATCCACAATCAGGATGCGCGTTGCCTTATCGGCGCTATGGTCCTGATGACCACTAATGTCACCTGTCGTCTTGTTTACCGATCCGGTAGGACCTGAGGAATCTTCCTGGAGGAGGCTGTATGCCTCACGTATGAATGCACCTTTAATGGCTTCAGTATCTATATCCTTTTTATCCTCAATCACCTGCTGGACAGGCAGATGCTCCTTACCTACGGGAATGCAGACCGTAAAGGTGCTACCTGTCCCTTCAATACTCTCCACGGTGATGGTGCCCGCGTGGAGATGCACCAGTTCATGGACGAGGGAAAGGCCGATTCCCGTGCCTTCATGTGTTCTTCCTGCCGTATTCTCAATCCTGTGGAACCGCTCAAACATATGCGGCAACTCCTTTTGTGGAATACCAACGCCCGTATCTTTCACCTTTAGCACGGCCATGTTTTCCTGCTCCTCCAGTGTGACGGAAATGCTCCCCTGAAGGGTATATTTGAAAGCATTGGATAACAAGTTCAATACAATCTTTTCCCACATTTGCCGATCCGCATAATAGCTTGCCGACAGTGGACTGCAATGAACATTTAATTCCATGCCTGCTTTTTCAATGATCGAGCGGAAGCTGCTGGCAAGGTCGATGGTCATCTCCTGAAGATCCAGCCGTTGATAAACCGCCTGTACCCTGCCGGCTTCAACCCTGCTATAATCCAAAAGGTTGTTAACCAGCTTCAATAGCCGCAAGGCATTGCGGTGTGTAGCTTCCACCTGAACCCTGGTGTGTCCGTCCAGGCCATGCTGTTGCAGCAGCTCCTCCAGGGGTCCCAGCATTAGGGTGAGTGGTGTCCGGAACTCATGACTGACATTGCTGAAGAACAGTGTTTTTGAACGGTCAATCGCCGCCAGCGCCTCCGCACGTTTTTGCTCCTGTTCATAAGCATAGACGTTGGAAATTGCTGTATTGTAAGTAGCCGTAAGCTGGTCGTAAAAATTACGATACTCCTCGTCCAGCGCTCGCCTGGCACTGACACCTGCAACAATAAAGCCATATACTTCGGTTTGGCCGCTCAGTCGTAGGGGAAGCATCATGGCGGTATGTGGCGGCTCCTCATAGGGACCAGCCTCAATAGTCCTAAAACCGTCGCTTGTCATCGAGAATTCCAGCACGTCTTTATGATCCATCGCCTGCTGAAATGGCCATGGGCGATCAATCAGGTAGTTGGCGCCTGCTACAGTGACCAGCCTAACCGGAACTTCTGCATCGACATCACGCTCCGATGTACCATCCACTTCATAAAAAAGCATGAAGGGGACATCGAGTTGATAGGCGTCGTATTGTGCGAGTGTCATTTCGCCGATCTCCTGTACGCTTTTCGCTTTCCCTATGGCGGCCCCCAGATCGCGAAGTACCTGTGTACGCCTGGCACTCAGCATCTTCTCGGTAGTTTCCGTAATGGGATGAAAGATACCCCCAACACCTCCGGACTCATCCCTGATTGGGGCAAAGGAAAAAGTCATAAATGCCTCTTCCAGGTAACCATAGCGGTCAAGGAACATCCGTTGGTCTTTGATATAGGTACCTTCACCCTGTTCTCCACGTGTAAATTTATCGCCCACCACAGGTAAGGCTGTCTCCCAGCAAATGCGGAAATTCTGACCCATAGATTCCGGATGTTTAGCTCCGCATATCGGCCGGTAGCTGTCGTTATAAATCTGGATTTTTTCAGGCCCCCAGGCAATAAGGATGGGAAAAGTTGAAGAAAGGCAAAGGCTGACTGAAGTACGCAGACTCTGTGGCCATGTTGAGATCGGTCCGAGCGCCGTTTTTGACCAGTCCATGGTACGTATCAATTGACCCATTTCTCCCCCTCCCAATAAAAACTGCTCTGAGCTTTCCTCCACTAATGCTGGTGTTGACATAAATTGATGATTATAGGGATAAAGATAATTATTTGCCCCTAATTTCATTTCAATAAACGCACAGTGCGTGAGATTCTATGTCCCGCTGTCTTCAGCTTCAGTTCAAGCCACTTTTCTCATACCATAGGCTACTGACACCAGTAGTAACAGGCAGGCAATAAATCCTAATGCGACATTTAGCGAGAACTGGTAGGCAATGAGTCCTAATAGCGCAGGTCCTGCCAGCTGTCCGGCATAACCGATGGTGCTGATCACTGGTATGGCAATCGTAGCGGGGACTTCCTTCAAACGGCCGCCCTCACTGAAAAACACAGGAACAATATTGGCTGCGCCGATGCCCAGCAGTATAAATCCCGCAAGGGAGGTAGCAAGCCATGGGGTAAATATGGCAAGGGACAGTCCGCAGGCAGCAATGAATGCACCACCAACAACAACGGTTTTTCCATCCAGTCGGGCAACAATTTTATCGCCAAGCAAACGCATCACGGCCATTGCGACCGAGAATGCGGCATAACCCAGACCGGCAAACTCTTCACTTAGCCCTTTGTTGTCACGCAGGAATATCGCACTCCAGTCGAGCATTGCCCCTTCTGATAGGAAAACACAAAAACACATGAATCCCAAAAAGATCACACTACCCTTTAACCAGGAGACCCTTGTTCCTGCCGGCTGATCGGCAGTAGTACTAAATTTTTTGATGATGGCCTGCTCTGTAGCATTGCTGAATAAAAACCGCGAGTTCCAGAGGACGATGACCATGAGCAAGACAGCGATACATACCGCAGCGGTCACCGGATCCAAACCGGCTTTCATGAGGAAGCCCAGGCCCAGCGCACCGAATAACCCACCCACACTAAACAGGCCGTGCAAGGAAGACATGATGGGCCGGGCGAGTTCATTCTGTACCTGTACGCCGTGTGCATTCATCGCTACATCCACTGTACCAATGGATGCCCCAAAAATCAGTAGTGCCAATCCCATCCAAATGGGGCTGCTGATGAGTAGCAGCAGCGGAAGGACAAGTGCCACCATAAGTGCCGAATATTTAATAACCACCCTCGAGCCGAAACGGTGGGCAAGCATTCCTGTAAGCGGCATCGCCGCAATTGCACCCGCTCCAAGTAGCAACAACAAAAAACCAAGGTCAGCATTGTTTAACCCAAGGCGGTCTTTTGCGTAAGGTACCATAGGTGCCCAGCTGGAGATCCCCAGTCCGCAGACCAGGAAAATGGCCTGGGTCGCCCGTTTTGCTTGAAGTGCTGTTGTTGACATTTCGCAGAATTAAATGAATAAATTGCAATATTATGCAAAATTCTGCAACAATCACCAGTTAATAGCTTAATTTATGGAAAAGTTAAGGTTAACATTCAGGACAAGTCGTCTGATTTGGGGCTATCGTGAAAGACTTCACCATTGTTCTTAACAAGCCACTTTGTGATGGGGTTAAAATGGTAGCCTCCTTTACTTTCCCTTGCCGCAGCCAGTGTCTCGTAATCTGGCTGTACATATCCCGTTTCATCGACGGCACGGCTCATGATCCTGGTTTCTTCGCCCTTCCAGTTCCACAAATAGCGGAATACCGTATGCGCTTTATCCAATACCGGCCCCTGTAATTCTGCAGCCGTCCATGATTGTCCCCCATCGACACTGACTTCCACCCGCTCAATCTTTCCCCGACCACTCCATGCCAGCCCACGGATCTCTATCCATCCCTTTTGTACTTTCACCGGATACGTCGGAAAGGTAATGATCGAACGGGCATCCATCACAAAACTGAACTGCCTGATCTTACCGTCTTTTACTTTCTCCGTATATTTTGAAGTCTCCTCACGTGTCATGAACGGCGCATCAGATAACTTAATCCGGCGCAACCATTTCACACTGGTATTCCCTTCCCAGCCCGGCAGCAGTAGTCTCGCTGGATACCCCTGCTCGGGTCGCAGGGCCTCACCATTTTGTGCATAGACAATCATCGCATCTTCCCAGCCCTTGCTGACCGGAATGCTCCTGGTCATGACGGCAGCATCACCTCCCTCTGCCAGAAACCAGGTGGCTGCCGGTTGAACCCCCACCTCCTTAAAGATGGTAGATAACAATACGCCGGTCCATTCACTCTGACTCGTCAGGCCGCAGATTTCCTGGGGTGTCATTTCTGCCTTTCCGCTCCTGTAGTTTCCGGAACATTCGATGAAACAGGTACGGGTAACCGATGGAAATTTTTTCAGATCTGCCAGGCTAAATACCAATGGCCGGTCTACCATGCCATGGATCAACAATTCATATTTGTCTGGATCGATCACAGGGATTCCTCCATGGTGCCTCTCAAAATGTAAACCTGAGGGCGTGATGGATCCATAAAGGTTCTGCAGGGGCGTCCGGGAAGAAGTCAGGGAAGTTAGCCGTTCCGGTTTCTCAAAAAGAGAGGTTGTCCCATAGCCGCTTGGACCAGCACCGATGACCTTCGTCGGGTCGACGGCAGCAAGGTCTGTCGCAGGAGTCATTACCTCCGGAGCAGCTGATGGCACTACGGGCGCCACCTTTCCCACAGACTGCCGCACCAGCATTACCGTTGCTGCTGTTACCGCCCCACTTAGCCATAGCCTTCTGCTGATTCTGGGGCTTTCGGGCTGCTTAACCGGCTCTGGCTTAGCAGGTAGCGCATCTGGCATCGTTTCTTTGTCTTCCATGTCTGGCTAATTTTCTTCCATATTATTTAAGATGTTGACGATTTGTTTAGGATATCACGGGCTAGCGGATGTCGCTTCCTCCTTCACGATCATCGACCACATAGTTTTTCTTTGCTGGCATCACTATTTTTGGCAGGCTGTGCTCATTGATGACTGTATTGGCCGGAATCACCTTATTGGCGTATAGCAAGTAGGCGGTCAGGTGATACACCTCCTGATCCGATAATGAGCCCGGTGCATTATAAGGCATTGCCCTGCGGATATAATCAAAGATCGTGGTTGCGTAAGGCCAATAAGTGCCGATGGTTTTGGTTTTTTTAGCTGGCTGGTTGACAAACAACGCGTCGCCAGGAAGCTTATAATCTACCTTTTCACCATTACCATGGCAAGAAACGCACTTTTCCGTATAAATGATCAGTCCCTGCCTGATGTCTCCGGTTCCTGCAGGAAGCCCCCTCCCATCGGGCATCACATCTATATCAAGCGCTTTGATCCGATCTGCTCCGGCCACTTTACCAAAGCCAAACTTGTCTGGTGTCTCCTCCTGTGGGTCACGTAAAAAGGCATATAATGCTATTGCTATCGCAGCCCCGAGGGCTGCGATAGCAATAAGATAACCTTTGAAAACAGAAGACTTGTCCATTTAGTATCCTTCATTTTGAACTAAGGCGCGGTCAATCAGTAGCTGCGACACAGGGATAGGCATTACCAGCTTATCCACATCCGTAAAGTTAAGCACCGTTGTTGCCCTGCCTGTACGCACCAGGTCAAACCATCGGTGGGCTTCAAAAGCAAATTCTATGCGGCGTTCATTCTCTATAGCCAGCAACAGCTCTTCGCGGGTGACGGCCGTGGTCACAGTCAACCCTGCACGATCGCGAACCGCATTCAGGTCATCTGCAGCACCCGCGGCACCCAGCTCCGCACGAGCCTCTGCCCGTATCAGGTAAAGTTCCGCAATCCGCAATACATACGTTGGATCCGTTGCCGGACTCCGGTAGTAAAGGTTTCCATACCAACGGTTCTGGTTGTCGAGTGCCACCAGCACATTTCTGTTGCCACCAATCAGGGGATCGTTCACTAAGGCCACAAATGCAGTTGACGGCGCCCACTGACGGGTTCCCCCGTTTTGCTGGGGCTGCCATTGCCCACGGTGCTCATTGAGCTCATTGTTACTGTAGAAAAACTCGAATACAGATTCATTGGTACCACGTTTATCCGAAGGCTGGAAAAAGGCACTATACGGCTTCAGGAGCTGATAGGTAGCATTATCGCTGATGACTTTTGTTGCATATTCTTCAGCTTCGCCCAGTTTTTCTGGTAGAGGTAGAATCTTGCCTTTAATGCCCATACCGTTTTACGGGTCGCGCGGTAGCGATCAGTGGTCTGTGGCAGCAGTGGCTCCGCAGCATCGAGGTCGGCAAGGACCTGCGCATAAGTTTCCGCCTGGGTACTTTTTGGGATGCCCCTGTTGTCGTTGGGCGATGTTGTAGGCTGCGTAATGATGGGCACGCCACCCCAGGTACGGGCGAGGTCAAAGTAATTCAGTGCCCGGATGAAGTAGGCTTCTCCAAGATACTGGTCACGGAGTGTTGTCGTGAGCAACGGATCGGTCACGGATGGCACTTTACTTAGCACCTGGTTTGCGCGGCTGATGCTCAGGTAAATTCCACGCCATACACTTTCGATGGTAGCATTTTCTGCACTAACCTTGTGGTTAATGAACTCCTGGACTTGCGATTGTGAGCCTGTCCACTGAACGTTGTCGCCGGACAGATAGGCAATGGACTGGAAGCTAACGCTATAATAACTGCGGGCGGCATTGTAAACGCCCCTGACTGCAGTTTCCGCGGAGGCCTTATCGGTGATCGTGGCCTCATCGGAGATAGAAGACCGGGGCTCTACCTCTAAAAACTTCTTGCAGGAGCTTGCCGTTAATAGGAAAAGGAATGGAAGAATATATTTTACTTTCATGATGTTCATTTATAAGGTTAAATTGATACCTACCTGTATGGATCTGGGCTGCGGAGGAGTCCCAAGGTCTATTCCTTGCCCGTTCTGGTCGCTGGAAACACTGGATTCCGGATCAGCCCCCGTATAGTTGGTCACGGTGAAGAGGTTGCTGCCCATCACGAAAAACCGTAATCCATCGATCTTCACCTTCTGCAGGACGTATTTTGGCAGGCTATAGCCCAGTGTCAACGCTTTCAGGCGCAGGAAAGAACCATCTTCCAGCCAACGGCTACCGCCGTCCTTATAATTGTTGTTATTGATCCCATCCGGTCTTGGCGTGTTGGTCACTTGTCCAACAGATGTCCACCTGTCTACATTGCTGGCAAAGATTACCCTGGCAGCGTCCCTTGCACCACCACCTTCACCGAAGAAGCGGTTATGGTTGTAGATTTTGTTACCGTAGGAAAAGGAGAAGAATACACTTGCGTCGAAACCTTTATAAGTAAAGTTATTGGTCAGTCCTCCGAAATACTTAGGCCAGATGTTTCCGTAGATCTGGCGATCGGCTGCAGTAATCTGGTTATCGCCGTTGACATCCTCATAAACGGAATTTCCAGTCTCAGGATCAACGTACAACTCTTTGTATAACCAGAAAGAATACAGAGGCGACCCTTCTTGTAATAAGATCAGGTCACGGCTTCCGTATTTTAAGGGAGTGGCCAGTTTCTCTATTTTGTTCACATTACGGGCAACATTGAGACTCGTTGTCCAGCTGAAATCTGTCGTTTTCAGGTTTGTGCTGCTGATATTGAGCTCAAAACCCTTATTACTGATCTCAGCAGCGTTGCTGATGTAAGTACCGAAGCCCGTAGTTGCCGGTAGGGAAAGGCTTAGCAATCCATTATCCGTATATTTTTTGTAGTAATTAAATTCAAGAGCAAGCCTGTCGTTAAAGAGCGAGAGGTCGGTACCGATGTTGAACTGTTTGGTGCGCTCCCATTGAAGATCAGGGTTGGCCAGCTGCTGTGGCGCAATCCCAGGATTGTCCTGGTAAGAGCTACCACCGCTCCATAAACCCAGTGTGGCGAAATCACCGATACCATTCTGGTTACCAGTAATCCCATAACTCGCACGGATCTTGAAGTCGCTGATAAATGCTACATCTTTCAGGAAGTCCTCTTTTTTAAGTCGCCATGCCGCACCTGCCGAAGGAAAATAACCCCATCGGTTATTGTCTCCAAACCTGGAGGAACCATCGGCACGAATAATGAAATCAAGGATATATTTACCTTCATAGTTGTAATCTGCTTTGGAGAAAAACGAGGCCAGCGTATTTTTAGACCATCCCTGGCTGCTGGTGGTGGTGGATGCAGAAGAAATCTGCTTGAATGAATTGTTGGCAAAACCCCTCCCTGTCCCGCCGGTAAAGGTAGACACATCACTCTGCAAGGTATTTCCAACCAGCACACCGATGCCATGTTTACCTAGGGTCTTGCGATAGGTTAAAGTCTGTTCATTGATGAGGGAGGTCGATTGGCTGATGGTGGATGTCGCCAATCCATTCGGACTTCCGGAAATCAGAAAGGTATTCCAGTATTCCGACTCATCATAATTGTTATAATCTGCACCCACACTGGAGCGGAAACTCAGGTTTGGCGAGAACTTGATTTCGGCATATAAATTACCTATGTAACGAAGACTGGTAGAGTGCACATCATAATACTTCAGCAGCAGGTCGACGTTATCGAATCCTGCCCGCCCTACGGGAACCCCCTGCTCATTAACCGGCGACAGGTAGGTCGGTGTATGTAAGGCCGCCTGGAGCAATCCTCCCGCAGGTCCATCGCCAGCCCTCGCCTGATTACGGAAAGCCCTGCCAAAGGTGTTGCTCACACCAATCTGCACCTGGTCATTGATTTTCTGGTCCAGGTTGACCTTGAAACTTGCCCTGTTAAAGGTGATGGGTTTAAGAATGGACTCCTGTTTATTGTAACCACCGGCGATGTAGTACTTCGTGCCCGCACTGCCTCCTGTTAAAGAAAGGTCATAATTCTGGAGACCTGCAGTTTGAAAGACCTGATCCAGGCGGTCGTAGGTTTGCTGTTCTTCGGGCAGACCTCTCCCTCCTTCCGATACCGGTCGGAAAGGCCTGGTGGCAAAAGGATTTCCAGTATTTACCCAGTTTTCATTCACGAGCGTAGCATGTTCGGGCCCTGTAGCAAGATCCCATAGTTTTGCTGCTTTTGCCCATCCGACTGAGCTATTTAAGGCGATCCTCGGCTTCTGATTAAACTTTCCCCTTTTGGTAGTGATCAGGATGACACCATTGGCACCTCGGGAGCCATAGAGTGCCGTGGCGTCGGCATCTTTCAGCACTTCAACAGACTCAATGTCAGCCGGATTGATGTCGGCAATAGGCGAAGTCGCCTTACCGCCTGTGCTGAGCGTCTGCAGACTACTGCTGTTAATGAACACGCCATCCAGAACATACAATGGTCCATTCTCAGCATTGATGGAAGTAGCTCCACGGACGCGGATGTTGATGGCTTCACCCGGCACACCGGTATTTGAAGAGATTTGTACGCCGGCAACCTTTCCCTGCAGCTGTGCATCGAAACTTCCTACAGGGATGTCCTTGGTAGCAGCCCCGTCGACTTTTGTAATCGAGCCAATGTTGTTTTTGCGCTGCTGGGTAACATAACCCACCACCACCACATCGTTGAGCTCATTCTGCAGCTCTTTAAGTTCCACATCAATATACCCGCCATTGGCAATGACCTCTCTTGTCCCATAACCGACGAAACTAACAATCAATGTGTAAGGAAATTTCTGTCCGGTAACGAAGCTGAACTTACCGTCTGAGTCGGCAGAAACCTCGTGGGTGGTACCCTTGATGTGCACCCTTGCTCCCGGCAATGGTGTTCTGGTTCTGGCGTCCATGATCCTGCCGCTTAAGGTGGAGTTGATGAGCGGCTTAGTTTGCGCCTGTCCCTTTCCGGGGACAAGCAATGCCAATAAAGGGATAAAAAAAAGGTATAATAAGAACAAAACACGTCCCTTCGGAGTCAGTTTTGTTATTCTGAAACTTTGCATACTTTTACAAGATGGTATAATTTATAAATGGAAGCAGGACTCAGGTCGAATTGAAAACCTGCTTCATTGATTTAACCTGGGGGAATCATTTGTATTCCCCTTTTTTTAAAACAGTCAGGCGCTGTTCGTGAGTAGTTTTTTCTTGTCGTTACCTCCTTTGATCCTAAAGATCTCCCTGATCTTATCAATTTATATTTTACGGCTGATGATCCCCCTGTTTCACCAGCTGCTTTGTATCCGGTTTTACTATAGCACCGGATGATTGCCAAACAATAGAAAGGCAATGATGAGCGTGACAAAAACGTTGAATAGCTGCGCGATTAAAAAGGCGTACAGCGGTTTTTTATTTTCATTTTTAAATAAGTCTTTAAAATTTGTCTCCAGACCAATGCTGGTGAAAGCCAGTGTAAACCAGGCATTCTGCAGATTCTTCAGGCTGTCTTTTACTGGTGTAATCAGTTCCGGCGACAGGAAGAAGGAAAACAGCACCGAAGCCCCGATAAAGGCCAGTACAAATTTTGGAAAACGATCCCAGATTACTTTTAAAGTTGGTTTCTCCGTTTCCGCTGCCCCCTTGGCCGTTTTGTTGTATGACCAGTAAATGCTGATCGCAAATGCAGCCAGTCCCAATAGTACATTTTGCGAGAATTTAACAATGGTACTGATCTTTAGGGCTTCTTCTCCCACCAGGGTCCCCGAGGCAACCACGGCTCCCGTGGTATCAATACTTCCACCCAGCCATGCGCCCGTTACCTGCTGTGGGAAATTGAAATAATCAGCAATATAAGGCATAATGATCATCATCGGGATGGCGGTAATCAGCACCATGGAAATGACATAAGATAATTTTTTCGCGTCCCCCTTGATGGCACCAGAAGTGGCTATCGCGGCAGACACCCCGCAGATGGACACCGCACTGGAGATCATCATGGTCAGCTCATCATCTACCTTGAGCCTCCGGCATAGCCAGAAAGCAAAGTACCAGACCGAGAGCACCACAACCAGTGCCTGGATGAGCCCCAGGGAGCCCGCCTTTAGGATATCTGAAAAGATCACTGTGGTACCCAAAATGACAAGTCCTATTTTCACAAAAAGCTCTGTAGATAAGGTTTCCCGAAACCATTGCGGCAGTTTAAACAGGTTGCCAATAAGGAGTCCGATGACGAGACTAAAGATGACGGCTTCCAGGTTGATGGATTTGATGAAGGTATTGCCGGCAATGATCAGGGCGAGGATCGTCAGCAGGTAGACTGCCGGAAAACCCAGGACAAAATAATGGACAGGTTTGCCGGTGATGACCGCCCCCAAGGCACCGAGCACCAATACAAAGACAAACTGAATCAGCAGCGTCACTAAATTTGCGGCATTAAAGACGTTGCTGAACAGCTCTGCAGTTGTATTCCATTTGTAAACAGGCACAGGAACGACATATAAAAATAAGGAAAAAAGGATGACCAGGGAACCGAGGATGACAACGGTCCAGTCTTCATGTAAAGTAAATCGGGTAGTTTTAGTGGTCATTATTAGATTATTTATTTTTAGCTCAAAAAATGCTGGTAACTGAAATTAGGTATTTTCATTTAATATTTCCCAGCGCTCAGTGTACTTGGTTTCAGCGCATATACCCTTGGAATACGGCGCAAAACCAGGCTTACCGAGTCTTTATCTTCATTGACACCGCTTAATAAAACCTCATTCCCATCGGTCGTGTGGTAATGCAGTGTCATGCGGTTTCTTTTCACTTCCCGTTCACGCTCAGCGGTGATGCCGGTAAGCCTTCTGCCGGTAAGCCCTGCTTTTTCTACCTGTGCATATTCCTGCGCATCGGTTAGGAAATTCTGCTGTCGACCCGTTTTGCGTTTCTTACCGGGTTCGGAGCGGCCCAGGTTTTTATCCTGAAGGAATAAGATTTTATGGAGGGTGTCGGCTTCATAATAAAACACCCTTCTTCCTCCGGCCACCCCCGCCAGCTCAAAGGTCCTGTTGATGTCGCGCATCGGCGATCCTCCCCCATTGGAGAGATCCAGCAAAACAGCTTTATTTTGGGTGTAGGTCATGGTAGTCCAGTTCTCAAAGCTGACTTCATTCCAGCGCAGGGAATCCTTTGGGCTATAGGGGATCTCCTGATTGTTGATTTTAAAACTGCTCACCTGGTAATATCCACGTAATTCAGGAATGCCTTTAGCCGCAGGCTGTTTATAAGGATCGTAGATAAAGTTGTTGAGTTGAATATAGAAAAACACAAATAAAAAGAGGAAGATTACCCCCACCTTCAACACAACCCTGGTGGTTTTCAACCATTGCTGCTGAAACCGGATATTGAAATCGACAGGTACGGTATAACGTTCCTGAATAAATAAGCGGTAGATTTTAGGAATGTCTTTTGCCAGCAAAAAAGCCGCAAAAAGCACAAAATAGCTGCTGTATACATGAACACCGCCATCGTAAGCAAAGTTCACATAGACGATATCACCAAGGGCGCCGAAAAGAATAATGGCCCCCAGGGCGGTAGTTTTTCTGAAGAACAGCAACACACCAGCCGTCAATTCTACAATACCGGCAAACACCTGGTACCAGGGAACGATGCTGATGGACAACCAATATATCTTCTGGGCGGTAAGGTCACCGAAGTTGGTATTCAGGATTCCGGTAGAAGGGTAAGGCATCTGTACCGGCAGCACTTTCGTAAAGGCAAAACCGATGATCCCTATGGCGGCGCGGTAACGCACAATGACGGTCAGCCAATAATACAACACATTATATTCCTTTCTTTTTTTGTCCAGCAGGCTCCAGATGGTCCCTCCTGCGATTGCCACCAGCAATAGGATGAGCCAGTCGGCATAACCATAATAACCAGCTCCACGTGTCAGGGAAGGTTGAAAACGGGCGATGTCATAAAGATCTCTGTAATGCAGACTTGTCCAGTCAAAATGAAAAACCTGGGTATACCACGCCGGGCTTTCCGGGATGGACATCAGGATGAAAAAAATGAACGCAATCCTGAAAGCCACGCGCTGATAGGGCTTCCAGACTTTTGGCGGCTGCGTGCCTGTAGCAGGGCGCTCTGGCGTGCTAGCGGCATTTGTCGCGCTATAATAATCCTGTTGATTAGGGGCAGCAACATCCTGCGCCGTAGAAGGTATGGTGGTAACTGACATAAGCTTTATAATTTTAAACCGCTCCTACGACCTTTTTCTGATGCTTTGAGCAGGTATTTCTTGTTACTTTTTTCCAATATTGCGACAATATTTTTACCGTTGAGGAAACCCTTCAGGGTGATGGTAGCGTCTGGATGTTGTATGTAGCTAAGCTGAGCCGGCGGTTGCGGTGTACTCAATTTTTCCTGCAGCGGATCCTGAAGATGGAGCACCTGCTGAACGGTATCTGCACGATAGCTGTAATACTTTCTCCCCCTGGTACCGGTGTACTCAAAAGCACTACGATCTCCAGCCAAAGGAACATTTTCCACCGAGTCGTTCAAAACCTGGTATTTCCCATTTATTTTAATGCTGAAGGAAGCCCATTTCTCAAAGACGACGTTCTGCCAGCGCAGGGAGTCTGCAGAATTATAGGGAAGCACCTGACCATTGATGGAGAAGCTGGTCACGTCGTAGAGACCATTAAATCCTTTTATTGCCGGCACATGGTCAAAATGATATCCACCCTTGGCCGCATTGCGTTTGGCGCTGAACCCATAGATGACCACAAAAACCAGGACAATCAAAGATTTAAGTCCGGCCTGCACCAGTTGCTGCCCTTTCGTCCATTTAATTCCTGACCATGCCGGAGCGGTAGGCTTGTTAAGTACAATCAGGCTGATGATCCGTTGTAGATCGTAAGCCACAAGGAAGAGGGCCAGGGTAACCAGAAAGAAGCTGTAAACGACTTCCCCACCTTCATAAGCTAGGTTAGACATGAAAACATTGCCTGTAAAAAAGATAATGATCGTTGCACCGATGACTGATGTCTTCCTGAACAGCAATAACAAGCCGGCGATCAGTTCCACCGCGCCGAGAAAAGACTGGTAACCCGGGACAATACCAAGGCTAAGTGAAAACAGCTTCCAGGCGGTAAAGTCGCCATACGGGGTATTCAGACTGCTGAGGGATGGCTGAGGAGATTGTATTGCGAATAACTTGAGGAATCCGTAAGCGATGACGGCAATGGCTAGTCTGTAGCGTACCAATACCCTGAGCCAACTGTACAATGCCTGGTAGTTCTTACGCTTCCGGTCGCTAAGCGACCATATGGTGCCAGCTAAAATGGCAATTGCCAGGATAATGGCCCAGTCGGAAAACGTTGCCAGGCCCCAGTCGTGCTCCTGATAACTGCTGCCAAACTGTGGCGTGTACCGGGCAACATGGAACAGCTCTTTAAAACTCAGGTCCAGCCAGCTGATGCTGAAAAGATGGCGGTAATATTTCCAGTCGAGCGGAACTACCTGCAGCGCAAAATAGATGAAGGCGATCCTGAACAGGATCTTTTCATACCTGTTCCAGACCTGATGATCTGGATTAACGGAATACTTAAACATGTATTTAAAGGTTTGTTGTGGTGAAAAATATAATTTCTAAGCCTGTTTTCAGACGGACCGAAAGGTCATAACAATCCCCTGCTGATGATTTTCAGCTTTAAAATCCTCCCGGCAAAAGTCAGGATGTTATAAATTTATTCGGAATCAAGAAAAGATCAGCAACAACAACAATGGCGAAGTAAAGGTGATTTCATAGCCTGTATTTTTAAATCTTCTAAGTTTTTGGTGGTTCTACATTTCAAATATAGGACAAAATATTACAGCACACAATTAATACTACCAATTTAATAGACTTTATTTAAAAAACCCCATTATTTGCAGTGAGAACAGGTTATGATCAAGGACTTTATTCTGGAGGGGGGAGGTGTTAAAGTCGACCCGGTCCATATTGATCGGGCCGACTTGTTTTTTTAGAAATTGGTGTTGACAATCAGCTGGCTTCTGCTGGCATTGATGAAGTCCAATGGAAGGATCCCATACTTTCCACTGGTATTGTTTGTGAAAAAGGTGGTGATCTTAGGATTGATGGAATTTGAAACCGTATTGATGTTTGGAATCCCAAAAATTCCGGCTTTATAGCCACTTCCAAAATTAAGGTATAACCTGTTTGAGCTGTCGCTATTGGAGGCATTCAACTGTGTTTCCACATTGGCCCATTTGGTATTGACATCATTTACATTGTAGAAATCCTGTACTTTGAGGTTTGCCGCAGGGTTATTGATTTCAAAAGTGGTATTGTCGGCCCAGTTTGTGGCATCTATGCCCTTAACGCTCCCCGCTCCAAATCTTCTCAATAACTTAATTTTACCGCGCACATCGCCCAGGTTAGGGATGCCATTGCCAAGATCCCATTTGGAGCTGTTCTGCGCAACATAGCTGTCGAAGGTCTGCTCAAAGGTCCTGGTATTATTAGAGGGCGTATGTTCCTCTTTGACACTCATGATGATGGTCTCTGTAGGATTGCTGTTCAGGAAACCAATACAGGCATTTAGGACGTCATTGAAGTTGAGGTTCTGATAAATCGCACCATGGTGGATCGCAAAGGCATTGTCGATGTGCCTGCAGCGGATGTCAAGAAACCTGACACCGGCAGTAAGCTGATCTGCAATGCTGAGGTCCTGGCATTTGGCGGTGCCTGAGATTGGCTCTGTCCTGGCGCCTGAATCATGTGTTCCTGGGATGGACAACCTGGCGATGTTGGTGGTGTTCGGGATGGCGCCCATCCAGTTACTCAGGGAGTAGCTAGGTGGCAACACCCCATTCAGTGCCATTTTGGATTGTGGCTTCAGATGAAGAACGTCGTCCTGACTTTGTTGTTTTTTGCAGGATGTGAAGGCCAATGCCATCCCCATTAGTAAGGGGAGTGTTAATTTTGATGTGAGCATACTAATTTGTTTAAAATTTACATTTAGTGGTTTTATATCCTACAAGATAACTAACTTTCGGAAACTAAATGTTAATTTTTGATAAACATTTAAGTATAGAGGAATTTGATTTTTAGAAAAATATCAACATAAATTGATAAGTTTAGCGAGTGTTTCCTGTAGGCGAAAAGATTGCATTTTGTACGCTTTTTATCTGCTCACAAGGATATATATTAAGAATTGAACCAAATATGAAACTCCGTATCCTCCTGACATCAGTTATGATCGTGTTGTTATCCATGCGCAGCAACGCTCAATACGCTAACAAAAATTCATTCCAGGCCATCAGCAAATCGCATGATGTACAGGTTGGCGAATGGGGGCCTTATTCCAAACAGTATGCAGGGATTTCACACATTCCAGACATGCCCTCAGGTATGCGGTTTGATTTCTCGGTGATGCCCGGATATTACCGCAATAAGGTGATGATCCCTAACGTATTGTTTGAGTCCGGCTATTTTCCATGGGATGCAAATCCGGAGAAGGGGCAGTACAGCTATCGGTATGAACTGGAATGGAAAGACCAGGTATACGTTGATGTCAGTTATCGGGTGATCAATAAAAGTGTCATCGCCGCTATCAAATGTGTCAATAAAACAGATCTGCCCCAAAACCTGGTACTCAATCTGATGAGCTGGATGACATATCCTGAGGTCTGGCCGCAGCAGAAACTGGTAAAACCTGAAGGAAGTACCTGGATCAATGCTGTTGACTATACTTCTCTCAGGTTTGCAGTGGCCAATCCTAAAGATAACCTGGTGACTGATGGATTGATGAAAGGAGAGCGGCGCAGTGCGGACTACCTCGATGGCTCAGCGCTTTCGCAAGGTTTTGGAAAAACGGACGGCGACGAGGTGACATACACCCTTCCCGCAACGATGACAACAGGATATCTGAAGATCGTATATCGTGCAGCAGAAAACACAAAGGTCAGATTCCGGTTATCGGGCGCTGCAACCGGGGAGATCGTGTTACCGGGAAATGGTAAACTCAACAGCGTGCAAGTACCCTTTGATTTAAAACGCACCAGAACCCTCCATCTGCGTTCTATGGGTACTGATGCCATTGAACTGAATGGACTGTTGCTCACAAAGACAGCAGATGAAAAACTGATACTTTCAGACAACGACAAGCGGGCACAGCCCGAGGTCAGGGCAGATGTCACAAAACGACGGGTTTTACTTCATTACCGTGATGCACCGGGATACTATGGATTGACATGGGATGACGCGCTGTTTAAGCTGCGTGAGATCAGAAACGACGAGCTAGATGTTTACTTCAGAAAAATGGTACACAATCACGTGGACAGCATCCTTACCGGGAATGGAAAAGGGCATTTCGAAAATGTATTTATCCGGCCTCTGCAACTGGAGGCCCGATCGGAGAAAACACTTTACTGCATGCTCAGCCATGCCGGGGATGCCGGGCAGGTCGTCGCAACATTGGACCAGTTTGAAAAGATGAAAAAGAATGTCATGGATTCGACTCCTTCGGCAACGGTGTTACCTGCCGGTGCAGCATACCTCTTCAGTCAACAGCGCATAAAGGCGGCTTTACTTCATAATATAGTTTACCCTATATATACGCAAAGGAACTACATCCGGCATTTTACACCCGGAAAATGGTGGAACAGCCTATATACCTGGGATTCCGGCTTTATTGCATTAGGGCTAAATGAGGTAGATGTCAACAGGGCTATTGAATGTCTCAATGCATATACTACCGAGCCGGGCAGCCAGTCGGCTTTCATCCACCATGGCTCACCGGTGCCAGTGCAAGCTTACGCCTTCCTTGACCTCTGGAATAAAACCCATTCCAGGGTAATGCTCGATTATTTTTATCCGAGGCTGAAGCAATATTACGAATTCCTATCGGGCAAACTGGGCAGCTCCTCCACAAGAACGATGCAGTCGGGCCTGCTGAAAACCTGGGACTACTTTTACAATTCCGGGGGCTGGGATGATTATCCCGCGCAGGTCGG
This sequence comes from Pedobacter sp. BAL39, assembly GCF_000170795.1. GTDB lineage: Bacteria > Bacteroidota > Bacteroidia > Sphingobacteriales > Sphingobacteriaceae > Pedobacter. Next base: position 152,794 of record NZ_ABCM01000013.1, read on the forward strand.
CGTACATCAGCAAGAACTGGAAGCAACGGTCAGCCCTGTCATCACTACCGCACAGTGCATACGTTTCGCCAAGATCCTGCGGATGGTTGCTGAAAATACCGGACATCAGAAAGATATAGCTGGTTTTGACAAGGACATAAAGATTTTCACAGATGCGCTTCAGCAGCACTCCTGGAATGAAAAAAGCGGTTACTTCAGTTATGTAAAACATGACGATAAAGGTATGCCCTCCGGCCCTTTCAATTATAGGGATGGCAGCGATTACAACATGGGCCTGGATGGTGCCTATCCGCTCCTATCGGGCATTTGCACACCGGAGCAGGAAGCTTTGCTGCTCGATAAGATATTTTCGACGGAGCACATGTGGACGCCAAGCGGCATAGGTGTAGTAGATCAATCCGCTCCCTATTACCAAAACGACGGATACTGGAACGGCTCTGTATGGATGCCCCACCAATGGATGATGTGGAAAACCATGCTGGACTTAGGAAAGATTGACTTGGCAATGAAGATTGCGCAAAAGGGATTATCAGTATTTGAAAAGGAAACGAGCAGCTCTTATTATACTTTTGAGCATTTCTTATCAGGATCTGGCCGTGGAGCAGGATGGCATCAGTTCTCGGGCCTCTCCACACCTGTACTGGGCTGGTTCAACGCCTGCTACAAGCCGGGAACAGTAACCACAGGTTTTGAAATCTGGCAGAAGGAAAGTCATTTCAATGCAGATCAATCCGGTTATGAAGCACAACTGAGCTTCGACAATGCCACGCTCCCACACCCAAGGAGCATGATGGTATGCCTGCAGCCGGGTCATCGGTATGAAGCATTTTTTGAAGGAAAAAAGGCTGTCCTTCAACAACCCCATCCAGGTCTGTTATGCATTACCCTGCCCCCAACCAACCGGCGGGGCAAATTGGTAATCAGATCCGGCGATTAACAGGCGGCGGAAAACAGGTTATGATTTATCTATCGGTTTATTATTGCTGGCCAATACCAGATCCGGTTCTTTGGAAATCACCTTTATTTTAGGCCGTGCTGAAGATGAAGGTTTAGCAGTAGCTGTACCAGCAGGCGAATCAGTTTTACCCTTCTTCTTCTTGAACTTACGACCATACCAAATCAGAAAACCGGTAATCGGCAGACTCGCACCGATCAACGAAGCAAGAAATGCCAGTACTTTACCCGGAAAACCAAGGATACTTCCCACATGGATATCATAATTCATCTTACGCAACTTCTGCCCGAATGACGCTTTATCATAAGCCACTGCATAAGGATCTTTACCAGTAAGCTCCTTTAGTGTATGCTGATCAAAAGTATAACTCTGATTGTCGTAGAACTGCCCGGCAGTAGGATATACATAAAAAGTGATGGACTCTTTTACGTTTTTGACATCTGGAAAACCGTAATAGAAGCCAGTGGACTTTGGATGCCTGGCTACAACTTTTGCCCATGCTGCATCCATTGCTGCAACAGGTTTGTAAAACTTACCCGCCTGCAGGGAGTCTGATTCCATCCTTCTGAATTCTGGCAGCTTATCACCAGTTGTTACCCAATATAAGCCGTCGCTGTACCACTTAATTCCGTAGACCATTCCAGTCAATGCGATCGCCGCCAGGAAAAGCATGGCGTAAAAGCCGAGAACATTATGCAGGTCGAGGTTGACACGTTTGAAGGATGCCCCCCATTTAATCTTAAAACTCTTATCGCGGGTAGATTTGTTCCATTTTTTTGGATACCACCAGATCAGGCCGGTAATCAACAGCACCACAAATACGAGCGTACCATAATTGACAATTGGTCTTCCTATACCATAGGGTAACCAAAGGAAACGGTGTCCATTTAGGATAAAACGGAAGAAATCAGTCTCACCAGGTTTATGTACATCTTTGCTGATAACAGCTCCGGTATATGGATTGATTTTTAGCACCACACCCCCGCCTCTTCTGCCACCACCACCGCGGCGTCCTTCTTTCTGCACCTTATCCCTTAGGTTGAGTGTAACCACTTCACCCAAGCGGTAATTTGCATATGCAGGAACTTTATCCGGATAGAGCTTAACAGCAACTTCTGTTAGCTGTGAAGGCGTAAGCACGGGTTTGTCTTGCCATTCTACTTTACTTTCAGGTTGCAGCAGACCCGTAATTTCTTCATTAAACACCCATATACATCCTGTGATGCATACGATCAGCACAATGACCCCGCTAATCAGGCCCAACCATAAGTGGAGCCAGTTATTGATCCTTTTAAATGTTGAATCTTTCTGCTTTTTCTTTGGCAAAACCTGTTTAGTCGTGGTCATTGTTATAATTGTTAATTTTTATTATTTAGGAATTGATATGCGCTGCGATGCTTAGTTCAGGTGTTGAATAGCTGTGATCAGACCGCCTTCAACTTTCAATCCTTGTTTAGCAGTTGCCGTGGCAGCATCAATTTTGTAAACCCAGGTGGTAGAGTTTTTCAGGTTCACACCGATGTAGCCTGTTTTTCCATCTTTAGGTGAATAGTTATTAACTGTGATACTGGCAATATCTGAGGGATTTGGAAATCCGGTTACCGGAGTCACTGTTTTCGCAACAACATCAACAATAGCCAAACGGAATCCATCAACATAAGCTCCTTTAGTGGCTTTAGGCTCCACATTTGCAATGAACTTATTATTACCGATGTATAACCAGTTGGTAATCACATTTCCATTGGAGGCGGTTTCAAAGTCCATATAATAACTTTGGTCAAACTCACTGGTTCCTGCTTTGATTCTGGTAATGGCAGACGGTTTTGTAGAGGTAAGTTTTGAATCGGTAGTCACCGCGGTTTCGGTATTGTCGTCTGTAGCCACAGAAGAAGAAAAAGCATATACATCTCCATTATCTACAATCCCCAGACCATCTGTGAAATACCTTCCGATAAAGCTTGTTCTGGTATCTTTGATGGTTTTTTCATATTGCATAGAAGGATAAGAATATACCGCAATCCATGCTTCATCCGGGTGTTTAGTCCAGAAGTTTCTTCCGGTAATACCAAAGAAAGGCGCATACACTTTATTGCCTACCTGTTTAATCCAGCTAAAATGAGCGATCTCACCGTTGTTTGCAGGTTGAAGAGCATCAATTGTGCCTCTGGCAGTTTCAGTATTAGTGTTGGAATTCACAATGTACCATTCATGCAACGTGTTTGCTCCGGCAGCAGCCATACTTCTGGATACCTTCACCATCAATACATCATCATTAACAGGAGCAAAAGCCTGAACTGTAGATGCAACAAAATCATTTAGCTTACGCAGTTTACCGTCGTTTACATCATACACAGTCACTGCACCAGGACTTCCCTGTCCGTAAAGGAAGCTAAAGAACTTGTTGCCAAGGGTCAGGTAATAACGGTAGGTACCATCCTGTTCAACACCGTTACCGATAATAGACACCTTTCCTTCTTCGAGATTGGAGGCAGTAACTAAATAGTCGGCTACGTTTGTAATTGCTGTTGGCGTAACTGCAAGAACATAGTTCCCTGGATTTTCAGGTACTGCTTCTCTATCCTCCTTTTTATCGCAAGAACTTAGAACTCCTGCAAATGCCAGAGCAAGAAGCGTTTTGGTAATCTTTGTTTTCATATTATTTCTCTTAAATTATTATAAATTATTGTGACTGTTTAAAAAAGTACCGGAGGTTCAGATAGAACGCACGACCGGGTTTTTGCAGGCTATAGTTGTCGAATACGGCCTTATCAAAAATGTTTCTGGCTTCGAAAGAGACGTTATAACGACCATTGTTCATACTGTATACAAAGTTTAAGTCGTGAGAAAGCTGTGTAGGGACAACATACTTCGTTTCCGCGGTAGCAGAACCCAAGCTCGGCCAGCGCAGCCAGAAAGAATTAACGAACAGCATGTTATAGCCAACCGTAAGATTATTCCCCTTTTTGCCTACGTTGCTGAATGATGCTGATACATCTGCGTTACCAAAAAAGTAGGGGATATTAGGCATCCTATCCAGGTAAACATCACTTTCAGCGTCGTAAAACATACCCGGTTGCCCAGGTATGGGGTCATGCTTCTGCAGATTTTTCAGCATCTGATAGGTCACCGTTGCACCCGCACTCAGCCAGTTTTTATAGGAATATCTGATTTCACCATCAACACCAGTAGTACGGACGCCCTCGCGATTGTCTGCTGTGATGAGATATTGATTTGCAGAGGTCCCACCAACAAGTCTGGTGTAGATAAAGTCTGCAGAATATCTGTAAATGGCATTAGCAGTTATGGAAAAGCGGTTAATATCATTGAGTTTAAACCCATAAACGACGCCCAGATTGACATTATCACTATTTTCCGCTTTCAGCGAAGAATTTCCAACCTGATTTTCCAAGTCGCCATAAACCTCATTGGCCTCCGGCACGCGGTTGGTCATCTCATAGGAAGTCCGGAGTTGCAAATCAGGAATGATGTAATAAGACAGTGCCATACCATAACCGAGCTTTTCTGTAGTTTTACCTACACTATTGCTCATTGTGATGTATTTCCCAAATGCATTTAAGCTAAATTGA
>NZ_ABCM01000012.1 GCF_000170795.1 Pedobacter sp. BAL39
TTTTGACTACAGGCTTTCTTTAAGATTTGGCACCGACCTACTCTCCCACGTGTTACCGCAGTACCATCGGCTCTGGTGGGCTTAACTTCTCTGTTCGGAATGGGAAGAGGTGGACACCACCGATATAGGCACCTAAATATTTTTAATGTTTATACAGCTTCGGAATGGACTTACCTTATGCTGTCAAACAATGACATATTATTGAAAGAAGTTAAGTTAGGAAGAACAAACAACAGTTTACTGCTCTTGAAAGCTTCGGATGATTAGTATTACTCGACTTTGATGTCACCACCTTTACATCTGTAACCTATCAACGTAGTAGTCTGCTACGGTCCTATATGGAATTCTCATCTCGTGGCTAGTTTCGCACTTAGATGCTTTCAGCGCTTATCTATTCCCAGCGTAGCTACTCTGCAATGCCCCTGGCGGAACAACAGATTCACTAGAGGCTAGTCCAACCCGGTCCTCTCGTACTAAGGTCAGCCCCACTCAAAATTCCTACGCCCACAACAGATAGGGACCGAACTGTCTCGCGACGTTCTGAACCCAGCTCGCGTGCCACTTTAATCGGCGAACAGCCGAACCCTTGGGACCTTCTCCAGCCCCAGGATGTGACGAGCCGACATCGAGGTGCCAAACCTCCCCGTCGATATGAGCTCTTGGGGGAGATCAGCCTGTTATCCCCAGCGTACCTTTTATCCTTTGAGCGATGGCCCTTCCATGCAGAACCACCGGATCACTATATCCGTCTTTCGACCCTGCTCGGCTTGTATGCCTCACAGTCAAGCAAGCTTATGCTATTGCACTCCTCATACGGTTACCAAGCGTATTGAGCTTACCTTTGAAAGCCTCCGTTACCTTTTTGGAGGCGACCACCCCAGTCAAACTACCCATCAAACAATGTCCTTCGCTTGGCGAAGTTAGACACCGAATACAGAAAGGGTGGTATTTCAACGTTGACTCCACGACGCCTGGCGACGCCGCTTCATAGTCTCCCACCTATCCTACACATCCTGTATCCAATGTCAATGTTAAATTGTAGTGAAGGTGCATGGGGTCTTTCCGTCCCGTTGCGGGTACCCGGCGTCTTCACCGGGACCACAATTTCACCGAGCTCATGGCTGAGACAGCGCCCAGATCGTTACACCATTCGTGCAGGTCGGAACTTACCCGACAAGGAATTTCGCTACCTTAGGACCGTTATAGTTACGGCCGCCGTTTACTGGGGCTTCGATTCAATGCTTCGCCTTGCGACTAACATCCCCTCTTAACCTTCCAGCACCGGGCAGGTGTCAGGCCTTATACTTCATCTTTCGATTTTGCAAAGCCATGTGTTTTTGTTAAACAGTCGCCTGGGCCTTTTCACTGCGGCTGATATTGCTACCAGCGCCCCTTCTCCCGAAGTTACAGGGCCATTTTGCCGAGTTCCTTAGCCATGATTCACTCGAGCACCTTAGAATTCTCTTCCCGGATACCTGTGTCGGTTTGCGGTACGGGTTTTTATAACCTGAAGCTTAGCGGGTTTTCTTGGAAGTCTGATTACCTACACTATCCACTTACCCGAAGGTTCGCGGTACTATCGACTTTCAGCTAGTCCGGCGGATTTGCCTACCAGACCAATACCTACTGTCTTCAACGATCTATTCCGTCAGATCGCGGTAGTGTCACTACTCCGTCACCACATCGCAGTTATAAAAAGTACGGGAATATTAACCCGTTGTCCATCGAATATCCCTTTCGGGTTCTCCTTAGGCCCCGACTAACCCTGATCCGATTAGCGTTGATCAGGAAACCTTATCCTTTCGGTGGGCGGGTTTCTCGCCCGCCTTATCGTTACTTATGCCTACATTTGCTTTTCCAGAAGCTCCACCACAACTTACGTCATAACTTCGCTGCCGCTGGAATGCTCCCCTACCGTAATATTAATATTACCCATAGCTTCGGTGTATAGTTTAATGCCCGTTTATTATCCATGCCCGATCGCTCGACTAGTGAGCTGTTACGCACTCTTTAAATGAATGGCTGCTTCCAAGCCAACATCCTAGCTGTCTATGCAATCGGACCTCGTTAGTTCAACTTAACTATAACTTGGGGACCTTAGCTGATGGTCTGGGTTCTTTCCCTCTCGGCCCGTGACCTTAGCACCCCGGGCCTCACTGCAGATCATATTATATAGCATTCGGAGTTTGTCTGGATTTGGTAGGATTTGACTCCCCCGCACCCAATCAGTAGCTCTACCTCTATATAACTTTATATCCACGCTGTTCCTAAAAACATTTCGGGGAGTACGAGCTATTTCCCAGTTTGATTAGCCTTTCACCCCTACCCACAGATCATCCGGAAACTTTTCAACGTTTATCGGTTCGGTCCTCCAGTACGTGTTACCGCACCTTCAACCTGTCCATGGGTAGATCACAAGGTTTCGCGTCTACCTCCCCTGACTATACGCCCTATTCAGACTCGCTTTCGCTTCGGATCCGTGTCTTAAACACTTAACCTTGCCAGAGAAGAGTAACTCGTAGGCTCATTATGCAAAAGGCACGCCGTCACGCCACCTGGACGCTCCGACCGCTTGTAAGCACACAGTTTCAGGTTCTATTTCACTCCCCTGTTCGGGGTTCTTTTCACCTTTCCCTCACGGTACTGGTTCACTATCGGTCTCTCAGGAGTATTTAGCCTTACCGGATGGTGCCGGCAGATTCCCACAAGGCGTCTCCGACCTCGCGGTACTCAGGATACTACTAGACTAATGGTACTTACGTGTACGAGGCTCTCACTCTATGTTGCCAGGCTTCCCATCCTGTTCCACTTCATTGCATTATAATCATATCGTAGTCCTACAACCCCACATTTGCCGTAACAAATATGGTTTGGGCTCTTTCCCGTTCGCTCGCCACTACTTAGGAAATCATTATTATTTTCTCTTCCTCTGCTTACTTAGATGTTTCAGTTCGGCAGGTTTGCGTATTATACGACTAGTCTTCAACTAGCCAGGTTTCCCCATTCGGAAATCACCGGATCAATTCATATTTGCTAATCCCCAGTGCTTATCGCAGCTTATCACGTCCTTCATCGCCTCTGAGAGCCAAGGCATCCCCTGTGTGCTCTTATTTACTTTCTTCTCTCCATAGCCTTTTGCGCCTATGGAAATGCTTTTTTTGATGGTTGTTATCTCTTTCAGATTTCTATTTGTAATTGCTTACTCATTTCATTCCTCAAAGCTAACAACGTCTCTATTGTTGTTTGCTCTTCTTTTTTAACTTCTTCCAATATGTCAAAGAACTTTTCTATCCCGGAGTTCATTACTGAACCCTATTTCTGTACCTTCTATCTTAAGTACCGGTGATGGTGGAGAATAACGGAGTCGAACCGTTGACCTCCTGCGTGCAAGGCAGGCGCTCTAGCCAGCTGAGCTAATCCCCCTTAGAATATATCTGTAGTCCCGAGCAGATTTGAACTGCTGACCCCTACATTATCAGTGTAGTGCTCTAACCAAACTGAGCTACGGGACTAGGTGTCTTTACTTCAGTATGAGAACACTAAACGATGTTTCATCCTATGGGTGTTTCTTTTTGAGATCTTTTGTCATTTATATCATTTGCGCAGCGAGTAGTCTGACCTACTCCAGAAAGGAGGTATTCCAGCCGCACCTTCCGGTACGGCTACCTTGTTACGACTTAGCCCCAGTTATCGGTTTTACCCTAGGACGCTCCTTGCGGTTACATACTTTAGGTACCCCCAACTTCCATGGCTTGACGGGCGGTGTGTACAAGGCCCGGGAACGTATTCACCGCGTCATTGCTGATACGCGATTACTAGCGAATCCAACTTCAAGAGGTCGAGTTGCAGACCTCTATCCGAACTGTGAATGGCTTTTTGAGATTTGCTTGCTGTTGCCAGCTTGCTGCCCTCTGTACCATCCATTGTAGCACGTGTGTAGCCCCGGACGTAAGGGCCATGATGACTTGACGTCGTCCCCTCCTTCCTCTCTGTTTGCACAGGCAGTCTGTTTAGAGTCCCCACCTTAACGTGCTGGCAACTAAACATAGGGGTTGCGCTCGTTGCGGGACTTAACCCAACACCTCACGGCACGAGCTGACGACAGCCATGCAGCACCTAGTTTCGTGTGATTGCTCACTCATCTATCTCTAAATGATTCACTAACTTTCAAGCCCGGGTAAGGTTCCTCGCGTATCATCGAATTAAACCACATGCTCCTCCGCTTGTGCGGGCCCCCGTCAATTCCTTTGAGTTTCACCCTTGCGGGCGTACTCCCCAGGTGGAATACTTAACGCTTTCGCTTAGCCGCTAACTGTATATCGCTAACAGCGAGTATTCATCGTTTAGGGCGTGGACTACCAGGGTATCTAATCCTGTTTGATCCCCACGCTTTCGTGCCTCAGCGTCAATCTCATCATAGTAAGCTGCCTTCGCAATCGGTGTTCTGTGACATATCTATGCATTTCACCGCTACTTGTCACATTCCGCCTACCTCTAATGTATTCAAGCTCATCAGTATCAAGGGCACTGCGATGGTTGAGCCACCGTCTTTCACCCCTGACTTAATAAGCCGCCTACGCACCCTTTAAACCCAATAAATCCGGATAACGCTTGGATCCTCCGTATTACCGCGGCTGCTGGCACGGAGTTAGCCGATCCTTATTCCTTCGGTACATTCAGCTCTCTACACGTAAAGAGGTTTATTCCCGAATAAAAGCAGTTTACAACCCAGAGGGCCGTCTTCCTGCACGCGGCATGGCTGGTTCAGAGTTGCCTCCATTGACCAATATTCCTTACTGCTGCCTCCCGTAGGAGTCTGGTCCGTGTCTCAGTACCAGTGTGGGGGGTCATCCTCTCAGATCCCCTAGTCATCGCTGTCTTGGTGGGCCGTTACCCCGCCAACTAACTAATGACACGCATGCCCATCTTAATCCTATAAATATTTGATCATTGTATAATGCTATACTGTGATTTTATGCGGTGTTAATCCGAATTTCTTCGGGCTATCCCCCTGATTAAGGTAGGTTGCATACGCGTTACGCACCCGTGCGCCACTTTCCTTTCCAGCAAGCTGGAAAGTATCGTTCGACTTGCATGTATTAGGCCTGCCGCTAGCGTTCATCCTGAGCCAGGATCAAACTCTCCATTGTAAAATGTGTTGTTTGAACGCTGACCATTCTTAACTTGTTAATAATAGTCTTTATTCTAATTGTTATATTGTCTGTTAGAATCAAACTTAAAAAAATAGCTTCAGTATCATGTACTTTGATTCCGTACTAATCTACCTCGCTACGCTATAAATGACATCTCTTTAATGAACTTCTCGAATCGCCTCACGGGTCTTCTTTATATGTTGCAATCTGCTGCCCCTGTGTTTACCTGGTCTTTCTCGTCCAGTTCTGTTGCGGTTAAGCCTATTGTTTCAATCTTGTTTATTCGCTTGCGAACTCCGTTCGTTTAGCTCCCCGTTGTTTGGGATTGCAAAGGTAGAAATCTTTTTGTTATTGTCAAGCTTTTTTTTGATCTTTTTTATTTTCTCTGTTTTAACCTTCTAAAACTAAAAAACCTGCCTGGCCAATTCCTACTGCAATATTTCTAACTCTTCTTCTCTTATCCTTCTCACCGTTTCACTTCCTCCGAAGCGGGATGCAAAAGTAGGAAAAATATTACTACAGCAAAACATTTCTAGCCCTTTATTTACAGAATACACCTAAGTGTATGATTTACAATAAGAAAAACTTAACACGAAATTAACATCACCATGATCTAAGCTCATCGACAACAAAAACAACAGGGACAAAAAACAAATCATACCTCATCTGGCTTTACAATCCCATTAATTGCATTATAGACTACTAACACAAGAGAAACATGTATAAAGAGGCAAAAAACCACATATAAAGATATATGTGATTAAATAAAAAAGCGGGAACCCTCTCCCGCTTCTAAAGTTTCCTGATCAATTTACGGACATCAGCCTCCATTCGCCCACCTGCATCAATGAGCTATTTACATTCTTCGTTATCGTCCATCGATAGTATCTAAATGATTTATTATTCGAAATCGCAAAAATTCTGGTTTGCTTTCTTGAGCCGAAGGTTTCATTTCTGGTGTCCAGCAGCTCCCAGCTGACTCCATCCTCAGACCCTTCAAGTGTCCATTCCTTAGGATCCCGCTCAGAAGCATCGTTTCCTGAGGTGATGGAATACAACTTCACCACCTGAGGCAGGGTAAGCGTCTGAACTGCCCACAGACCGGTGAAGCTAGACACCAGAAATTTACTGTCGATGCTATTGTCAATCAACTTTAACGAACCCTCACCCGAAGTTGCACCTGAATTGTTGTCCTTGGAGACCAGCAACGAGGCCCCGATCGTCACATCCTGTGCTACGCCAAAATCAGTAACCAGCCTGTTAATTGTTGCACTTGAGCCCTTAGCTGTTGTTGCCTTCAACATTACCTTTCGGATCGAACCCGAGGGAACATTTGTCACAGGCGAAGATTCCGTAGATGTACTGTTATTCTCAAAAGTCCAGAGAAAAGTGCTAAAAGCAGTCTGTGAAGACAGGTTTAGCTTTACATTGCCATTTGATTCCGGTGTTGCAGTAAAATTCAATAGCTTATCTGCATCGATCTTTACCTCCAGCTCCTGTCTTGCGATATAACCCTGATCATTACCTACGGTTAGCAGTACGGTATAGGTACCGGGATTAAGATAGGTATGTTTTGGTGTCATCTCCGTAGAGATGCTATCATCACCAAAGGTCCATCGGATGTTTTTCACATTCTCGGAGGCATTCTTAAAATCAAACGTAAAAGCATCATCGGGAGCCGACTGCTCGATACTGAACCTCGCCAGCGGTTTAGGTTCTTCAGGGACGATCTCGACAGGATCATCTTTTCCACAAGATGCAGCCAGCATCAGCAGGCAGACTAAACTAAGTTGATATATCTTTTTCATAATTATGGAAGTTGAATTAAACGGAATTCCGACAGTTGAAAATCGCTTGAACCATCATTATCAGTAATCTCCAACTGATAATACAAGTAGGTTTCTGTATTGTCGAACTCATATCTCTTGGTCAAGGTCCGGGTTGGGAACTGTTCATCTGTACGTTCATCAAGTGTCACGTAGTTGATGCCATCATTTGAGCCCTTTAACTTCCAGCTCTTTGGATCCCTGTCCTTGGCATCATTTCCGGAGGTCAGCGTATAAGCCTTTACCGTCATCGGACTTGGAAACCTCATGTTCACAGAAAAAGCCTCCCAGCCCGAAAACAGGAATTTAGTATTCACATTATTATCAACCAGCCTTGAAGATCCCTCACCAGCATTTGGACCTCCCGAGTTGTCTTTGGTAACACTCAATGTAGCCATACTCGTAATGTCACGTTCTGCAAGGTTAATGGTATTGACCACCACGATCAAGTTATTGTTTACAGGATCAATCAGGTTTCGAGTTGCATCTGTCAGACGAAGTGATACCGCCAGCGCTTTGCCAAGATTGTCATTAATCGTATTCATAGGAACGGTGATGTTAAATTTCGCCGTTTTCGTATTCCCCGCAAACCTCACTACAGTATCAATAGAATAAGTACCCCTTGTAAGTGGAAAGGTGTTACCCGCCAGTGTCCCATTGCTGACCAGCTCGCTGATCGTGTCAATATTCAGCTTCAGTCTGGAAGAAAAGGCAGGCCCCTCGCCTGTACCGTTTAACTGTAACGTCACGGGAATCACAATACCTCCGGAAGTCACGTTATAGTTTTTGGCACTCGGCACCTGGTAAACCCCGTTTGTCCCACTCTGGAAAGAGATATAATGAATGTCCTCCAGACTAAGAATCTCCCTGGTGTCCAACACGACTACAAAAGTTTCCTTAGTTGCCACAATTGTATTTCCTTTACTTGGTCTGTTCAGCGTCAGTGCAAAAGCTACCTTTTTACCAAAATTGCGCTCCATTGCATTGATGTTTACCGCAGCCTTGAATGCATGTTTCCGCACGCCATAAGCGACCTTCAGCACATTAGGGAATTCATAAGTGCCTGGTGCCAGCATCACCGTATTTTCTAAAGTTCCATTTTCGATCAGCGTACTGATGGTATCCTGATTGGCTGCGATGTCAATCTCAAAAGCATTGTCAGCTGCGTCGGACAGCAACACTTCCAGGTCAAGGTTCACCTGTGTCTGTGTTTTGAAGATCTCCGACGTCAATGGTGCTGCAGAGATCTGAACACTTCTGGACTTCTCCGGTGAAAAATCTTCCAGTCCAATATCTTTACAGGATACCCCCAGCATACAAATCGATGCAAGGAGGCAGAAGAATGATCTATTTCTATTTTTGTTCATGTTCGTTGATATTTAAGGATTATTGATCTAACCAAACTCTGCCATCAAGACCCCATACCTGCCTGGTAGGAATCCGCATCCAGCTCAATATCTGCGTGGCGATATCTGCATTTTTAGGAACCGCAGCGCCCAGCGTCTCCGCATTCAAGCCACAGATCAGGTCATTGAAATTTTCCCATTGGAAAGGTCCGTGGATCTTAAAGCTGTTGCTTGTCGGCCCCAGGTCCCTAAATTCATCCCCCTCACCATCGGTAAGCGGCCAGAATCCAATCAGGTAAGGGTAGTTGGGATGATCTGTGCTCACATCCGTATCGCATGAAAACTGCTTGATGGTCGCGTCAGTAAGCGCCGCTCTCCAGATACGGACATCTGCAAGTACCACATCAGGCTCATTGTGCCCACTGCCCGGCAGCAATCCCAGCGTCAGTGGGAAGTTGTTGTTGATGTTTCCAAAGCTGGTAATCTCCAGCTCCCTGTTGAACACGCCATCAGTAAACACACGCACATATCGTTTAGCTTCCCGATTGACCCCAACTACGGCAACGCTGTTCCAGTTGCCATTACTTAGTGCGCCACCCAAAACCTGTGCACCACTATTTCCTGTACCGCGGATGTTGAACTGCCAGCTGCTGTTCTCAAGAAAAATGGTCCAGCCGTTGCCTGCCCAGTTGCTCGACCACTCCTGGCGTTTACCAAGGATTGAAGGATAGGTGAACCTGTAATTACCTCTCGGCCCGCTATTTTTCTTCACCTTCATCTCTATCGTAAACTGAGTCGTATCGCCAAAATTGAACAATGCGGCCTCATCCACAGTAGCATTGACGAGACTATTGTCTTTGCCATACAAGCGCACTCCTTTGCCACCGAAACGGTTTCCCAGAAATGGCTTGGTAATGAACCTCGTCTTATACTGCGGATTGTAAATGACGGAAAAGGTGTTTACCTCGGTATTGCTGAAAATCGTATTGTCATTTTCCTCTGCCGGCAATGTATACTTACCGCCATTGTTAGAGGCAATAACAACAAGCCAGTTTTCAGAAGCATAGTTCGGCCTGCTCTTCAGCGCAGTCAGCACTTCGCCCAGCTGACTGTCAAATGTGTTAATGGCAGCTTTATATCCAGGCTTGCTGACATCATAACCTTCTGCTGCGCCCGCAGCATCCACATCCTTAAACTGCCCGACAATAAATGAAGCGGTATCAGTCTGCAATGCGGTAACGATTGCACTTTTTACCGCCACATCCGTCCCCAGTGCGGCATGCTCATCAACATCCTCCGACAGCTGCTCATTAAATAATGCTGAAGATGCATAGGAGACAATCTTTGTTCTTGGATTCGCAGCTTTTATACGGCTAAAAATCAACGGATAGGCTTCAAACTTATTCGCAGAGAAGTCGTTACCGATCACACCATGTTTCGATTTCCTCACACCTGTCAGCAAATCAGCCCAGTTTGTGCCTGCCTGAGGATTTTCCTCGTCTGCAAGAGAGGTCCATGAATAAATGGAATGCGGCAGCATCCCCGTAATGACCGGCGTTTTTGCATCTCTTACGGATGTCCCGCGGGCACCGTCTACCACCAGCAGGATGACTTTCGGATCACCGTAGATCACCGATACGCTATCAATGTCCCGCTCCTCAGACAGCTTCGTCTCAAAGTCCTTGTTGCAGCCAAACACCGTTGTCAGCAGGCACACAAGCAGACCTAAATAAATATAATCTTGATTTCTTTTCATTTTCAAATGATTTAGTTTCCTCTATTAGCCTATGCTACTATTCGATGATGATCCTCGTGATGTTATTGACTTCCACATTGTCAAACCGGTTGAATCCACCGATCAGCAACAGCGCCCGCTTGCCATCTGCAGAGGTAGTTTCAATGATGTCATTGAGGTATCCGTTGAAGATGCCCGTTGCGTTGTATCCCGGAGCCAGCTCCCCATTTGGCTTCAGCACCATAAATCCATTGCGTGTGTAGTTGCCATACTTTTTAAAGTCGCCAAACACAACGATCAGACCGTCACTCAGCTGCCGTGCGCCCCTGATAAATCCTCCCGTTACGGCCTGTGGCACAAAGCCATTGTCGATCGTGCCATCTGCATTGAGCAAGGCGATCCCTGGTGAGGTCACTCCATTATACGTTCTGAAACGGCCTGAAATCAGGTATTTGTTGGTACTGGCGTTATAGTTTGCATAGGCGATCTCAAGATTTGTCCCCGAGCCGGTATTGAAGGTGTTGTCCCTGGTGCCATCGGCATTAAGCCTGACCAGGTATCCGGCGGGAGCATCATCAAAAGTGCTGAACGAGCCAAACAGGAGCAACTTGCCTTCATTTGCGACATCGGTATGCATAAAGCTGTTGACATAACCATTGCCACCACTAAGACTTCTGTTAGTCCCGGTGTTAAAGCGATAGCTCTTATCTAGTGTGCCATCAGCATTCAGGCGCATGATCTGACGTACCTCTGTACTGTCGAGGATCACGGTATCTTTCGTTTCATAGAAATTCGGCTGATCGTAACGACGGGAAACATAGTACCTGAAATTACCTGTCGCGATGATCTTACCCTGATGGCTGTAAACCTTGTCGATGAACCCATCTGCCCCGGCATTGAACCTCGGGAAATATTTAATGGTGTCATTTTTACCAACCGGAACAAAGGTGCTTATCCCCATCGTATCTATTGTACCATTGTTATTGATCCTGGTCAGGTTACTGATGTTTTCATTTCGCTGATTATAACCGCCAAAACCTCCGGCGATGATGTATTGGTTACCCACGGCAACCATGCTGGAAAGTGTACCGTTGGCGGCAGTACCGGAACGCAGCGTCCTGTCCATGTCCCCATCGAGCGAGGTGCGTACAATTCTGTTAATGGGCACCACCACCCCTTTGTTGTCGTAGTTGGTAAAACTTCCAAGAAAGAAGTATTTGCCTTCTGAAGTTTTAAAGGCCTGATAAATCTGGTTGTTCGTCCCATTGACTACCCGGAATGTGGGATCAAAGGAAATCAATCCCTGCACTTTAAAAACAGGCCCGAACACGATGTTGTCGCCCACCATGACCGAGGTGACACCCGAACTGGCATTGTCGGGGACCTTTGCGGTAATACCTGTAGCAGTGATCTCCGTTACCTCCGCAGGTTCCCCATTGAAAAGAAAAGTGAGCTTGTCTTTATAAGGCAGTAAGCCAGTACCGGAAATCGTTACCGTAGTACCCGGTGTACCTTCTGCAGGTGTAGGCAGCTCTGTATCATTCAAAATGATCCCCAAGGGCGATTTCCCCTCAGGATAAGGTGGTTCAAAGTTCTCTTCGGTCTTCTTGCAGCCTGCCATTAAGAGCAAGCAGCAGGCAAAAGTCATTATTTTGAGATTAAATTTCATATCGATTGATTTAGCACTGTCTGTTCTGTTGATGAATACATTCCTGATCATAGTCTATCGTTTCGAAAGCAATACATCCTGAAAAAAATCATTGAAACTGAAACCAAATAGTTTCCCGTCATAGGCGAGTGTATGCACATAACCATTGTTCGGATGGATGTCCGATGAGGAAATATTTGTCCTCAGCCAGTTGTCCTTTGGTTTCGAGATGTCTGGGATATAACTCAGCACCAGCCTGCGGTAGCCCAGGTATTTCACCCCGTTTGCAGGTTCATACACCACACCTACATTCAGCACGGTACCGTCGTAAGAGAAATAGTTCTGTCCTGGGAAGGTATTGATCAGATCGAAATCAATCTGGGTATAATCGGCAAGCTGATAAGTTCCTTTAAACAGATAACGTGATAAATATTTCGCCCAGATCTCGGGCTTTACATCAGAAAGCTGAACCACCGTATCCAGATAAAGCCTGTTCAGCTCAGGATTTAACTGCTTGATGGTCTCCCTGATCAGCTTGTCATTCGGTGCAAAGAAAGTGAGCTCTTCATTTCTGAACGTTTCTTCCATACCGGCAAGTTTGATGACCTGCACAATGGTATCAAAATCGTTCGGCTTCGATTCCAGATATTCCAGCATATTGCCCTTGAAGTCACCACTGGCCAATCCCCCATCACGATAATAATCGTCTTTATTGCAGGAAGAGATACCGAGCACAAAGCAGCAGATTAAAAATGACCACCTGATGTATTTTGATGTATTGTTTCTCATGTCTTTTTTACGATTAGTGTCCATTATTTACCTCCGTTTAACCAATAGGTATTCAAGACCATGTAAGGATTATTTCTTGTCGCATCAGCATCGATCGGCCAGGTCCATCCACCGCGGTTAAACTGGTCGAGCGACAGCGAATTTGAGGTCCAGCTTCTCGAAAGGATTCTTCTGGTACGGATCAGGTCAAAGTAATAATGCCCCTCCCCAAAGAGCTCCCTCGCCCGCTCCAGGAAAATGAAATCCTTTAACGGCTGGCCTCCACTACCGTCATAGCTCGGTGCCTTTGCACGTGCCCGCACCAGATTCAGCATAGTGATTGCTTCGTCTTCTTCCCCCAGGTTTGCCAATGCCTCGGCACGCAGCAAGATGGACTCCGCATACCTAAAAACCATAAATGTATTATCGGGATTGTTTTCTTCCCCGCCCTCCACAAAGGTGTTACCGGCGTATTTGAGCACCATAAATTCACCGCTGTTCGCGTACATGCTCTCAAACCAGGCTTCCTTACGTCCGTCAGGTAATAGATTGGGATAAATCTTCTCCATGTACTCTGCCTTGTAAAAGGCGCTGCTTACCTGATGAGAGCTTTGAGGTAGCTTATAAGGATAGCGTAAAAACATATCTGCAAATGGAGCCCAGTTTGATACGGCATCACCATAATTCGTTGTCCGGAAAAGCTCAAACAGACTTTCATCAGAACGGCCTTTGGCTACAGTCGCCCATTCAGCAAGCGGGATGAGCCTGAACGCGCGACTGCGCACCAGTTCTCCACCCAAATCTGCAGTTTCACGCCAATACTTCGAGGCATTTGCCTGGTCAAAGCCTGCATTCCACATGTTCATGTTCATGATCAGCGCAATTGCGCTTCCGCGACTGGCACGTACTCCCTTCAGGGCCGGATCGCTGAAAGTCCATGGCATGTCATTCATGCTTGACTTCAGATCGGCGATACATTTATTAAACACCGACACCATGTTTTCACGACCGATGGCCTGAATGGCAAAAGCATTCGTATAATAAGGTACATCTCCGAAAAGGTGTACCATATTGTAATAAGCAAGACAGCGCGCAAACTTGGCTTCGCCGATGTACTGCTTAATTTCTGCGGCTGTCAAGGCTTCCACTCCTTGCTCAAGGTTATAAATGAGAATGTTTGCCGACTGTATAATCTGGTAGTACCTCGTCCATCGCGTGATTCTCGCAAAATCATAAAATGTCCACCGGGCACTGTTCGTGACGATGTCGATCATTTCATTTCTGCCGAGTACCTCTACAAACTGCCTTCTCGTGCCAAGGTCATTGGTAGGTTCATATTTCACTTCACCGGAGCGGTATTCGCCAACGGCGCCCACCACCTGGGTCTCATTGAGTTTTTCAAAGTGCATCCTGGCCATGTCGTTGATGACGGCCTCAACATCGCCCTTAGTTTTATAAAAATTATTTCCTGTGAGCTTATCCAGAGGTTCTACATCCAGAAACTTCTTACAGCTGAACTCACTGATGCTACTACATATCAATAGGAAGCAGATCATATACTTTTTCATATCGTTCAATTTTATCATGTCAGTACTAGAATTCGACGTTCAAACCAAAATTATAAGTCCGTGGCACCGGGTATCCACCCGAAGCATCCCTGCCTAGCGCAGTAACACTCTCCGGGTTGGGTCCGCTGTACGGGGAGAAAGTAATCAGGTTATTCCCTGATGCATACATCCTCAGGCCCGCCAGACCAATTCTGTTCGCCAGCTGCTTTGCAAAACGATAGGAAAGGGTGACGGTGTTCATCTTATAATAAGATCCTTCTTCTGCCCATAATGTCTGATCGAGACGGAAAGGATCAATCTGGCTATACCTTGTATAAGCGTAGGCATAAGGGTATTTTGCCTGATCTCCCGGCCTTTTCCAGGTATCCAGATCATCCAGAGGTACCACCGCTCTTGGGTCGAAAGGATTGCTCATGATGCGGAAACGATCTGCCAGGGCATTATTGAGTACCGTACGCAGTAAAGTAAATGAGCCGTTGATGTTCAAGCCCCAGTTTCCGTAATTGATGTTCGTGGAAAGACCTCCCACTACCAGAGGCTGAGAATTTCCATTGATCTCATAATCCCTTCCATCCAGGATATAATCACCATTTACATCTTTGAAATAAGGGTCACCGCCTTCAAACACAGCTCCATTCGTAGCGTATTTTAATCCTGTTACAGGATCTACTGGCACATTGTTATCTGTGCTGAATACCCCCTGGTTAATGCGCAGATAGTTAGACAGCGTGTTGGTACCCACCCTGTAAACGATCATCTGTCCATCATTATGGATATACTGACCGTTAAACTCAGCAGGTAACTTCAACAGCACGTCATTGTTTACCGCCCCGTTAAAGGAAATCGACCAGTCTACCTTACTGGCTTTACTCAGCGGACGTAAGGTTACCGATAGCTCAAGACCATAATTCGCAATCCCCGCATCATTACTCAGCACATTGCCGAATCCGGTAAGGTTGCTCAGGTTACGCGTAAACAACAGGTTATCTACCTTCTTATAATAGGCATCCATGTTCATCTCTACCTTGTTGTCGAACAAACCGGCATCGAGGCCAATGTTAAACTGACTTGTTGTCGTCGGCTTAAGCCTTGGGTTTGGTACCGAGCCGTAATCTATACCAATTGTAGGGTTGTTATTATAGGTACCTGTTACATTATACAGACCGTAAATACTCTGTAGGTTTCCTGTGGGAGAAACGTTCTGTCCCCAAGAGAACCTAAGCGCTCCATAACTCAGCCATTTTACGTTCTCCAGCCATGTCTCTTTATTAAAATTCCAGCGCAGCCCAAGTGCCGGATTTTTGGAATATGGGTTTTCCAATCCGCTTGCTGATGAACCATCCAGGCGATAGGACAAGTCCACAACATATTTCTTATTAAAATCATAAGATACTGCAGCAGCAAATGAGGCGAGTCTGGCATCTTTGTAACCAGGAAGTACACCACCACCGCTGGAAGTAAAGGCATCGAAGCCCAGTGGACCATGAAACTGATCATTTGCAGTCCTGTTTTGGGTGATGGAAGTAGACTGTCCGGTCTGGATGGTGATCTCGTTAAAAATATTGATAAAAAGGTTATGTTGCTCCGCAATGGTCTTCGAGTACGAGATGTTGTTCCTGTTGTAAAGCGAAGTGCTTCGTCCGTTGAACGAATAAACTTTTGCAAACTGATTATTGGCAGCTGCAGGAGTAAACGTATCCGTATTGTCTGAGGTGTAATCGTAGCTCAAGCTGCTGGCGGCCCATAGCCCTGTGATGAGCTGATAACGTGCATCAATATTGGCACGGAGGTTCTTTGTACTATTTTCATCGTTCGTCTGTAATGCGGCCAGTGTTCCTCCATTTGCCTGGTAAAAGGAAGGACCAGGAAGTAGTGAGGAAGACTGGCCTCCGGTAGCAACCCCGGTTTGGAGCAAGCCGGAACCATTGCCTTTATTCTGCATCCCCACACCTCCATTGAGTGCCGCAAATATCCGGAACTTCGGTGTCGGCTGATACTCCATGTTCATGTTCAGGTTGTAGCGGTCGTAACCTGTATTCTTGATCACCCCTTTTTCTGTGGAGTAACCCAGGTTTGTTTTGTAGTTGAACTTCGTATCTCCCCCATCCAGTGCCAGATTATGCGTCTGATTGTAGGTGCTCTCATAAAATACCCCTTGCCAGTTTGTGGAATTGTTATTATAGCTGTTCAGACTGTCGGTCAGGAAATAGGTGGTCGCCAAAAGATCAAGAAATGCCTCATCCGTGGCGTTTGCCAGGATATGGTTGATCTTGGACTGACGCTCGGCATTTCCACCAAGGGTTTCCCTGAGCTTCGGTGGTGTATTCACGTAAAAGTTAGTGGTGTAACGGATCCGGGGGATCTTTGAGTTTCCACGTTTTGTAGTGATGATGATGACACCATAGGCACCACGTGATCCATAGAGGGAGGTGGCCTGCGCATCTTTAAGCACCTCCAGACTGGCAATGTCTTCCTGAGGAATCAGCGACAGCGGGCTTACACCAGGCCCCATCGTATTGTAACCGTATTCTGCGGCTTTGTCGGCGTCAATAGGAACGCCATCGATCACGTATAATGGGGATGTCGGCTGTAGGAACGATTCACTTCCCGAACCAGAGATGGCCAGCGTATTCAGACCACGGATAGTAGCTGATCCTCTGAAACCGGGTGCCCCATTGTTGACCTGGATGTTCAAACCTGCCACTTTACCTTGCAGCAACTGTTCCACGTTGGACACAGGAACATCCTGCACCTGATCTCCGGAAATGGTAAAGGACGACCCGGTACTGGTCTCCTTGGACCGTGTCTGGTATCCGCGTACCACCACCTCGTCCAGCTGACTATTACTTTCACTCAGTAACACATCAATGTTCAGCTGGCCTGGTTTCAGCTTGGTGGTATAGGTCTTAAATCCGGTATAACTGAAAGATAGCGTAGCCTCATCCTCCACCAACACTGAAAATTGTCCTTTTCCATTTGTTTGGGTTACGCCCTTCAGCGGTTTTCCTGTACTAACGGAAACCCCGGGAATGGGTAAGTTGGTTGACCGCTCAGTTACAGTACCCTTCACGATAGACTTTTTCGTTTGTGCCTGCAGGCTACCATGGAGCATGCCACAAACCAATAATGATAAAAAGAGTATTTTTTGTCTCATAATATGATATCCAAGCATGATTATTCGTCTTCAAATTTTGGGTTCTCCCGGCGGAAGTGAAAGACAATCTCCCAGTCGCCTTCCTTATAGATATTGTAGTTCATTCCAATATTGGCTGTCGTACGCTGACCACCAAATCCCCTCCGCGAATAGGAAAAGGTACTTGATGCCTGGGAGCCGTTCGGCGCGTAGGTTGTTGCCAGCTGCACCAGAGGAATCGGATAAGCCACCTCAAACTGTACATATCCGGGAGTAATCTGACGGTCAAATCCATGCACCAGATAATCCCATTTGGTTTCATTGAACAACAGTGGGTTAATGGCCGTAGAATCTTTATCCAGAAATACAAACCGCAGGGAATGTCCCGAACCTCCCATAAAAGGCCTGATGTAAACCACAATATCTTTCCTGGTATCATCATTCCGGAGCGCAGTATTGCTCACCGCACCAATGATGTTGCTGAAATTAGGGGTCAGGTAATCTCTTTTAGTGGGATTATTGGGATCTCTCGGATCCCGCGCCACGGCACCAGTATAGGGGTTGATGTCATTCGAAGGTTCATAAAGACGTTCTCTCCAGGGTTTGATCTGGAAATCCCGCAGGATGGTCTCGCCACCTGAATTTTTTACCTTCAGATCAAAAAAACGGATGTCCTGCACACGGTTGGAGCTGTCGGCAGGCCTTGGTGTGATCAGCGCATTTGTCGACGATGCCCAAAGGATAAACTGCCCTGACGACCTCACCTCAAACATCGGATGGTCTTCAAGCTTTCTCTTCGCATTGACTTCTGCCAGCGACTTTTCATAACCGTCGTATGCACTGGTCCACACCCAGGTTTTCTGCACCTGGAAGAGGTCTGTCACCGGAAGGCCGTTGCCGAACCGGGCATTCACAATTTCAAACTGCATGGGAAAGGTGGAGTTGTCAGCACTAAAATCACCCATCAGCGCCGTCCGGCCCAATACTGGTTCGAACACCTTGTTGGCGTAATTGATGTTGTTGCTCAGGTAGTCTTTCTCATCCGGAAGATTGAGAATTTTCTTACACCCTGTCCCAAGAAAAAGGAAAGGCAGCAGCAATAGATTGTATTTAATTAGTTTTATCATTTTCAAGGTCATTGGAGTAAAAAGTATCAAACTGAATCAGGTAATCATCAGACTGCAGCAACTGCATGCAGCCTGATGAAGGGAGAACGAAACACTAGTACCTCACATTGGGAAAATCACGTTTTGCCTGCTGAAACTGAGCTTCTCCGTATTCAGTCCAGTATTGGGGTGCCTTATATGGGGGCCAGTATTTCGGGTCCCCTTCGTCCTTATCGGGCCAGTGGTCGGCGCCCAATGCGGGGTTGAATGCGATACGGGCCTGCGCACTGAGGTCTACCCCGGCAGCGCCACTGTAGAAATGCACAAACTCCCCAAGGTTCATTGGTTTTGATCTCTCTATGCGGTTGCCATTTCTCGGAAAGTTGGCACGCAGTACCTGGAAATACTTATTCAGCAGTTGCTCTTTTCCATGCTGATTGTAGATCGGGTAAAACCATTCCGTAAACCAGCGCACTCCCGGGAAGGCAATTCCCGGATAAGAGCGGTATGGATTTTTAGCTTCCATTTCAGTAACCACATCTGCGGCCATCCGGTCCAGCCCTATTTTCTTATAGACATCATAATTGAAGATCTCCATAAACTTGCTGTCTCCCCAGATCACTCCTGTTGGCGAGCCTTTGATGCCATCAATGTTATCTTCCACAATGTGCCCCATCTCATGCACCGGCAGACCGATGTTCTGTCCTTCCGGCAGCGACCAATCGCCCAGTCCGCAGTCCAGTACATTTTTGAAATCGTGACTGGAATCTAGATAATGTGCCGGATGCCCTCCACCCAGGTTGTCGGTTGCAGGAATAACCCTGTGAAGAATGAGGCGCAGGCGCTGGTCAGTACCGAAAGTTGCGTTGCCACCATAGGTTTGTTTCACATAAGCCCAGGCATCACTAAAGACCTGCTTCGGCCAGGTAACGGAAGAAAACATATACTGGTCATGGTAAACGGCAATATGATCCGTGTAGTCAAATAACCTCAGGAACTGGTTGTGGTTACCCCAGTGTTCCAGCCAGGTAGCGGTGAGGCCATCGGGAACATTCGTCATCTTGGGGGTAAAGATCAGTTGGTAGACATCAAAACCACCGGTAACGATGTTAAACCGGATGATGTGTTTTCCTTTTGTTAATGGTACAGTCGTCGAAACGCCTCCAAAAGTATTGTTTGCACCGGTGTTAGGCACCGCTTGTATTCCGGTTACATTGACGCCGTCTACTTCCAGGCTAAACCTGCGGCCATCGCCTCCGGAAGCCAGAACGGCCATCATGTCATAGTCTCCATCTTCAGCCACACTCACAGTGTAAGCGAGCCATTCTCCGGAAACGGTTTTTTCTACTTTGAAACCTCCATTATAGGTGGCGATGTCAACGCCCTCAGCGCTACGATAGTAGGCAAGGTCATTTTTGTCATCAGAGTCAGCGTATCCTAAGCCAGGGCCACCGAGGTCAAAATCTACCGCGTTGATCACTCCCGGAATGGTAAGCGGCGTACCATAGAACGGCATATTGACTTTTGGAATGAAAGTAATGCGGCTAACAAACTCGTCGAAGCCAAAGACATGATTGGGCTCTACAATATGCACGAAGCCATTGTTGGTCTGGATGTCGATCGAACCTGTTGTGGTGGTCGACCAGTAACGGTTGAAGATACTCTGTTTGGTATCATCAAACTGTATGTACGCGGGGCCGCCATTTCCATAACCTGAAGAGGAGGAAGTCAGCTTTTTCGCATGCATCATCCGCTGGTATTTCACCCCATAGAACATCAACCCATCCTGTTTTGTCAGGGAGTCTGAGGGATAAGCGCCTTTAATGATATATTTCGTAAGTAGCGTATCCAGGTGCCTGGTATCAATATTGGCAAGGAACAGGGGGCTTTTGCCAGTACTCGCCCTGAGGTTGTTCAGGTTGGTAATGGCCAGCTTGAAACTCTCATTTGTAGGTGCAAACAAAGTCACCGTTTCATTTTTCAAGGTATCAGCCAGGCCCAGCCTGTCAATCAGAAAGACGAGAGAGTCGTAAATTCCGCGTTTACTCTTCAGATAGTCGTAGGTATTCATATTCACAACTTCACGTTCTGCAGGCTCCTCGTGGAAAGTATCATCTTTCCTGCAGCTGCTCTGTAGTGCAACCGTACCTATACAAAGGCACAGCACGAGAGGACGGAGTAAGGATCTAAAATTTTTCATATTATTTCCAATAAGAGTTTTGAGTGAGTAGCGGATTCTGAGCGAGCACCTTCCGGGATATCGGCCAGTAAATTCCACCATTGGCGATGAGCGCTGCGATTTTAGGGTTGTTCTCGCGGATCCTGGTCTGACGGATGAGGTCATACCAGCGGTGCCCCTCTCCCATCAGCTCGCGCTGACGTTCTTTGAAAATGGCATCAATGAGGTTGCCATTGACCTCCAGGCTGTACGGAGGCAAAGTCCGGTAGGCACGCACCGGATAGTTGAGCAGCTCTATTGCTCCCGCATTATCGCCGAGGACCGCCAGGGCTTCCGCACGAAGCAGGGAAATGTCTTCTATCCTGGTGAAAACAATGGCACTTGAAAAAATCCTGAAGCTGCCATCGGTCACCCCATTCTGGATCACTTTGATTTTACTAAAGATCGGATACTTGCCATTGAAATTGCTGAAGTAGCGGATATCTACCGGCTGACCCAGCGTATCCAGACTGAAACGCTCATCATCAGGCTCATTAAAAATGGAAAGGATCGAATCTTTACTCAGGTAGATGTCCGGAATAGGTTTATTCACTACGGGGCTGGCCAGCGTCAGCTCCTCAATGTGGCCGGTAAAGGATGCATCTACGTGCCCCCAATCAAAGTTAAACCCAATGATATGGCTGTTTCGCTTTCCTTGAAAAAAGCCGTTCCCGTTGGTAAGGTCGTCAGATCCTGTAAATCCGATTCCTCCTTTACCATAGTTATCCATGACAAACTTGGTATAGGTGGCTACTTTAGGATAGTCGCCTCTCCAGGCGGCGATGTGTGCGAGTAAAGAATAAGCACTGATCTTCCTGGCAAGCGCGCCCTGCCAGCGTGCTTCATTTTCGTTGTAATATTGTCCGGGTTGCTGAACATCATTTGCACTGTATTTATAAGGCAGATCGGCAGCGGCAGCGATCAGCTCTGATTCAGCAAAAGCCAGTACCTTTTGCTGGTTCTCCCTTGGCTGATCCTCAAACTGCCCATCGTGGTCTTTGACAATTAAAGGGACATCGCCCCATATTCGGACCATATAGAAGTAAGCAAAGGCACGAAGGAACCTGATCTGCGCAACATCTACCGTCATATTATTTGCGGTATACCTTGGATCATTTGCCTTCACTTCTCCAATTCGTTCCAGAAAGATGTTTGCCGAGTTGATCACCGCATACCACCTTCTCCAATCGGACATCGCCTCAAGGGCTGGGTAAGATGCGGTAAGGTCATTGCTGACCACAGCTTTCAGGTCCTGCCGGTTTGTAACAGTGAACTCTCCGGGCCGAACCTCGCCATAGATCCAAAACGCATTATTATCGGCCAAGGCAGCCCTGGTCAGCCCATAAGTTCCAATCAGTCCCGCACGAGCATCCTCCAGCACTTTCCACATGTTCTTTTC
Organism: Pedobacter sp. BAL39; assembly: GCF_000170795.1. GTDB lineage: Bacteria > Bacteroidota > Bacteroidia > Sphingobacteriales > Sphingobacteriaceae > Pedobacter. The sequence continues at coordinate 21,901 of NZ_ABCM01000012.1, forward strand.
TCCCACTACCCGCGTCGAATCTATTTCCAGGACTTTTTCACATCCTGAAATCAGAACGCTACAGGAAATTAGTGTTGCTAGTATTATTTTTTTCATCTTATCAATTTCTATAATTGTACAATCGATTCCATTTGCAGCTTACAGACTCATGCGTACCCCAAGGGTATAGGTAGTCGGAATGGGCATCCCATAACCGCTGTCATATCCTGTGAAACTGATGAGTTCGGGATCCTGGCCTGAGTATTTTGTGAGTGTAAAAAGGTTATTTGCTGTACCGTACACATAGAGTGTTCCTTTTGAGGCACGTTTACGCATCCATTGGCTCAGGTCATAGCCCAGCGATACTGTTCTCAGTTTCAGGAATGCACCGTTCTCCAGGAACAGATCCTGATCAATACGATAGGGAATAACAGTACTCCAAGGGTTGTAAAGCGGGTATTTGGCATAGTCGCCACGGGTCTCCCAGAAGGTGATCTCTTTTACAGAACTGATCGTGCTTCCACTTTCCTGGTTGATGAAGTCAAACCGGTTGGCCATCTCCTGGTTCATGATTTTCCTGCCCAGGTTAAAATAGAAATTGACGCCCAGGCTCCATTTTCCGTATTTGAGATCATTGTTAAAGCCTCCGGAAACAGTGGGAAGACTATGGCCCATCAGCGACTTATCCTCATCACCAATCCGGTTGTCGCCGTTGAGGTCCTTCCAGCGTGGGTCACCGGCCTTCAGTGTTTTTCCATTGTACTTCATCGCCTCCCCATTTACCAGGGGAACGTCATCGTCGGACAGATAAATTCCTTCGTTGGTAAGCAGCCAGTACTGATCTACCGCATGGCCCACCTTCAGCAGCCTGTCGCCAATCATGATCTCCGTTAATCCGTCAGGCAACGCCACCAATGTATTTTTGTTAAAGTTCAGGTTCAGCGCAGGTGTCCATGAAAGTTTTCCTTTTTGCAGCACATCTGCCGACAGCGTGACATCCAGACCTTTATTGTTCACCGATAAACCGGGTTTGTAGGTTTGTGTGTAGCCGTACTCTGCAAAATCAGGAATTCCGATCAGCTGATTTTTATCTGTTTTCGTGTACAGGTCCATTGACAAACGAACTCTGTTGTTGAATACGGTAACATCCGTCCCAACGTTCAGCTGATCTGCATAGGCCCATGGAATCCCATAACCCACCCATCCATAGCCATATGGCCTGGCAAGTCCCGCAAAGCCGTTGTAGCCAGCGACAATAATGTTGCCCGTAAAGCCAAGGTCTGCAGAATACTGCGGTCCTTCCGCGTAATTGTCAAAATGCTCGATACGTCCCAACCGGCCGGCACTTGCCCGGAGGTTCCATTGATCAATAAAATTGCTTTTTGTAAGCAGGTCATTTTTAATGTTCCAGCCGCCAGAGAATGCCGCTGACGTAAACCATCTGCTGGTAGGCTGTGCATTTGAGGAAGCATCCGTACGTACCAATGCTGAGAAGCTATATTTCTCCTTGAAATTATAGGATGTTGTACCGTAAAATGATACAAGGTTATTTTTAGTAATATCAAGAAACTTATACATCAGCTGTTTTGGAAAGGCACTTGCATTTCCGTCGCCATTCAGAAGGTTTAGCTTGATGTAGTCGTTTGTTCCTTTATAGGCATAACCATAATTGTATTTATAAGAATCCCAGTTTACAGACTGCCCGACTTCAAAATGAAAATTATGCAAGCCATTTAGTTGAAGGTCATAGGTTGCCTTATTGTCCCACAACAGACGCTGACTATAACCATAGTAATTTGAGGCATAGCTATTTTCTTCCATCAATACCTTTGGATAAAAGAGGTCGCGATACCCTTCGGTATAATCGGCGCTGAACCTGGAAATAAAGTTAAACTTACCAATGTTGATCCCCAATGAGGCATACGCTTCCAGGACATTCGTTTTATTGTTGTCAAAGCCGACATCAATATCATCAAGGTAACGCCCATAGACCGATTTGTTCGGACTTAGGGGGGCACTGAGATCGGGAATGTAGTTCATCTGACTAAACCGGTCGCGTTGGCTTTTGTTGCGGTCACGCTCAATTCTGTTGGCATTAACCATCGCGGAAAAGGTCATCCATTCCAGTGGTTTCATATTGATATTAAACATGGTGCTGTACCGGTTTGCCAGCGTCTGATCAGCAATACCTGCGTTGCGCACATTGCCAATGGAGAAGCGGAAATTTGCACGCTCCATCCCTCCGGAAATCGATGCATTTACGTTATAGGAAAGGGCATTCCTATAATAAAGGTCGTTCCAGTTGGAGGCACCATAATAAGCGTTGCTTAAAGAATCACTGAGGTAGAGTGGATACGTATCATCGTCAGAAAACCTACCTGCAGCAGTATACCTGTCGTAAAACTGCTTCCTGAAGGCATTTTCATATTTACCATTGGTAGTCGTTACCTGCGGTTTCTGGCCCAGGCTGACGAAGGAGCTGAAGGTGATCTTCGCTTCATCCGGCGACTTTGAGGTCAACACGATCACTCCATTAATGGCTCTGGGGCCATAAGCCGCGATTGCCGCGATATTGCTCAGTACCTCTACGCGGGCGATATTTTCCATATCAATGTTGGCAAGCAGGTTGGTTGCCGGCCCGATCCGGTTAAACTTGTACTGTTGGATGTCAAACGCGAAAGGATGCTCGCCAATCAGTGGCACACCATCCAGAACAACAAGAGGCTGCACCTGGAATTGCTCCCGCGCAGAAAAAAGAGGCTGTGCTGTTCCATGGATGAACATATTCTGCAGTGTTCCTGGCTCTCCAGAGGGTTCCTGAACATACAAGCCTGCAGCTTGTCCTTTCATATATTGCTGCAGCGACAGACTTGGGTAGCTGAGTAATTTTTCAGGATTGATCCTTCCCCCTTTTAGAGTTAATTCTGAAAACGGGGAGGGCTTGTCCGAATAGATTTTCAAAATTTTTGTAGTATCCGCATCTTGCTTCGCAGTATCGGCAGATTTAATTTTAGTAGTGTCTGTCTGGACCTGAGAGCTGCCACCGGCGGCTGGTTTAAATAAAGAGATGGCCCTGACATGAGCACTTAAAGAGAAAGTGTTTAGACACACCAATCCCATGAACGAAATAATTGCAATTACGCGCATAACAGATAATTAGTTATTAACTGACTGAAACTAGTATTTATGTGTTTTCTGAAGATTACTTTGCAAATCTTAGGACATAGAGATCCCTTATCCGTTGATAACGGATGATTGCAATAGGCAAAACGGATTTACACGATTTTAATAAATCGTTTTAGCTAAATCAGAAAATAAAATTTACAAGTTAGATGGGATGAATGTCACTTATATGCCTGCGCTGGGTCGCGCCGGCATATAAAAAGTTGAAAGAAAAAAGATGGTGAGAAGTAAAATTTAGCATAGTTTGGTTGGTTTAGGTTGGTAATATATTTTAGTTAGGACATTTACAATAAAAATTTAGAAAACAGATAATAAACTGGCAACCCAACTCACGTACCCCCTACAAAACCGTAAAAATGAAAGATCAGCAGTAATATTTAGTACTAAAACACTAAAAAGAAGCTACTTAACCTGCATATAAACGTATATATGACAATTATACAAAATAAAAATTTAAAATAATCAAAATAAATAAATAAAAATTACAATTATACCAATGAAACAACTTAATTGAAGCTATTAATTCATTTTAATTACATCATCAATGCAATATTGACCTATAAATTCTCCATAAATCCAAAACAACAGAACAAAAAACCAAAATTACACACAAAAAAAACGCATTTATTAAGAAAATAATTACAAAAATAGCACACGATTGCAAAAACGAATAAATTGGCAACTGAATAACGAGCTAACTATTTAGTACATTAAAAAATAAACTTTTAAATGGGGCTTCGACAATTATTGAGGAATCACCACGCGTCGTTACCAATTTTATAAGCAACAAACTTCTCAATAGGATACATTTCCATTTTGTGATGACGATCATATAAAACAACCGTCTTAAAGCAGAAATTTGTTCACTATTGACAAATTATGATCATATACAAGAAATTCTCCTTTGATTCCGCCCATTACCTTCCCTTAGTTCCTGCCTCCCACAAATGCGGCAGAATGCATGGCCATACCTATCAGCTCACCGTATATCTTTCAGGTACACCAGATCCACACTCGGGTTGGGTTGCAGATTTTGGCGATCTCAAACGCGGCATACAGCCATTTGTAGACCTGCTGGATCATCGCCTGCTAAATGATATCCCGGGATTGGAAAATCCAACCAGTGAAAATCTTAGCGTATGGTTGTGGCAGAAGATCAAACCTGTTTTTCCGGCACTCGCAAAAATTGAGCTTAGTGAAACTCCAGGTACAGGTGTCATCTATGAAGGATAACTATAACCGCCGGATCGCCAATTGGCTGTACATTGGTGCCGCTTGCATCATCATTCAAATACTTCTGGGTGGTATTACCAGACTTACAGGTTCAGGCCTTTCCATTACAGAATGGAAACCGCTCCTCGGCAGTATTCCGCCATTGAATGAAAGCGAATGGCAGGCAAGCTTCGACCGTTACAAACAAATTGCACAGTTTCATCTTGTCAATTCCCATTTTACCCTGGAGGACTACAAATCTATTTTCTTCTGGGAGTGGTTCCATAGAAACTGGGCCCGCCTGCTCGGCGTAATATTTGTTCTTCCACTGACGTACTTCCTGATCACCAAACAGATCAGCAGGACATTAGTCTTTCCCCTGATCATACTCTTGTCCCTAGGATTGTTACAAGGTGTAATCGGCTGGATCATGGTCAGGAGCGGTCTAAATGATACAGATATCCGGGTAAACCACATCCGACTATCCATCCATTTCTTCACTGCATTGATATTGCTCTGTTATACGCTTTGGATCGCATTTTCCTTAAGCTTCAGAGACATTCACATGCGGCATAGGGTGAAATACCCTATGCTAAATATCATCGTCCTGGGGTTCCTCTGCATCCAAATGGTCTATGGTGCGTTTATGGCAGGAACCAACGCGGCGCTCGCAGCAATTACCTGGCCTGATATGAATGGCTCATTTATACCGAAGGCCGTCCGTTCACGGCCAGTTAACCTGACGAGCATGACCAGCGACCTGCTGAGTATTCAGTTTATACACCGCAACCTGGCTTATCTGATCACGATACTCGTGATTATCCTTTATTTCAGAACTTATAGCTGGAAGATTAACAAACGGCTTTCGATGATCAGAATGATGCCGCTACTCCTGGTTACCTCGCAATGCATGCTTGGCATCATTACGCTTGTAAGTAGTATACATCCCGACCATAAGATATATGCCTTATTGCATCAGTCTACAGGAATAATGCTGATGGCATCTCTTCTACTGACCCAGTTCATGAACATGAAACGCCACTAAACCGAATTCAATTGTTATCTTGATGATGTATCAGTAACATACGAATATAAAATCAGATAAACTATGAGCGCCATCAGAGAAAATTTCAATTCAATTCTAATTAAGCAAAAGGCACTGCGATACCCTTTCCCAGATATAATCAGACAACCTGCAACGCTCCAGGACATCGAACATACGGAAAAATCCATAGGCGTAGCGTTCAATAATGAACTGAAAGAACTTTACTTATTTGCCGACGGGACCAACATTGATACGGTCACGCCGTCGGGACTTACAGGTCTGATACCTATACATAATTTCCTGTCTTTGCAGGATGCCATTAGTTACTACCACGAAAGCATGGAGTTTGAACAATCTTTTCACAATTGGACCAGAGGCTTTAGTCCTGGTAAGCAACTTTTTCCATTTTTGGAAGATGGGGCAGGCAATTGTTATTGGGTGGATCTGAATGAGCGTACACCAGATTACGGAAGAATATTCTGGACAAATACATTTGGAAGCGAGCCTGATTACACCTACAGCTCTTTGACAAGCATGTTCAATGTAATTGCAGAAGCCTACCGTACTGAACTTATATTTCTTGATGATAATGGTTATCTTGATTGTGACTTCGAGGCCTTTGATAAGCTATCGAAAGCTCATCAGTAAGACCAGTTATCAACCGGCTCAACCCTCATCATCCAAAACAGCACCATACAAGAAAAGCCTGCAGTTCATCACTACAGGCTTTCTTTTAAGATTTGGCACCGACCTACTCTCCCACGTGTTACCGCAGTACCATCGGCTCTGGTGGGCTTGACTTCTCTGTTCGGAATGGGAAGAGGTAGACACCACCGATATAGGCACCTAAATATTTTCAATTTCTTTAAAGTTCTTTATTAGTAAAAGAAAAGCCTGCAGTTTTGACTACAGGCTTTCTTTAAGATTTGGCACCGACCTACTCTCCCACGTGTTACCGCAGTACCATCGGCTCTGGTGGGCTTAACTTCTCTGTTCGGAATGGGAAGAGGTGGACACCACCGATATAGGCACCTAAATATTTTTAATGTTTATACAGCTTCGGAATGGACTTACCTTTTGCTGTCAAACAATGACATATTATTGAAAGAAGTTAGTTAGGAAGAACAAACAACAGTTTACTGCTCTTGAAAGCTTCGGATGATTAGTATTACTCGACTTTGATGTCACCACCTTTACATCTGTAACCTATCAACGTAGTAGTCTGCTACGGTCCTATATGGAATTCTCATCTCGTGGCTAGTTTCGCACTTAGATGCTTTCAGCGCTTATCTATTCCCAGCGTAGCTACTCTGCAATGCCCCTGGCGGAACAACAGATTCACTAGAGGCTAGTCCAACCCGGTCCTCTCGTACTAAGGTCAGCCCCACTCAAAATTCCTACGCCCACAACAGATAGGGACCGAACTGTCTCGCGACGTTCTGAACCCAGCTCGCGTGCCACTTTAATCGGCGAACAGCCGAACCCTTGGGACCTTCTCCAGCCCCAGGATGTGACGAGCCGACATCGAGGTGCCAAACCTCCCCGTCGATATGAGCTCTTGGGGGAGATCAGCCTGTTATCCCCAGCGTACCTTTTATCCTTTGAGCGATGGCCCTTCCATGCAGAACCACCGGATCACTATATCCGTCTTTCGACCCTGCTCGGCTTGTATGCCTCACAGTCAAGCAAGCTTATGCTATTGCACTCCTCATACGGTTACCAAGCGTATTGAGCTTACCTTTGAAAGCCTCCGTTACCTTTTTGGAGGCGACCACCCCAGTCAAACTACCCATCAAACAATGTCCTTCGCTTGGCGAAGTTAGACACCGAATACAGAAAGGGTGGTATTTCAACGTTGACTCCACGACGCCTGGCGACGCCGCTTCATAGTCTCCCACCTATCCTACACATCCTGTATCCAATGTCAATGTTAAATTGTAGTGAAGGTGCATGGGGTCTTTCCGTCCCGTTGCGGGTACCCGGCGTCTTCACCGGGACCACAATTTCACCGAGCTCATGGCTGAGACAGCGCCCAGATCGTTACACCATTCGTGCAGGTCGGAACTTACCCGACAAGGAATTTCGCTACCTTAGGACCGTTATAGTTACGGCCGCCGTTTACTGGGGCTTCGATTCAATGCTTCGCCTTGCGACTAACATCCCCTCTTAACCTTCCAGCACCGGGCAGGTGTCAGGCCTTATACTTCATCTTTCGATTTTGCAAAGCCATGTGTTTTTGTTAAACAGTCGCCTGGGCCTTTTCACTGCGGCTGATATTGCTACCAGCGCCCCTTCTCCCGAAGTTACAGGGCCATTTTGCCGAGTTCCTTAGCCATGATTCACTCGAGCACCTTAGAATTCTCTTCCCGGATACCTGTGTCGGTTTGCGGTACGGGTTTTTATAACCTGAAGCTTAGCGGGTTTTCTTGGAAGTCTGATTACCTACACTATCCACTTACCCGAAGGTTCGCGGTACTATCGACTTTCAGCTAGTCCGGCGGATTTGCCTACCAGACCAATACCTACTGTCTTCAACGATCTATTCCGTCAGATCGCGGTAGTGTCACTACTCCGTCACCACATCGCAGTTATAAAAAGTACGGGAATATTAACCCGTTGTCCATCGAATATCCCTTTCGGGTTCTCCTTAGGCCCCGACTAACCCTGATCCGATTAGCGTTGATCAGGAAACCTTATCCTTTCGGTGGGCGGGTTTCTCGCCCGCCTTATCGTTACTTATGCCTACATTTGCTTTTCCAGAAGCTCCACCACAACTTACGTCATAACTTCGCTGCCGCTGGAATGCTCCCCTACCGTAATATTAATATTACCCATAGCTTCGGTGTATAGTTTAATGCCCGTTTATTATCCATGCCCGATCGCTCGACTAGTGAGCTGTTACGCACTCTTTAAATGAATGGCTGCTTCCAAGCCAACATCCTAGCTGTCTATGCAATCGGACCTCGTTAGTTCAACTTAACTATAACTTGGGGACCTTAGCTGATGGTCTGGGTTCTTTCCCTCTCGGCCCGTGACCTTAGCACCCCGGGCCTCACTGCAGATCATATTATATAGCATTCGGAGTTTGTCTGGATTTGGTAGGATTTGACTCCCCCGCACCCAATCAGTAGCTCTACCTCTATATAACTTTATATCCACGCTGTTCCTAAAAACATTTCGGGGAGTACGAGCTATTTCCCAGTTTGATTAGCCTTTCACCCCTACCCACAGATCATCCGGAAACTTTTCAACGTTTATCGGTTCGGTCCTCCAGTACGTGTTACCGCACCTTCAACCTGTCCATGGGTAGATCACAAGGTTTCGCGTCTACCTCCCCTGACTATACGCCCTATTCAGACTCGCTTTCGCTTCGGATCCGTGTCTTAAACACTTAACCTTGCCAGAGAAGAGTAACTCGTAGGCTCATTATGCAAAAGGCACGCCGTCACGCCACCTGGACGCTCCGACCGCTTGTAAGCACACAGTTTCAGGTTCTATTTCACTCCCCTGTTCGGGGTTCTTTTCACCTTTCCCTCACGGTACTGGTTCACTATCGGTCTCTCAGGAGTATTTAGCCTTACCGGATGGTGCCGGCAGATTCCCACAAGGCGTCTCCGACCTCGCGGTACTCAGGATACTACTAGACTAATGGTACTTACGTGTACGAGGCTCTCACTCTATGTTGCCAGGCTTCCCATCCTGTTCCACTTCATTGCATTATAATCATATCGTAGTCCTACAACCCCACATTTGCCGTAACAAATATGGTTTGGGCTCTTTCCCGTTCGCTCGCCACTACTTAGGAAATCATTATTATTTTCTCTTCCTCTGCTTACTTAGATGTTTCAGTTCGGCAGGTTTGCGTATTATACGACTAGTCTTCAACTAGCCAGGTTTCCCCATTCGGAAATCACCGGATCAATTCATATTTGCTAATCCCCAGTGCTTATCGCAGCTTATCACGTCCTTCATCGCCTCTGAGAGCCAAGGCATCCCCTGTGTGCTCTTATTTACTTTCTTCTCTCCATAGCCTTTTGCGCCTATGGAAATGCTTTTTTTGATGGTTGTTATCTCTTTCAGATTTCTATTTGTAATTGCTTACTCATTTCATTCCTCAAAGCTAACAACGTCTCTATTGTTGTTTGCTCTTCTTTTTTAACTTCTTCCAATATGTCAAAGAACTTTTCTATCCCGGAGTTCATTACTGAACCCTATTTCTGTACCTTCTATCTTAAGTACCGGTGATGGTGGAGAATAACGGAGTCGAACCGTTGACCTCCTGCGTGCAAGGCAGGCGCTCTAGCCAGCTGAGCTAATCCCCCTTAGAATATATCTGTAGTCCCGAGCAGATTTGAACTGCTGACCCCTACATTATCAGTGTAGTGCTCTAACCAAACTGAGCTACGGGACTAGGTGTCTTTACTTCAGTATGAGAACACTAAACGATGTTTCATCCTATGGGTGTTTCTTTTTGAGATCTTTTGTCATTTATATCATTTGCGCAGCGAGTAGTCTGACCTACTCCAGAAAGGAGGTATTCCAGCCGCACCTTCCGGTACGGCTACCTTGTTACGACTTAGCCCCAGTTATCGGTTTTACCCTAGGACGCTCCTTGCGGTTACATACTTTAGGTACCCCCAACTTCCATGGCTTGACGGGCGGTGTGTACAAGGCCCGGGAACGTATTCACCGCGTCATTGCTGATACGCGATTACTAGCGAATCCAACTTCAAGAGGTCGAGTTGCAGACCTCTATCCGAACTGTGAATGGCTTTTTGAGATTTGCTTGCTGTTGCCAGCTTGCTGCCCTCTGTACCATCCATTGTAGCACGTGTGTAGCCCCGGACGTAAGGGCCATGATGACTTGACGTCGTCCCCTCCTTCCTCTCTGTTTGCACAGGCAGTCTGTTTAGAGTCCCCACCTTAACGTGCTGGCAACTAAACATAGGGGTTGCGCTCGTTGCGGGACTTAACCCAACACCTCACGGCACGAGCTGACGACAGCCATGCAGCACCTAGTTTCGTGTGATTGCTCACTCATCTATCTCTAAATGATTCACTAACTTTCAAGCCCGGGTAAGGTTCCTCGCGTATCATCGAATTAAACCACATGCTCCTCCGCTTGTGCGGGCCCCCGTCAATTCCTTTGAGTTTCACCCTTGCGGGCGTACTCCCCAGGTGGAATACTTAACGCTTTCGCTTAGCCGCTAACTGTATATCGCTAACAGCGAGTATTCATCGTTTAGGGCGTGGACTACCAGGGTATCTAATCCTGTTTGATCCCCACGCTTTCGTGCCTCAGCGTCAATCTCATCATAGTAAGCTGCCTTCGCAATCGGTGTTCTGTGACATATCTATGCATTTCACCGCTACTTGTCACATTCCGCCTACCTCTAATGTATTCAAGCTCATCAGTATCAAGGGCACTGCGATGGTTGAGCCACCGTCTTTCACCCCTGACTTAATAAGCCGCCTACGCACCCTTTAAACCCAATAAATCCGGATAACGCTTGGATCCTCCGTATTACCGCGGCTGCTGGCACGGAGTTAGCCGATCCTTATTCCTTCGGTACATTCAGCTCTCTACACGTAAAGAGGTTTATTCCCGAATAAAAGCAGTTTACAACCCAGAGGGCCGTCTTCCTGCACGCGGCATGGCTGGTTCAGAGTTGCCTCCATTGACCAATATTCCTTACTGCTGCCTCCCGTAGGAGTCTGGTCCGTGTCTCAGTACCAGTGTGGGGGGTCATCCTCTCAGATCCCCTAGTCATCGCTGTCTTGGTGGGCCGTTACCCCGCCAACTAACTAATGACACGCATGCCCATCTTAATCCTATAAATATTTGATCATTGTATAATGCTATACTGTGATTTTATGCGGTGTTAATCCGAATTTCTTCGGGCTATCCCCCTGATTAAGGTAGGTTGCATACGCGTTACGCACCCGTGCGCCACTTTCCTTTCCAGCAAGCTGGAAAGTATCGTTCGACTTGCATGTATTAGGCCTGCCGCTAGCGTTCATCCTGAGCCAGGATCAAACTCTCCATTGTAAAATGTGTTGTTTGAACGCTGACCATTCTTAACTTGTTAATAATAGTCTTTATTCTAATTGTTATATTGTCTGTTAGAATCAAACTTAAAAAAATAGCTTCAGTATCATGTACTTTGATTCCGTACTAATCTACCTCGCTACGCTATAAATGACATCTCTTTAATGAACTTCTCGAATCGCCTCACGGGTCTTCTTTATATGTTGCAATCTGCTGCCCCTGTGTTTACCTGGTCTTTCTCGTCCAGTTCTGTTGCGGTTAAGCCTATTGTTTCAATCTTGTTTATTCGCTTGCGAACTCCGTTCGTTTAGCTCCCCGTTGTTTGGGATTGCAAAGGTAGAAATCTTTTTGTTATTGTCAAGCTTTTTTTTGATCTTTTTTATTTTCTCTGTTTTAACCTTCTAAAACTAAAAAACCTGCCTGGCCAATTCCTACTGCAATATTTCAAACTCTTCTTCTCTTATCCTTCTCACCGTTTCACTTCCTCCGAAGCGGGATGCAAAAGTAGGAAAAATATCAGTAGACCAAAACATTTCTAGCCCTTTATTTGTATCGGGGCGCTAACTGCATGGTTTACAATCAAAAAAAAAATCATCAGCGTCGTTAGGATTACCGAATTATGTTAAACACACCGGAGGAACCTAGGCTTAGCACATCGGCCTCACAAGCTTAAAACACATTTTCAAGCATCAGGAAACCTTACTTCGAACCCAAAATCCCCTAGCCCAAATCCGGAAAACAGCTCAATCTATCTTTTAAATGAATTTAAAAGCCCTTAAGAATAGGTAACCAATCATCAAAACCACCCTATTACAATCTTAAAAGCCTCCTCCTAGGCTCCTTCTTACTGGAATACAAATAGCATCGGATTGTAGGATCCATAATGTATCATATATACATATAGTATACAACATCACCATCAACGGTTAGTTTATCGCGTCCTTACTCGGTCCTCGCCCGTACCTTGTTCTGGAAGCACACGCACTAAAGAGACACTAAACAGAGACTAAACAGAGACAAAAAGCACGATGCACCTCTCTTTGGTCTCTTTTTTCTCTCTCTATGATCTGTCATTATTCATCCTGCTTCCAGAACAAAGACAGAACCATCCCCGAACAGTGCACGAACAGACCTCAGACCATATCCACAGTTAGCAAATTCACATTGGATTCAAACCACAATACCCCGTACTCCCGGGCAGGAAGTAATAATCGAGGTATCACCACGACAAGATGTGTCGTCCGAAAAAAAGATTACAGTCTAATACCAACTGGATGTCATAAAGATAAAAAAACATCGTCAGAAATGCTTGGAAAACATGAAATATCAATCGCAAAAGAAAGAAGTCAACAGACCAATCTAATACTGCCCTGTAGCCAGCATGACCAACGTACAAGCCTCCACAGGCTCGATTCCATGGCTCTTCAACAAATCTTCAAGCTCTTCATTTTCAGTTCCAGGATTGAAAATCACCCTCTTAGGGTCCGTCTTAATGATATAGTCGTAATACTCAGGCTGTACGGCAGGACCAATATATAAAGTAATGGTATGAACATCTTCATGGATTTCAGCAGGACGCTCTATCGCAACACCTGCAACTTCGCCGCTTTTGATACCAATATTCACAATTGGATGTCCTTTCGCCTTCAGCATTTGGGCTGCACGATAGGCATACCTCGTAGGATTAGGAGTAGCACCGATAATTAAAGTATTTTTCATCAGATATATTTTTAGTCAACAACTGCAAATAAGGCCAGACTTCATTTGCATAACTTTAGATCGCACAAAACAACAAGATGATCAGGAACCGTCCCGCAGGCAATCTCATCAATACAACAACCGATATAAAAATCTGTTTTTTCGCTAAGAGAACCTCAACACCGCATTGGCGCAGTTGACCCCATCAATCGCAGCGGATACGATCCCGCCGGCATATCCCGCACCTTCTGCACAAGGATACAATCCTGCCACCTGCGGATGCTGGAAAGTTTCTTTGTCCCTGGGAATGCGCACCGGAGAGGAACTCCTGCTTTCAACCCCTACCAATATGGCCTCGTTCGTATAGTAACCCCGAAGTTTCTTACCAAACTGTGGAAGTGCACGTTTTAAACTATCATGAACAAAATCAGGTAAAGTATCCTTCAACATCACACTTTTTGTACCTGGCAGATAAGAGTTCTTTGGCAGGTCGGCCGATACCCTGCCCTCAACAAAGTCAACCATTCGCTGCCCGGGGGCAACAAGGCTTCCTCCACCCAGATTGAAAGCCGTTCTTTCAATGGCAGCCTGAAAATGCATCATCCTCAAAGGATCTTCACCAGCTACATCATCCAGTGTTACCTGCACCACAGTACCGGAATTGGCATAAGGATTATTTCTTTTTGAGGGGGACCAGCCATTGACCACAATTTCTTGCTCATGAGTTGCACATGGAGCAATTATACCTCCTGGACACATGCAGAAAGAGAAAACACCTCTATCGGCAACCTGCTCCACCAGGCTATAGTATGCCGGCGGCAGAAACTCACTGCGTATGTCACAATGATACTGTGCTGCATCGATAATCGACTGAGGATGTTCGATGCGGACACCCAGCGCAAAGGGCTTGGCTTCTACCAAAATATGCTTACGATGTAAAAGTTCATAGATGTCCCTTGCAGAATGGCCAGTGGCCAGGATGACTGCATCCGCCAGCAACCGTTCTTCACCATTCACCACCACTCCTCTTACACGATCAAATTCTACAATAAGATCAGTCACCTTCTGATCAAAGCGGACTTCCCCACCCGCATTTAAAATGGTTTCCCTGATGGCAGTGATGATGTGCGGAAGTTTATTTGTCCCGATATGAGGCCGTGCATCTACCAGAATATCATCCGTAGCACCATGCTGTACAAACAACTGTAGTACTTTATGGATGTCACCACGTTTATTGGAACGTGTATATAACTTGCCATCAGAATAAGTACCTGCGCCCCCTTCTCCATAACAGTAATTGGACTCGGTGTTGACCAGCCCTTCCTTGTTGATCGCCGCAAGATCTCTGCGTCGCTGCTTCACATCCTTACCTCTTTCCAGGACAATTGGTTTCAATCCGTTTTCAATGCACTGCAATGCAGCAAACAAACCTGCCGGGCCGGCACCAACAATCAGCACGTGTTTGCTATTACTCACATTCCCATACTTCATGACAAAAGCATCGACAACCGGAGTCTCATCAATAAAAGCACGAACTTGCAGCCTGTATATCACTTTTCTGGAGCGGGCATCGATAGACCTCTTCAGTATTTTATAATCTTTTATTCTCGAAATTTCTACTTTTAAAGCTTTAGACAGTACGTTCTTCAACGCCTGTTCTTCTCCGTTTTCTTCCGGAGCGAGGGTAATCTCAATTTCCTTTTGCATACTCTGCCGGGTTTTTATCCCGAATGGTTGCAAAGATAAATAAATCCTGATGATAATCCTTTACCTGACAACATGCCACATTTAAGGCACCACAAGCAAGACCTGAGTGCAGGTTTTTCGTCAAAGCTGTCAGTTTTTAATTGCTTTGCAGACCTGGGTACGGAAATTGAATGATTATTATTATCTTAACATTAGAAAAACAAAAATCTGGAATGCAGCAATCAAAAACGGATCTTCTGCGTTTCCATTAAAAGAAAGATTATGAAAAAAACAGTCTTGGTAATCGTTGGCGTTTTGGTTTTATTTACCGCCCTAAGCAGTTGTGGTTATAACAACCTTGTAAAGTTAGATGAGGATGTAAAGGCAAAATGGAACCAGGTGGAAACCCAGTATCAGCGTCGTGCAGATCTGATACCGAATCTGGTCAATACAGTTAAAGGCGCCGCTAAGTTTGAGCAATCTACATTGACTCAGGTGACTGAGGCGAGGGCTAAAGCCACTCAGGTGACCATTGACCCGGATAAGCTGACTCCTGAGAATATTGAAAAATACCAGGTAGCACAAGGCCAGATCAGTCAGGCCCTGGGCCGTTTATTAATGGTTACTGAAAACTATCCGGAGTTAAAAGCAACAGAACAATTCAGAGATGTATCTGCGGAGCTTGCCGGAACTGAAAACAGGATTGGTGTTGCGCGTAAAGATTTCAATGAGTCTGTGCAGACTTATAACGTCAAAGTAAGGTCATTCCCGAACAACATCACAGCAGGATTGTTTGGCTTTAGTCAAAAAGCAGGCTTCAAAGCTGAAGCAGGTGCCGAAAAAGCGCCTAAAGTAGAATTCTAAACTTTCCGATCACAACATTTAGGGGTAAAATGTGTTTTATTAAACAGGTTTTACCCTTATAAATTCATAAATCCTGCTATGGGAATATTCACTGAACTAGAACAAGAATTAATTGCAAACGCAATTGCAGAAGCTGAAAAGACAACCTCCGGAGAGATTCGGATTGCAGTAGACAAACACTGCAGCGGTGATGCTTTTGAGAAAGCTACCGCATACTTCTCCAAACTTGGGATGGACAAAACTTCCAGACACAATGGCGTACTCATTTATCTTGCACATGCGGACCATAAATTTGCCATCATTGGTGATAAGGGCATCAATAAGGTTGTCCCCCCTGATTTTTGGGAAATGACACAAATTGCGATGAAAGCACATTTTGCGGGCGGCAATATTGCCCAGGGCATCATCGCCGGGATTGTCCTTGCCGGTGAAAAAATGGCCAACTTCTTTCCCTATGAAGGCGGAGACGTCAATGAGCTTCCAAATGACATCATCTACATGGATCAGCATCAAGAACAACTGAAACCATGAGAAAATACATCATTGCCTTTCTACTGACATTAACTTATACCCTTAGCTTTGCCCAGGATTTTCCGGCGAAGCCCAATAAACTTGTCAACGATTATACCGGCACCCTGAGCTCCAGTCAGGTTGACCAGCTGGAACGTAAGCTGGTTGCCTTTGATGACTCCAGCTCCACTCAGATTGCCATCGCAGTGATCAAATCTGTTGGCGAATATGACATCAGTGAATATGCGATGGAGCTGGGTAGAAAATGGGGAGTTGGGAATAAAGAGAAAAATAACGGGATCATCATTTTAGTTGCACTTGGCGACCGCAAGGTATCCATACAAACCGGATATGGCGTAGAGGGCGCACTTCCGGATATGTATGCCAGAAGGATCATCGACAATGACATCAAACCACACTTTAAAACGGGAGATTATTACGGAGGATTGGAAGCGGGTACCGATGCGATTATCAGTTATACTAAAGGAGAATATAAAAATGACAACCCTAAGCCTTCAAAAACTGGAGCTGGTGGCTCTGGGGTGGTCATTCTGATCATCATCATTGTCATCGTGATCGTTCTCCTGAAGAGAGGTGGCAGAGGTGGTGGCGGACAGGTCATTGGCAGTCGCGGTGTTGCGGATGCACTTTTCTGGAGCATGCTGCTTGGGGGAGGAAGAAGTTCCGGCGGTAGCAGCTGGGGAGGTGGCAGCAGCAGTGGAGGCGGCGGAGGCAGTTTTGGAGGATTTGGCGGCGGCAGCTTTGGCGGTGGTGGTAGTAGTGGAAGCTGGTAAAATACGATCATGTACAGAAGAGATTTAATTACCGCAGAAATACAAAAGCTTGCACAGGTCCTTGCCCGTATCATGGGCTTAAAACTGGAAGGAAAGCTGGCCGAGTCGGATGAACTGATGTCATCCGCCCTGGAAAACGAATTTGGCCTCTCTACAGCAGCGGTCAATACCGGAACAAAGGATGAGTTTGAGCAGCTGTTGCTGCAAAAAGACTTCCCTGCAGAAAAACTGGACATGCTGAGTCAATTTTTATTCTTTCAATTTGACCAACACACACCTTCAGCAGCAAACCACATGCTGGCGGACAGACTACTATCTATTTATCATGTGCTGGAAGTCACACACCACGTCATCAACATGGTCAATCTGGACCGGCAGAAAGTGATCAGTAACTATTTAAATGCTTAACATGGACATCTTAAAATGGAAAAAAATATCCAGCAGGTATCTGGTCAAAGAAAAATGGGCAACGTTACGGGTAGATACCTGTGATCTTCAAAATGGCACCATTAAAGACGACTACTACGTACTGGAATACCCCAACTGGGTAAGTGGCATAGCCCTTACTGACGACAATAAGATCATCATGGTGAGACAATACCGTCACGCAGGCGACATCATCTCCCTGGAGGTGCCCGGCGGTGTTATCGACGGAGATGAATCACCCGAAAATGCCATCAGAAGAGAACTGCTCGAAGAGACTGGTTATTCTTTTCAGGAAGCAGAACTGATCTCTACCTTATATCCGAATCCGGCAACGGCAAACAATGTAACCTACACTTACCTCCTGAAAGGTGGCGTCAAAACACAGGAGCAAGATTTGGACGAGCATGAAATACTCAATGTGGAGCTGTATACCCTGGAGGAAGCAAAACAGCTATTGATAGACAATAAAATCGCGCAGTCGATACACAGCTCTGCACTTTTTTATGGAATGATGAAACTGGGCGTAATGTCCTAAAACCGGATACCGGAAGACATTAAAGCAAAAATCCCCGGAACAACAGTTGCTGTTATTCCGGGGATTTTGCGTAGAGGATGTTCAGTTAGTTCATCTTCAATTTCTTCTGGATATCGTGTACATATCCTTTAAACTTCTTGTCGGTATCAATCAGGTCTTCCACGGTCTGGCAGGCATAAATAACCGTAGAATGATCCCTGCCGCCAAAGAAAGCTCCGATGGTTTTAAGTGAAGATTTGGTATGGCTTTTTGACAAATACATAGAGATCTGACGTGCCTGTACAATTTCCCGCTTCCGTGTCGCTGATTTCACCATATCTACAGGAACTTCAAAGTATTCACATACCAGCTTCTGTATATACTCCATAGAAATCTCTTTAGAGGTATTCTTGATGAAGTTTTTGAGCATCTGCTTGGCAAGGTCAAGGTCAATGTCCTTTTTATTCAATGTCGACTGTGCCAGCAGGGAAACCATGGCTCCTTCCAGCTCCCGCACGTTGTTGTCAATGTTATGAGCTACATACTCCACAACCTCTGCGGGAAGCTCAATACCATCGGCATACATCTTCTTTTTCAGGATCGCAATCCGTGTTTCCAGATCTGGAACCTGAAGATCAGCAGACAAGCCCCATTTGAAACGGCTCAACAGGCGTTCCTCCAGACCAACGAGGTCTTTCGGCGATTTATCAGACGACAGGATGATCTGTTTGCCCGACTGGTGCAGGTGATTGAAAATGTGAAAGAAGATGTCCTGCGTTTTCTCTTTCCCGGAGAAATTGTGTACATCATCCATGATGATGACGTCCATCGCCTGGTAGAAATTCACAAAATCATTAATCGTATTATTTTTCAGTGAATCGACAAACTGCTGGCAGAACTTCTCACAGGAAACATAGATCACCAGCTTGTCCGGCATATTTCTTTTGATTTCGTTCCCTATAGCTTGTGCAAGGTGTGTTTTCCCCAAACCTACCCCACCGTAGATCATCAGTGGATTGAAAGAGGTACCTCCCGGTTTAGCCGCAACGGCGTAACCTGCGGAGCGTGCCAGGCGATTACAATCACCTTCGATATAATTCTCAAAAGTGTAGTTTGAATTCAGCTGAGGATCCACCTGAAGCTTCTTTAGCCCCGGAATAATGAAGGGGTTTTTGATGTCCTTATTGATAGAAACCGGAATCGGCATAGACTGAAACTTGGATTCCGCACCGTTTCCGTTGCTCGGAATATTTGTAGTATAAGGCGAGCCACTGCCCGACGACTTGTCGACAACAATGTTGTACTCCAGCCGCCCGTCTTCTCCAAGCTGCTTTTTTACGGTTTTTCTCAGTAATCCAACATAATGTTCTTCAAGCCATTCATAGAAAAATAAACTTGGCACCTGTATGGTCAAAACATTGCCTTCCAGCTTAAGGGCAGATATGGGCTCGAACCAGGTTTTGAAACTTTGGCCCGGGATATTATCCTTAATGATTTGGAGACAGTTCTTCCATACTTCAATACAAGTTTTTTCCATTGTCATAGTATAATTTGTTGGTTTCAGCAGCGCTATGGGCATATAAAATACGCCTCGACGAGAGATCGAATATTCAAAAAATTATCAACAAATAAAACTTAATTTTCATTTATTTGGTAAGTACTTAAACAGCAACTTGATACCCTAGTTAACCTAAATTTTTTATGTGGATAACTATTTATTAACACCAGTTATCCACATAAAAACAACTCGATTCTAACCAAAAAACACTATACAGCGCTTTTAAACGTCGCTTTAAGGATAACAATGCACCTGCAGGTAATCATACCGAATTCCCATACTGCTCTAAGATCAGAACAACCTGTGAATGTCTTTTTTTATAAGATCCAGCGTGAGGTCATAGGGGTTCTCTTCGATGACTGACATCTTCTGGAGCACCTTTCTGCTGAGGTCCACTCCTGTCGCTTGTGGTGGCAGTCCTTCAACAGCATTATTGACCATTGCCAGGGTATCGTCTTTTAGCTGACGAACGACATTCCAGACCTCGGCACTGACGTACAGTTGTTGGGTCACATTATGCTGATATTCTGCTTTAATTTCATTTAAGATCAATACCTGGAGGTCTTTCACTGCAATCCCCTGATGGTGCAGGCGCAGCAGCAAGTTTGAAGGATTGATCCTTTCAATGAAAATGATGAGGCGCTCATGCGCCTGAAGCCGCAAGGACAACAGATGATCTGATCCATCATCTTTCTGGCGCAATGGGGTTTTCAGCTTCAGGAAGGCCTGTATATCATTCCTGACAAGGTAATAACCCAGTGTTACGGTTACCGCCCCTCCAATGGCGATGGATGCGCCCGCTGTTATAAGATCTGTATTCATTGATGTTTACTTTAATTGCATTTATGCTTTACTCAGGTATAAAAGCACCCCGCAAAAATGTACATTTTATTTATAACGGGACGGACTTATGGACAACTTCTTTACGAGGATATGATATTCTTCAAAAAACTTATGTGGACATTTTTATTTATATTTGTTCTTCCTAATTTTTAATATCATGAGTAATACAGTGGATACAGCATTTGCACCGGTAACGTTTACAGAAACCGCTGTCAAAGAACTTTTTAAATTAAGAGACCAACAGGAAATTGCTGAAGACTTTGGCTTACGTGTAGGTGTTGACGGTGGTGGATGCTCTGGCATGAGCTATGTACTTGGCTTTGATCAGAAGAAAGACGGAGATCAGGAGTTCCAGATTGATGGCATCAGGGTATTTATGCATAAAGCACATCAGATGTATCTGTTGGGCATGCAGGTAGACTGGCAAGATGGTTTAAATTCCAGGGGTTTCACTTTCAGCAACCCAAATGCGAGCAGCACCTGTGGCTGTGGCACGAGTTTTTCCGTATAATTAGCGTTAACTTTTGTAACATTATAACTGGTCCCGTTGTCTTAACAACGGGACTTTTTATTTTTATCGATTCATCGTTTATGTCCCTTAAAAAATTCAAGCAAGCCAGCGCATGACCTATACCGAGAACGTCAGAATTGCCATACAATCCATTAAAAGCAACCGTCTGCGCACCATGCTAACGGCCCTGATTATTGCAATAGGTCTATCTGCACTGGTTGGCATCCTGACCACCCTTGATGCAGTGAAGAAAAGTATGACCGAGGCGTTCTCCAGTATGGGTGCCAACTCATTTACCATTCGCAACCGTGGTACAGGAATCAGGATCGGCGGCGGGGGTCAACGGCCCAAACCTTTTAAGTCAATTCGATATGAAGATGCCATTGCCTTTAAAGAGCGCCTGAAAACTCCGGCGACAGTGGCCATCAGTGTTTTCACCAGTGGCGGTGCAACAGTCAAATACGGTACAGAAAAGACCAATCCAAACATTACCTTGCAGGGGGTAGACGAAAATGGCCTGAATGCTCAGGGACTGGAGCTTTCAATGGGGCGTAACTTCAGTCAGGCGGAAACGCTGAATGGCAACAATGTATGTATCATCGGTAGCGAGGTAAAAGACAAACTGTTCAAAAAGGAAGATCCCATAGACAAGATTGTAAACGCCGGAAACAGTCGTTTTAAAGTGATCGGGGTATTGTCCTCGAAAGGTCAAAGTATGGGCTTCAGTGGCGACAGGGCTGTATATATCCCCCTGCTCAAGGCTAAGCTGATCAATTCAAACGGCAATCCCTCCTATACCATCACCGTTATTGTACCCTCAAACGACATCCAGGAGGCCCTGATTGGAGAGGCAACCGCAGAATTCCGGAATATCAGAAAGATTAAAGTAACTGAGCCCAATAATTTTGAGATCTCGAAAAGTGATGCAATTGCACAGACGCTCTTTGAGAACCTGAAATACATCGTCTGGGGAGGCATTGCCATTGGTGCCATTACACTCATCGGTGCCTCCATCGGATTGATGAACATCATGCTGGTCTCAGTAACAGAGCGCACCCGCGAAATCGGTATCCGTAAAGCAATAGGCGCCAACCCCGCGGTCATCAGGAAGCAGTTTTTGATAGAAGCCGTCATGATTTGTTTGATGGGAGGCGCATTTGGTATTTTTCTGGGGATATCCCTGGGGAACCTGATCTCACTGGCAATGGGTGGATCCTTTATTATTCCATGGCTATGGATCTTCGGAGGTTTTGGCCTTTGTGTACTGGTTGGTATATTGTCGGGTTATTACCCTGCGAAAAAAGCATCAAAATTAGACCCCGTGGAAGCACTTCGATACGAATAACAAACAGGCATTATACAAACAAAACAGCCCGGAATCTATAGAAATCCGGGCCTGTTTTGTTTGTATATTATGAGCTACCTGCTCTTATACTGATTCTCGTAATAGGCCTGATAATTGCCCGAGGTTACATTGGCGAGCCATTCTTCATTTTCAAGATACCAATCGACCGTTTTCTCCAGTCCTTCTTCAAACTGAAGACTAGGCACCCAGTTTAATACCTGCTGCAATTTGGTAGAATCGATCGCATACCTGAGGTCGTGACCAGCTCGGTCTGTGACAAAAGTAATCAGCTTTGCCGATTCACCTTCAGCCCGGCCCAGTTTCTTGTCCATGATCCTGCACAGCAAATGAATCAGGTCAATGTTTTTCCATTCATTATGTCCGCCAATGTTGTAGGTTTCACCCGTTTTCGCCTGATGGAAAATGACATCAATGGCACGTGCATGATCCTCCACCCATAACCAGTCGCGCACATTTTCACCTTTGCCGTATACGGGCACAGGCTGTCCATTTTTGATATTGTTGATTGCGAGAGGAATCAGTTTCTCAGGAAAGTGATGCGACCCATAATTGTTCGAGCAATTAGAGATGACCACATCCAGTCCATAAGTATCATGATAAGCCCTTACAAAGTGATCCGAGCTTGCTTTTGAAGCAGAATAAGGACTATGAGGATCGTAAGCGGTCTGTTCCGTAAACATTCCCTCCTCACTCAATGCACCATACACCTCATCAGTAGACACATGATAAAATCTTTTACCAGCGTAGCTTCCTTTCCAGTACTCACGTGCAGCATTCAGGAGGTTGACAGAACCGATGACATTGGTCATGACAAAAGCCGAAGGGTCTGTAATTGACCTGTCCACGTGTGATTCCGCAGCAAGGTGTATCACTGCATCGAAATTCTCCTGTAAAAACAACTCATTTATTCGCGGAGCATCGGTAATATCGGCCTTTACAAATCTATAATTTGGCCGGTCTTCGATATCTGTTAAGTTCGCGAGGTTCCCGGCGTAGGTCAGTTTATCAAGATTCACAATTTGATAGTCCGGATATTCGTTAACAAACCTGCGTACGACATGCGACCCTATGAACCCGGCGCCTCCCGTGATAAGTATTTTTTTCATTAGCGTTTTTTTATGTTTAATGGTTGACCATGCGATAACAGATCAACCGCTTCTTTATTGAACAATGTGGATTATAAAGACTCCGGTAATTTAAGTTCCTTCGCCATCGCTCCTGTTTTATGGTGATGGACTTTCTCAAGCAGCTCAGCCATCAATGGTTTGAGGTCAAACTGCAGGTCTTCATGCAGTTTTTGATACTTGGCAAAGGCCGTAGCAGAGGATTTGGCAAAATAGACCATCAGTTTCTCATTATACTTATGAAGTGCAGAAAACACACTTTCATTGAAGTCTATGGGCATGTTTCGAAGCAGATGGATCCTCAATTCCAGCTCAGAGTTTACATCTTTGGTCACCTTAAGGTGATGATTGATGCTACCACTAAGTTTGCGCATTTTCAAAAGTGCATCCTTGGAGTTGGGCTTTTTGATGAAGCTGAGTTCTTTAATCCCCTCATCAATCTGCATCATTAGACGTGCTTGTCTTTCTTCCAGGTCAGCTTCATTTTCCATCAATTTAAAATGAAGATGCTCAGTCAGCACTTTATCTTTTGCGATCAGCCGGAGCAGGAGTTTATCCTTTTCCTTTTCAGGAAGGGATTTGATCTCCAGCTTAAGGTCTTTATGTTCGCTTAACAGCATTTAGAAAGGGTTGTCCTTCAAATATTTCTCCCAGTTCCAGGCAGAAGACATCATCTCATTGATCCCCAGCTCTGCGGTCCAGCCCAATGCGGTAGCCGATTTGGTGACATCTCCCCAAACCTTCTCCACATCCCCCTCTCTTCTCGCACCGATGGTATAATTCAGCTGCTCACCTGTAGCCTGCTCAAAAGCACCAATTACCTCCAGCACCGTGGTGCCCCTGCCGGTACCAAGGTTAAACACCTCATAATTACTTTCAGCTTTCTGTTGTTCCAGTCTCTGTATCGCGGCCACATGTGCCTTAGCCAGGTCCACCACATGGATATAATCCCTGACGGCACTACCATCTTTGGTGTCGTAGTCGTTACCATACACCGTAATAGGGCCGCGTTTGCCAATGGCAGACTGGGTAATGAAAGGAATCAGGTTTTGCGGAACGCCAATCGGCAGTTCTCCGATCAGCGCCGTTTCGTGCGCCCCAACCGGGTTAAAGTAGCGCAGGGAGATTACTTTCAGATCCGGGCTTACCGCACAGGTTTCCTGAAGAATTTCTTCCGCAATCTGTTTGGTATTGCCATAAGGTGATTCTGCTTTTTTTACTGGCGCAGCCTCTGTTACCGGCAGTACATCAGGTTGCCCATATACCGTACACGAAGAAGAAAATACCAGGTTTAGATTGCTATTAAATGCGTTGATTACATTGATCAGCGAATAAAAATTGTTTCGGTAATACTTTAGCGGTTGTTGTACAGATTCGCCTACCGCCTTATAAGCCGCAAAATGAATAACACCAGCGATGTCAGTATGCTTAGCAGCAAACTCAGCGACTTTTGCCTCATCACACAAATCGAGCTCCACAAATTCAGGCTTAATGCCAATGATGGATTCAATCTGATCAAGAATCTTAGGGTTGGAATTGGCGAAATTGTCGACGATGACAACTTCATATCCTGCATTGTGCAGCTCTACAACAGTGTGTGAGCCAATAAATCCTGTACCTCCGGTAACTAGTATCTTATTCATTCGTCTTAGCGGTTATATGTAGTAAAGTCCTTATGTTCTTTGTTTACCAGGGCTTCTGCTGGCAAAGATTTAAAATACTCGTAAGTGATTTTCAATCCTTCTGCCCTGCTCACTTTAGGCTCCCAGCCAAGAAGGGCTTTCGCTTTGGTGATGTCCGGGCGCCTTTGTTTAGGGTCATCAACAGGCAGGTCTCTCAAGACCAGCTTCTGACTGGTACCTGTGAGCTTGATGATTTCCTCGCCAAACTGTTTGATGGTAATCTCGTCGGGGTTTCCGATGTTCACCGGCTGCGCATAGTCGCTCAGCAAGAGTCTGTAGATCCCTTCAACGAGGTCATCCACATAACAGAAAGAACGTGTCTGCGAACCATCACCAAATACGGTAAGGTCTTCACCGCGTAAAGCCTGTCCGATGAAAGCAGGCAGCACACGGCCGTCATTAAGGCGCATTCTCGGTCCGTAGGTATTGAAGATCCTGACGATCCTGGTTTCCACACCATGAAAAGTATGGTAGGCCATCGTCATCGCTTCCTGGAAACGCTTTGCTTCATCATACACTCCTCGTGGTCCAACCGGATTTACGTTACCCCAGTATTCTTCAGGCTGAGGATTGACGCTTGGATCGCCATATACTTCAGAAGTAGAAGCGATGAGCATCCTTGCATTTTTGTTTTTTGCAAGTCCCAGCAGGTTGTGCGTTCCCAGGGAACCTACTTTTAAGGTCTGGATAGGGATCTTCAGGTAATCGATAGGACTTGCCGGTGAGGCAAAGTGCAGGATGTAATCCAGCTCGCCGGATACATACACATATTTAGACACATCATGGTGAACAAACTCGAAGTTCTCCAGTTTAAAAAGATGTTCGATGTTCTGCAGGTCACCTGTAATCAGGTTATCCATAGCGATTACGTGGTAATCTTCTTTTATAAAACGATCACATAAGTGCGATCCCAGGAAACCCGCAGCTCCCGTAATTAAAACTCTTTTACGTCCCATTAGTCAATCAGTTTACGGCCTACACTATTGTAGTAATATCCCAGTTCAATCATTTTCTCCAGATCATAAAGGTTACGTCCGTCAAAGATGACCTTGTTGATTAAACACTCTTCCATTTTATCGAAATCAGGATTTCTGAAAACGGACCATTCCGTAGCGATAAGCAGGGCATCTGCTTCTTTCAATGCATCATATTGTGTGTCTGCAAATTTGATTTTATCTCCCAGCAGGCGTTTTACGTTTTCCATTCCTTCAGGATCGAAAGCGGTAACGGTAGCGCCATGTTTCAGCAATTGGTCAATAATATACAGTGAAGGCGCCTCACGGATGTCATCTGTTTCCGGCTTGAATGCCAGTCCCCACAAAGCAAAGTGTTTGCCACTAAGGTCATTTTTATAGTATTTCAGCAGCTTGTCGACAAGCACTGTTTTTTGTTTCTCATTCACGTCCATTACGGCACGCAGAATCTGGAAATCATAATCATGTTCATCAGCAGATTTAGCAAGTGCCTGTACATCTTTAGGGAAGCAGCTACCACCATAACCGATTCCCGGAAAAAGGAAACGCTTACCGATGCGTGCATCAGAACCTATGCCCTTGCGAACGGCATCCACATCTGCACCTACGATCTCACAAAGGTTGGCAATTTCATTCATGAACGTGATTTTCGTTGCCAGGAAAGAGTTTGCCGCATATTTTGTCAGCTCCGAAGAACGTTCATCCATAAATAGGATCGGGTTTCCCTGTCTTACATAAGGACCATATAATTCTGCCATCAGCTTCTGTGCTTTCTCGCTTCTGGTACCTACGACCACGCGGTCAGGCTTCATGAAATCCTCTACAGCCACACCTTCCCTGAGGAACTCAGGATTGGAGACTACATCAATTTCTACATCTGTATTTTCTTTGAATACTGCCTGTACTTTATCCGCAGTCCCAACCGGCACTGTAGATTTGTTAACGATGACCTTATATTCAGTTACGAGTTTAGAAATGTCTTTAGCTGCACCAAGGATATAGGAAAGGTCTGCTGCTCCATCTCCTCCCGGAGGCGTAGGCAGGGCCATAAAGATAATCTGGGCATCTTTAATAGCATGAGCAAGGTCAGTTGTAAAAGTCAGTCTTCCCTGAGCGATGTTCCTGTGAAACAAAACATCCAGGCCAGGTTCGTAAATCGGCACCTGGCCATTTTGCATCTTCTGCACTTTTGCAGCATCTATGTCTACGCAGATGACACTGTTTCCTGTTTCAGACAAACAAGTACCAGTAACCAATCCGACGTATCCTGTTCCTATAACAGCTATTTTCATATAATAATTATGTTTTAATTTTTATGGTAGTATCTTCGGCTAAGATAATAAATAAACATACAAAATGCTTTGGCTTTATAACATAGGGATTGGATTTTACGGGATATTGGTGAGGATTTTTGCCCTATTTAATGAGAAAGCTGCATTTTTTATCAACGGACGGAAAGATATCTTTAAAAAAATAAGCACCGTCATCGATCCTGAGCAACGGCACCTCTGGTTTCACTTTGCATCTTTAGGCGAGTTTGAGCAAGGAAGACCTGTGATGGAGCAGCTCAAGGCACGACATCCTGAAAAACCAATTGTCGTCACCTTTTTCTCGCCTTCGGGTTACGAGATCCGCAAAAACTACCCATTGGCGGCAGGCATCTTTTACCTTCCGCTGGACAGCCATAGCAACGCAAAAAAACTGATCGCTGCCATCAACCCGGAGATTGCGGTCTTCACAAAATACGAATACTGGTATCATTATTTTAAGGCCCTCAATGAGCAACATATCCCTTTATATATCATCTCCGGAATTTTCAGACCGGAGCAGGTTTTCTTTAAATGGTACGGTGGCTTCAACCGCAGAATACTCAAGCTGGTCGATCACTTTTTTGTGCAAAATACGGAAAGCGTAGCGCTACTGGAATCGATGGGAATTGACAAGGTGAGCCTGAGCGGGGATACACGTTTTGACCGTGTGGCCGAAAATGCGAGTGCGCCCAAGGAGATCAGTGTCGCCGCACAGTTTACTCAGGGAAAGCCGGTATTTATTGCCGGCAGCACATGGCCCGCAGATGAAAAACTTATTGCCGTTTTGATCAAGGCACACCCCGACTGGAAGTTCATCATCGCTCCTCATGAGATCAATGAGGCGCATATTCAGGAAATAGAAGTTTTACTGCCCGGTGCCATCAGGTATTCAGATGCCATGCATCAGTTAGATGCACAGGTACTGATCATCAACAACATTGGACTGCTGTCTTCTTTATATCAGTACGGGAAGATGTCATATATCGGAGGTGGCTTTGGTGTGAGCATCCACAATACGCTGGAAGCGGCAGCCTTCGGCATTCCGGTAATCTTTGGCCCCGTATATCATAAGTTTCAGGAAGCCAAAGACATGATTGAACTGGGTGCAGCCATCAGCATCGACAATGCTGAAGAGTTGCAAATGGCATTTGAGCATTTCCGCAGGCATGAAGACGCAGGCAACCTTGCCAAAACCTATGTGTCTGGCAAAGTAGGCTCCACCGCCCAAATTGTCAGCTATATGGAAAAAAAGTTTTAATTCTTCCTGATCATACCGATCAAGGCTTCGATAAACTTTGGATCATCATTCAGGCTGGATACCAGCTGTACTTCTTCACCTCCAAGCGCCCTGAATTCCTCATGGTATTCCACGCTGACTTCATAAAGCGTTTCCAGACAGTCCGCCACAAAAGCAGGACAAAAAACGAGGAGTTTCTTTTTACCTTTTTCAGCCAGCTCTTTTAACACGGAACTGGTATAGGGCTGTACCCACGGTTCTTTCCCTAACCTTGACTGGAAGCATACGGAATATTTATCTTTGGGAATGTTCAGACGTTTCGCAATCAGTCGGGCGGTATCATGACATTGAGCAGAATAACAGAACTTATTGACATCAGTAAGCGTGGCACAGCAATCATTTTTCTTCAGGCAATGCTGACCGCTATGGTCACACTTAATCAGCTGACGCTCAGGAAGACCATGGAAGCTGAACAGGATCTGATCGTAGCTTTCAGGTTGATACTTTTCAGCGTGCTCTGCAAAGGTATTTATCATCAGCGGGTCATCATGGAAAGAGTTCACAAAGCTGATGGGTGGCACTGTTGGCCAGGTGCTGACAATCTCCATCACCTTTTGGATCACAGAGCCCGTACTTGCAGAAGCATATTGGGGAAACAAAGGGATCACCTGGATGCTTTCCACCATTCCGGCCTTTAGCTTATCCAGCGCCGCCGGTATAGAAGGGTTCTGGTAGCGCATTGCAAGTTCCACATGGTAGTCGTCACCAAGCCCTTCCTGCACCATAGACGCCTGAATCTTGCTGAAATACAATAGTGGAGAACCGTTCTCATCCCATATCTCTTTATATAATTTGGAAGTCTTAGGACTACGGAATGGAACGATGATGCCTTTCACCAGTAAGGTCCTCTTGAAAGCATTAATGTCAATTACCCGCTCATCCATCAGAAACTCATCCAGATATCTGCGTACGTCACTCACCTCCGGGCTATCCGGAGTTCCTAAATTCACAAGTAATATGCCCTTTTTTCCCATAATTTGCGCAAAAATAACGATTCAAAATATTATAACCCCGCTTGTCCGAACGGAAAAACAATAATTACTTTTTAATGATGATGATTTTAATACGATTCCAGCTTTGCCTTTACCTGCTCCATCAACCACATTGGCGTTGAAGTAGCGCCGCAGATGCCCACGCGATCACCGGGAGCAAGCCAGTCCAGCTCAATCTCTTCCAGGTTGGATATAAAGTAGGAATGGTCGTTATGCTTCTTACAGACATCATACAGTACTTTTCCGTTGGATGACTTCTTGCCCGAAACAAAGAGGATTTTATCAAAGTTTACCACGAACTTCTCCAGGTCCCCATACCTGTTGGATACCTGGCGGCAGATGGTATCATTGGCCTTCACGTCATATCCCCTGCCGATGAGCTGGTCTTTGATGTGATAAAATTTATCTGTACTCTTTGTGGTCTGGCTATACAGTGTAAACTTCGAGGGCAGTTCCACCTGATCAAGCTCAGCTAGATCCTGAAAAACAATAGCCTTCCCATCGGTCTGTCCCTGAAGGCCAATCACTTCCGCGTGGCCGTGTTTACCAAAGATCAGGATCTGTTCTTCATCGTCATGGGAATTTTTGATTCTATTCTGAAGTTTTAAGACTACAGGGCAGGAGGCGTCTATTAATGTCAGGCCATTTTCCAGTGCAAGCTGATAGGTGCTGGGTGCTTCGCCGTGTGCACGTATCAGAACCTTTTCATTGCGAAGCTCATGCAGTTGATCATGGTCAATAATCCTCAAACCTTTGGCCTTAAGCCTGCTGACCTCCTCATCATTGTGTACAATATCACCAAGACAATACAGGTATTCTTCATGATCAAGGATGTCCTCAGCCATGTCTATCGCGTACACTACCCCAAAACAAAACCCTGATGCCTTATCTATCGTTACGGCCAAATCGTACTTCATAAATCAATTATATGGATACCAATGATGGAACAAAATTACATAAAAAGAGTTTCATATACTATTTCTTCTGTCTTCCAGCGGTAAATAGACCTTTAAAAAAAGCACTAAGCACGGTGAATGTTAGCCCTATCATCTGAAGAGGGTGAAGGATCAGGCTCAGCACTGGATTTTGTGCGGTCATGAAAGAGATCATGATCCTCGAAAGAAAGATCAGACCAAAGGGCAGGATGTAGAACACAGGGGCGAAGCGCAGCAGCAATAGCGCTGGGCCGGCAACAACCAGCAATACATATATCAGTGCCACAAACGCATAATTGCTGAAGCTGAGCATCAATCTTTTGGAGAACAGCCCAAACTCGGCAGCATCCGCACGATGCTGAATATTAACCAGCCTGTTTCCCAAAAGCACATCCACTTTCAGTTGCTCCTGCTTCAGTGCTTTTACCACATCGGTAACCGCAATTGCAGAGTCTGTGACTTGCTGATGCAGCTTAAGCTTACGGTATACTCCCGCTTCAAAAAACAGACAGGACTCATGAGCGGCAGAAAATATTGGATGATTGATCAGGCGGACGGCCCTCAGGGGGAACAGGTTCAGCAAGACAAAATCAGCGACGGGGAAGAGGCAATCGGGTAAAAAGCCCTTATTCTGCTGCGTTGGGATAATGCTCAGCATAGAAAGGTTAAAGATCCTAGCCCTATATACCAGACTGTTGATGAGACCATTCTGAATGGAGGTATTGGGATCGAGCACCAATACATAACTGCTATCGGAGACATCCGGCAGTTCATCAGACATGACAACTTCCAGATGTTCGTAATCCTGTTTGCTGATGGAGTCCAGCAGTTGGACCGCCTCCTGATCAGGATGGATCCGAATAACAATGGTTACTTTTTCTGAAAACTTGCGTCGGTAATCACCAAGTTTAGGATTGGAGATAAAATTGAACAGGGTGACGGAAAAACGCAGTGTTAGAAAAACCAGGACAGCATAAATAAAAATATTCATGATGCAGCCTTACTTTGTTGACCAATCGACTGACTGTAATGTTTGTTGAACTCCCTTTTGAGCAGCTGAAGGCTCACGTATTCCTCCGCCTCCCATTGATCCAGGTAACTTCTCGCAGCAGGCCTGCGTTTATCAAAATAATCCGTCAGTGTGGCCGAAAAGACAATCTGAAACTTCTTCCTGGAAGCATTGATCAGCTGCATCACCCCTTTCTCAAAAGAAATCGTATTGACATAACTGGTGTACAACTTTCCCTGAGGAAAAATAAGGAGTAAGTTGCGGGGATCATCGAGCAGCTGCCCGGCGTAAGTCAGTGTATCCACAACATCCTTCCCCCTGTTTTCAGCAGCAAAGGCTCCGAGATACTTCAGGTACCATTGTTTATGGTAGACCTCATCCGTCACAAGCACATGAAATTGTCTTTTGAAAACTACTTTATTCAGCTGGAACATCAGGAATCCATCCCACCAGCCCGAATGGTTTGACAGCAAAAGTATGGCCTCATCTTCTTTAAGCTGAAGCCGGTTATAGGTATAACTGGCAAAGTCCTTTTTGATGATATAAGCGATATACCAGGAAAAGAACTGAAAGATGATAGGGCTTTTTCGGGACCTGTACATCCCCCTAAAATGGGAAAAATAAGCATAAAATGCAAAGACTAACTCAAATAAACGCGATCTTCTTCTCCCTCCACGTCGATTACGACATCCACATGTTCCTTAAGTACCGTAGCCATCTGCAACCCTACAAAATCTGTAGCGATCGGAAATATTTTATGGCTTCGGTCAACAAGTACGACGGTTCTGATTTTCTTATGTGGGGTATTCAGAAACACACCAAGTCCATAGGCCAACGTTTTGCCACTATTCAAAACATCGTCGACAAGGATGATGACTTTGTTCTTCCATTGGCTCTCATCGAGGTCAGTTTGTGCCACCAGTTTACTGTTGAGCCGGTCCAGATCAATCTTGAGCATGATAATTTTCAGGTCGGATATTTTAGACAACACCTTTTTCAGGCGTAACCCGATCTTATAACCACGGTCCCATATGCCGGCGAGTACAATTTCCTTTTCATCGAGATTGTCTTCCAGTATCTGGTAGGCGATTCTATTTATCTTTTGCTGTATCTGCTTTTTATCAAGAATGAGTAACTGCGATTCTGCCATTTGTCAATGCCTTATTTTATCCTACAAAAAGAACGATTTTAAGGGGCATATTCAAATATTTAAAAAATAATTTGCGCTTTCTGCAACGTTTTAAAAGAACATGCGTCTAATTTACAAACCCTAACCAGACCCTCGAACATGAAAAACATACAACTTTTCAAACCCCTGGCAGCGCTGCTATTGGCCTTTACCATACACCCGACGCTTACAAAAGCGCAGTCCAGCAAAAATGTAGCATTGACCAACTTTAACGAAGTCAGTGTTTCCAGCGGCATCGATGTTTACCTTACCCAAAGTAATTCAGAAAACATCCGCATCAGTGCGAATGAAGAAGTGCTCAAAAATGTGTTGATTGAAAAATCAGGCAGGGGGCTGGTCATCCGGTATAAAAACAGCAACGGAATGAACAGACTGCTTAAAGGGCAGGGCACAAAGATATACATCAACTATAAAAATATGGAAGTCATCAATGCCAGTGGAGGCAGTGACGTATTTACCGAGAATACGTTGAAGTCGCCGCGACTTACGGTACATGCTTCAGGTGGGGCAGATGTAAAGCTTGATCTGGCGGTAAAAGACCTTCAGCTGAGCATCAGCGGCGGTGCGGATGCAAAATTAAAGGGAACAGCAACAAATATGGCTGTCAATTCCAGCGGCGGCAGTGACGTGCATGCCTTTGATCTGATTACGGACTATGCAAAGGTCAGTTCAAGCGGAGGATCTGATGCCAATGTTTATGTCAATAAAGCCCTGGAGGCAAGTGCAAGTGGTGGAAGCGACATCACTTACAAGGGAGATGCAGCGCTGAACAAAACATCATCCTCTAAAAGCGGAGATGTGCGCAAAGCCAACTAAAGCCAGACCCTATATACGACAAAACAGCCTGCTGAGTTGGATTCAGCAGGCTGTTTTGCATTTAAAAACGACTGTTGGAGTTTATCCTTTTTTGTAAGGATAGTAAATGAAATTTGCACCTTCCGGCACAATCACAAAAATGCACATGAAGTCTTCCGGTTTCTTATAACTTTTCATGAAAAGGGTCTTTTTTTCCGGGCTGATGATTCCTTTCTCCACAAACTCTTCGAATGTGGAAGCCTGAATGGTCCATTCTGTATTCAGCTCTTTCCGGTCAAGGATGACCTCACCAATGCTCACGGTATGCTGATGAGCGACAAATATAGGGTAGCTTGTAATCCCTTCCATCATCACCTCGACAGCAACCTCTTTCAGCGAGTCCGCATATAACTCAAGATCCTTCTCAAGACTCACCAAAGGACTTTGTTTCTTTTGCTCCTCTGCCCCGCCTTCCGGCTGCTGGGGCATCAATTCTTCTATATTCATACGATGATATACAATTAAATGATGACTGATTAAACTGTAGCCTCAGGTGCCTCACTAAGCTCAGGTGCACCTCTGAAGGTAAGCAACACCACATTCTCGACATGCTGGGTATGTGGGAACATATCCACCGGTTTAATGCGCGTTACTTCATATTTTTCTTTTAACAATGCCAGGTCGCGTGCCTGTGTGGCGGCATTACAACTGACGTAGACGATCTTTTCGGCTTCCATCTCAAGCAGGCGTTCTACGACATCGGCATGCATCCCTGCCCTTGGCGGGTCGGTGATCACCACATCTGGCTTACCATGTTCGGCGATAAAGTCGCGCGTGAGGATGTCTTTCATATCTCCGGCGTAGAAGATGGTATTTTCAATTCCATTCAGTTTAGAATTGAACTTTGCATCTTCAATAGCGGTAGGGACATATTCTACACCCACCACCTGTTTTACGCTGCGCGCCACAAAGTTTGCAATGGTCCCAGCGCCGGTATATAAGTCGTACACCAGCTCGTCGCCAGAGAAACCGGCAAACTCTTTCGTGATCTTGTAAAGCTCATGTGCCTGATTGGAATTCGTCTGATAGAAGGACTTGGCACCAATCTTAAACTTCAGGCCATTCATCTCTTCAAAGATGTGGTCCCTGCCGGCATAAGTCAACACCTCCTGATCAAAGATGGTGTCATTTTTTTTCTGGTTGAGGATATATAGAAGGGAAGTGATCTCCGGGAAGTTAGACTTCAGATACCCCATCAGCCCATCGATCTGTTCCTGCTCAACATAAGCAAAAACCACCACCACCATGACCTCTCCTGTTGAAGAAGTACGGATGATGAGGTTGCGCAGGTTACCTTCATGGTTACGCAGGTCGTAGAAGGTCAATCCATGCTCCAGTGCATAGGCACGCACCTGATTTCTCAGGTTATTGGAAGGATCTGCCTGCAGGTAACAATGGTCAATGTCAAGGATTTTATCAAAGCGCAGCGGCACATGAAAGCCCAGGGCATTCATTTCCAGCGCGACATCTCCGTCTTCTGGTGTAGCCATATCTGTTTTATTCAGCCAGCGTTTATTGGAAAACGTATATTCCAGTTTATTGCGATAATATTTATTTTCAGCAGAACCAAGGATCGGTTCCATTGCAGAGGTATCAATTTTTGCAAGTCGCTGTAGCGCCGCTTCAACATTTTTATGTTTAAACTGCAGCTGTGCATCATAGCCCATATGTTGCCATTTGCAGCCACCACAAGTACCAAAATGCTGACAGAACGGATCCGTTCTCAGCTCTGAACCCTTTTGCAGGTTCTCAATGACTGCTTCTGCAAAATTCTTTTTCTTCTTTACCAGGCGAACATCCACGACGTCACCAGGCACTGCTTTATCAACAAAGACAACCAGTTCATCTGCTTTACCTACGCCCTTGCCCTCTTCGGCAATGTCAATGATGCTTAAATTTGGGATAATGGTTACCGTTCCGGATTTTCTGTTTCTACTCATTATTTCGCAAAAATAATGTTTTTTTCAGACGTTATATAATTGTTTTTGGGAGGGGAATAAATGCATGAGGCTTCCAGGGCATGATGAACATCAAGCCAAAGGGAGAACAATCAGTTGAGGTGTTTACTTGCCAAAGATATTCAGGATAAAGCCCAGAAGACCATTGACCATGTTAAAGTCCACGTCAAACTTTTCATCAACCAGAATAGTAATTTCTAAAATCTCTTTACTCATGACTATTTACGATTGCATAATGCACAATATAGCCATTTATATACCATATACCAAAACGGTATACGTTAATATCCTATGAAATAATTAAAAAGAAATTACAATGCGGCCTTCACCAGAAAAGGCAACAGCTCCTTCTGGAAGCTGACAAAGTTCTTGCGGACATCGGCATCGCTTACGGACGTGAAGGCGAAGGAAAACACAATGCTCTTACTTGCTTTCAGGAGAAACGCCAGCCCTTCTTTACGTGAGGGGTTATTTTTGAAATGATCGAGCTCCAGATACGCAGAGAGCAGCAATGATTCCAGCTGATCAGACAGGTGTTTTAAAAATTCCTGGGAATTCGCATTCTCCCGGACAAAGTCCCATCCGATAAATTCATTGCAAACGGTAAAGGTGAGGCGGCAGGTTTTCATCACCAAGGCCTTCAGATGCTCTTCTTCATTGGAAAACTGCGCTTTGTTGCGGAGAATTTCTTTCAGGTTGAGGTCCAGGTAGTCCATCAAAATGGCATCCAGCACCTGCTCCTTACTTTCAAAATACTTATATATCGTCGCCTTGGCAATACGCGCTTTTCTGGCGATCTCATTGACACTTGTCTTATGATAGCCATACTTCCTGAACAACTCCTTAGCAGCCCTGATTATACTTTCTTTTATCTTCTCTGGTTCCATCAGTTCCTTACCTGTATTGTATTATTGGTGGTGATCACCGTATATTTCTTGAGCGACAATTCTGCAGGTGCCTTCACCGGACTTCCATCCTCGAGGGAAAACTTTCCACCTGAGCATTTATCCGTAACCGTAAACGTTGGATCATCCAGGTCCAGCGGACATACCTTTTCGGGATTCACAGTGCTGCAACGGTCGTACGCAACATAGTTCCCACTTAAGGTCCTGTAAATGATCAAGCCGGCCACGCCATGGCCTGAAATGATGACCGCTCCCCCCGGACTATTCAATTTAAGCAAAGCAGGGGTCGTTAAAAGTGCACTATAATTAACCGCAATATTGGGAATGTTGTTTCTTTCCTTTCCGCAGGCGGAAATCAGAAGCACCAATAAAAAAGCCGTTAAAACCTTCCTGATCATCATTATTAGATCAGGGAAGTTTTATATTGTTTCAGGAAGCGCGCATCGTTCTCAGAGAAGAAACGCAGGTCCTTAATTTCATATTTAAGGTTGGCAATCCTTTCGATGCCCATCCCGAATGCAAAACCGCTATATTTTTTTGAGTCTATGCCGCAGTTTTCCAGAACGTTCGGATCAACCATACCACAGCCCAGGATTTCCACCCAACCGCTGTACTTGCACATAGGGCAGCCGGCACCTTTACAGATCGTACAGGAGATGTCCATTTCCGCCGATGGCTCCGTAAAAGGAAAATAAGATGGGCGGAACCTTACTTTAGTACCCTCTCCATATAGTTCCTGCACAAAGTAGAACAACGTTTGCTTGAGGTCTGCAAAAGAAACATTTTCATCCACATATAACCCTTCGATCTGGTGGAAGAAACAGTGTGCCCTGGCGGAGATCGCTTCATTGCGGTATACACGTCCCGGCATGATCGCCCGGAAAGGCGGCTTGCCATGCTCCATCATGCGTACCTGCACAGATGAAGTATGGGTACGCAGGGCGATGTCACCCTTTTCGCCCCCTTTTTTAATGAAGAACGTATCCTGCATGTCGCGCGCAGGGTGCTCTTCAGGGAAGTTCAGGGCAGAGAAATTGTGCCAGTCGTCCTCAATTTCGGGGCCTTCGGCAACCACAAAACCAAGCTTACTAAAAATCTCGATGATTTCCCTTCTTACAAGGGCCAGAGGATGACGTGAGCCCACATCAAAACCTTCACCTGGCAGCGTAAGGTCCAGGCCACTATCTTTTGAAGATACGGCAACCTCCGTTTCTTCTTTGAGCGACTGGTACCTGGCTTCTGCCAGTTGTTTAAATTCATTTAAAACTTTCCCCAGTGTTCTTTTCTCCTCTGGTGAAACAGCCTTAAACTCATCAAATATATCTTTGATTATTCCTTTGGTACCAAGGAATTTAATACGGAATTGTTCTAATTCGTCTGCGTTGCTGGTAGAAAACGCATTTATTTCTGCGGTATACTGTGTTATCTTATCTTGTAACATGAGGCCAAATATACAGCTAATTATACAATATATTTATAATCGCCGGGTCCAAAAATCAACTTGGGAGCAATCTCCGATAGGAAAATAGACCCGGCGAAAAAGAAAATACTAGATCACACCAAGGGCCTTACCAACTTTGGTAAAGGCGGCGATGGCTTTATCAAGGTGATGCTGTTCGTGGGCTGCCGACAACTGCACGCGGATACGTGCCTTGCCCTGTCCCACTACAGGATAATAGAAACCAATCACATAAATGCCTTCCTCCAGCATTTTAGCCGCAAATTCCTGCGCCAGTTTGGCCTCATACAACATCACCGGAACGATTGGGTGTACCCCCGGTTTAATATCAAATCCTGCTGCCGTCATTTTCTCCCGGAAATACATGGTATTGCGTTCCAGTTTATCCCTCAGGTCGGTGGTCTCACTCAGCATATCCAGTACCGCAACGGAAGCACCGGCAATGGCAGGCGCCAGCGTATTGGAGAACAGGTAAGGCCTTGAGCGTTGACGCAGCATGTCTATAATTTCTTTCTTACCAGCAGTAAAACCACCGGAAGCACCCCCCAGGGCTTTACCCAACGTGCCGGTAATGATATCCACGCGATCCATCACATTAAAATGTTCATGTGTACCGCGGCCGGTTTTGCCAATAAAGCCAGTACAGTGTGACTCGTCAATCATCACCAGTGCCTCATATTTATCAGCAAGGTCACAAATCTGATCAAGTGGAGCAATGACACCATCCATTGAAAAGGCACCATCAGTTACAATAATACGGTGTCTCGCATCTTTGGCGGCAATCAGTTGCTGCTCCAGGTCGGCCATATCTGCATTTTTATAGCGGAAACGTTTCGCTTTACACAAGCGCACGCCGTCAATAATTGAAGCGTGGTTGAGCTCGTCTGAAATAATCGCATCCTGGTCATTAAACAGCGGTTCGAAAACACCCCCGTTTGCATCAAAAGCTGCAGCATATAAGATGGTATCTTCGGTACCGAGGAACCTGCTTAGTTTTTCCTCCAGCTCTTTATGTACATCCTGGGTTCCGCAGATAAACCGTACCGAAGACATGCCATAGCCATATTTGTCAATCGCCTGTTTAGCAGCCTCAGTCACACGGGCATCTGCCGACAAACCCAAATAGTTGTTTGCACAGAAGTTGATCACTTCCTGACCAGTACTTACTTTGATGTCTGCACCCTGAGGAGTGACAATCACACGTTCGCGCTTAAATAAACCGTCTTTTTCTATTTGCTCCAGTTCTTGTTGTAGAACGGGTTTTAATGTTTTATACATACTATTTTCTGCTTGTTGCAACCAAAGTTATGAAAATATCGTCTTTCAGAACAACCTGTAAACCACGATTCCAAACTTTAACATGACAATTGTGTTAAAAATTAATTTACATCACCGATATTTAGGCCATAATCGACCATATGAATAAAGTTTTTGCGACGCTTTTATTGCTTTTCAGCAGCTTAAGCACACTGTTAGCCCAGGATATGCAGCTCAGAGGAAGTATTAAAGATGCAGCAGGAGAAGCCATTCCATTTGCCTCTGTTTTTATCAAGAACACTACGCAGGGCAGCTCTGCTAACGTCGACGGCATCTATAGCATGGCCATTTCAAAAGGCACTTTCAGCATTATATATAAGGCAATTGGCTATAAACCGGTCGAAAAAACGGTCACCATTAGCGGCAACACCACAGAAAACATCACCCTCGTTCCCGAAACGGTTACCCTTTCGACAGTCACCATTGATGGAAACGCAGAAGACCCGGCCTATGAAATCATCAGACAGGCCATAAAAAGAAGAAAAGAACACCTCAATGAGGTAGGCTCCTATACTGCTCATGCTTATGTAAAAGGGCTTCAGAAGCTTGTCGGTGCACCAAAGAAGTTCTTTGGAAGGGATATCCAAAAGACACTGGAGCTGGACACCAACAGAAAAGGCATCCTTTACCTTTCCGAATCGACCTCCAATATTTCCGTTGAGCGTCCGGACAAAATACATGAAGAGATGATCTCTTCAAAAATTGCCGGTCAGAACAACGCCTTCAGTTTTAATAAGGCTTCCGACCTGCTGGCCAATTTTTATGATAACATCCTGCTGCAAAACACCGTCAGTAACAGGGGATTTGTATCTCCCATTGCGGACAACGCCATGTTTTACTACCGATATAAACTACTTGGTGTAAGTAATGAAAACGGCATTCAGCTCAACAAGATCGCGGTGATCCCACGACGGGAAAATGATCCGGTATTCAGGGGGGTGATCTACATAAAAGAGGACAGCTACCATCTGGTCAATGCAGATGTTTACCTGATTAAAAATGCGGGCATCAACTTCGTTGACACCCTCCGTATTTCGCAGCAGTTTTTAGGT
Organism: Pedobacter sp. BAL39; assembly: GCF_000170795.1. Classification (GTDB taxonomy): domain Bacteria; phylum Bacteroidota; class Bacteroidia; order Sphingobacteriales; family Sphingobacteriaceae; genus Pedobacter. The sequence continues at coordinate 62,197 of NZ_ABCM01000012.1, forward strand.
GTTGAAAAAACGTATATGCCTTCCGCATTGAACTTTCGTTTCAATGGCAATGTACTGGGTTTTAAATATGAGGGCTATTACGTAGCTGTATACAGCCAATACAACCTCAATCCTGATTTCCCAAAAGGGCATTTTAACGGGGAAATCCTGAAGGTCACCAAGGCGGTGAATAAAAAAGATTCGTTGTTCTGGCTGAACAACAGGCCCATCCCCCTCACAACGGAAGAGCGCCTGGACTACATCCGGAAGGACAGCCTGGCCACACTCAAACAGTCAAAACGCTACCTTGACTCCCTGGAAAAAGTCAACAACAAGTTTGGCTTAGGAAAGTTATTCCTGAATGGCTACACGATTAATAACCGCTACAAACGACAGTCGCTAACCTTCGACCCCATCGCACAATCCGTATTTTACAATACTGTTGAAGGCTTTGCAGTAAAGTATGGTGTCGCCTACACCAAACGGTTGGATTATGGCCGCTACTTCCAGATACAACCAGAAGCACGTTATGGCTTCTCCAACAAATTATTTACGGCTCACGTGTCTGGAGTTTACCGGTATGATCCCGTAAAACGCGCCAGCGTCAGCGCTTCCTTTGGATCTGACATTGTAGACCTGAACAATTATGGCACAATGACATTGCCGGGCATTGCCGTAAATGCCCTTCTCTTTGAGCGGAATTTCGCAAAGTTCTACAAGAAAGAATTTGTCAACGCTGGCGCAAACAGAGAGCTGGCAGATGGACTGCAGACAAGCCTCTTCCTGGAATATGCAAGAAACACCCATCTGAATAATACCGCCGACTACAAAATCTTCGATTATGGCGACCGTAACTTCAGCTCGAACAACCCATTTGCACCATCAGCAGAAACACCGCTGTTCCCAACCTACAAGGCACTGACCGTCAACGCAGCCCTTACTTACACCATTGGGCAAACGTACATCACACGGCCCGACAGTAAAATATATGAAGGATCAAAGTACCCAAGCATCAGCCTCTATTACAAAAAAGGAATTTCCGGTGTACTCGGCAGCGATGTCGATTACGACCTGCTGGGCCTGGAGATCTATAAAGAAAGAATCAATACCGGGCTGTGGGGTTATTCGTCCATCATCCTGGGCGCAGGAAAGTTTCTGAACAATGCATCGGTGTACTTCCCGGAGTTCAAACATTTCCGAGGCAACAAAACCCTGCTCAGCAAGCCCAACCAACGAAAATTCCTGTTTCTTGATTTCTACCTGAACAGTACCGACGAAGAATATTTTGAGGCGCATTTCGAACACAACTTCTCCGGATTGATCACCAACAAAATCCCGCTGCTCCGTAAGTTCAGGCTAGAAGAGATCGCTGGCGTCAACTACCTGAGCCAGCCGATCAAAAGGAACTACACAGAATTTTACTTTGGGCTACAGCGACTGATATTCCGGGCGACTTATGGATTTGCCTATGATGGAAACAAACGCGTGCAGCACGGCATCAGACTTACTTACGGACTTTAGTTCGGGTATCTGAGTTCCTGGCCGGCAGCCTGTAGCAATTCGAACAAACGATCCATATGGCTTACAAATGATCCATCATCGTCTTTATGAAAATCGCCGTGTTTCAACAGGAATTTCATGTAATTCAGGTAGATCTTCTTCAGGCCATTCACCGTTGCCAGGGGAGGAAAGTCATGGAGATAGCTTAAGACCTTTGTGTGCAATTCCGGAGACAGCCCAACTGTGGTTTGAGATCCTTCCTGCGCCTTTCCATACTCATATAAAACAAGAATGAGTTCAGGTGGAAAATAATCATCATTGCGATTGAAGATCACTATTCCTTCAGGGAGCTCATCCGCAACCTGCTGCTGTAATTCATCTTCATGGATCTCTTCAGCCCAGTCCAGCAGCTCATCCAGCAGCTCGTACATCGGGAAATACAGGTGGTGGTTATCGCAATCTGCTGCAACAGGCGTATCATTCAGACTGTAATAAAGCAGGATATCCAGCTCATCCTGCCACTCCGACAGTGTCAGAAAGGCGAACATTGTTCTGGGCAGATCTTCCCCACCATCCTCATCTGATTGCATCAGGTAAGCTGCTTCCAATAAACGGGTAATTTGCTGATGCAAATCTACCATGCCCGATGGTTCAAATTGTTTCATTTCCCTGTATTGCTGATCACCGGATGAAAGCGCAAACCAGAACCTCAGATCAAGCCTGAACTGCTCAATTTCACACTCCTCAAAAAACACATTCAGCACCGTTAAAGGATATTGTTGCTCCTGATCAGTCAAATACCTCGGCATCGGAGATGCCACATTATTATACCTTCTTCTCATAACTTATTATTTTACATATTAATTTAATTTATCTACTTTAAACCCTATATTGTCGGAATAATTAATACAATACTACCTGTAATTTATTGAAAAGAAAAATATATTAATAATAAATGATTAACAAAATGAAAACAAGCCATCCACAACAAATCATGATCGGACCAAGATTAAAAGAAGCAAGATTATTAAGAGACCTCACACTTGCAGAGTTCTACACCCCAATTACAAGGCATATTGGCAACTGCTCTTCCATCGAAAACGGAAAGCGGATTATTGGCAAGCGGCTGACCAGGGATATTGCTGAATACCACCACATCAACCTGAAGTTTCTAACTACAGGGACCGGAGAAATCTTCACCAAACCTATCGACGACCGGCAGCACCTTTTACCAGCTACGCAGCATGGTGTCCCCTTTTTCAATGTAGATCTGGCTGATGCCACGTTTGGCACCACTCAGGTCTTTCAGGAGACTGCAGAATATTACGTCAATTACAAACCTTTCAACGACTGCAATGCTTACCTCCCCATCTATGGAGAGAGCATGCATCCGAAGTTCAGCAGTGGCGAGATCATCATTGTGAAGGAAATCCTGAATCGTGACATTGTGCAGTGGGGAGAGGCCTATCTCATTGTTACAGACGAACAAGCCAACAACATGACCACCGTAAAACTGCTTTTTGAACATGAAGATCAGGGAAAGATCATTCTCCGATCTTTAAACCCTGAATTCAAAGGAGACACCATCATCAGTCGTAATGTCATCAGAAGGATGTTTATTATTAAAGGAAAGGTGACCCGTGTTCACCTGTAGACTTCGGGATTGACGGGATACGGAAGTCTTTCTCCATTTAGACCGGCAATGATATTCTGTGCCGCCAGGATGGACATTGCATTTCTCGTCTCCACAGTAGCAGAGCCAATATGTGGCAGTACAGCAACATTAGGCATATTTAAAAGCGGGTGATCTGACATCATGGGCTCCGGGTTGGTTACATCCAGGCCGGCGCCCCAGATCTGCCCTTCTTCTAATGCCCGCTGCAGGTCCCCTTCATGGTGTATACCACCTCTGGCAGTGTTGATAAAGATAGATGAGGGCTTCATCCTCGCGAAAGCTGCTGTATTGAACCGGCCGGCCGTTTCCGTCGTCAATGCGGTATGTACACTAAGTACGTCACTTTCAGCGAGCAGCTCGTCGAATGACACCCATTGCGCATTTATCAACTTTTCTGCCGGCTCATTTCTGCTCCTGTTGTGGTAAATGACTTTCATGCCGAAAGCTCCGGCACATGCTTTGGCCATCTCCAGTCCGATTTTACCGAGGCCAAAAATACCGAGCGTCTTACCCCTCAGTTCAATCCCAAGGTTTGCTGTAGGCTCAAAAAAGCCCCACTCCCCTTTGAGGATGGTTTTGTGCATGTAAAAAGCTTTCCTTGAAGTAGCCAGCATCAGTAAGAAGGCGGTATCCGCAGTGGCTGCACTCAAAACGCCCGGGGTATTACCTATGGGGATCCCTAAGTCTGTTGCAGCAGCGACATCCACATGGTCATATCCCACAGAGTGGAGGGCAATAACTTTAAGGTGTTTGCTCGCCTGAAGAAATTCCTGATCAACAGGGCTGCTGACACAAAGTAGTGCATCAGCCTGGCTGCAGCAAGAGATCAGCTCCTCTTTGCTCAGCTTCCTTTTTTCTTTCCATTCCACTACCGTTATACCAGCATCTTCCAGCAATTTTCTTCCGGGTTCCGGGATGACCCTTGTGACAAATACGCGTTTCATATTTAAATTAATTTACACTTTTTCTTACTAATGACAATCAATACCGCAAATTACCTAAAATAAAAAAGCGGTACCAAAATCAATTGGTACCGCTTATGTCATTTAACAGAGTTTATTAAACACCAAGTTTTTTGCGGAGGTCAGAAGGTATTCCTTTTTTATTCAGCAAAAACGCAGTGGTTTTATATTTAACAAAGTTTTTAGTCACATATAAATAACCTTTATAGTCATTTGTCGCACCCCATGAGTTTTTGACGATATAATATTCTTTACCATTCTGGTCTTTTGCAATACCAGTGATCTGCATACCATGATCATCGGTAGTCTCATAGTTATCGAATGAAGCCTGACGCATCTCTACAGTGATTTCTTTCTCCGGCTTTGGACCATTGAACATCGCTTTCTTTTCATCTGCAGACATCTCCGCAAAATCTTTTTCCGGGACATAGGCAACACCATTTTTCCAGCTGAAGCCTTTTTCACTTACATCAGTAGCCCATGCTACAGTATATCCTTTTTTCAAAGCATTGTCAATGGTTTTAGTGATGTCATCCATTTGCACATTGTACACCTGATCATAAGACCAGTTGTCTGGCACCATCAGCACCGCTTTTTTATAATATGGAGAAGTATTGAATGAAGACAACTCCACATAATCCTCAGGATTGATACCTACCACTTCTTTAGCAAAAGTTTTTGGGGTATAAGATTTACCTTCGAAGGTAAAGTTCTCAGGCACCGCACCAAGGCAGGAATCAATTGTAGCAATATATCTGGTTTTCCAGGTAGGGTCCAGCTTTCCGTTAGGTGCTTTCACTGCATCCTCAAGAATCTGCTTTGTTTTGGCATTCATCACATCTGAAGAGTTTCCAGGGGTACCATAGTCCTTGCCATTGTAAACATCCTGAGGTAAAGCACCATACAATGCAAACATGTTGATTACATCATGACAGGCACCGCCATCACCTAAAGTCAGGGCACCGTGCATGCGTACATAGTTGATGCCTTTTTCAATATAGGCATTACGCGCAGTAAAGATGTCTGCCAGGTCCACAGGTTTTTTCCCCATACGGATCATCTCTGATTCGAGAAAGGAGTTCGTGCTGTAACTCCAGCAAGTACCTGATGATTTTTGATTTTTTACAGATGTCGCCTCAGCATTGATTACCGGAGTGAAGGTAAAACTATTCTTGCTGTCTGTGCTCTGATTGTTTTTTAACGAGTTCACCAGATTGTCCTGTGCAAACAAGCTACCTGCAGTAAATAGAAGACCAGCGGCCATCATTACAGGTTTCATAGAAATTCTAGTCATTTTATGTGTTTAGTTAGCCGTCGTTACCATCCCAATACTATTGTAACGTACAGGGCAAACTTAAGCATTATCCAATAACACATCAATAGCGTCTAAATATTGTTACCATCCATTTTCTTTCTTAACTTTGCGGCACATTAAACGCTGTATGCAACAGTATCAATGATTTTATGGAAAAATATCAGACTTTACTTTACTATTGCTATAGTCACATAGCAGATGCAGAACAATTCGCTGCCGATCACCTTAAATTTTGTAAATCGCTAAACCTCGTTGGACGCATCATTGTTGCCGATGAAGGGTTGAATGGCACCGTGTCCGGCACAAAAGAGTCCTGTGAGGCTTACATGGTAGCAATTCATGCTGATGAACGCTTTGCCAAGACAGAGTTTAAAATTGATGATGTAGAAACCCCATCCTTTATCAAGATGCATTGTCGCTACAAGGCAGAAATCGTCCATTCAGGATTGAGAGACACCAGCATCATTAACCCGAATGAGCGTACTGGAAAACACCTGGAACCCGTTGAGTTTCAAAAAATGATCAATGATGAGGATGTGGTGATCCTGGACGTACGTTCAAACTATGAACATAACCTCGGTAAGTTCAAAAACGCGGTAACACTCGACATTGAAAACTTCAGGGACTTCCCGGAGAAAATCAATGAGCTGGCAAAATATAAAGACAAGAAAGTACTTACCTACTGCACTGGGGGTATCAAATGTGAGAAAGCATCTGCACTGCTGCTGCATCATGGATTCAATGACGTGTACCAGTTGCATGGCGGCATTATTAAATATGGTAAAGAAGCCGGTGGTGAAGATTTTGAAGGCAAATGTTATGTGTTCGACAACAGGATTGCTGTTGATGTCAACTCCGTGAACCCAACTGTTGTTTCCAAATGTTTCAACTGTGGGACCATCACTCCAAAAATGATCAATTGTGCCAATCCGGAATGCAATGAGCACATCACACAGTGTGATGCCTGTGGGGAGGAATTGCAGGGCTGCTGTTCTGTTGCCTGCACTACCAATCCGCGGAAAAGGCCTTATGATGGAACCGGTTATTACGTGAAGGTGCCGCAACCCCTTGGTGTGTCGGCCAAATAATAGCTATATTAGTTATTCATGAGCAGAAAAATCGCCGGTTACTTTTTATGTTTATTCCTTTTCACCTGCACGGTATTTTCCGTTAAGGCTGATGACATCAAAAGTATCGGGGTTCCCTATGTACAGAATTTCCCGAAATCTGTTTACCTCTCCGGCAACCAGAACTGGTCGATTGCCAAGGACAAATCGGGCGTCATGTATTTTGGAAATGCCCAGGGATTGCTCAGCTATGATGGCAAATACTGGCAGCAGCACCAGATGCCCAACCGGCAGATTGTGCGGTCAGTTGCCGTGGCCCCATCAGGAATAATTTATACAGGTGGTTTCGGCGAAATGGGCTATTGGTCTTATCGCAATAGAAAGCTTAGTTACACGTCCATTGTACCGAAAGACAATTTTGTAAAGGATGAGATCTGGAAGATCTATGTAGACGGGGACCGCGTCCTCTTTCAGTCCTTTTCTACCATCTATATTTATGAGAACAAAAAGCTGAGTACGGTAAAAGCGAAGAAACCTTTTTTATTTCTGCATCAGGTAAACCACCGCTTCTTCGTAGAAGTACTGGAAAGCGGCCTTTTTGAACTTTCCGCCAATAAACTGGTTCCGTTGAAGGGTAGCGATGCTACCAATTCCAGGGATGTACTGTCGATATTACCCTATCGCGAGAACAAACTTCTTATTGGTACCAGTAAAAATGGACTGTTTATTTACGATGGCCAGAACTTTAGCCCCTTCAGCACATCTGCAAACGATTTTTTAAAAACATTTCAACTGAACAATGGCGTAAAAGTGCTGGGCAAATATTATGCTTTCGGAACCATCCTGAACGGATTGATCATCATTGACGATGCCGGAAAGGTGGTTCAACGTATCAATAAATGGAGTGGCCTTCAAAACAACACCGTCCTCAGCCTGTATGCAGACGACAAGCAGAACCTCTGGGCGGGGCTTGACAATGGCATCGACCGCGTAGAGCTCAACAGTCCACTGTACTTTTACTTTGACAAGTCCGGACAGTTCGGTACAGTGTATACTAGTTTAATATACAACAACTTTATCTACCTGGGCACCAATCAGGGACTGTTTTACAGCAAATGGAACGGCGATAAACAAGCACCATTTAGCTCTTTTGACTTCAGCATCATTCCCGGCTCACAGGGACAGGTATGGGACCTGACCATAATTGATGGCCAACTGATTTGCGGACATAACAATGGGACCTTCCGGGTTAACGGCAATCAGATGGAAAAAATATCCACTGAAAATGGGGGCTGGACCATACGAAAGGCGGGGGTCAATAATGACTTTCTCATTCAAGGAACTTATAACGGCCTCGTGGTATATGCAAAAGATGTGCAAGGGCTCTGGAAATTCCATCATAAGGTGTCCGGCTTCGGAGAACCCTCGCGATACGTGGAAAGAGATACCAAAGGTGACATCTGGGTAAGCCATGCCTACAAAGGTCTATATAGGCTCAAATTAAATGCAGAACTAACTAAAGTCATCTCAGCCACACAGTTTACTGAAAAAAACGGGCTTCCTGACGATTACAACATCAACATCTTCAGAATGCAGGACCAGCTGCTGTTCTCCTCCAATAAAGGTTTCTATATTTATGATGAGATCAGCAACAAGTTCAGAAACTATAAAGAACTTAATCAACGATTGAAAAGCTTTTCGACCGCTAACAAGATCATCAATGCCGGCACCAGCAAATACTGGTTCATCAATCGTGGAAAGATGGGCATGGTAGACCTGAGCATCCCGGGAAAATTATCGATAGACTCCAACAGCTTTAGCATCCTTGATGGACGGATGGTGCAGTATTATGAAAATATCAGTAAGATCAGTGACAACATTTATCTGATCAGCGTAGATGATGGTTTTGTCATCTATAACGGCAATGCATCAGCTGGCGGCCCCAACAAGGATGTACTGCCCACAGTGCTTATCCGCCAGGTAGAAGACATTACGGATACATACAAAAGCCTCAGTGAAATGGGAAATGATGAGCAGGAGTTTGAGATTCCCTATGGGCGGAACAACATCCGGATAGCCTATTCACTTCCTTACTATAGGCAGGCAAAAGTAAAATACCAATATTATCTGGAAGGTTACTCTAAGCAATGGTCGGAATGGAGCAGTACCTCTCAGAAGGACTTTACCAACCTAAACAGCGGGACCTATACCTTCAAGATACGGGCAAGGGTAAATGACAACCTGATGAGCAAGGAGACCACCTTTAAATTTGTAATCTTACCTCCCTTTTACGCTACGAAAATTGCCTTTTTCTTTTATTTGCTTTGTGTAATCGCCATCCTGATCATTGGAAAACGTGTGTATGAACGTAAACTGAGCCGGGATCAAAAAGAAATTGCAAACAGGCTACAAATAGAAAAGGAAATCTATCTGCAGAAAAAGGCGGAAGCTACTGAAAGACAAATTACAAAACTCCAAACAGAAAGGTTACAGGCAGAACTGGCTGGTAAAAATCGTGAACTGGCCAACTCAGCGATGAGCCTGGTATATAAAAATGAGTTGCTGCAGAAGCTGAGCCAGGAAATCCTGAAACTAAAAGACACCAATGGAAAAGGACTTGCCGAGGAACAGCTCCGAAAGATCCAGAAAGTAATTGACGAGGGAATGAATGACGAGCGGGACTGGCATCTTTTTGAGACCAGTTTTAACATGGCACATGAAAGCTTCTTTAAAAAACTAAAAGCAAATCATCCGGATCTTGTACCCAATGATCTTAAGTTATGTGCATATCTGCATATGAATATGAGCAGTAAGGAAATGGCCTCTCTGTTAAACATATCTCTGCGGGGCGTCGAAATACGGCGATACAGGTTACGTAAAAAGCTTGAAGTACCACATGACAAGAACCTCACGGAGTTCCTGATGGAGTTGTAGCACTACATCATTACCTCTCATCACCTTATTTTCACCTCACATCTCCACACTTTATTATCGATGTTATTAAGCGTCCAAAAGTAGCTGTTAAGGCCATTCTAAATGGTTTTTCCAAACCGTTTTCATGACACAATTGTTAACTGTATATACTACACAATCTAATTGTGATGTATTAATGTATAGGTCGATTTTTTGGGATAGCAGTTTTTCTATCTGAAATTTATCGGACAATTAAACAATCAAATATAAACGAGCATGAAAAGAATCTTTACAAAATTTTCTGTTTTGGCATTCCTCTGTTTTCTTTTTACTAACGTTGCATTTGCACAAAATGTAACCATTAAAGGAAAAGTCACAGATGGCGGGGACAACACCCCGATCCCATCTGTAAGTATCCGGGTAAAAGGAACTACTACAGGAGCACAAACAGATGCAAATGGAAATTACTCCATCAGCGCGGCAGCAAATGCGACTCTTGTTTTTACCTATATAGGATATACCACGCAAGAGATTCCGGCAAACAACAGAACAACTATAAATGTAGCACTGGCTTCTTCAGCCCAAAATCTGGAGCAGGTCGTCGTTGTAGGTTATGGTACACAAAGAAAACTTGACGTTACTGGTGCAGTAGCCTCTGTAAAAGGAGAAGATATTGGTAAACAAGCCTCACAAAATGCCGTTAGTGCTCTACAAGGTAAAGTGGCTGGGGTCTCTATTGCCAATTCCGGAACACCGGGAGCGTCGCCGACGATCACCATCCGTGGTACTGGTACAATCTATGGCAATACTGCTGTGTTATATGTCGTTGACGGTGTATGGTATGACGACATCAACTTCCTCAATCCGGCAGATATTGCAAACATCAGCATCCTCAAAGATGCTTCCGCACAATCCATCTATGGTATCCGTGCAGCAAACGGTGTAGTATTGGTAACGACCAATCGTGGCAAAAAAGGAGATCCTGTGATTAACTATAATGGATCCGTTGGATTTCAGAAAGTCACAAATGCCGTAGAAATGGCAAATGCCACGGAATATGCAACCGCAGTAAACGAATCTTATGCAATACTTGGTCAAGCCCCATTATTTGCCAATACAAATCTTGGAAAGGGAACCGACTGGTATGATGTCATTCTTAGAGATGCCATGGTAACCAATCACCAGTTATCTGTAAGTGGTGGAGCTGAGAAATCAACATACAATCTTTCCCTTGGTTACCTTGACCAGGACGGTATTGTTAAACGTAATAATTACAAGAGATATACCGCAAGGTTGTCACATGACTTCCAGATCTTTGAACCTTTAAAAATCGGGTACAACGTCACCGGAACATCCAGTAAATCAAAAGATGCACCGTCAAGCATTTTCCGCGCATTGTATGCCGCATCACCGGTGATTCCGGTATTTAAAGAAGACGGCTCTTACGGAGACCCTAACGACTTCAGCCTTGGTAACGGAAGTAATGTAAACCCGCAGGCCACATTAGATTTCTGGAATCAGACTACCTCAAAGTACAATTTTACCGGTAACATCTATGCAGAACTGAAGTTCCTCAAAAACTTTACCTTCAAGACGAGCATCGGTGGTGACATGGGTCAGGAAGAGGTGCTGGGTTACATCCCTGTTTACAGGGCCTCAGCAAGTCAGTTGAGCACCAATAGTCAACTGGATGTAGACCGCATTGAAACACGCAATTGGATCATTGAAAATACGTTAACATTCGACAAAAAATGGGATGACCACAGCCTTACTGTACTGGCCGGCCAAACCGCTCAACGCAGGAAATCTTATACCATTAATGCACAAACCAGAGATGTTCCATTTACTACAGATGGAGATTTATACCTTAAATTGGGTAATGCCAGCAAGAGTACCATTACCGACCTTGGATCATTGGCAACTTTTGCCTCCTATTTTGGAAGGGTAAACTATTCATTCAAAAACAGGTACCTTTTAAATGCCTCTATTCGTAGAGACGGCGCATCTCAGTTCTTCGGAGGGGGTAACCTCTGGGGCAACTTCCCTTCTGTAGGTGCAGGCTGGGTCATCAGTAATGAGGACTTCATGAAAGATCAGAAAATCTTCAGCAACTTAAAACTTAGGGGAAGCTGGGGTAAAGTTGGTAATGCCAACGTACCATTAAATCCAACTACAAGGGTAATTGATCAATCTGCCGGACTTATAGCAATCATTGGTGGCCTTCCTCAGACAGGTGCAAATGAGAGAACGATTGTTCCACCAAGTCTGGTATGGGAAAAAAGTACCGGTACGGATATCGGTCTGGAGATGGGATTCATGGACAACCGTCTGAGTGTTGAAGCGGATTATTTCAGCAGAAAAACAGAAGATGCAATTTTTGAGATCCCTGTATTCGGAAGTCTTGGAACAGCTAACAGTGTTATCCTTGCAAATCAGGCCGACATCAAAAACAGTGGTTTTGAACTTGCTGCTACCTGGTCAGACCAAACAGAAAGCGGCTTTAAATACTCTATCAGCGGTAACATCGGCATCAACAACAACAAAGTGCTGAATGTTTCTTCAGGATCAAATCCAATTGATAAAGGTGGAGCAACCATCACAAGTGGCTATCTGTCAACAAGAACAGTAATTAACCGCCCGATCGGTAACTTCTTCGGCTACGAAGTTGAGGGCATTTATCAAACTGATGCGGAAGCACTTCCTTTTAATAAAAAAGCAGGAGATTTCAAATATAGGGATCTCAATGGTGATGGCGTAGTCAGCCCTGCTGACCGTACGTTCTTAGGAAATCCTAACCCTAAATATACCTATGGCATAAATACCAACTTCGCCTACAAAAACTTCGATTTAACGATTGATATCCAGGGTGTGGCTGATGTAGATGTCTTCAATGCGAACCTGAGTAACAGATTTGGAAATGAGAACTTCACTAAAGATTTCTTTAACAACAGGTGGACAGGCGCTGGAACATCCAATTCCTACCCCTCAGCGAATCTTGCAGGTAACATGAACAACGCACCTAACTCGTTCTATATCGAAAGCGGATCCTATGTGAGATTGAGGAATATGCAGCTAGGTTATACCCTTCCTACAGCAATCACCTCAAAATGGAAAATGCAGCGTCTTAGGGTATTCGCAAATGCGCAGAATGCCATCAACCTTTTCGGCTACAAAGGGTTTAGTCCTGAAGTGGGTGGAGCACCAACAAATGCAGGGGTAGATGGTAACGTATATCCGCTGTACGCAACGTACAACCTTGGTGTTAATCTTACATTTTAATCGATCTGAACATGAAAAAACATACAAATCTTAATATTAAGTCGTGCTTTGCCGCTGCAGTTATGGCTAGCATGCTATTTACAGCTTCCTGCAAAAAAGGCTTCCTTGACGTACCACCACAAGGACAACAGCCTGCCATAGAGTTCTGGAAAACTCAGGACGATGCTACCAAAGCCGTAAACTCCATCTACGCAAACCTACGCAGCTGGAACAATGTGGCCTTCAATGCCATCGCAATAGAAAGCACCGGTTCCGATGAAGCCGAAAAAGGAAGTACTCCTACGGACGCCACCTTCTTCAATGCTTTTGAAAACTTTACAGCAACTTCCCAGGAAGGTTCTGTTCAGGATTTCTGGTCAGGGCAATACCAAAACATCAATCTATGCAATAAAGTACTGGACAACATTCCTGCAATCACAATGGATGAAGCACTGAAAGCAAGGTACATTGCTGAAGCCAAGTTTGTACGTGCCTATTCCTATTTCCGTTTAGTTCGTGCCTATGGCAATGTTGTATTGAGGTTAGCATCTCCTAAAGACAACACCGAATACAACCTGCCACAATCGGACAAAGCCACTGTTTACGCACAGATTGAAAAAGACCTTACAGAGGCTGCTGAGGTGTTACCTCAGAGTTATGGTGCACAGGATGTGGGCAGAGCTACTAAAGGTGCAGCCATCGGCTTACATGCAAAAGTGGCCTTATACCAGAAGAAATGGGCGGATGTATTGTCGCTTACAAATACAATAATGGGTATGGGTTATGACCTGTTTCCAGATTATGAAAAACTCTTCAGGGTGGAAAATGAAAACAGCGTAGAATCTTTATTTGAAGTTCAGGCTGCACTGGTTGCAGGAAATCCAGATGCTTCCAATTCTCAGTACAGTCAGGTTCAGGGAGTAGCTGGCATCATGGGCTGGGGCTTTAACACACCTTCAGCAGCATTGGAGGCAGCATTTGAGACAGATGATCCAAGAAAACAAGCCACCATTTTGTTTAAGGGAGAAGAGACTCCACAGGGAGACCTGATACCGACAACCGTACCTAATGAGAGGTACAATCAAAAATCATATGTACCATTTAATACACGTGTATCCGGATTCAATGAAGGTGCTCAGCAGAATTTCCGTGTACTGAGGTTCGCGGATATCCTGTTAATGAATGCTGAAGCCGCAAATGAGCTTGGAAACTCGACTCAGGCACTCACCTCTTTGAATAGGGTTCGCGCAAGAGCAAGGGGCGGTAATGCGAATATCCTTCCGGATGTGACAGTTACTGATCAAACTGCGCTCCGCAATGCCGTTTACAAAGAAAGACAAGTTGAACTCGCTATGGAGAACGACCGCTATTTTGACGTCATCCGTCAGGGACGCGGCCTGGAAGTATTCGGTCCCAAAGGATGGAAGGCCAACAAGAATGAAGTATGGCCAATCCCAGCAAAAGAGATTGACCAAAGTGGTGGCCTGCTTGTTCAAAATCCAGGTTACGCAAACTAATTACACACTATCTAAATTCCAGAAGGTTGCCACAGCTTAGGCGGGCAACCTTTTTTTTAATCCATTCTTTTCTTAAGCTGCTGCAACATGAACAGATCAAACCGTTTTTTCCTTCATTTATTTTCCTTCCTCACGTTCCTTGCTTTATCATCCACTGTAGGTTGTGCTCAAAATAAAAAAGATATATCTGTACCCTCAGATCCGAAGATTAGAAAAAACCTGAGCGATGAACAGTTGCTGGACCTTGTCCAGAAACAAACCTTCCGCTATTTCTGGGATTTCGGGCATCCTGTAAGTGGCATGGCCCGTGAGCGGAGCAATAAATCATTCGATTATGGCGATGAAGTGGTCACCACAGGTGGAACCGGATTTGGCATCATGTCTATCATCGTTGCTTCAGAAAGAAAGTTCATCAGCAGGGAGCAGGCAGCTGAAAGAACAAAAAAAATTGTTGACTTCCTTTGGAAGGCAGACATGTACCATGGGGCATTTCCCCACTGGCTAAATGGAGAAACAGGTAAAACCATCCGCTTCAGTCCAAAAGACGATGGCGCCGACATCGTTGAAACCTCCTTCCTTTTCCAGGGACTACTCACTGCGCGACAATATTATACTGCCGATAACGCAGTAGAGAACGACATCAGAAATAAAATTCTCTGGATGTGGGAAGGTATAGAGTGGAACTGGTTTACGCAAAACCAGAATGTGCTGTACTGGCATTGGAGCCCAAATAATGGATGGAGCATGAACCATCAGATCAAAGGATGGAACGAATGCCTGATCACCTACATCATGGCTGCATCGTCACCAAAAAATGCAATCAGCAGACGTGTCTATGAAGATGGCTGGGCAAACAGCAATACTTTTTACAACGGAAAAAAATTTAATGACATCACCTTACCACTTGGTTTTGACTACGGGGGACCCTTGTTCTTTTCACACTACTCTTTCACAGGACTTGATCCGAGGGGTTTGAAAGACAAGTATGCCGACTACTGGGAACAAAACAAGGCACATACCCTCATTAACAGAGCCTACTGCATAGAGAATCCAAAAAAATATAAAGGGTATAGCGCAAACAGCTGGGGCCTTACCGCCAGTGACAGCTGGCAGGGATATGCTGCACATTCACCAACAGAGGATCTTGGTGTCATCACCCCTACTGCTGCACTCTCTGCTTTTCCTTATACACCAGAGTATTCCATGCAGGCACTACGGCATTTCTATGAGGACCTTGGAGACAAGATCTGGACTCCCTACGGTTTTGCTGATGCCTTCAGTGAGGAACACAACTGGGTAGCAAAATCACATCTGGCAATAGACCAGGGACCTATTATTGTCATGATTGAAAACTACCGGACGGGATTATTATGGAAATTGTTCATGAGTAGTCCCGATGTACAGCGGGGTCTCAAATCCCTGGGATTCGAATCACCGGCAATCAAATAATTACATCATGGCTATACTAAGGTATCTATCGGCTTTTTGTTTGCTTTCGCTCTTCATGATTGATGGAAAGGCACAGCAGCAGACCTACTGTAATCCTATCAACCTGGATTATGGTTATACCCCCATCCCCAACTTTGCCACACAAGGCAAACACAGGGCTACAGCCGACCCGGTAATCGTTACCTATAAAGGAGACTATTACCTGTTTTCGACCAACCAGTGGGGATACTGGTGGAGCAACGACATGAGTCACTGGAACTTTGTATCACGCCGTTTCCTACGCCCGGAGCATAAGGTTTATGACGACCTCTGCGCACCATCCGTGTGGATACAAGGAGATACCATGTTGGTTTTCGGCTCCACGTATGCAAAGAACTTCCCCATCTGGATGAGCACCAATCCCAAAAAAGACGAATGGAAGGAAGTGGTCCATGATTTTGAGATCGGTGGCTGGGATCCTGCTCACTTTGTAGATGATGACGGCAAACTGTATATGTACAATGGCAGCAGCAACTCTTATCCACTGTATGGCATTGAACTCAACAGGAAAACCTTCCAGCCTATAGGCACCAGAAAGGAACTGCTCCTGCTGAATGACGAACGATATGGCTGGCAGCGTTTTGGTGAATACCTTGACAATACTTTTCTCGACCCCTTCATGGAGGGTGCATGGGTCACCAAATACCGCAATAAATACTACCTGCAGTACGGCGCTCCCGGCACCGAGTTTAGCGGTTATGCCGATGGCGTAGCCGTTTCAGACCAACCATTAGGCCCATATGAACACCAGTCGCTCCCACTATCCTATAAACCCGGCGGTTTTGCGCGCGGTGCAGGCCATGGGGCTACCTATCAGGATAAATGGAAAAATTACTGGCACATTTCCACCATCGCCATTTCTGTAAAGAATAACTTTGAAAGAAGGCTGGGCATCTGGCCCGCGGGCTTTGACCAGGATGCAGTAATGTATATGGATGCTGCTTTTGGCGACTATCCCCACTACCTTCCCACCAGAGTCACAGATCACCTCAAAAGTGGCTTCACCGGCTGGATGCTGCTCAATTATAACAAACCACTCACTGTCTCCTCAACGTACGGCGGTTATGCGCCAAATTATGCCGTTGATGAAAATATCAAGACCTATTGGAGTGCCGCCTCCGGCAACGCTGGAGAGTGGATCCAGACCGACCTGGGCAATGTATCCACAGTAAAAGCGGTGCAGCTGAACTACGCTGATCAGGACGCTGCCTTCCTGGGTAAACAGCAAGGCATTTATCACCAGTACAAACTCTGGTATTCCCAGGACGGACGGAGCTGGAAAATCCTCGAAGACAAAAGCAAAAATCAGAATGATGTTCCGCATGACTACCTGGAGTTAAAACAGCCTGTGAAAGCGAGGTACCTCAAACTCGAAAACATCCACATGCCAACGGGAAAATTTGCCATCAGCGGTTTCAGGGTGTTTGGAAAAGGTCCGGGTAAAACGCCCGACCCCGTTAAAGATTTCATCGTGCTCCGTACCGAAAAAGACAAACGCAGTGCCTGGCTCAAATGGACATTGGACGACCAGGCCTATGCCTACCAGATTCACCTCGGCACTGAGCCCGATAAGCTGTACAATTCGATTATGGTATACGGCGCCAACGATTATTGGTACAAGGGCATGGACAAAGAAAAACCCTATTACTTTTGCATAGAGGCTCTCAATGAAAATGGGGTATCCTCAAGAACAAAAATTATTAAAGTTAACTAATCAACATCATATGAGCAGATCCCACTTATTTTTCGCCCTACTTCTAACCTTAATGGCCTCCACCCCTGGCATACAGGCACAGGAAAAACCATTCTGGAATGAAATACAGAACTTTCAACGGCTCGACAGCATCGCTCAGCCGCCGACACATGCCATTGTATTTGTTGGCAGCTCCTCCATCAGAATGTGGGATACCCTGGAAGCACAATACAAATCCTATCCGGTCATCAACCGCGGTTTTGGAGGCTCAGACCTGGTTCAGGCAAACGCTTACATCAACGAACTTGTTATAAAATATTATCCACGGCAGGTTGTCATCTACAGTGGTGAAAATGACATTGCCGCCGGTGCTTCCGGCGAAGAGACTTACAAACGTTTTGTGACTTTCTACAACAACCTCCGCCAGCATCTTCCAAAGGTACCCATTGAATATGTATCGATTAAAATGAGCCCTTCCAGGATGAAATATGTCAAAGAAGTCATCCTTGCAAATGAGCTGATCAGCAAACACCTTAAGAATGAAAAAAACAGCCATTTCATAGAGGTTAATGCACCCATGCTCAATAAACAGGGGCAGCCGAGACCAGAATTGTTTAAGGAAGACATGCTGCACATGAAACCAGAGGGCTACGCGATCTGGACAAAACAGATTACGCCTTATCTGAAGAAAAAGTAACAAATGAATGCACAATAAACCATACAACATGAAACTGAGATACTTATATCTGTTAACAGGACTGCTCTGTGCCGGAACGGGTTTCGCGCAACAGAAGAAAGCTGTGACTGCAAAACCGACGAAAATGGACATCTTCATTAACAACCTGATGTCAAAAATGACGATTGATGAGAAGATTGGCCAGCTGAACCTGCTTACTGGTGGTGAAGCGACCACAGGGTCTGTAGTCAGTACCAACGTGGAAGACAAGATCAAAAAAGGACAGGTAGGAGGAATGTTTAGCATGACTACGCCATCAAAGATCCGTAAAGCACAGGAGATCGCCGTTAATAATACCCGGCTGAAGATCCCGATTATCTTCGGCCAGGATGTCATCCACGGGTATAAGACGACCTTTCCGATCCCTTTGGGCCTTTCCTGCACCTGGGACATGTCATTAATTGAGCGTTCTGCAAGAATCGCTGCTGCGGAAGCCACCGCCGACGGACTGAACTGGACCTTCTCTCCAATGGTGGACATCTCCAGGGATCCACGTTGGGGAAGGATCTCCGAAGGGTCGGGAGAAGATACTTTTCTCGGTTCCGAGATCGCCAAAGCAATGGTCAAAGGTTATCAGGGAGACGATCTCTCTAAATATAACACCATGATGGCCTGTGTAAAACACTTCGCTTTGTATGGTGCTGCGGAATCCGGCAGGGATTACAATACGACAGACATGAGCCTTGACAGAATGTATAACGACTACCTGCCTCCTTATAAAGCAGCTGTTGATGCGGGAGCTGGAAGTGTAATGGTCTCCTTTAACGACATCAACGGTGTACCTGCTACGGCCAATAAATGGTTGATGACTGACCTGCTGAGAAAACAATGGGGATTCAACGGCTTTGTAGTTACGGACTATACCGGCATCAATGAGTTGGTAGAACATGGTCTGGGTGATTTAAAACAGGTGTCCGCACTATCATTGAATGCCGGTGCAGACATGGACATGGTGGGTGAAGGATTTCTAACCACCTTAAAGAAATCAGTGCAGGAGGGTAAAGTAAAACAACAACAGATTGACAAAGCCTGCAGACTTATTCTGGAGGCCAAATACAAACTCGGCCTCTTCGAAGATCCATATCGCTACTGCAATGAAGAGCGTGCAAAAACGGAAATCCTGAAACCCGAACACCTTCAGGCTGCCAGGGCAGCCGCAGCTGAAAGCTTCGTCCTGTTAAAAAACCAAGGTCAGGTGTTGCCATTGAAACAAAGCGGTACAATTGCACTGGTTGGTCCTTTGGCGAATACAGGAGCAAACATGCCCGGTACATGGAGTGTAAACAGCGACCTTGCAAACACGATCTCCCTTCTGGAGGGGATGCAGAAAAATGCTGGTGCTAATGTTAAAATCCTGCATAGCCTGGGCTCAAACCTGGTCTCTGATGCTACCTATCAGGAACACGCTACGATGTTTGGCCGTGAAATCCCAAGAGACAACCGCCTGGAAAAGGAGATCATTGATGATGCACTCTCTGTAGCAAAAAAAGCAGATGTCATTGTTGCTGCCCTTGGCGAAAGCTCCGAGATGAGTGGTGAAGCATCCAGCCGTACCAGTCTGGACATTCCTGATAGCCAAAAACGATTATTGGAGGCTTTATTGAAAACCGGAAAACCAGTGGTCCTGGTATTGTTCACCGGCCGCCCCCTAACCCTTACCTGGGAGAATGAAAACGTTCCTGCCATCCTGAATGTCTGGTTCGGTGGAACTGAAGCTGCAAATGCCATTTCTGATGTATTATTCGGAAAGGTAAATCCTTCAGGGCGTCTTACGACCACCTTCCCGCAGAACGTGGGTCAGGTACCGATCTATTATAGTCATAAAAACACAGGACGCCCCCTTGAAGAAGGAAAATGGTTTTCCAAGTTCCGCTCCAACTACCTGGATGTCAGCAACGAGCCCCTCTATCCATTTGGGTATGGCCTAAGCTATACCACCTTCGGATACAGCAATTTAAAACTGAGCAAATCCAACTTTAAAGCTGGCCAGCAGATACAGGCAACAGTAACCGTAACCAACACCGGAACGGTAGCAGGAAAAGAAGTCGTTCAGCTATATATCCGCGACCTCGTGGGCAGTTCCACGCGTCCTGTCAAACAACTGAAAGGATTTCAGAAGATCAGCCTCAATCCTGGGGAAAGCAAGGAAGTCAGCTTTCAGATTACGTCAGAAATGCTGAAATTTTACAATGCTGACCTTAAATTTGTTGCTGAGCCGGGAGACTTTAAAGTGTTTATTGGTGCAAACTCAAGAGACAACATGAGCGGAGACTTCAAATTGACCCTATAACATTACATTGGCAATACCATGTTAAACCCCCGTATGAAGATTTCATACGGGGGTTCTTTTTTTAACCAGCTGCAATTTACACCATCTTCGATATCAATTCCACCGCTAATCCGCACACAAAAAAGCAGTGGGTCAACTTAAACTAAAGCACCGTTTTAGCTGATTTGATTTATCTTTCGGTAAGATTCCGTAATTGTGTATTTTAGTAAAATGAATCAGACCAGACACATCGCTGCATTTATGTTGTTGCTTCTTGCCCTGACGGCAAAATCACAGGATTTCAGAAAATATGATAGGGGGAGCTTTAACAAAGGTAAGGATACCATTTCCTACCGCATCCTGTTTCCTGAAAACTTCGATGCAAACAGGCAATATCCGATCCTGTTTTTTCTGCATGGTTCCGGTGAAAGGGGAAATAACAACGAGGCTCAGCTGACTCATGGCGGGCAACTGTTTCTCAGGGAGGATATCAGAAAGGAATTTCCGGCAATTGTGGTATTCCCACAGTGCTCAGCAGACAGCTATTGGTCAAATGTAAATATTATTACTGACAGCACCGGCAAGCGCAGCTTCAACTTCCAGGAGAAAGGTAAACCTACAAGAGCAATGTCAGCGCTGCTTGGTATGATTGATAACTTTATGGATAAGCCCTTTATTGACCGCAGCAGGGTATACGTTGCAGGTCTTTCCATGGGGGGGATGGGATCTTATGAGCTGTTGAGGCGCAAGCCAAAATTGTTTGCGGCCGCGATAGCGATTTGCGGAGGTGACCATGTGGCCAATGTGCGCAGGTACAAAAATGTACCACTATGGATCTTTCATGGAGAGCAGGACGATGTGGTGCCTGTAGTTCACTCGACCACCATCTCAGACCAATTAAAAGTATTGGGAAAACCAGCACGACTGACCTTATATCCTATGGCCAATCACAACAGCTGGGATAATGCTTTTGCAGAACCCCAGCTCTTGCCCTGGTTATTTTCTCAGGAGAAAAAACGATAATTAGTCGGCCATGTTGTGATACACCGCCTGAACATCATCATCTTCCTCCAGTTTGTCAATCAGTTTGAATACATCAACAGCCTGCTCTTCGGTGATCGGGCTTGTTGACAACGCAATACGCTCCAGCTTCGCACTTTTCATTTCCAGGCCGGTATCCTCCAGTGCTTTCTGCATCTTGCCGAAGTCTTCGAATGCCGTTTGTACCACAGCGATGTCGTTCCCTTCTTCATCAGCCTCAAGATAAAGTTCTTCAAGACCTGCATCAATCAGTTCAAATTCCAGCTCTTCGAGGTCTTTCTCCCCAGGCAGGAACCTGAAGATAGACTTGCGGCTGAAGATAAAATCAAGAGATCCTGTCTTTCCAAGCGTACCACCTGTTTTGTTGAAATAACTGCGCACATTGGCCACAGTCCTGTTGGTATTATCCGTTGCGGTTTCGATCAGGATGGCAACACCGTGCTGCGCATACCCTTCGTAAACATACTCTTCATATCCATTTTCATCTTTGTTAGATGCCCTTTTGATGGCAGCATCTACCCTGTCTTTAGGCATGTTTACCGCCTTGGCATTTTGGATCGCTGTACGTAAGCGTGAGTTGGTATCCGGGGATGGACCACCATCTTTCACGGCCATAACAATCTCCTTACCAATCCTGGTAAACTGCACAGCCATTTTCGCCCAGCGTTTAAATTTCCTTTCTTTTCTGAATTCGAATGCTCTTCCCATTGTATATTTTATTTAAGGATTCCCTTATTAATGATTTATTTGTAAGTTTTTCAACATGTCGGCCGTCATCTTGGTCAGGTCAAATTCCGGCTGCCATCCCCAGTCGTTGCGCGCATAACTATCGTCAATAGAGCGTGGCCAGCTATCGGCAATCAGCTGACGCGGGTCATTTTCCTTGTAGGTAAGCGTAAAGTCTGGAATGTGTTTCCTGATTTCCGCAGCGAGGACTTCAGGTGTGAAGCTCACTCCTGCAAAGTTATAACTGGAGCGGATGGAAATCTTGCCGGCTTCAGCATCCATCAGTTCTATTGTACCACGGATGGCATCGTCCATATACATCATCGGCAGTTCGGTCGCTGCATTCAGGAATGAAGCATAACTGCCTTTAGTCAGCGCATCATGGAAGATGTGGATCGCATAATCGGTTGTGCCACCACCAGGAGCAGCCTTCCAGCTGATCAGTCCCGGGTAACGTATGCTGCGCACATCCAGGCCAAACTTCTGGTTGTAATATTCGCACCAGCGTTCACCTGCGAGTTTACTGATGCCATATACCGTGTTGGGATCCATTACACAATACTGAGGGGTATGGTCTTTTGGGGAATTCGGACCGAAAACAGCAATGGAGCTAGGCCAGTATACCTTTGCCGTTTTATAAGTGATGGCAAGGTCGAGAATGTTAAGCAACCCATTCATATTGAGGTCCCAGGCCAGCTTCGGATTCTGCTCTCCTGTAGCCGACAATAACGCGGCGAGGAGATAAACCTGTGTAGGTTTGTATTTTTGAAAGATGTTATTTAAGATATCCTTTTCGAGCACGTTTACAAACTCAAAAGGACCAGAGTTTTTAATATCATAATCAGGTCTGCGAATATCACAGGCAACAACATTATCCTCACCATAGGTCTTGCGTAAGGCTGTTACCAGTTCCGTGCCGATCTGACCGTTAGAACCTAGTACTAATATTTTCTCAATCATGAATAATTTGGATTTTGACAAAGTTAAAAAAACGAAACAAACCTATATAAAATGTTTATTATTATATTTACCGATAACCACATCAATCAAATATGAGCCAGGAGCCAGGATTACATGATCCCTTATTCGTGCGTCTTAAGGCGGGCGATGAGCAGGCTTATGTAGCCATTTACAATAAATACAGCAAGTTTTTGCTCCAGGCTGCCTACAATAAAATCAGAAATAAAATTGTTGTTGAGGACATTGTGCAGAACATTTTCATTTCTATATGGGAGAAAAGAGAACAGCTTGAGGTACAGGATGCCAGGCATTACCTCCTGGGTTGTTTGCGGTTCAGCATCATCAACTATATCCGCAGCCAGATCGTCGAAAATAAATACATCAGCTTCAGTCAGACCGGGCCACAAACGGAAACAGATCTATTCAGCAAGATAGAGGTGGATGACCTTTCCAACATCATTGAAGAAGGCATCCGCTCGTTACCGGACAAAACGCAGGAAATCTTCAGGCTCAGCAGGTTCGAACACCAGTCAGCAAAAAAGATCTCCTTCGCACTCAACATCTCCGAAAAAGCTGTCGAATACCACATCACGCGTTCCCTGAAACTCATCAGGGCGTACCTGAAGAACTACTATCCGCTGATCTTCATGTTCCTCTACCTATAACTGTCCCCAGATTTTTCGACATTTTTTTTATGCCTAAAAATCAATTAGTTACACAATAACCAAAAAAAAAAAAACAAATCACCTTTAGGGTATCGGTGGGTTTAGGTTACTTACATATATCAACCAAATATAACTTCCATCATGAACAAGAAATCCTTTCTCGATTTATTGGATCGTTATCAACATCAGCATTGCTCAGAGAATGAAAAACTCTTTGTCGAACACTGGTATGAATCGCTGGACCAGGAAGATGTCGTCCTGTTGAATGAAACAGAACTCTCTGCAATGAGTGACAACATCATCAACAGATTATATGAAAATATTGCACACCAACCGCGTTCATTCGTCGCTGATTCCTCACTTTCACAACCTGTGCTTCCTTTAACGGAAACCACTCAGGCTACTGTCAGGTCAATCAACTGGACACGTGTATCCGTTGCCGCGTCCGTCGCCATCGCCTTTATCGCTTCATTTCTCTACGTGATGAACTACAACTCATCCAGGCACTATTTTGAACGCGACAATAAATCGTCGGTGCTGATGTCAAGCGTAAACAACTCCGATCGCCCCATTACCTTAAAACTGAGTGACAGCAGCATGGTTACCCTGCAACCTGGCGCAGGCATCACTTATCCTGTGAAATTTGCGGTCGCAGAACGAAGGGTCTTCCTTCATGGGGATGCATTCTTCTCTATCAGCAAAAATCCAAAACGTCCCTTTCTGGTATACAACAATAACCTGCGTGTAAAAGTATTGGGCACCAGCTTCTACGTCAGGGAAGCCGACGCTGCCGTTAGCGTCCGTACAGGAAAAGTACAGGTCAATGAAAATTCATGCCGCCGATTGTTCCATATGCCTGGTAAGAAAACACCAGGCGTACTGCTGACACCAAATCAAAAAGCCGAGTTCAGCGCCAACCGACATGAAATCCGTAAAAGCCTGGTGGAAAAACCTGAGCCACTGAAACACCTCAGCACCGGACACCAGCAAATGGTGTTTTCAGAAAGTCCTTTAAGCAGAGTGCTGGCCACTTTAGCATCAACCTACGGTGTAACCATCAGCATGGAGAACCAAATACCCAGCGAATGTACTTTCACCGGCGACATTAGTAGAAAAGAACTTTTCGAGCAATTAAGTCTGGTATGTCAGTCAGTTTCAGGAAGCTACGAGGTCAAAGGAACAGAGATTATTGTCAGGGCAGGCGACTGCAAGTAAGAAGGGCAGCACAATACGAATTCACAAGAATACACCATCAATAAATAACCAAATTTAAACCTAATCATTTTATGAAAACAAGCTTTACCACAGACTCACCTTAAGCAGGGCCAGCATTCTATTTTCCATAATTAATATCAGTATATAAAAAAGCCGGCAATGTGGGGCATTGCCGGCCGAATAAGAACCATCAGAGATGGCTCCTGGTATTACTATGTCCAATAAATCCGATTTATTAATGAACAACGAATAAAGTTATGAAAAAAAACCAGTTTATTTCCTTAGCAATCTATGCAATGAAATTTTCGATATACCAGATAATTGCCATTTCCATCTTTAACATCACCGCCTTTTCGAAAGGCGTAGATGCACAGGGGGTCCTGGACAAGCAGCTTTCCTTAAAAGCTGAGCAGCAAAACATTAAAACCATCATCGATAAAGTGGAGGAGCTTACTCATGTAAAATTTGTTTATGGTCCCAAGTCGATCAATTCCAGCAGGAGGACCTCTATCCATGCCGTGAATGAAAAGCTAGGCGGCTTCCTTGAGAAACTGCTGAAACCCTATGATGTCAGCTATAAAGTGATCAATGACCGCATTTTACTATATGCAGACAACGATGGTAGCACGACGCAGCTCGTTGATGTCATTGTGAACGGAAAAGTTTCCGATAGCAAAGGCAGTGGATTGCCGGGCGTGAGTGTCTCCTTAAAGGGGACAACAACCGGTACGCTGACAGATGTCAATGGGCAGTTTGCCCTAAAGGTGGCGACAGCAGGCAACTACACCATCAGCTTTACCTATATCGGGTACATCACGAAAGAGGTCAACATCAACATCAATGAAGCGCAGAAGCCGATTGAGATTTCGCTTTCGGAGGATGCTTTGCAGCTTGACGGCGTGGTGGTTACCGGCGGTGGTAACCCTAAAAAGAAACTGGAATCCAGTGTGGCACTGACCTCCATCAGCAATAAGGACATCGTCAACAGGGCTCCACTGAACAGCATCGACCTCCTGAAAGCCGTACCCGGACTGACTGTGGAGAGCACTGGTGGTGATGGTCCGGGCAACGTTTGGGTGAGGGGCTTCCCACAACAGGGAGGATATATTTTCCTGGGCATCCAGGAAGATGGCCTACCACTATTGCCTACGGGCTTTAACTCTACACCTTCCATCGATCAATATTACAAAACCGACCTGACCATACAGAATGTAGAAGCCATCAGGGGTGGCAATGCCTCTATCATCCAGGCCAATACTCCTGGTGCTGTGGTCAACAACATCAGTTATGCCGGTGCCGAGAAAGCATATGGACAGTTTAAATTTACCACCGGTCTTTCTCAGGGTTTATATCGCGTAGATGCAAATACAGGTGGTAAACTCAGCGATTTGGTGAAGTATAACATCGGAGGTTTCTACCGCAGCGACAACGGGGTGGTAAATCCTGGCTTCAAACCAGCAAATGCCGGTGGACAGATCAAAGGGAACATGACTTTCAGCTTCAAGAACAACAAAGGTTTTGTACGCGTATATGGAAAATACCTGAACGATAAAGTGCAGTGGTTACTCACCAGTTACTACCCTTATGACGGAACGGGAAAACCACGTAAATATGGAAATTTCGACATGGTTACCCAGTCGATCACGCCAATGCAGACTGCATGGGAATATAGCGACCCAACCGGAAAATCACATTCTTTTAACCTGGAAGATGGCATGCATACCCGTCTGGGCTCCGGGGGGTTCCAGTTCAACTATACGACAGACAACGGATGGCAGATGGTGAATAACTTCCGCTATCAGAATACCCATACCAATAGCACCTCATCCACACCTGTTGGCATCACAGCAAGAACCACAACCACACCTTATTATTACACAAACGGCGAAGCAGCACCTTTTGCCGCCGGAGACCAGGTCATTACCAACTCATCGGGTGGACAGCTCAACAGCGACGTTCAGATTGTGGATTACCTGGACCTGAAAAAAACCATTAAAAACCATAGCATCAACATCGGTGGAGGGGTACATATTTACAATAGGGATGACCTTCGATACGCATTCAGGACCTATTCGGAATTTAAAGAAAATCCAAACATCCTGATCCAGGCGCCGGCAAACAGCTCCCGCATCATTCAGACAAAAACAACCTTTATCGGTGATACCAGGACACTTTCTGCCTACGCAAGCGATGAAGTGAAACTGGGTGAGCAATGGAGGGTAGACCTCGGTGTCAGGGTGGACAACCAGAATGTAGACGGTAAAAGACCTTTTTATGCTTTTAATACCGATGGAACGCCGAACTACAGGGCAGCATCAAACCCTACCATTGCGGGTTATACCGACTATAACGAAACCATCACCAACTGGGCCGCTTCTATTGGACTGAACTACAAAATAAATACCACGTCCAGCTTATTTGCAAGAGCTACAAGGGCCTACAACGCACCAAATATTGCTGATTATAATGCTACTGCTTACAATCCTGACAACATTAAGGACCGCCCGGTATACCTTGCAGAACTGGGTTATAAATACGCAAAGAATGACCTGGCCATATTTGCTTCAGGAAGTTATTCAGCCATCAAGAATGTTTCCCTAGCCATCAATGTACCTACAACAGCAGCGGGTCTTCAGGCGCTGATCGCCTTTGGTTCCACCAGAACATGGAGTGCGGAATATGAAGTATCCTACAAATTATTTAAACCGCTGAGCCTGAGATTCACAGGAACCATTCAGGACTCAAAATATACTGACTACACGGCTTCAACAGCATCAAATGCCGCAGTTGCTGCAGAATTTGGCGACAGGACCTACAGCTTCACAGGCAACAGGACGGAACGTGTACCAGTGATCAATACAGAGCTTTCTGCAAATTATGAATTCGGAAAAGCAAACCTGTACGTTTCAGGAAACTACATTGGCAGCAGGTTCACCTCTCCAAGCAGCAGTTACAAACTTCCTGCATACATCATCATGCGTGGTGGTGCAGGTTATAAACTGGCGAAAAAAGTAGACATGAGGTTCTGGGTAGACAACCTGCTGAATGCACGTGTGCTGACCGAAGGAGATGTCCGGGGAGATCAATTCCGTGACTTCTCCGCAATCACACCAGGCACATTGCAAATTGGAAGGACGTTATTGCAACGTACTTTCTGGGCTTCATTAGCCTATTCATTTTAACGATCAGATTTCGCCATCCTGAGATTAATCAGGATGGCGAATATCAATTGTCAACATTCAACATCATATTGATATGAGTACTAGAAGAAAGTTTTTACAGCAAACAAGTATAGCCGCAGCAGCGGCTTTTCTGGGTCAGTCGGCATTTGCCTCTTCCCTTTCTCGAACTTCAACCGTTTCTCCGCTGGAGGGTGCAGGAATTGATAAGCTGGGCATACAGTTATTTACACTAAGAGATGTCCTGAACAAAGACGTCAAAGCGGTCATTCCAAAGCTGGCCACCATTGGATACAACAATGTTGAAACCTACTACGGGTATCCCGGAGCTTACACCACCAAAGGTTTCTGGGGGCTTGACGCCAAAGAATTCAAGGCATTATTGAGAGATAATGGCATGAGCAGCCCTTCCGGCCATTACAATGTAACTGAGTTCCTGACAGAAGGCGGCAATGAAGAAATGTTGAAGAATCATATTGAAACCGCTGCTTCCGTCGGGCAGCATTATTTTGTGATCCCTGCAGTTCCAACTCCCGTCAGGCAGGACGGCACTGCCGAAGACTATAAAAAGCTTGCCGTCAAATTTAACCGGGCTGCAGAATTGTGCAAGACTTCTGGCCTGAAGCTCGCTTACCATAACCACAATTTCGAATTCAAACCACTGGGTGATACCGATGGGTATACCATTCTCCTTAAAGAAACCGATCCCGCACTGGTCAGCTTTGAACTGGACCTCTTCTGGGCGATCAATGCAGGCAAGGATCCGCTCATTTTATTCAATGAAAACAAAGGAAGATTTAAAATGTGGCATGTGAAAGATATGGATAAGGCCGATAAAAACGTTTACACTGAAGTAGGTAGCGGCAGCATCAACTTTAAGCCGATCTTTGCTGAGGCAAAAAAGGCAGGACTAGCGCATATTTTCATCGAACAGGACGTCATCAAGATTGATCCCTACGATAGCGTTACGCAAAGTATTGCCTATGTAAAGCGTCAATTATTGCGACAGTAACAAAAATATTATATAGTTACTTTAACGTGTAATGTTGACACTAACCAGTATTTTTTTACTAATATTACAAAACGAACACATATTTAACCTATATAAACACCATCAAAACCGCCTAAGTATGGACAGACGAGAAGCTGTAAAGAGTGTTGCCTTTTTATTGGGGGGCGCACTATCTGCAACTACTATCGGAGTATTTTTAGATAGTTGCAATTCACCATCCACTAAAACAAATGGTAAGTTATTTTCCGCGGATCAGGAGTTGATGCTTGCTGAAGCTGCAGACATCATCATTCCAACCACGACATCCCCGGGTGCGAAGGCTGCCGGTGTGGGTCCATGGATCGCCATGATGATTAAAGAATGTTATCCTGAAGACGCACAAACCGCCTTTACCAAAGGATTAGAGGACCTCGAAAAGCAGTCGAAAGACGCCTACAAAAAGTCATACCTCGAAATTACGGTTGCCCAGCGACAGGAGCTCATGAATAAATTGAGAGAAGAGACCATTGCAAATACTAAAATTGACCAGGAAAAGCTGGACAAAGAATACCAGGACCTTAACCAGAAAAAATCAGAAAAGGAAAATCCCGGACAAGCCATGCTGCCAAAGGATAAACCGAAGACGGCGCCGAACTTCTTCGCCATCTTGAGGGACC
This sequence comes from Pedobacter sp. BAL39, assembly GCF_000170795.1. GTDB lineage: Bacteria > Bacteroidota > Bacteroidia > Sphingobacteriales > Sphingobacteriaceae > Pedobacter. Next base: position 92,023 of record NZ_ABCM01000012.1, read on the forward strand.
TCACCCTCCTGGGCTACTTTACCTCCGAAATCGGCGCTACAAAAGCTTACGATTATGTGCACATCCCTGGACGTTATGATGGATGTGTAGATCTGAAACCAGGTCAGCGAGTTTGGGCATAAACCTTTTTATCAAATAAAAAATGAGCAATCTAAATACTAAGGCAACAGCACAGAACACCTATGATGCCATCGTTGTCGGATCAGGAATCAGTGGCGGCTGGGCTGCAAAAGAACTTACCGAAAAAGGACTGAAGGTCCTGCTCCTTGAGCGCGGCAGAAACATTGAACATATAAAAGACTATACCACGGCGATGAAAAAGCCATGGGAATTTGAACACCGCGGCCGCCTGACCGAAGCGCAAAAAGAAGCACACCCGGTACAGAAGAGAGATTATCCTTACCAGGAGTTTAATGAAAGCTTCTGGGTAAATGACCACGATTGCCCTTATACAGAAGTTAAACGTTTTGACTGGTACAGGGGTTTCCACGTTGGTGGAAAATCATTGATGTGGGGCCGTCAGAGCTACCGCTTCAGCGACCTGAATTTTGAAGAAAATGCAAAGGATGGGCATGGTGTAGACTGGCCAATCCGTTATAAGGACCTCTCTCCATGGTATGACTATGTAGAGAAGTTCATTGGTGTGAGTGGATCGAACGAAAACTGGCCAGCACTGCCAGACGGCCATTTCCTGCCACCAATGGAGATGAACTGTGTAGAGAAAGATGTAAAAAAACGTATTGAGTCCAAATGGGCAAAATCGCGTATCATCACCATGGGACGTACAGCAAACCTGACTGTAGAACATGGTGGCAGGGGCAAATGTCAGTACCGCAATCTGTGCAGTCGCGGATGCCCTTTTGGTGCCTACTTCAGTACCCAATCCTCTACCCTCCCTGCAGCAGTCGCTACCGGCAACCTGACCTTACGTCCTTTCTCCCTGGTGAACACCATCATCTACGATAAAGAAACACAAAAGGCCAAAGGGGTAGTGGTTATTGACTCAGAAACCAAGGAAACCATTGAGTATTTTGCGAAAATTGTATTCGTAAACGGCTCTACCCTGGGATCTACCTTCCTGCTACTGAATTCCACTTCTGATGAACATCCCAACGGGCTGGGCAATGGCAGTGGCCAGCTGGGACATAACCTGATGGACCACCACTTCCGTTGTGGTGCTTCAGGACGTGCCGAAGGCTTTGACGACAAATACACTTATGGAAGACGTGCCAATGGGATTTACGTACCGAGGTACAGAAATCTTGGCAATGAAAAACGCGATTATGTAAGAGGGTTCGGTTACCAGGGCGGTGCAAGCCGCGGCAACTGGCACTCTGAGATTGCAGAGATGGCTTTCGGTGAGGAGTTTAAAAATCTGATGACTACACCGGGTGCATGGACCATGGGCCTTGGTGGATTCGGTGAATCTTTACCTTATTTCGAGAACCGCGTATACATCGATAAAGATAAAAAAGACAAATGGGGTCAGCCTGTGCTTGCCATCGACTGCGAGTTTAAAGACAACGAAGCAAAAATGCGCGTTGATATGATGAACGATGCGGCCGAGATGCTCGAGGCTGCCGGCATCAAGGATGTTAAAACTTACGACAATGGTTCTGCCCCAGGTATGGCCATTCACGAAATGGGTACGGCACGTATGGGCCATGACCCTAAAACATCTGTACTGAACAAATGGAACCAGATGCACGAAGTGAAGAACGTATTTGTTACCGACGGTTCCTGTATGGCTTCAGCAGCGTGTCAGAATCCTTCGCTTACCTATATGGCCCTTACAGCCAGGGCTTGCGACCATGCGGTAACAGAGCTGAAAAAAGGCAACCTTTAAAATTTTGCCTGTGATGACTAAAGTCATTGCGGGCTTCATTTTTTTAACGAGATTTATAACCTGTGTACTAAACAGTACTAACATTAAAAAATAAAAATATTCTGATGACGAACAGAAAGATGAGAATGGGCATGGTTGGTGGTGGCAAAGATGCCTTTATAGGCGCCGTTCACCGCATTGCTGCAAATATGGATGGGCAGGTAGAATTTTGCTGCGGAGCCCTGAGCGTGAACCCCGAAGTTGGCCGCGAATCTGGCAAAGCGTTGTTTCTTGATGATGACCGCATTTATTCGGACTATATGGAGATGATCGAAAAAGAAAGCCAGCTACCTGAAGGGGTACGGATGGACTTCCTAACCATTGTTACTCCCAACTTCGCACATTTTGCTCCTGCAATGATGGCCCTTGATCATGGTTTCCATGTCGTTATCGAAAAACCAATCGCTTTATCTCTCGACGAAGCAAAACAACTCCAGCAGAAAGTGGACGAAACAGGACTGGTATTGTGCCTCACACATACCTATTCCGGCTATCCGATGGTCAAACAGGCACGTCAGATGGTGAAAGAAGATAAACTCGGTGCCATCCGTAAAGTGATGGTAGAGTACCCTCAGGGATGGTTGAGCACTCTGACTGAAAAAGAAGGAAACTCCGGCGCAGCCTGGCGTACCGATCCTGCAAAGAGTGGTAAAAGCGGGTCTATGGGTGACATAGGCACACATGCTGCACAGCTTGCTGAATACATCTCCGGATTAAAGATCACCAAACTGTGTGCTGACCTCAACATTGTCGTACCTGGAAGAGGCCTTGATGACGATGGCAACGTATTGCTGAAGTTTGACAACGGCTCAAATGGCGTACTGATCGCCTCACAGATTGCTGCGGGTGAGGAAAATGCACTGAAGATTAAGGTATATGGAGAAAAAGGCGGACTGGAGTGGCACCAGATGGAGCCAAACACCCTGATCTTAAAATGGCTGGACCAGCCGGCACAGATCTACAGAACCGGAAACCCATATCTTTCAGACATTGCCAAACACAATACCCGTGTTCCCGGAGGACATCCTGAAGGTTACCTGGAGGCTTTCGGAAACATTTATAGAAATTTCGCGTTAACAATATCGGCCCTCAGAAAAGGAGAACAGCCTACGGAAGCCATGCTGGACTTTCCAAGAGTGGAGGATGGCGTAAGAGGAATGGCTTTCATCGACTCTGTTGTGGCTTCCTCGCAATCCGATCTGAAATGGTATGATTTTACACTATAGCAAATGACAACAATCAAAGGACCCGGCGTTTTTTTAGCCCAGTTTATTGGAGACGAAGCCCCTTTTAATTCCCTGGAATCCATCTGTGAATGGGCAGCAGGACTGGGCTTCAAAGGAATACAAATGCCTACGCTCGACGAACGTTTCATCAACCTGCAGCTGGCTGCGGAGAGTAAAACTTATGCGGATGAGCTGAAAGGCAAAATCCAGTCGTACGGATTGGAAATCACAGAACTGTCGACACACCTGCAGGGGCAGCTGGTTGCCGTAAACCCGGCTTATGACCTGGCATTTGATGCCTTTGCTCCTGAACCATACAAAAATAACCCCAAGGCACGTACCGAATGGGCAGTGCAGCAACTGAAATATGCAGCGAAGGCATCACAAAATCTGGGGCTGAATGCACATGCAACCTTCAGCGGATCGCTATTGTGGCACATGTTCCACCCATGGCCCCAAAGACCGGAAGGTCTTGTGGACGCCGGCTTTACGGAACTAGCCAAACGCTGGATGCCGATCCTGAATGAGTTTGATACCTGCGGCGTGGATGTTTGCTACGAGATCCACCCTGGGGAAGACCTTTTCGACGGCATCACCTATGAGATGTTCCTTGAAAAAGTAAACAATCACCCCCGTGCATGTCTGCTGTACGACCCCTCACACTTCGTGCTGCAGCAGCTGGACTACATTCAATACATCGACTTCTATCACGAAAGAATCAAGGCCTTCCATGTGAAGGACTCCGAATTTAATGCTACCGGCAAACAAGGAACCTTCGGCGGATACCAAAGCTGGGCCAATCGTGCAGGAAGATACCGCTCCCCGGGTGACGGACAGGTTGATTTCAAAACCATTTTTAGTAAATTGGCGCAGTACGATTACCAGGGATGGGCAGTAATGGAATGGGAATGCTGCATCAAAGATGCGCAGGTTGGCGCAGCAGAAGGATCGGTGTTCATCAAAGACCACATCATCAAAGTGACCGACAGGGCCTTTGATGACTTTGCAGCCTCCGGAGGTAATGACGATTTTAATAAAAAAATCTTAGGTTTAGCTTAATTTAAGAAACACCAGGTAGAATAACACACAAAACCCCAATAAATAAAATGAAACAGAACTTATTTATCGCAGCCTGCTTCGCCGCCGTATTAGCCTCATGTGGTGGAAGCCCAGAATCCCGTTCAACAAGCACTACATCAACAAGCACATCCGTGGACACCGGCACTACCGTGGCCCCCGCTACGCCATCAGCAAAGCACCCTGGAGAAATCCTGATTGCGAAGTCTGACTGCATCGGATGCCATAACAAAGTGCAGAAAGTGGTGGGTCCTTCCTACACTGAAGTTGCTGAAAAATATACCAACGACGACAAAACTGTTGCCTTACTTGCCGACAAGATCATCGCGGGTGGTAAAGGTGTTTGGGGTGAAGTACCGATGACACCACATGCAAGCCTGTCGAAAGACGATGCCAAGGAAATGGTAAAATATATCCTATCTCTCAAAAAATAAACCTCCTTAAACCTTACCTGATATGGAAGAAAACAAAAAAAACCAGGAAGCTACCTCCAGACGTAGTTTTCTTAAAACTACAGCGATTGCAGCTTCGGCTTTTATGATTGTTCCCCGTCATGTATTGGGCGGTAAAGGATTCCTTGCGCCAAGCGACAGGCTGATTATTGCAGCCATCGGCGCCGGTGGTAAAGGAAAATCCGATATTGAAGGTTTTTACAATAGCGGAAAGGCCGACATCGGCTTCCTCTGTGATGTCCACGACTCCAGGGCTGCAGCTTCAGTGAAGGCCTTTCCTAAAGCAAAATACTACCGCGACTTCCGCGAGATGCTGGACAAGGAATCGAAAAACTTCGATGCCGTTTCCATATCTACACCTGACCACAACCACTTCATCCAGACCATTGCAGCAATGCAGCTGGGCAAACACGTGTATGTGCAAAAACCATTGACACACGACATTTTTGAAGCACGCGCACTTACTGCAGCTGCAGCAAAATATAAAGTGGTTACCCAAATGGGAAATCAGGGCGCTTCAAATGATGGCCCTCGTCAGATGAAAGAATGGTATGATGCCGGACTGATTGGTGACGTACACACCGTATATGCATGGACAGACAGACCGGTATGGCCGCAAGGCATTGCATGGTCGGCCAACAGGGCTGAAGTGCCTAAAGACCTGAACTGGGACCTGTGGCTGGGTACTGCACCATACAAGGAATATGTAGATAAGCTGGTTCCTTTCAACTGGCGTGGATGGTGGGACTATGGAACTGGTGCCCTCGGAGATATGGGATGTCACCTGCTGGAAGCTCCCTTCAGCGTGCTCAACCTGAAATATGCTTCTCAAGTAGAGGCCAGCGTCGGATCGGTATACGTGGATGAGTTTAAACGCGGTTATTTCCCTGAAAGCTGCCCTCCATCAAGCCACGTTACGCTGAAATTCCCGAAAACAAACAAGACCCAGGGTGACGTTACCGTACACTGGATGGACGGTGGAATCCAGCCGGAAAGACCTGAAGAACTGGAAGCAAATGAGACTTTCGGCGATGGAGGTAATGGAACGCTGTTTATCGGTACCAAAGGTAAGATGATGTCCAGCACCTACAGTGCAGACCCCCGTCTCCTTCCGTTGAGCAAAAACAAAGACATCAAAGTGCCTGAACGTTTTGCACGTGTAAAAGGTGGCGCCAACGGCCACTATGCACAGTGGGTAGAAGCCTGTATCGCAGGATATGGCAAGAAAGAGCTGAGCTCTCCTTTTGAAATCGGAGGGCCATTGACTGAAGCACTGCTGATGGCCAACCTTGCCATCCGTGGTACCGATGTACAACGCAGAGATAGCAATGGCAAGATCAGTTATCCAGGCAGGTATACCAAACTGCTGTGGGACAACACCAACATGAAGGTGACCAACTTCGATGAAGTCAACCAGTTCGTGAAAAGAGAATACCGCAAGGGCTGGTAATCAGCCCCTGCAAACCACATCAACACTAAAACAACACACAACATGAAAAAATACATTGTATCGGCACTACTATTGACTGCAATTGCAGGCGTAAACACTATTCAGGCCCAGTCTGTAAAAAAAGGATTTAAAGCGCTTTCTGATGGAAAAACCACCGCAGGATGGCATACATACGGACAGGCGACTGCCGGCGAGAAATGGAAGGTAGAAGATGGAGCCTTCCACCTGGACCCTTCTGTACAAAACGGCGGCGGCGACCTGATTACGGATAAAGAATACACCAACTTCCACTTGATCTACGACTGGAAAGTGGCCCCGAATGCAAACAGCGGTGTCATCTTTTACGTAAAGGAAGACAAAGAAAAATACCATGCTACCTATAGTACGGGACTGGAAATGCAGGTGATCGACAATGACGGACACCCTGATGCAAAAAATGTTAAACACCGCGCTGCCGACCTTTATGACATCATTGCCAGCAGCTCCGAGCCCGTAAAACCTGTTGGCGAGTGGAACACTGGTGAGATCATCAGCAAAAATGGCAAACTGGAACTTAAATTAAACGGTGTCACCGTGGTAAAAACCACGCTGTGGAATGATGACTTCAAAGCATTACTTGCAAAAAGCAAATTCGCGACATGGAAAGATTTTGCAGCTTTCAAAACCGGAAAAATTGCACTTCAGGATCATGGAGATGAAGTTTGGTACCGCAACATCATGATTAAAGAATTGTAAGCTAAAAGGGAAATTTATAAACCAAATATGAACTTAAACAACCGCATCAAATTGTCAGCCATGATGTTCCTGGAATTTTTCATCTGGGGTGCATGGTTTGTCACACTGGGAACCTTCATCGGTCATAACCTGAGTGCTACGGGAGGCCAGAGTGCCGCTGTATTCTCTACACAGTCGTGGGGCGCCATCATTGCCCCCTTTATCATTGGATTAATTGCCGACAGGTTTTTTAATGCTGAAAAGATTCTCGGTGTGCTGCACCTGATCGGAGCCGTGCTCATGTACCTCATGTACAATGCCGCTAACATAGATGTCTTCTATCCTTATGTGCTGGCGTACATGATCCTGTTCATGCCTACGCTTGCCCTAGTCAACTCGGTATCTTTTAATCAGATGAAGGATCCTGAAAAGGAGTTTTCCACCATCAGGGTATTCGGTACCATTGGATGGATTGTAGCAGGCCTTTTAATCAGCTTTATATTCCATTGGGATTCACCGGAGGGTGTATCCGCAGGATTGCTGAAAAACACATTTCTGATGGCTGGTATCGCTTCGGCAGTTCTGGGATTGTTCAGCTTTGCATTACCAAAAACCCCACCTAAAGTTACGGCAGGTGAAAAGGTGAGCATCTCCCAGATCCTGGGGTTGGATGCATTGAAGCTCCTTAAGGACAAAAACTTCGCGATCTTCTTTGTTTCCTCTATCCTGATCTGTATTCCCCTGGCATTTTACTACCAGAATGCGCATCCATTTTTGACAAATGTAGGCCTGGAAAACCCAACGGGAAAGATGACCATCGGACAGGTATCGGAGGTATTGTTCCTGTTATTGCTACCGGTATTTTTCACAAAATTCGGTTTCAAAAAGACGATTCTTGTAGGCATGTTGGCATGGGGCGTACGTTATGCGTTGTTCGCCTACGGAAATGCAAATGAGCTGAGTTTTATGCTGATCATTGGTATTGCCTTACATGGTATATGTTATGACTTTTTCTTCGTATCTGGTCAGATTTATACAAACTCCGCTGCCGGAGAGCAGTATAAAAGTGCCGCGCAGGGACTCATCACGCTGGCAACCTACGGTGTAGGTATGCTCATCGGGTTTGAAGTAGCGGGAGCAATCACGGATGCTTATAAACTGGCTGATGGTAGTTTTGACTGGAAAATGGTGTGGATCATTCCTTCAGGAATTGCCTTTGTAGTATTTCTGCTCTTCGCGTTGTTCTTCAACGACAAGAAAAAAGTTGCAGTAAAGCCTTAAAGGATTGACTAAATAAACAAACGCTAATTCACCATGAGCAAAGAACTCAGCAGGAGAACTGCATTGAAAAATATTGTTGCCGGAACCGCCGCTTTGGGTGTTTCGGCAACATTGCCCTCGTTTGCACTGGAAAGCTCTCCATCAACTATGTTAAAAGGAAATGTAAACCACTCCGTTTGCCGCTGGTGTTTTGGGGATATTGACCTGGACACCCTATGTATCGAGGCAAAAAAAATAGGGATAAAGGCGATAGACCTGGTAGGCCCTGCCGACTGGCATATATTGAAAAAACACGGCCTGTATTCGTCCATGTGCAATGGCGCTGAAATCAATCTTGAAGACGGATGGAACGATCCTCAGTTTCACCCTACGCTGATCAAAAACTATTCGGAGATGATCCCAAAAGTTGCGGCGGCAGGATATACACAGCTGATTTGCTTTAGTGGCAGCAGGCGTGGCAAAGACGATGAAACAGGATGGAAAAATTGTGTCGACGGACTGAAACAGGTCATTGGCATTGCTGAAAAGCACAATGTGGTCCTGGTGATGGAACTGCTGAACAGCAAGGTAGACCATAAAGACTACCAATGTGATACCACAGCATGGGGTGCCGAGCTGGCCAAGAGACTAGGATCAGAAAATTTCAAGCTGCTGTATGACATCTATCACATGCAGATCGATGAGGGCAACGTCATCAATAACATCAACAAATACCACCAGTACATTTCGCACTACCATACTGCAGGTGTACCGGGAAGAAACGAAATTGACGACACTCAGGAATTATTCTATCCGGCAATCATCAGGGCCGTGCTGGCCACTGGATTTAAAGGATACCTTGCTCAGGAGTTCATTCCTAAGTATAAGGATAAAATCAAGTCGCTCAGCGACGCTGTAAAAATTTGTGACGTATAAAACCATAAGAATGAATTCAAGAAGAACTTTTATTAAGACCGCGGGAATTGCCGCTGCAGGCGCCATCATGCTGCCTTCTTTTGCTTGCACACCAAGTGCTGCCAAACCGGTAGGCCTACAGCTATATACCCTCAGAGAAGTGATTGAAAAGGATGTAAAAGGAGTAATTGAAAAAATAGCCAAAGCCGGTTACAAAGAGGTAGAAACTTACGGTTTTGCCGCTGCAACAGGATACTTTGGCATGGATGTGAAGTCTTTTAAAAGCCTGCTGGATGACAATGGACTAAAAGCACCAAGTGGACACTTTGGTCTGGACACCTTCCTGAAAGATGGCAAACAGGATGACCTGAATGCGGCCATTGAAGGTGCCAAAGGGCTGGAGATGTCGTATGTTACCATACCATGGATGGGCGACGCCCTGAGGACAAATCTTGATGATTATAAAAAAATCGCCCTCCGCTTAAATGAGGCAGCTGGGATCTGCAAAAAAGCAGGCCTTTCACTGGCTTACCACAACCATGATTTTGAATTCACAAAATATGATGGCGGCACAGGTTATGAAGTGATGTTGAAAGAAACGGATAAAGATGCAGTGAAGTTTGAAATGGACATCTATTGGGTGGTCAGATCAGGTAATGATCCTATTGCGCTATTTAATAAATATCCTGAGCGTTTCCCGATGTGGCATGTGAAAGACATGGACAAGGCAAACAACACCATCAACACAGAGGTGGGTACAGGAACGATAGACTTTAAATCACTTTTCAAGCATGCCAAGCAAGCTGGTCTGAAACATGCCATTGTGGAGCAGGAGAATTTCTCCAAGGATCCTTTTGTCAGCATTAAGGAAAGCATTGATTACATGAACCGCGAACTGGTGTAGGAGAAATCTTAACATACGAAAAAGGGAGGTGGTTCAAAAGCTACTTCCCTTTTTTTATGCTGAAAACGGTAAAAATTCACCATATTTGAAAAATCTGGTCTGAGGGGCAAAATCAAGACCAATACCCATGTTAACCAGATACTTAAATTGCGAATTTATTATCAAAAACTGAATACATATAAATTAACAAAAAACAATAAAATAACCATTTAAAAAAATGAAAATTGCAGTAGTAGGCGCCACCGGTTTGGTAGGTACCGTAATGTTAAAAGTGTTAGAAGAGCGTAACTTCCCGTTGACCGAGTTGATCCCGGTTGCATCCGAAAAAAGTGTTGGCAAGGAAATCACTTTCAAGGGTAAGAAGTACGCTATTGTAAACATGGATACTGCGATTTCAATGAAACCTGATATTGCTTTATTCTCTGCAGGTGGCAGCACTTCCCTGGAAAATGCACCTCGTTTTGCTGAAGCAGGAACTACGGTGATCGACAACTCATCGGCATGGCGTATGGACCCATCAAAAAAATTGGTGGTACCAGAGGTGAATGCGCATGAGCTTTCTATCGACGATAAGATCATTGCTAACCCGAACTGTTCAACCATCCAGATGGTGGTGGCCTTAAAACCCCTTCACGATCAATATAAAATCAAACGTGTAGTCGTATCTACCTATCAGTCGGTCACGGGAACGGGCGTGAAAGCCGTAGATCAGATGATGAATGAGCGTAAAGGCATTACTGATGGTCCGATGGCTTATGCTTACCCGATCGACCTTAACGTCATTCCTCAGATTGATGTTTTCGTAGAGAACGGATACACTAAGGAAGAGATGAAGATGATCAACGAGACGCGTAAGATCATGGGTGATGACAGCATTCGTCTGACTGCCACTACGGTACGTATCCCGGTAATGGGTGGACACTCTGAATCGGTAAACATCGAGTTTGAAAATGAATTTGATCTTGCTGAAGTAAGAAGTATCCTTGAGCAAACTGAAGGAATCATTGTGGTGGATGATATCGCCAACCTGAAATACCCTATGCCTAAAGATGCCCATGAAAAGGATGAGGTATTTGTAGGAAGGATCAGACGTGACGAATCGATGCCAAACACATTGAACTTATGGATCGTTGCTGATAACCTGCGCAAAGGTGCAGCTACCAATGCCGTCCAAATCGCGGAATACCTAATCAAAAAAGAACTGGTATAAATTACCGACAAAAAATAATGAAGTGATGTATGAAAGGCGCCTGCGCTCACATACATCACTTTTTTTATGCCCCATTAGATCGTTAGGGCTTTTGCGCACGTTAAACCATTACATCTTTATCTGATCTGAACATTTATGAAGCAAACCAAAAGCCTTATTCTTAGTTTCCTGCTGGCCCTCAGTTTTCAAGCCGCATCCGCCCAGGCGCCACTGCAAAAGCTGGAGCAGGCCTACAATACCCTCAATAAAGATCCCCAGGCTCGGTACGCTATTACTACGTTGTTGGTGCTGGATGCCAGGAGCGGAAAAACACTTTTTGGCAGAAATGAAAATATTGGCATTTCCACAGCCTCTACCCTGAAAACCATTACCTCTGCAACAGCCTTCAGCATACTGGGCAAAGATTTTCAATACCAGACTACCCTCGCCTATAGCGGCAGTGTCAGTGCTGATGGCACCCTGAACGGGGACCTTGTCATTATTGGCGGAGGAGACCCCACACTGGGCTCCTGGCGGTACGACCAAACGAAAGAAAATGTGATTCTCCAGCAATGGGTAGCAACAATCAGAAAGGCTGGTATCAAAAAGATAAATGGCAGCGTGATTGGTGATGACAGCGCCTGGGGTACGCAGAGTACCCCGGAGGGATGGATTTGGCAGGATATCGGCAACTATTATGGCGCAGGTCCTTCGGCACTCAGCTGGCGGGAAAACCAATTTGACATTCACCTTCGGGCAAAGTCCTCTGATGGAGTAACCATATTGAAAACCATACCAACCATGCCCTACCTAACGATTGTGAATGAGCTTCAGGCGGGTGCTGCAGGTACCGGCGACAATGTTTACGCCTTTCTTCCACCCTACTCCAACCTGGCGTACCTGCGTGGCAGCTGGGGTATCGGTTTTGATAAGTCGGGAATATCAGCCGCACTGCCTGATCCTGCATACGATGCCGCATTCCGGTTGCAGGATACATTGCAGCGTCTTGGTATCTCCACACAAAATGGCAGTACGACAGCCAGATTGTTAAAAGCTGAGGGTAAGAATGTTCCCGCCATCAGCCAAAAGCTGGCGACCATCAGCTCCCCATCACTCAGCGAGATCATTTACTGGTTTAACAGGAGAAGTGTGAACCTCTATGGAGAACATCTGCTGAGAACCATTGCCTGGAAAACAGGAAAAGCAGCAACCACCCGAAATGGCGTGCAGACCGAGCTGAATTTCTGGGCCGGCAAGGGCATAGACAAAAATTCCATGAACATCCTTGACGGCAGCGGCCTTTCTCCAGCCACCAGGGTGACTGCTAGTGCCATGGGCAGTGTCCTTTTCCAGGCGCAGCAGGAAGAATGGTTCCCTGAATACTATAAATCACTGCCCGAATACAATGGTATGAAGCTGAAAAGCGGTACCATCAATGATGTTTCCGCTTATGCAGGATACTATACTGACCCTGCCGGACGCAAATACATCATTGTCATCAATATCAACAATTATACAGGTTCCGGCATCCGCAACAAGCTCTTCCAGGTACTGGACGCCTTAAAATAGACCTATATGTTACCTTTTTTTAATAAATTGCGGGAATTATCCATCCATACACCTGAATAAGTTTCATGAAAAGATCTTTTTTGTTTTTAATCTGCAGCTTACTAAGTCTACCCATCTTCGCGCAGATGCTGCCCTCTACCCTGGGCGTACTTGCCGAAGAAGGACACTCCAATCCAATACTTCCGTCGGAGATTGCCATCATTCCAGAGCCGGTGTCCATCACTAAAAATGAAGGACATTTTATGCTTCCTGAAAATGTAACCATCCATGCCAGTGATGCCGAAGCCTTGAAACAAGTAATCACCTTCCTGCAGGACCGCTTTTCTGTGCCTACGGGAAGTTATGTTTCCGTTGTTGCTGACGCTGCAAAAACAGCGACAATCAGACTGATCCTGAATGAAAGAGTGAATGCAGCACTTGGAACAGAGGGTTATGAGCTGTCGGTCACCAACACCCACGTGGAGATCCGTGCCAATCAGGCGGCGGGTATATTTTACGGGGCGCAGAGCCTGATCCAGTTGTTCCCGAAAGAAATCGAAAGTAAGGAACTGATAGAAGAAGTGGTATGGAAAGCCCCATGTGTACAGGTGATGGACTATCCGCGTGTAGGCTGGAGAGGTTTGATGTTTGACGTCGCCAGGCACTTCTTCACCAAGGAGGAAGTAAAACAATACATCGATGCTATGGTGCGCTACAAATACAACATCCTGCACCTGCACCTGGCAGATGATGAAGGCTGGAGAATAGAAATTAAAGGTCTGCCAAAGCTAACCGAAGTGGGTGCATGGAGCGTCAAAAAAGTAGGTGAATTTGGGAACTTTATCCCTCCCACCGCTGATGAACCGCGTACTTATGGTGGTTTTTATACACAGGAAGACATCAAAGAACTGGTACAATATGCAAAAGACAGGTTTGTAAACATCCTGCCTGAAATCGATGTGCCTGGACATAGCCTTGCCATCATCGCTTCCTATCCGGAACTGTCCTGCACACCCGGTGCAGAGAACTACCGCGTAAGGTCTGGTGAACGCATTATGGACTGGTCGAGGGGGGCACCTCCCATTGCCTTGGTCGACAACACCCTTTGTCCGGCGAACGAAAAGGTATATACTTTCCTGGATACGGTCATCACACAAATTGCGGCATTGTTCCCTTTTGAGTACATCCATATGGGTGGTGATGAGGCGCCCATCAACTTCTGGGAAAAGAACGATCAGATCAAGGCTTTGATGCAGCGCGAAGGTTTAAAGAACATGCATCAGGTACAGGGGTATTTTGAGAAACGCGTAGAAAAGATCGTAGCCTCAAAGGGTAAAAAATTCATGGGCTGGGATGAAATCCTTGACGGTGATATGCCTTCAAGCGCAGCAATGATGGTCTGGAGGGATACAAAGTATGGCATCCAGGCAACCTCGAAGAAACATGAAGTGGTGATGAGCCCCACAGCATATGCCTACCTGGATTATATGCAGGCCGATGTCATTACCGAACCTAAAGTATACGCATCACTACGCCTGAAGAAATCTTATGAATTTGATCCCATCCCGGCTGGAATTGATCCAAAATATGTGAAAGGTGGGCAAGCCAATTTATGGACTGAGCAGGTATACAACATCCGTCAGGCAGAATACATGACCTGGCCGAGAGGCATGGCGATCGCAGAATCCGTATGGTCTCCAAAGGAAAAGAAAAACTGGGAAAATTTCTTTGGCAGAGTGGAGCAGCATTTTAAGCGCCTGGACATCGCTGAAACAAAATATGCACCAAGTGTTTACGACCCCATCTTTAAAGCCAGCAGAGCGGCTGACAGACAGCTGATGATTGAGATGAGCACTGAAGTGGAGGGATTGGACATCTATTATAGTTTTGACAACTCTTTTCCAGACCGTTTCTATCCGAAGTATACAGAAAAGCTGACACCACCAAAAGACGCGACCATGTTGAAAGTAATCACGTATAGGGGCAAACAGCCCGTGGGCAGGATGTTGAATATGCCAATTGAAGAACTGAACAAACGCGCAGGCAAAAGATAAGATATTGAGATATTTCGTTCACATAGGCTACCATGGTCTTCATTACAATGGCTGGCAAAAGCAACCGGGCGTATTAAACGTACAAGGGGTGCTGGAAAAAACACTGTCACAGGTCCTGAAAAGGCCGGTGGAAATCATCGGATGCGGCCGTACGGATGCGCATGTGCATGCCAGTCAGTTTTTCTTCCACATGGATATTGAGGAGGCCTGGGACTTCGATCTCATCTTCCGCTTGAACAAATCGCTCCCAACGAATATTGCAGTCTTTGATGTCATTCCTATGCCCGGACTGCAGCATGCCCGCTTTGACGCCGTACAGCGTTCTTACGATTATTTTTTACACACTTACAAAAACCCTTTTTTACAAGGTTTAAGTTCCTATTATCTACTGAAGGACCTTAAGTTCGACGAGATGAAAGCCGCGGCGGCCATCCTGCCGAAATACAAGGACTTCCGGCCCTTCTGCACCAGTCCAGACAAGTACGAACACACCATCTGTAATGTCATGTCGGCCAGCCTGACGGTTGACCCAAACGGGGACCGCATGAGGTTCCAGATTTCTTCCAACCGTTTTCTGAGTAAGATGATCCGCATCATCATGGGTCAGTTGTTGAAGGTAGGCAGAGGCGTGCTCAGCGTAGATGAATTTGAACAATACCTGATTGACAAAAGAACACCTGAACTGATTACGCCTGCACATCCACAGGGACTTTACCTATCCAAAGTAACCTACCCTTATCTTAACCTCCCCCCAAGGGCCGAATTTTCTGCGATGATGCAACTGCAAGAATCCAGCTCCTGGAAATAAAGCCAGTCCGTAAGCCATATCAGGGCACATTCTTTTTTTTGCATAAGACAGCGTTAATCGTTAACTTTAATTAGCACTTTTTTCTAAAAGGAGGTATAACATGACTGTTATTCAAAGAATTGAGCATTGGGGCGACCTGCACCATGCGAAATGGCTCGATGTGATCCGCATCTTTCTGGGCCTTTTAATTTTCAGCAAAGGAATTGCCATTGTCAGTAACACACAAGCCCTTCAGGACTTGCTGCTCGACAACAATGTATTTGGCTTTTCGGGCATGATGGCGAGTCTCGCCGTACACATCGTTGGTTTTGTCCACTTGGCTGGGGGCATACTGATTACGATAGGGTTAGTGACGCGCTTTGCAGTGGTCATACAAATTCCGATTCTTATCTGTGCGGTATTCTTTGTAAATGTATCACAGGGATTTTCCACATTGAATTCAGAATTATGGTTGTCGGTTATCGTCCTGCTGCTGCTGGTCTTGTTCTGGATCGTCGGTTCAGGTCCTTTTTCCGTCGATGAGCAAATGCGGAGAAAACCGCAGCGATAATCCCAGGGAATCGGCCAGAAAAGTGATAATTCAAACGATAAAACTGTCATTTATTACAAGATCGTGAAAGATTGCATTTGCTAAAACACTAATTTTGGCAAAAACGTAATTGTTATGAACTTTCACACACGTAAATGGGTAAAACCGGAGGATCTAAATGCAAATGGAACGCTGTTTGGCGGCAGTTTGTTACGCTGGATAGATGAAGAGGCGGCAATATATGCCATTGTACAGCTGGGCAACCACGGTGTAGTGACCAAGTACATCTCTGAGATCAATTTCGTCAGTGCGTCAAGGCAGGGAGATATTATTGAGCTCGGCATCACGGCTACTGAGTTCGGCCATACCTCACTGACCATGCGATGTGAAGTCAGGAACAAGATCACCAGAAAGAGCATTCTGACGATTGATAAGATAGTGTTTGTCAATGTTGATGAGAAAGGCAATCCGACTCCTCATGGCAAAACACAGATCAAGTATATTTCTGAGCAGTTTGAGGAAGAAGACAACTAATCCCGAGGACACCAGTTTATGGAAGAAAGATTATTCTGCCGTCAACAGTAATGATTTCAGGTCATCGGCAGTAAGGCTGATGCCACTGATGGTGAATTGGCACTGCTGGTAATAATTGCTGCGCTCCCCAAGTTTACCGGCAATAAAAGCCACGAGCGCATCACCGTGCAGGTCTCTCAGCAATGGCCTTTTGTCTTTTCCGCTTTCCAGCCGTTGCGCAAGTACAACAGGCGGCAACTCAATATAAATGGAAATCCCATTGTTATTGATCCAGTCCATATTGTCAAAAAAACACGGTGTGCCGCCACCGGTTGCCACCACGCAATTTTCTGGATAATCAAATTCCTTCAATGTTTTGCTTTCCTGACTGCGAAATACCGCTTCTCCATGAGCGCTGAAATAGTTGGCGATAGTACTTCCGATTTCCTTTTCAATCTGGTGATCAAGGTCAATGAACTCATAGCCCATCCTCGAAGCCAGCTTTTTACCGAGGGTACTTTTCCCGCATCCCATAAACCCAATCAGAAATATTTTCATTTTAAGCAAGTTTCACCCTTGGATCAACCAGGGCATATAATAAGTCTACTAATATATTGATAACTACAAAAACAAAGGCAATAAAAAGAATGGAGCCCATCACTACGGGGAAGTCAGACATCTCCAGGGCAGTCACCGTGGTCCTGCCAAGCCCATTGTAACCGAAGATATATTCAACAAAAAAAGATCCTGCCAGTAAGGAGGCAAACCAACCCGATATGGCAGTGATGACTGGGTTTAACGCATTTCTCAGGGCATGTTTGTAGATGATCGCATGTCGGCCCAAACCTTTGGCACGTGCCGTCCTGATGTAATCCTGCGCCAGCACATCCAGCATCGCCGTCCTCGTCAGCTGTACAATGATCGCCAGAGGCCGGAGCCCAAGTGTGAGTGTAGGTAAAACCAGGTTCTTCCAGGTGATGATCTCCCCCTTAAAAGGGTCATAACTGTAAAGGCTTCCCGACATATTCAGACCTGTATAATCGCTCAGCACAAAACCAAAGAACCAGGCAATGACAATCCCCGCAAAAAAAGCAGGAGCCGAAATGCCCAGTATAGCAAAGGCATTTGCAGCTTTGTCGATCCAGGTATCTTTATGTACAGCGGAGACAATACCAAGGAAAACACCGATAATTGCTGCAAAGACCATTGATGCAAATGCCAGGATAAAGGTATTCGGCACTGTTTCTTTAAGGATGGTCATGACGTCCCTTTTCGTCTGGTAAGAACGCCTCAGATAAGGCCACTTTAACACCGTTACCTGTGTTCCAGTTTTAAAGAGCACCGCATAACCGTATTTTTCCTTATTCTGCACGTCATCCTGGTGGAAAGAAACCGGCGACAAGTCATTCAGATATAGCAAAAACTGCACTGGACGGGATTTATCCAGCCCAAATTCCTTTCTCACAGCTTCCAGCGACTGCACATCGGAGCGCTGCCCCATGGTCATCCTCGCCGGATCACCGGGAAGCACGTTGAAAAGCACAAATACCACGACCACCACCCCTGCCATTACAGCCAGCCCATACAGAATTTTTTTGATGGCATAAGGCAACATGTGATGTATCGGTATTTATTTGCTGAAATATTTGTCAGATAATTCTTCGAATGAAGGCATGGCATTATAATGCCATTTGTTGATGACCACTCCATTCTTCAACAGGAGCACACCCGGATTTGCCCTCACCATACTCTTCAGCGGCACCGCATCTGCGTAGAAAATTTCAGCAAAGAGTTTCATCTTTTTGCTGAACTGATCTGCCGTCTGTGCAGAGTTGGAAGTGAGCAGTACAGACCTGATATTGAATTGTTCCGCCGCATTCAGGGCAATGGCATTCAATTCTCCTACTGCATCTTTATTGGCGTTTTCCAGGTTATATGCTACAAACACAAGGTTATAATAAGGATTTTCAATCAGCTCTTTAGTATAATCTGTCCCTGAAGCATCATTAATCACAAGATCTTTGATCTTAGGCTCAAATCCTTTTTTAACAAGTTTTTTCTCAGGATCGCCAACAATCTCCCAGTTGTCATCTTTCCAGATTTCTGTTTTCAGATAATCCTTATCACTCATGAACTTTTTTTCCTTCGTTTTTTTGTTGCTTAGGTTGTACATGATCAGAAATTCATCAGGCTGGGCACCGGGAGGAATGCGCATCAACTCAGGCAGGTTAGCGCCGACCTTATAAGGCAGGAAGTCTAATATAGGTAATCTGCTAAAAGTGAACTGGCTAAACAACAGGGAGCCTGCAAGTACAATGGACAGCAGCGCACTTTGCCAGGTCTTATTGTGAGTGATGGGTTGGATCAGCTCGCGGTAGATGAACAGGTAGATGATCAGCGTCAGCAGCACCAGATCTTTAGAGAAAGACTGCCATGGTGTTAACGGAATGGCATCGCCAAAACATCCGCAGGAAGTCACCACTTTGAATGCTGCAGAAACGAAAGTCAGGAAGGTAAAGAAAATGATGACCACCAGCAGACCTGCCGTTACCTGTTTGCGCCAAAAGCCAAACAGCAGCAGTGCTCCAAGTACAATCTCAAAAACGCACAGTAAAATCGCGATTCCTGTTGCAGCACCACTTAAAAAAGGGATATGGAAAACTTCGAAATATTCCTCCAGTTTATATCCAAATCCAAGGGGGTCATTGGCCTTGATCAGCCCGGAGAAGATGAACAGGACACCGACAAATATACGGGCGAAATTAAGTGCAAGTTTCTTCATTATTTTACATCAAGTTTGATTAACGCAAAGACGGCATAATTGAGCATATCCTGATAATTCGCATGGATTCCCTCAGATACAATGGTCTGGCCGAGGTTGTCTTCGATCTGTTTCACGCGGAGGACTTTCATAAGGATCAGGTCTGTAAGTGAACTGATGCGCAGGTCCCTCCAGGCCTCACCATAATCATGGTTTTTGGCCAGCATTAGTGTTTTCGTTTCATTTACTTTTTCATCGAACAGCTTCTCCACTACCGAAACTTCCAGCTCATAAGGATCATCGGCTGTGAATGTCAGCTGTAACATGGCCATCACGCAGTAATTGATGATGCCGATATATTCAGGGACAATACCCTCTCCTACCTTTGAAACTTTCTTATCTTCAAGCGTGCGGATGCGTTGCGCTTTGATAAAAATCTGGTCCGTGATAGACGACGGGCGCAGGATGCGCCATGCTGTACCATAATCTGTAGTTTTCTTCAAAAAGAGCGATCTGCAAACCGCTATTACCGAGTCGTATTCCTGTGATGTGTTCGTGGCCAAAACAATTAAAATATTTAGTTTAAAGCTGTTTAAATACTGTATTTTTGTATCAAACGATGGCTAAAGATACATTTTTAAACCGAAAGACCACATTAAACCTCAAAGGTAAACTGGTGGATCTGAGCAAGCCCGCAGTGATGGGAATCTTAAACCTCACCCCCGATTCATTTTATGAAGACAGCAGGGCAGACTCCGCAGCAGAGGTGTTGAGAAGAACCGAGAACTTTCTTAAAGATGGCGCCTTGTTTATAGACATTGGGGCATATTCCACACGACCTGGTGCAGCAGAAGTAACTGAAGCCGAAGAATTGAAACGTATGGTTCCCATGGTGGAACTGATCAGCAGAAACTTTCCAGAGGCGTACCTGTCGACAGACACCTTTCGTGCCAGCGTAGCAAAGGCGACAATTGAAGCAGGGGCAGACCTGATCAATGACGTTTCCGGCGGAGAGATCGACAAGGAGATGTTTGAAACTGTTGCAGCATTACAAGTGCCGTACATCCTGATGCACATGCGCGGAACACCGCAGGACATGCAGCAGCATACGGGTTATCAAGATATCGGCCTGGATCTCGTCGATTATTTCTCCGCAAAGGTTGCTGATTTACGTGGCAGGGGTGTAAAAGACATCATCCTTGATCCAGGTTTTGGATTTGCAAAAAGTACAGCAGAAAATTATCAGTTATTAAATCAATTGGAAAACTTTGACCTTTTCGAGCTGCCCATGCTGGTTGGTTTTTCCAGAAAGTCGATGATTTATAAATTCCTCAACACAAGTCCGCAGGAAGCCTTAAATGGCACGTCGGTGCTGAATACGATAGCGCTGATGAAGGGGGCAAACATTCTAAGGGTACACGACGTTAAAGCAGCCATGGAATGTATCGCACTGGTGGAACAGGTACAACACCAATACTAGTAAAAAATTCCTAACTTGGCCGTAAATGAAAGGTTTTGATTTCGATTTCCTTAAGGTATCCTTCACTGACGTTGTAGACATCATATTTGTCGCACTGCTGATCTATTACATCTACAACCTGATCAAGAATACGCTGGCAGTGAATTTACTGTTGGGTATGCTGATTATCCTGATCATCTGGTTTGCGGTAGACCAGCTGAACATGCGTTTGTTGTCGACCATCATCAACAAGTTTATGAGCGTGGGTATCATCGCGCTCATTGTGATTTTCCAGCCGGAAATCCGGCGTTTCCTATTGCTTATTGGAAAAAACACCTTTCTACAGCAAAATAAGGCCTGGTGGGGATACCTGTTCGGCAGCAAAAACATTGAGCGCGACAACCTGGTGCGCATCAAGCCAATCATCGATGCCTGCAAGAGCATGAAGAAATCACGCACGGGCGCCCTGATTGTATTTGTGAAATTTTATGATGACCAGTTATTTGCCAACAGTTGTGAGGTGATTGATTCCAAAATTTCAAAGAGACTGCTGGAAAGTATATTCCAGAAATATAGTCCGCTGCACGATGGTGCGGTGGTCATTTCAGAAAATAAAATCAAAAGTGCCAGCTGCATTTTGCCGCTGACAGACAACGATAAACTTCCTCCTCAGTTTGGCTTACGCCATCGTGCAGGAATCGGCGTATCAGAAACTACGGATGCCGTAGCGGTGATCATCTCAGAAGAAACAGGAGAGATTGCCTATGCAAAACAAGGCCGTGTGCGTATGAACGTTTCTTTTGGAGAATTAGAGAAGTTGCTGAATAAGGATTTCTAAGTGAGAACTACCGCCCCGAAGTTCCCTGGCATCTATTAAACTTAAAACAGTTGCATCCGTCTGATACAGGTAAGTAACAGCACTATACCAGCGCCCTACCACCAGCACGACATCTCCACCTCATGTCCACGTACAGTCCACGTTTCTACGCCTTTTTTGTAGATTCAGCATGGACATGATCTGTGTTCAGCATGGATACATACACAAGCTGTCCTAGACCTATCCTAGACCTATAACCTACATGTGCCTAATCGGTGCTATTAAAATAGGGAGCATAAAAAAAGGGCAGTCCCTTCGGAAGCCCTTTTCGCAGCATTCAGCGCTCTGACTAGCAATATTGTTCAAATGCACCAACAAGGCTGTCGGCGATCATTTGTGCAGGACGTCCTTCAATCTGATGACGCTCAATCATATGCACCAATTTACCATCTTTAAACAGGGCCATTGAAGGAGATGATGGAGGGAAAGGCAGCATATAACCTCTTGCCCTGTCTACAGCTTCTTTTTCCATCCCAGCGAAAACGGTAACCAGTTTATCAGGGTGTTTCTCATTTGATGCGGCCATTCTGGCTGCAGGGCGTGCATTTGCTGCTGCACAACCACAAACTGAATTCACGACTACAAACACAGTACCTTCAGATGTGATGGCACCATCAACGTCTGCAGCAGTCTTTAACTCTTCAAAACCTACGTTAGTCAACTCAGCACGCATAGGTTCAACTAAATATTCTGGATACATATCTTCTATTTAATGTTTTACACTTACAAAGATAGCGTACCCGGCACTAGCATCAAAACTATGCAGCTTTGTTGCTTTAGTTTTTACCTACAAATTACTTTGAAAACTCTGGATTAGACACGATAGGTGTATTCAGCAAGATATTCATTAAATATTTTTATCACTAGAATACAGGGGGTTATTCTATAATTTCAAACAAAACCTCAAAAAAACGATCTGAGGCTTTCAAAAACGGATGATATTTTCTAATATTGCACACCCAAAAAAAGCAGGGTTTCTGGAAACAGCAACCTACTTTTATAACCAGTTTCCCGAGTAGCTCAGCTGGTTAGAGCATCTGACTGTTAATCAGAGGGTCACTGGTTCGAGCCCAGTCTCGGGAGCCAGAAAGGGCAAGCACGGTAACCGGTCTTGCCCTTCTTTTTTACCCCGATAATCAATACTTAGTTTTGAGTATTCAGAGATGTTGCTTTCCAATAATAATTTTTCTTCTTTGCATGATGATGTCAAGCGATATTTTTTACGGCAATTTCAAAATTGAAGCTATACTAAGCGATCTGATCAGCTTGGAACCCGTTCAAAGGTTAAAAAATATCCATCAGGGAGGTGCCATTTTTTTGGTCTCTCCTGGTGTTGATCATAGCAGATATGAACATTCTATTGGCGTGATGCTGCTTGTAAGGAAACTTGGAGGGAGTTTGGAAGAACAGGTTGCGGCCTTATTACACGATGTCTCCCATACCGCTTTTTCCCATGTTATCGATTACGTCCTGCAACAGAAAGGAGAGGATTATCACGAACAAATTTTTGAAGAAGTAATCGCAAATTCCACTATACCATCTATTCTAGCTAAATATGGATTCAGCACATCTTTACTGGAAGATCCCAGCCACACCCTGCTTGAGATGCCCCTCCCTGACCTATGTGCGGACAGGATAGATTACATGATCAGGGATTTATATCATTTTGGTCTGATCACTATTGTGGAGATACATACTTTTATAAATGAACTCGGTGTTCAGAATGGAAAGATCGGTCTTAAAAGTGAAAAGGCAGCTTCATGGATTACCAGTAAATATCGGCAGCTCAACGATGAGTACTTCAGAAAACCCGAACATATATTCGCCAATACGAAGTTTTCTGAATTGATTACGCTCGCCCTGGAAAAAGGCGTTATTGTTTTGTCTGATCTGCGGAAAGATGACCCTGCAGTTTTATCGATCATCAAGTCTGATGATGATCTGAATTCAGAGCTTGAAAAGATAAAAGGCCTGGACGGTTTCAAAAGTTTGTCTGACTCTGGCTCCGCAAAGACGTTCAAAGAAAGGATGCTCAAGCCTATCGTCATTGCTGGCACCTAAAAAATTATTGTTTGCAGATTCTTAAATAGAGAATCAAATTCAGAGCCGATTTAGTAACGTGGACATCTTTATTATCTTACACAAACTTCCCACTCCCTTTTTCAAATCACCATCTTATAGCTTCAGGTATTTGTCATTGTTTTGAACTGCCAGCTGATTGCGTATAAGTCCCGCTTCAAAATGAATACATTTGTTATAACTTATTTTTGACGACGAGTAGATTTGAAAAAAGATCAACGCATCATCAGAATCAATCATTTTAGAAATAAGAACTTGAAAGAAGATTTATGAAGAAGATAGGATTTTTATCATTTGGCCATTGGTCTAACCATCCTGCTTACGGAACCCGCACAGCAAGTGACACCTTACTCCAATCTATTGAACTGGCAGTTGCCGCTGAAGAAATCGGTATAGACGGTGCCTATTTCCGGGTCCATCATTTTGCCAATCAGCTGGCCTCCCCCTTTCCCTTACTTGCGGCGATTGGCGCCAAGACAAGTGAGATAGAGATTGGAACAGGCGTAATTGACATGCGTTATGAAAACCCGCTTTATATGGTGGAGGATGCCGGAGCTGCCGATTTAATTTCAGAGGGAAGGTTGCAGCTGGGAATCAGCAGAGGTTCGCCCGAGCAAGTCATTGATGGGTGGCGTTATTTTGGATATGAGCCAGCTGAAGGAGAAAGCGATGCCGATATGGGCCGCCGTAAGGCAGTAGAGTTCCTTAAACAGCTTAAGGGCAAAGGCTTCGCCAGACCCAATCCCAATCCGATGTTTCCAAACCCACCAGGCTTACTGCGTTTAGAACCACATTCCGAAGGACTACGGGAACGTATCTGGTGGGGAGCAGCTTCTAATGCTACCGCCATCTGGGCTGCAGAAAATGGCATGAACTTGCAGAGTTCCACTTTAAAAGAACATGAAAGCAATAAACCTTTCCACGTACAGCAAGCTGAGCAGATCAGGCTGTATAAGGAAACCTGGAAAAAAGCAGGGCATCTTCATGAGCCCAGGGTATCCGTAAGCCGTTCTATTTTTGCATTAATAACAGACGAAGACCGACGCTTTTTTGGCCAGGAGACAGGCAAAGTTGATAAGGTCGGAATGATTGAACCAGACAAGCGTGCTATTTTTGGAAGAAGTTATGCGGCAGAACCCGATCAACTTATCAAAGAATTAGCTGAAGACGAAGCGATCCAGGAAGCGGATACACTCCTTTTGACCATCCCCAACACATTGGGCCTGGACTACAATGTGCATGTACTGTCTGCCATCCTGGAACATGTTGCCCCAGGATTAGGCTGGCGTTAAGTTGCATTCGCAGGTCAAAAAATTATAAAGCAAAGAATACTGCAATTTGATTCCAGAAATGCCTCATTGGCCTAGCAAAAATGCCTTCACGATCTTGTGAAGGCATTTTCTATTTTGTAGGCCTGCAATTGTTAACACCATTCGTCGCTAGAGCATATCAAGATCACACACCACATATTAGCCAAGCACCAGTGGCCGGAAACTACTCCTCTTTAGGAGCTCAGTTTATTGAGATACGCATTGAATGCCTCCTTATACTGCTCACCTACGGTAATGCTGATGTTACCGATATGAAAATTATTTTTCGAGATCGCATCGATTTTATCTATTGCAACAATATAGGATCGGTGCACCCTCATAAATCGTTTTGAAGGAAGTTTCTGTTCCAGATTTTTCAGACTGCTGAGTGTGAGAATGGGCTTTTCCGTACTTTGAAGGTAAACTTTCACATAATCCTTCAAACCTTCAATGTAAAGAATATCCCGGATTGCCACGCGGACAAGCTGGTATTCGACTTTCAGAAAGATGTATTCCTGCTCCGGACCGCCCACTTCTTCCTGCGGTGCGTTCAATGCCTCAGCATAAGCTCTGGCTTTATTTGCCGCTACCAAAAATTCCTCATAATCAAACGGTTTCAACAGATAGTCCAGTGCATCTACTTTGTATCCCTCAAGCGCATAGTTATTGAATGCGGTAGTAAAGATCACCCGCGGCCCGGCCTTTCCTGGTTGACGGTCTACCATCCGCGCCAGCTGAAGGCCCGTTACATCCGGCATCTGGATGTCCAGAAAGATGAGGTCGATGGGCGTATCATGCAGCATCTCCAGTGCTTTAATCCCGCTGGAAAAGCTACCGCATAGTTTCAGGAAAGGTGTTTTCTCAATGAAGCTGCAAACCAGGCCCAAAGCCAGCGGTTCATCATCAACTGCGATGCAATTCAGTACCATCCAGTGTAAGGGTTAAGTGAACAATAAACTTGTGGTCTTCAGTCTGACCCGCGCTAAAAGTGTGCGTATTGGGATACAGCAGGTCCAGCCGTCTTTTGGTATTGTGAAGTCCAATGCCTCCATATTCATCAGCGCTGACCGACTGGTCGCTGAAGATGCTGTTGGTCACCGTCAGCTCCAATTGCCTGCCATTCAGCACCAGGTCAATAAAGATTTCCGATGGAACCACCGTACTTACACCATGTTTAAAGGCATTTTCGACGTAAGGTAAGATCATCATTGGTGCAATTTCAATTGCGTCACCGTCGTCCGGCGCATTAAAGATCACCTTTGTCGTTTCATTCAGGCGCAGTTTCATCAGCGTGATGTAGTCCTGAATAAAGGAAACCTCCTTCTTCAGGGAAGTAACGCCAGACTGGGTATCATATAACAGGTATCTCATCATGCGCGACAGCTTATGGAGTGCGTTTCTGGAGTTATCCACGTCGACATGCGTAAGGGCATAGATGTTATTCAAGGTATTGAAAAAGAAATGAGGATTGATCTGCGCTTTCAGGAAGGAAAGCTCAGATCCGATTTTTTCTTTTTCCAGTGCCTCTCTCAATTGTTTATCTGCCTGCCATTTCTGAATGATGGTAACGCTAGTGCTGATGCCGACAATGATGAGCAACATCAGGATAAGGAAAAGGTCCAGGCGGTCACTCTTTTTTGGAGGCCTATGCATTCCAACCTGATCAAAAGCTTTTTCCATCAGTCGAGGCAACTGCACGGCATCTTCAAACAGATGCACCAACGGGCCCGCAGCAACGGCAATCAGCAGGATGATCAGTAAGAAAAGCAGGCTTTTGTTCCTGAGTACCAGTTGAGGGACCAAAACCATGCTGTTCAGATAGAAAACCACGATCAGCAGGATCAGGACCACCGACTGTTTCATCCAGAACTGGTAAGGAACGTTGATGCCCCAGGTGAGTGGCTGATAAAAAAGGAGAACAAAAGCGAACAGCATCCACAGGAGTACATGGAGTAAGATGGTAATATAGGAACGGCTTTTTACTGCATTCATACCGGATAAATTTCTGATGGACAACTGCTGCACAAGGTAGCCAACCTTCATAAACAAGTCCAAATATTTTCGTCGATTAACAGGTGGCCTCCGTCGGTGTAATCTATACCTCCGTCTATTTCGTTTTTTTTATCCTCGACGGAAGCGTTGTTTTGAGCAAATCAACACATTATTTATACACCGATGATGTCAAAACACAAAATAAAATACCTGCTGCTGATGCTTTTTGCATTGGTGTCCATCCGTGGTCACGGGCAGGATACAGCGACACGGACGCTTCCTGCTGTGTGGGACCTGAGCACCTGCCTCGAATATGCAAAGGACAACAACATCCAGGTTCGCGGCCTCAGACTGGACCAGCAAAGTGCGGAGCAGGACAAGCTGCTGGCGAAAGCGGCAATGCTTCCTGATCTTCAGGGGGCGGCTTCCCAATCCTTCAACCATTATAACAGAAACACCAACGGCAGTACCAGCGCATTGAATTCCTCCGGGTCTTACGGACTGAGTTCTTCCTGGACGCTTTACCAGGGTGGATACCTAAAGACTGACATCAAACAAAAGGACCTTTCCGTACAATCGGCAAATTTCAGCATCCTGGAAAGTCTTAACGACATTACCATGCAGATTACACAAGCCTACCTGAACATCCTTATAGATAAGGAAAGCATCTTATATAACAAGGACCTTGTAGCCACATCTACTGCGCAGCTGGAACAGATCCGGCGCCAGTATAAAGCTGGAAGTGTTGCCCGCAAGGATGTAGCACAACTCGAAGCACAGCTTGCCGGCGATCAATATAACCTGGTTGCCGTAGAAAATGCGGAACGTCAGGACAAAATCACCCTGAAACAACTGCTCCAGCTTCCTGATGTCAACCAGTTCGATATTGTCAAACCAGATACGGTCATTACCGAAAAAGAAGTACCTCCTTTGGCGATGCTACAGCATCAAGCACTTCAGAACAGACCCGAAGTAAAAAACGCAGAACTGGGCAGACAGATTGCCGGCCTGAACCTGCAAAAAGCAAAATCAGGATACCTGCCTACACTGACACTCGGTGCTGGCATGGGAACGAGTTATGCAAATGACCCTACCTACAATGCCTTCAGGCAGTTTGATAACAATTTTTATCAGCAGGCAGGACTCAACCTCTCCATTCCCATCTTCAGCAAGCGGCAAAACAAGACAAATGTCGCCAAGGCGAAGATTGAAGCCGACCGGGCACAGCTGACATTGGAGAACACCAAAACTACGCTGTCGCTGGCCACCGAAAATGCATTCATAAACGTACAGAACTCAAAAACACAATATGCATCAGCCGCAGAACAGCTGAAGTACAATCAGGAAGTATACCGCATTGCCACGCAGGAGCTCCAGATCGGCGCGGCCAACCTGGTCGACTTTTACCAGCAACGCAACCTGTATGTGCAGGCCACACAATCTTACATACAGGCCAAGTACAATGCTGCCCTGGCCATCAAAATCTATGAGTTCTACATCGGAGTACCTATAAAACTATAAACCATGAAGTCAAAAAAAATCATCATCACTACCCTTTCCATCCTCCTTGCCCTTGGTTTAGTGTGGTACTTCTTCCTGCGCAGCAAGGAGCAGCCTATGGCACTGACCACCGAGAAGCCCGGCAAAGGAAAGATCTCACTTAGTGTAACCGCCACCGGCACCATCCAGCCCGTCGATACGGTTACCGTGGGTACACAGGTTTCAGGAACCATTTCTGCCTTGTATGCAGATTTCAACTCCACCGTCAAGAAAGGGCAGCTGCTGGCAGAGCTGGATCCCATACTCATTCAGGCGACGGTCGACCAGGCAAAAGCCTCATTGACACAAGCACAAAGTAACGAACGTTATCAGGCTGCAAACTTCAACCGTCAGAAGCAGCTTTTTGAAACAGGATCCATTAGCAGGGCAGACTATGACCTGTCTCTCAACAACCACCAGGTAGCAAAAGCCACTGTAGACAATGCCAGGGCACAGCTGAAATCTGCAGAGCGTAACCTCTCCTTCACCAAGATTTACTCACCAATTGATGGCGTGGTGCTGGGCAGAAGCGTTAACATCGGGCAGACCGTAGCCGCAAGCTTCAATACACCAACCATATTTACCATCGCCAAAGACATCACCAAGATGCAGGTGGAAGCAAAGGTCGATGAGGCCGATATCGGCGAGGTGGTAAAGGGGCAGCATGCGACCTTCACTGTGGATGCATTCATTGATGATACCTTCAAGGGAACGGTAAAAGATGTACGCCTCCAGCCATCCATCTCCTCAAATGTAGTCACCTACTCTACTCTGATCGATGCACCCAACGATGATAAAAAGCTTAAACCCGGGATGACAGCCAACATTGTCATCTTTACCAAACAAGCAGACGATGCCCTGCTATTGTCGGCACAGTCGCTGAAATATAGCCCGGATTCAGGTTTAGTAAAACAGTACAAACTGATGCCTCTGGCGAAAAAAGAAGAAGGAGCCGGCAAAGGAACTGTATGGACAGTGCAGGAAAACCAGCTGATCCAGAAGGCCATCACTACTGGGCTTAACGACAACACACATGTACAGATTTTAACAGGCTTAGATGAGAATGATGTAGTCGTGACCGGTGCTGAAGTTCAGGCAAAGGGTGCCAGATCGGCCTCATCAAGTCCATTTTTACCACAAAGACCGAAACGATGAGCAACAATAAGATCCTGGAAATACAGAACGTTAAACGCGAATTTACGATGGGCACGGAGATCGTCAGGGCCCTGAAGGGGGTATCTTTCGATGTCAATGCCGGAGAGTTTGTCACCATTATGGGCAGCAGTGGCTCTGGTAAGACCACCCTGCTGAACATGTTGGGCTGCCTCGACAAACCTACTGACGGCATTTATATGCTGGACAATGTAAACGTAAAGGAATTGTCGCGGGACGAGCTTGCAAAATTGAGGAACACAAAAATCGGTTTTGTATTTCAGGCCTACAACCTGCTACCACGTACGTCGGCACTGGAAAATGTAGAACTGCCTCTTTTATACAATCCAACGATCGGCAGCAAGGAAAGGCGGGAAAGGGCCATTGCCGCCCTGGAAGCTGTAAAACTTGGCGAGCGCTTGGACCATACCCCCAACCAGCTGTCGGGTGGGCAGCAGCAGCGTGTAGCCATTGCGCGTGCGCTGGTGAACGAGCCGGTGATGATCCTTGCCGATGAGGCCACTGGAAATCTGGATACGCGGACTTCCTATGAGATCATGTCGCTAATGCAGGAGCTGAATGGCCAGGGGAAAACCATTGTCTTTGTGACCCATGAGCCTGACATCGCCGCCTTTAGTACCAGGACGGTCATGTTAAGGGATGGGAAAGTTCAGAAGGACCTGATCAATGACAGCAGGAAATCTGCTAAGGAAGCACTGGCCTCCTTACCGGCTACAGATGATTATTAACCAGATGACCATTATAAGCAGTACAAGATGAAAATATCGAATCTGATCAGGCTGGCCATGCTGGCCTTACAACGAAATAAGTTAAGAGCATTGCTGACGATGCTCGGCATCATCATTGGGGTGGCCTCGGTCATCACCATGATGTCTATAGGTGAAGGCTCCAAGCAGAGCATCAACGAATCCCTGTCGAGCATGGGCTCCAATATGATCACCATAATGCCCTACAGCAATGAACCCGGTGGCGCACGGATGATGGGGAGCAACATGAAAAGCCTCACCATCCTCGATGTGCAGGAACTCAAAAAGAAAGCACCCAACATTGCTAAGATCTCACCACTTGCTTCCTCCAGCGGACAGGCCATCAGCGGAGCATCCAACTGGCCCACAAGTATACAGGGTGTCAATCCGGAATATCTGGAGATCCGCAAACTTTCCGTAAAAGAAGGCATCATGTTTACAGAAGACAATGTAAAGTCGTCTGCAAAAGTGTGCCTGCTCGGCCAGACAGTGGTGGACAATCTTTTTCCCAACGGACAGGATCCGATTGGCAAGATCATCCGTTTTGGAAAGATCCCTTTTCAGGTGATTGGTGTGCTTACCCCTAAGGGACAAAGCAACTTCGGACAGGACCAGGATGACATCATCATTGCCCCTTACACTACAGTACAGAAAAGAGTATTGTCATCAATCTATTTCGGAAGCATTTATGCTTCTGCCATCAGGGAGGATGCTTCGGACGCAGCCGTAGACGAGGTGACAACCGTCCTGAGGGAAACACACCGGTTAAGGACTGGCGAGGAAAACGATTTCCAGGTCAGAACGCAGGCGGAGCTGATGACCATGCTCAACTCGACCAGCAGCATGATGACGGCCTTGCTGACTGCTGTGGCCAGCATCTCATTGGTGATCGGCGGTATTGGCATCATGAACATCATGTATGTATCCGTGACGGAACGTACAAGGGAGATCGGACTGAGAATGTCCATTGGAGCCCGAGGGATTGACGTGTTGTTGCAGTTCCTGATCGAGGCCATCATGATCAGCATCACCGGAGGTGTCATTGGTGTATTGCTGGGCATATCTGCATCCATCATCATTCCCTCCATGTTGAACTGGCCAACTGTAATTTCAGAATTCTCCATCGTCATCTCCTTCCTTGTCTGTGCTGTAACAGGGATTTTCTTCGGATACTACCCGGCACTGAAAGCCTCCAGGTTAGATCCGATAGAGGCATTGAGGTACGAATAATCAGAGCCTGCTGATTTGTTTATCCAACTCCATGGCAGCACTGATCAAAGCAAGATGGGTGAATGCCTGCGGAAAGTTTCCCAGGTGTTCACCCTTTTTCCCGAGCTCTTCACTAAACAGGCCCAGGTGATTGGCATACCCCATCATCTTCTCAAAGTTCTCTACAGCACGGTCCACCTGTCCTGATTTGGCCAGGGCCTCAATATACCAGAAAGAACACATCGTAAAAGTCCCTTCCTCACCATCCAGTCCGTCAACATCCACATCAGTACTTTTGTAGCGGTAGATGAGCACATCCAGACGGAGCTGCTGGTCGACCACCTCCATGGTAGAAATCCAACGGGGCTCCTGCGGAGCGATGAAATGTGTAAGTGGCATCAGCAGCACGCTGGCGTCCACCACATCCGCTCCTTTGTATTGCACCCAGGCGCCAACCTGCTCGTTCCAGAAATTGTGATAAATGTCTTTGTAAATCTCATTCCTGACGCCAGTCCAGCAGGATACGTCGTAAGGAAATGAGCGGTGTTCCGCAATCTTGATGGCCCGGTCCATCGCTACCCAACACATCAGCCGGGTATGAAGAAACTCCCGGGTCTCCCCTCTGATCTCCCAGATGCCATGATCCGGCTGTTTCCATTTGTCCATCACGGATTCCACCATGCCACAGATGGCAGACCAGAACTCATAGGTGATAGGCTTATATGATTTGTTGTAAATATAGATTGTATCTATAAGCTCGCCGTAGATGTCAATTTGCAGCTGATCTTTCGCTGCATTTCCAATTCTCACGGGCTTTGACCCCATGTAACCATCCAGGTGATCCAGCTCCTGCTCCACAAGATCTGTATTGCCATCCACCTCATAGATCAGCTGCAGTTTCTGTTCTTTACAAAGATCCAGAATCCAGGTAAGGAAGTCCGTCGCTTCATCATACATCCCAAGCCGGAGAAAAGCATACATGGTAAAGGCAGCGTCCCGCGTCCAGGTAAAACGGTAATCCCAATTACGGTTGCCGCCGATTGTTTCGGGCAGGCTGAAGGTTGCCGCAGCAATGACAGAACCAAACTGACAGGAGGTCAATAGCTTCAGGGTAATCGCGGAACGGAAGATGGTTTCACTATACCTTCCCTTATAAGTAGATTTTTTAATCCACCTGCGCCAGTCATTGATGGTTTCCCGGTAAGTATGCTGTGCATAATGTTCAATACTTTCAAAAACACTTTCTTCCCCTCTTTCTACGGACTCCAGTACGATGTACACTTCTTTTTCGGACTCTGACTGTGTAAATTCCGCAAAAGCATCTTGACCTTCAAGTTGTAAAGGAACATCTGCAATTAGCCGCAACCTGGCATTGCCGTCATGCTGGGGAGAGAAAATCACCTGATGGTCAGTTATTTCTGCGAGGTGTTCCGCACGTGCATAGTCGAACCGGGGTGCACATTTCATTTTGTACTTAATGGTACCACGGATGGTTTTGATCTTCCTGATGATGGCACTTGAACTGCTGGTCTTATCCTCACTCATGGGCATATAGTCTGTAATTTCAGCAATCCCGTCATCAGAGAAAAAGCGTGTGAGCAACACAGCTGTACCAGGAATGTACATCTGTTTACTTTTATACTCTCCCATCACGGGTTCCACTGAGAAAAAGCCACCGATATGTTCGTCCAGCATTGCGGCAAAAATTGTCGGTGAATCGAAGCGCGGAAAGGACATAAAGTCCACAGACCCGTTAAGGCCTACCAGTGCAACCGTTTTCAGGTTGCCAATGATACCATAGTTTTCAATCGGCTGATAGGGTCTGTTTATGTGTTCCATATGGAGCTAACAACAGGAAGGAGAGCGTTGTTTGCAATCAAACAGTTTGGGCTTACCCGCAGCCCGAATATTTCAATATATTCAATAGCTTTTCTTGTACAACCATAAACATGGACCGACGATGTACAAACCACAAGTTACCGCAACCGGCAAAGCTCATCATCATCCTTCCATTAATCACGTACAGAACATTGCTGCACTTTTGAATTTGGTGAAACTATTGTGTAATTTTGCATCATGATAGGGTATGCTGCCTGATGGTGTGCTTGTGCGTGCTGAAATGCATATACCTTTGTATAAAAAATTTGTAAACAGACACTTAAAAAAAACAATATGTCATCAGTAGAGACTACGTACGTTCCTTACAAAGTTAAGGACATTTCACTGGCAGAATGGGGCCGCAAAGAGATTGAACTGGCAGAAGCAGAGATGCCTGGCCTGATGTCTTTACGCGAGGAATTCGGTCCTTCAAAACCATTAAAAGGTGCACGCATTGCAGGATGTCTGCACATGACCATCCAGACTGCAGTTCTGATCGAAACATTGGTAGAGCTTGGTGCAGAAGTAACCTGGTCATCATGCAATATTTTCTCTACACAGGATCACGCTGCTGCGGCAATCGCTGCGGCCGGCATTTCAGTATATGCATGGAAAGGTCTTGATGAGGAGAGCTTTGACTGGTGTATTGAGCAAACATTACACTTCGGCCCTGAGCGTCAGCCATTAAATATGATTCTTGATGATGGTGGTGATTTGACCAATATGGTCTTCGATCGTTTCCCTGAGCTGATCTCGAACATAAAAGGTCTTTCTGAAGAAACCACTACAGGTGTACACCGTCTGTATGAGCGTATGAAAAACGGAACTTTACATTTACCTGCAATCAACGTAAACGACTCTGTTACCAAATCTAAATTTGACAACAAATACGGATGTCGTGAGTCATTGGTAGATGCGATCCGTCGTGCTACAGATGTAATGATGGCTGGTAAAGTTGCTGTTGTTGCTGGTTATGGCGACGTAGGTAAAGGATCTGCAGAGTCATTGAGCTCACAAGGTGTACGTGTAATCGTTTCTGAAATCGATCCAATCTGTGCGCTTCAGGCAGCAATGGAAGGGTATGAAGTGAAGAAATTCGCTACTGCAGTTAAAGAAGCAGACATCATCGTAACCACTACTGGTAACTGTGACATCGTTCGTGCTGAGCACTTCAAAACGATGAAAGACAAAGCTATCGTGTGTAACATTGGTCACTTTGACAATGAGATCGACGTAGCATGGTTGAACACCAACTATGGCAATACTAAAGTAGAGATCAAACCACAGGTAGACAAATACACGATCGATGGTAAAGACATCATCTTACTGGCTGAAGGCCGTTTGGTTAACTTAGGCTGTGCAACTGGTCACCCAAGCTTTGTAATGTCCAACTCGTTCACTAACCAGACCCTGGCACAACTTGAACTGTGGACAAATACAGACAAATACGAAAACAAAGTTTATGTACTTCCTAAATACCTGGATGAGAAAGTTGCCCGTTTACACCTTGCTAAAATCGGTGTAGAGCTGGATGTTCTTGATCAGCATCAGGCAGATTACATTGGCGTTCCTGTAGAAGGTCCGTTCAAACCAGAAGCTTACAGATACTAATCTTTCTGTCAACACTAAAATCCCTTAGTTTTTTAAGGTAAAAAGGAGTAGAGAACAATGATTTTCTACTCCTTTTTCTTTGTGCTGGCGACAGCATCATTTCTATTAAAATTTATACACTTGTGATACTATAATGTTAGTAATCATACAAAAAACGCTATAACTACTACTATGATATCACTTATATGCATCTCTCATTCGATCAACACCGTCAATAATTGAGATGCCACATTGTTAAATAGCTGATCTCCGCCCAACCTTTTTTATTTGGCAGAACATCATTTATTCACTTATTTTTACATCATGGTAAGACTATCCGTAAACATCAATAAAATTGCAACCCTGCGTAACAGTCGGGGCGGCAACAATCCGGACCTGGTAAAAGTAGCGCTTGATGCCGAACGTTTTGGAGCAGAGGGCATCACCGTACACCCGAGACCCGATGAACGTCACATCCTTTATCAGGATGTATTTGACCTGAAAGCCGTGATTGCCACAGAGTTCAACATTG
This sequence comes from Pedobacter sp. BAL39, assembly GCF_000170795.1. Lineage (GTDB taxonomy): Bacteria > Bacteroidota > Bacteroidia > Sphingobacteriales > Sphingobacteriaceae > Pedobacter. The sequence continues at coordinate 127,692 of NZ_ABCM01000012.1, forward strand.
AGGGGAACTGCAGAGAGCAGAAGTTTGTCGACCTGGTACTGGCCAACAAACCTGCGCAGGTGACGCTCGTTCCGGATGTAGAGGGTCAGATCACCTCCAACCACGGCTGGGATACCATTAAACACCAGGAATACCTCAAAGAGATGACCGGCATTTTCCAGTCCGCGGGAATCCGGGTATCCATCTTTGTAGATCCCGATGTGAAGATCGTCGAGGCGGCAGCACTGAGTGGCACCGACCGCATTGAGCTTTACACTGAAGCTTACGCCCACCAATACCAGCAAAATAAAGAGGCCGCAATTGCCCCTTATATTGCGGCAGCAGAAAAAGCAAACGAACTCGGACTGGGCATCAATGCCGGTCACGACCTCGACCTGAACAACCTTGCGTATTTTGCGTCGAACATCCCCGGCTTGCTGGAAGTCAGCATTGGCCATGCCCTGGTGAGCGACGCACTGTACCTGGGACTGGAGAACACCATCCAGCTTTATCTGAGACAACTGAAAACCTACTAAATTCTGCCCCTATGAAGTCCTTAAAAAAAGCAGCCCCATTCAGCCTGTTGGTGTTTAGCCTTTTCCTGTTGATTGCAGGATGTAAAGGCGGCGGCAACCTCGACGAAAGCACCGCCACAGAGGTGATCACTGCGCACCTGAAAAACAAGCCTCAGTTTGAAACGGTCAGGATCAACCTGGGAACCCTGAAATTCAGAGGCAGGAACGATCAGCCTGAGCTGGATAAATACAAAAAACTGGAAGGCAAAGGACTCGTTGAGCTGTCGCTCCAGTCAGAGAAAAAACGCTTGCTGGCAAAAGATAGCCTTCATATATATCAGGTCAGCCTGACCCAAAAGGCAAATGAATATGTACTTAAACAAGACGGCAACAAAGCAACAGTGAGAGCATTGAACTATGCTCTTGCCGATGAAAAACCAATAAAACTCATTAAAGGAGACTCCAGAGTGGCTCATGTTACCACCTCTCTTAAGAAAGAAAAGAACGATTTCAGCATCCTGTTAAAAGACCGGGACGCAGCAGGAAATTTTGTCACAAAAACGTACAAATTAAAGTTCAAAAAAGAGCAAGGCTGGATGGTTGCCGGAGAATAAAGAGGACAATCGCATTTTCTTACGGATGTCTCTGTAATATATACATCTATAAATGTTTAAAGGGTATAACTAAGGCTATTTTTTATTACCTTTGCGCAACTTTTTATTTATAGATTTCATGAGTTTAAATATTCACTACAAAGAAGACTTTAAAGACCGTCACATTGCTCCTAATACAGAGGACACACAAGCAATGTTGAACACCCTTGGCCTGGGTTCTGTTGACGAATTGATCGAACAGACTGTTCCCCAGAAAATCAGGTTGAAACAACCCTTAAACCTGCCGGCGGCGAAATCTGAGAAGGACTACCTAAGCAGCTTAAAACAAACAGCTTCTTTAAACAAAGTATTCAAATCATATATCGGTCAGGGATACTATGATACTTTGACCCCTGGTGTGATCTTACGTAACGTATTTGAAAACCCGGGATGGTACACGCAGTATACTCCTTACCAGGCGGAGATTGCGCAGGGCCGTCTTCAGGCCTTATTAAATTTCCAGACGGCGGTCATAGACCTTACTGGAATGGAAATTGCCAATGCTTCCCTGCTGGACGAAGGTACTGCTGCTGCAGAAGCCATGTTCATGCAGTTCAGCCTGCGCAAAAACCAACAGGCAAGGAAATTCTTTGTCTCGGAGCTGCTTTTCCCACAAACCATTGACATCTTAAAAACACGGGCCAACCCTTTCGGCATTGAACTCGTCATCGGCGACCACCAGTCGGTAACGCTTGACGAGACGTTCTTCGGTGCCATCATCCAGTATCCTGCGGGCAACGGTGAGGTATTCGACTATACAGACTTTGCACAAAAGGCACATGGCCAGAACGTAAAAGTAACCGTTGTTGCTGATTTACTAAGCTTAACGCTTTTGACGCCTCCGGGAGAATGGGGAGCTGACATTGTGGTAGGTACATCACAGCGTTTCGGCGTACCTATGGGCTTCGGTGGTCCTCACGCTGCTTTCTTCGCTACAAAAGACGAATATAAACGTGCCATTCCGGGACGTATCATCGGTGTCACCATTGACAGCAATAACAACTACGCACTGCGCATGGCGCTGCAGACCAGAGAGCAGCACATCCGCAGAGACAAAGCGACATCAAACATCTGTACAGCACAGGCATTACTCGCTATTATGGCGGGATTCTATGCTGTATATCATGGCCCCAAAGGGCTGAGGTTAATTTCAGAAAGGATCCATGGCCTTACCATATCACTGGCTCAATCCCTGGAGCAAGCTGGTTATACACAACTGAACAAAGCATACTTTGACACCATCCGCCTTGACCTTGGTGATCTCGTAGATTCTATCCATAGGGAATGTATCGACAACGAGATCAACCTGAACTACAATGGAAGCATTGTCACCATCTCTTTGGATGAAAAAACAGACATCGAAGATGTAGCATTGCTGACAAAAATCTTCGCGAAGGTGAAAGCCATTGCAGCAGATCAGGTAGAACTGTCCGATAACAACATAGAAACTGTAATTCCTGCAGCTTTACAACGTACGTCGGCTTACCTGACACATCCGGTATTCAACGCACATCATTCTGAACATGAGATGTTGCGTTACATCAAATCACTGGAAAGCAAAGACCTTTCTCTTTGTCACTCGATGATTGCTCTGGGTTCATGTACCATGAAACTTAACGCCACCACAGAGATGATTCCTGTGACCTGGCCTGAGTTCGGCAATGTACACCCTTTCGCTCCCGCAGATCAGGTAGCGGGTTATTATACACTCTTCAATGAGCTGGACAAATGGCTGAGCGAAATTACTGGCTTTGCAGCAATGAGCCTTCAGCCAAATGCAGGTGCCCAGGGCGAATATGCTGGTCTGATGGTCATCAGGGCTTATCACCAGGATCGTGGTGATGCACACCGTAATATCGCACTGATCCCTTCTTCGGCACATGGTACTAACCCTGCATCCGCAGCGATGGCAGGAATGAAAATCGTCATCGTAAAATCTCTTGAAAACGGGAACATCGATGTGGATGACCTTAAGGCTAAAGCAGAAGAACATAAAGAAAACCTTTCCTGCCTGATGGTGACGTATCCTTCTACACACGGTGTATTTGAGGAAAGCATCATTGACATCTGTAATATCATCCATGAAAATGGTGGTCAGGTATATATGGACGGTGCAAACATGAATGCCCAGGTTGGTCTGACCAGTCCTGGAAACATCGGCGCTGACGTTTGTCACCTGAACTTACACAAGACATTCTGCATCCCTCACGGTGGTGGTGGCCCTGGCATGGGTCCTATTGGTGTTGCAAAACACCTGGTACCTTACCTTCCTGCGCACGCAGTTGTAGACATCAGCAAAGAAAAATCTATTCCTGCTGTTTCTTCTGCACCATGGGGTTCCGCTTCCATCCTGGTCATCTCCCATGCTTACATCGCTATGATGGGCAGCGAAGGGTTGACTAACGCAACCAGGTATGCGATCCTGAATGCAAACTACATGAAAGCACGTTTGGAAACACACTACCCGGTATTGTATTCAGGTGCCAACGGTCGTTGTGCGCATGAGATGATCCTCGATTGCCGCGCCTTTAAAAACTTCGGCATTGAGGTGGTAGATATCGCTAAACGTCTGATGGACTATGGTTTCCACGCGCCAACTGTATCTTTCCCTGTTGCAGGTACACTGATGGTAGAGCCTACCGAAAGTGAGCCTAAACATGAGCTGGACAGGTTCTGTGATGCGCTGATTGCCATCAGGGCCGAGATCAGTGCGGTAGAAAGCGGTGATGCAGACAAAACTGACAACCCGTTGAAAAATGCACCGCATACCGCAACAGTGGTTACAGGTGATGAATGGTCGCACAGTTACAGCAGACAAACTGCGGCTTTCCCGCTGCCTTATGTTGCAGCCTATAAATTCTGGCCTTCGGTAGGAAGAGTAAACGACTCTTTTGGCGACAGGTCATTGGTTTGTGCATGCCCTCCGATAGAGAGCTACATGGAAGAAGCTACAGTTTAAAATAATTCTAAATCAGTTAAACCCTTTTGATATATTTACTTCTAAATGTATCAAAAGGGCGTACACTGCGCTTCATCCATCATCAAATCAAATACAACATGAAATTAAAATTCACTTCATTAGCATTACTCCTGGTAGTTGCTGTTTCCTCGGCTTTTATTGCCCCTGCATTCAAGGCAGACACGTATAAAGTCGATGTTTCTAAATCCACGTTAAGCTGGTTAGGAAAAAAAGTTACCGGCAGCCACAACGGCTCTATTGACCTGAAATCAGGCACTTTGCTGTTTAACGGCAAAAAACTTGCAGGTGGAACGTTCACGATCGACATGACCAGCATCAAGGATGCCGACAAGAGTGCAAACCTGGAGAAACACCTGAAAGCAGATGATTTCTTTGGAAGTGACCAATTTGCAACTTCTACTTTTGTAATTAAAAAAGTAACTGCTGGAAGTGGAAACGCGGTGAACATAACTGGCGACCTTACTATTAAAGGCATCACCAGCGCCATTTCTTTTCCTGCAACAGTAGTATGGAATGCAGATGGTTCTGTAACGACTACGGCCGATAAAGTATTGGTAGACAGAACAAAATATGGCATTAAGTTCAGGTCTAAAAGCATCTTTCCTGATGTAGGCGACAAGATGATTTATGATGAATTTGAATTGTCCATTAAACTTGTAGCTAAAAAATAATAACCTTAGCTTTAAGGTATTAAAAGGTCATTATCATATAATGACCTTTTTTATATAATATATTTGGAGATTACTTTTAACCTTTACACATATTTTATAACTTTATATTACACCATAACCTAATTTACTGTTACTGTTAAACACCTATGATGACCTCAAAAATTAAGCTGCTTGTAATTGATGATGACGACATCAATATTTTCATCATCAAAAAGATAGTAGAGAAAACGGGGTATGATGTGGATATGGTTGCCAAAGCCAATGGCCAGCTGGCACTGGACTATCTAACAGGCCTGCTTTCGGCCGGTCAGGAGCTGCCTCACCTGATTCTTATAGACATCAACATGCCTGTCCTGAATGGATGGGAATTCCTTGAAGCCTACGAGACACTCAGCATCCATCAAAAAGTAGACATGTACATGCTCTCCTCATCGGTTTATGAGAATGATATTGAAAAGGCCAAGACCTACAGAACCGTAAATGGGTTCATTTCAAAGCCACTGTCCATCGAGCGCCTGACGGAACTCATCAAGCAGATTACTATTGTATCTTAAACTGACCGTCTTCTAATGTTACGAAGCCGGTAGCCCTGGACTTCCCATGATAAAAGAGACAGTTCCAGTTTTCAGCCGCTGCGCGTTCGCCGTAGCTCTGACGTAACTCCATTGCTTTTCGTCCGTCAAAATCGTATTTCGCGATAAATTTACGCAGCAACTCTTCGGGTTCGGGGAGTACATCTGCACCAAAAAACACTTTTTCATCGCCCTCGTCCAGCAGGAAAGTCTGGTGAAAGGGGGTATGAGCACCAGTAAGCTCATAGCTGATCTGAGCGTTCAGGGCACCTGAGCCCTCTACAAAATGCAACTGCGCATTGCGCTGTAAAAATTCAAAGATTTCTTTTTTGTAAGAAGACGAGGTATTGCTAAAGGCACTCTCCCACTCGCCACGTTGAATCACATATACGGCATGTGGAAAACTTAGCTCCACCTGCTCCCCTACCTGATGGATCATACCGCCGGCATGGTCAAAGTGCAAATGTGACATCAGCACCATCGTCACTTCATCTGGACTGAACCCAGCCTTTCTTATGTTCTCGTGCAAGATCAGTTTACCTTCCTCAGTGCTGTAACCCAGACCTGTATCGAACAAGATCAGCTGGTCTTCCATGGCAACAAGGAAAGGCTGCACATGAACAAATAAAGAAGCAGGACGGTCTTTTGCCTTATCTTTTACCGGGTCGAAAGGGATGAATTTTTTGGTAGCATCTACGGAATAAGATCCTTCATATAGCGTGTGAACTTGCAATGGCGTAGTTATTAGTATTAGTAAGAAGAAATAATTAAATGATATATTTACGAATCTTTGCAAAGATAGGGAACCTGCCGGAACTAAGTGTCTGTAAAAAGACATTCGCAAGCCGGTGAGCGTTCAGAAAAGATTTAGACGAGAAAAACCTAATGGAAAAAAGATGGGTGCAGGCTGTACAAGGGAACTACGTACATATAGATTCGCTTGCACAGCAATTAAATATAGACCGCAGCCTGGCACAGATACTGGTGCAAAGGGGCATCATCACCTTTGAACAGGCCAAAGACTATTTCAGGCCTCAGTTGTCACAACTTCATGATCCTTTTCTGATGAAGGACATGATGAAAGCGGTCCTGCGGATTGAGGAGGCACTTGCTGCATCAGAAAAAATACTGATTTATGGAGATTATGATGTAGATGGAACCACTTCTGTGGCCCTGGCCTACAGTTTCTTCAGCCAGTTCACTACAAAGATTGAATACTACATCCCCGACCGCCATAAAGAAGGATATGGCATTTCCACCCAGGGCATCGACTATGCCAGTGCAAATGGCTACAGCCTGATTGTTGCGCTGGACTGTGGCATCAAATCCGTAGATAAGGTAGCGTATGCAACGGGCCTGGGTATAGACTTCATCATTTGTGACCATCATATGCCTGGTGAAGAACTCCCTGCCGCCGCCGCCTTGCTCGACCCGAAACAATCAGACTGTGAATATCCTTTTAAAGAGCTTGCAGGATGTGGCATTGGGTTCAAACTGGCGCAGGCCTACTGTATCAAACACGGGCTTCCTGCTGAAAAGTATGAGCGTTATCTGGACCTGGTGATGGTGAGTATCGCTGCAGACATTGTTCCTGTGGAAGATGAGAACCGTATCCTTGCCTATCATGGACTCATTAAGCTGAATACCGCACCCTGTATGGGACTGAAGGCCCTGATGGACATCTCCGGAAGAAGCAAACAATATACGCTGACCGATGTGGTTTTCTCCCTGGCCCCGAGGATCAATGCCGCCGGAAGAATGGACCATGCCAACCAGGCGGTAAAAATGCTACTGTGCACCGAGGATACGATTGCGCTGGCGCAAAGCGAATTCATTGACCTGCAGAATACCGAACGCAAAACCTCCGACCAGAACATTACTGCTGAAGCACTTGCGCTGATTGCCGACTGTGAAATACTGATCAACAAAAAAACCACCGTTGTGTACCATGAAAGCTGGAACAAGGGGGTCATCGGTATTGTTGCCTCCCGGTTGACGGAAAAGTATTACCGCCCTACAGTGGTGCTTACCAAGTCCAACGGACTGCTTACCGGATCCGCAAGATCTGTCGCCGGCTTTGATCTTTATGAAGCACTGCTGGGCTGCCAGGACCTGCTTGTACAGTTTGGAGGACATAAGTTTGCTGCCGGTCTGACCATTGAGCCTGAAAAGATAGACGCTTTTTCGGCAAGGTTTGAGGAGATTGTTTCCTCCACCATCACCGAGGACCTGCTTTGTCCGGAGATCAGCATCGATGCAGAAATACAACTTCAACAAATCGACGGCAAGTTTCAGCGGATCATCTCCCAGATGTCGCCCTTCGGCCCGCATAATCCGGCACCTGTTTTCATAAGTCATGGTGTAACCATGGTGGGCAGGCCCTATGTTGTCGCCACAAAACATTTAAAGTTGAGTGTAAAACAACAAAATTCCCCTATTTTTGAAAGTATTGGATTTAATTTTGCTGAGCATGAATCGTTGTTACGGCCAAATGTTCCTTTTTCAATTTGTTATACCATAGAAGAAAACGTCTGGAAAGACCAGAGACGGCTGCAGCTGAACATCAAAGGGATCAAAACCTACTAAGTTCTGAAAAACCGTCATAAAACCAAAACTATAAATGATACTAAGAGCAGATCACCTCATCAAGAAGTACAAACAGCGCACGGTTGTTAACGATGTTTCATTTTCGGTTAGCCAGGGCGAGATTGTTGGTTTGCTGGGGCCGAATGGGGCTGGCAAGACCACTTCATTTTATATGATTGTAGGGTTGATCAAACCAAACGAGGGCACCATCTTTCTGGATGAGGAGGACATCACTTCTGATGCGATGTACCGCAGGGCACAGAAAGGCATCGGTTATCTGGCACAGGAAGCCTCTGTATTCCGCAAACTTTCTGTAGAAGACAACATCATGTCCATTCTGGAGATGACAGACATGAGCAAGGAGGAGCGCCATGAGAAACTCGAAGAGCTGATCAATGAGTTCAGTCTGAACAAGGTGCGCAAAAACAGGGGAGACCTTCTTTCCGGAGGGGAACGCCGCAGGACAGAAATCGCCAGGGCACTCGCAGCAAGCCCCAACTTCATCCTGCTGGATGAACCATTTGCGGGGGTAGACCCCATTGCCGTAGAGGAAATCCAGACCATCGTTGCCAAGCTGAAAAAGAAAAACATAGGCATCCTGATTACGGATCACAACGTACAGGAAACACTCTCCATCACAGACAGGGCTTACCTGTTGTTTGAGGGCAAGATCCTGGAGTCCGGCACGCCGGAGGTACTTGCCGCCAATGAGATGGTAAGACGTGTATACCTTGGATCAAACTTTGTACTGCGCACTAAAAATCTATAACCCTTATCATTCTAACACATGGCAATTGTAAATTCGATTTTCACATGGTACATGAAAAAGCGTGTTCATCAGATTGAGCTTTTCATGAAATACCCACATGATGTACAGGAAGAATGGTTTGAGAAGCTCATTTCCAGTGCCGCAGATACAGAATGGGGTAGAAAATATGATTATGAGTCGATCAGCAACCCCCGCCAGTTTAAGGAAAGGGTCCCGATCCAGAACTACGAAACTTTAAAACCTTTCATTGAGCGCATGCTCCGTGGAGAACAGAATATACTATGGCCGACAGAAATCAAGTGGTTTGCAAAGTCGTCGGGTACAACGAGCGACCGCAGTAAATTTATTCCTGTTTCGGAAGAATCGCTGCAGGAGTGCCATTTTAAGGGTGGAAAAGACATGTTGTCCATCTTTTGCAACAACCGCCCGGAAAACCAGATTTTAACAGGCAAGGGCCTTGTGCTGGGCGGGAGCCATCAGATTAACCAACTGAACGAGGATTCTTTTTATGGGGACCTCTCTGCTGTGCTGATCAAAAACCTGCCGATGTGGGCGGAGTACTACCGCACGCCAAACATCTCCATCGCACTCATGGACAACTACGAGGATAAGATGGAGAAGATGGCTGTTGCCACCATCAAGGAGAATGTAACCAACATTGCGGGAGTACCCACATGGACGATTGTCCTCGCCAAAAAAGTACTGGAACTGACCGGCAAGAGCAACCTGCTGGAGGTATGGCCAAACCTGGAACTTTACATCCACGGAGCGGTCAACTTTAAACCTTACCGGGAGCAGTTTAAGGAGTTGATCCCCAACTGTGACATGTATTATCTGGAGACCTACAACGCATCTGAAGGCTTTTTCGGCATCCAGGATGAGGTGAAGTCCGACGAGCTGCTCCTGATGCTGGATTATGGCATTTACTACGAGTTCCTGCCAATTGAAAAGCTGGACGATGATAACCCGGACACCCTTTCTTTGGATGAAGTGGAGCTGTTTAAGAACTACGCCATCATCATTTCCACCAATGGAGGCTTGTGGCGCTACATGATTGGCGACACGGTACAGTTCACGTGCCTCTCTCCTTACCGTATTAAGATTACCGGCAGAACAAAACACTTCATCAATGCCTTCGGCGAAGAGGTGATCATCGACAATGCCGAACAGGCGATCTGCAAGGCCTGTACCGAAACCGGTGCGGTGTTTAAAGATTATACCGCCTGCCCTATCTACTTTAAAGGAGAAGAAGTTGGTGGCCATGAATGGATCATTGAATTTGACCAGCAGCCAAACGACTTTGAATACTTTGTAGATGTGCTCGACAAAACACTTCGGGAGGTCAATTCCGACTATGATGCCAAGCGCTTTAAAGACCTCGCTTTAAGACGTCCGAAAGTCCACAACGCCCCCTACAACACATTTTACAACTGGCTGAAGTCAAAAGGAAAACTTGGTGGTCAGCATAAAGTACCGCGCCTGGCCAACGAGCGTACCTATGTAGATGAAATCCTTCCGATGATGACAGATAAAAGTATGATTTAGTGCATTTGGATTTCATAATTTTTCATTACATTTAATTAGCTAATAATTAACGTGTTATGAAGACTATAAAACAACTCCTGAAAACTAAATCATCCCAGATTTTCTCTGTTCCGGCGAGTACCTCCGTTTTGGACGCCCTGCACGTCATGATGGAGAAGAACATCAGTGCGCTCCTGATCATGGAATCCGGCCAGCTGCTGGGCATATTTACAGAGCGTGATTATGCCCGCAAGATCATCCTCCAGGGTAAATCATCTGCAGATACATTCCTGGCGGAAGTGATGACCGGGCAGCCCATTACCATTAGTCCCGATGATCATATCGAGGTATGCATGGAAATCATGACCAACAAACACATCAGACATTTACCCGTGGTGAACGAAACGGGTGTGATTGGTATGGTCTCTATTGGCGACGTCGTGAAGTTTATCATTGAGGACCAGAAATTGACCATTTCACAGCTGGAGAGTTACATCAGCTCCTAAATTTGACAGGCCCCGATATAAAGAGACGCCCCGATAAGAACAGCTTCCGATGATATAAAAAAAGCGTCTGAGCCCATAGGGTTCAGACGCTTTTTAAGCTTTACCGCAATCACCTGCGTACTTACCAGATCTTTACTCTTTTTTCAGGAGCAAGATACAGTGAGTCTGTAGGTTTCACGTTAAAGGCAGTATAAAATTCAGGGATGTTCCTGACCACACCATTCACACGGAATTTCGCCGGTGAATGTGGATCCGTACCCACCTGGTTTCTCAGCGATTGCTCATTTGATTTCTCCAGCCACACCTGTGCCCATCCGAGAAACACCCTTTGCTCTCCCGAGAAGCCATCCATTACAGGTGCTTCTTTGCCATTAAGACTCGCTTTATAAGCTTTCAGGGCGATGGTCAATCCACCAAGGTCACCGATGTTCTCACCAAGCGTGAAATCGCCGTTTACGTTCAGGTCAGGAAAGACCTTAAAGTCGCTGTATTGAGCAACAAGGGCGCTGGTACGTTTCTTAAATTCAGTATTGTCTTTTTCTGTCCACCAGTTGCGCATCACCCCATCTCCATCAAAGGTACTGCCCTGGTCGTCGAAACCATGACCAATCTCGTGGCCAATTACCGCTCCAATTCCACCGTAGTTTACCGCATCTTCCGCATTCATATCAAAAAACGGAGGTTGCAGGATGGCAGCAGGAAAAACGATCTCATTCATGGTTGGGTTGTAATAGGCATTCACCGTTTGCGGCGTCATGCCCCATACCGTGCGGTCTACAGGTTTACCCAATTTGTCAAGATTGCGCTTGTATTCAAACTCAGTAGCACGCTGTAAGTTGCCATACAGATCTCCCTTTACTACTTTCAAGGCACCATAGTCAATCCATTTATCAGGATAGCCGATTTTCGGTGTGAATTTGCTGATTTTATCCAGGGCCTGTTTTTTAGTGTCCGGACTCATCCAGTCGAGGCCTTTGATGCTCACCTCATAAGCTTTCAGGAGGTTCTGCACCAGTTTCAGCATTCTCTCCTTAGCTTCAGGAGAAAAGTGTTTCTCCACGTACAGCTTACCAACCATTTCACCGAGGCTGCCGTTCACCACATTTACAGCCCTGCGCCATAGCGGTTTCTGCTCTTGTATTCCATAAAGGGTCTTCGCATAAAAGTCAAAATTCTCTTTGTCGATGGCAGTTGTCAATGCAGAACCTGCACCAGTAACCACTCCCCATTTCAGGTAAGTTTTCCATACCTCCACTGGCGTATTTTTAATAATTCCGTTTAATGCTTTTGTGTAAGCCACCTGCGAAATCACGACGCTATCCTGTTTTTTGAAACCACCTTCCGACAACATCACATTCCAGTCGAAATCAGGCGTCAATTTGGAGAGGTCCTTCACTGCGTATTTGTTGTAAAGACCAGCCATGTTCCTTGTCTCTTCTTTTTTCATGTGCTGTGCGGCGATGGCCGTTTCCAATGCCATGATCTGCGAAGCCTTTGCTTTTGCATCAGGGATTTGTGCCAGCTGGAGCATGCGTTCAATGTGCAGCAGATATTTGGCCCTGATGTCTTTGGATTTTGCATCCTGCAGTGAATAATATTCACGTTCAGGTAATCCAAGTCCGCCTTGCCAGGTTTGAAGCACATATTGTTTCGGATTTTTGAAGTCCTCGGTCACACCGATGCTGAAAGGCATCATGTTACCGAACTTATTGGCGTAAGCGAAGTAGGCAGGAAGGTCTTTTACAGCAGCGATGGCATCGATCTTCTTAAATTCTTCAGCCAAAGGAGCCAGGCCAATAGAATCGCGAACTTTCATGTTCATATACGACTCATAAAGATCGCCGATTTTCTGCTCCTCAGATCCATCCGCAGACTTGGTCTTTGCCGCATTTTCGATGATCTCCTTCACATCTTCCTGAGCCTTATCGTTGATAATTGCACCAACGCCATAAGAAGGTTTGTCAGAAGGGATCTTCGTGTTTTTGATCCATACGCCGTTTACATATTGGGTAAAGTTGTTTCCAGGGACTACAGTAGTATCCATATTTTTGAGGATGACTCCGGAAGACAACTCAGTGTTCTTGCCTGACTGGCATGCTGCAAGCAGCATGATGGAACCCGCTACCATGGGTATTCCAATTGATTTATTAAATTTTATCATACTAACTATTTAGGTATGTTCAAATTTAACAAAACAATTGGAAGCAAGGTATGCCAATCACAGCTTTGCGGAAAGATAAATAGAGACCGTAGCCAGTGCCTCGGCTGATGGAGCAGCATCGTACACCTCGAAATCGGAGCGGTAAGCCCTGGGTAGCGCTGCGTTCCAGATGTTGGTCCATGCTTCAAAAATAAGGCCTTTCATCAGGTCGCCGGCCGCCGTATGTTTTAGAAACTGGCCACCTTCAACTTCCATCAGTTGCATCCCGGCAGGAACCTCAGTCCCGGCTTGTACCCGGCAACCAATCAACGTGGTATAAGGCATCGTATAATCGCCTTCGTATTCCGTGTAAACGCAGTATACATCATCAGCCAGTCTGCCTTCAATTCTTTCAGCCACATTTTCATACAGAAAACGTGCCCAGAGGGCCGGAATATCCTTTGTCGCCCGTCCTGGTGTATTCGCTGTTCTTACGGCGATACCCAATACATAAAAGGCATCCAGTTGTTCTTCGTCCATTTTGATCATCATAGGGGCAAAACTAACCTTGATGCTGACAACCCATTGTCAGGGCCTATCCGATTTTTTCATCCATTCTTCGAAATATTCAGCCAGGGTGAGCGGATGGGGCTGGAATTTTTCGTCAAGTACCACCAGGTGTTTTACCCTGTCGAGACGGAAGGAGCGGAATTCGGCACGCAAGCGACAAAATGCAATTAGCACCCAGTTATCTTGCGAGCTGTATAAAGCAAAGGGCTCAATTATCCTCGAAGTTTTGGCTGTCGGATCTGCCGCCTGATAATCAATGCGGAGGAGGTTAAAGTTTGTAAGCGCCAGCTGGATGACAGATAGGTTATTGCTGGTGCAACTGTAACCTTCCGGTTGGTATCCGACCACCAGCCGGTCCGAGAGCAGCTCCGTTTTATGCTGGATGCCATGTTGCAGGACCGCTTTTATTTTAACAATCGCTTCTGCATAGTCCTGAACAAAAGAAGCATCGCGGTTCCTCATGACCAGCTGCTCGGCAGTGATCAGCGCATTTGCCTGTCGTTCCGTAAAGCTGACCGGAGGCAGGGTGTACCCTTCCATCAGTTTATAACCTTTTCCTTCAACAGCGATGACGGGCACACCGGCATCTTCCAGCGCCCTGATGTCCCGGTAGATGGTCCGCACACTTACATTAAACCGTTCGGCAAGCGCTGTAGAAGTAGACATCCTCCTGGACTGGAGTTGTAGTAAAATGGCGGTAAGCCTGGACAACCGTGAGATTTCTGAACTGCTCATACATCAGCATAATTTCGATAAAGATAAGCTGAAAATTTTCACAATTCCGGCAAATTACCCGTCAATGTTAGCTGGCCTTTAAACTTACATTAAGAATTAGACACTTAACCGGGAATTAACATACTGATGGTAACTTACCAACATAGTAAGCCCAGTAGTAAACAAAATCGTACGACTATGATCAGCACAAAAATTCTTTACAAAGCAGTTTTTAAAAAAGATCAAATTGATGACCAGTATAAGTTTCAGCCTTTGCCGTCGCCATCCGGCAGCTACCCTTACCGTTTAGATGTAGGCCAACAGCCTGTAGCGACACCGGTGCAGTCGATGGTCTTCCACATGGTAGGTGATACCGGCGGATTGAAACATCCTGAATCTCAGCAGCAAGTCGTAAGTCAGATGTCCCAGCAATTCCTCAATTGCGGAACGGAAGAACAACGCCCCTCATTTTTATACCACCTGGGAGACATTGTTTATCACTATGGAGAGGCCAACCAATATGAATCTCAGTTCCTAAAACCCTACGATAATTACCCGGGTCCGATCTATGCCATTGCAGGCAATCACGACAGTGATGTGAACCCTGAATGTGAAGAAGAATACAGCAGCCTGGAGGCTTTCTATGCGGCATTCTGCAATGTCTGCCCCAAGACAATTTATTTCGGAACGGCAAGCAAGCGCAAAAGCCAGGTACAACCTAATGTATACTGGACGATGCAGGCCCCATTGGCGACGATCATCGGGCTGCATACCAATGTACCTAAATATGGATACATCGAAAAGGAGCAGCAGCGCTGGTTCGTCAATGAGCTCAAACACGCCGCATTGCATAAGGCTGATAAGGCGATCATTGTCTGCATGCACCATGCACCTTATTCGGCAGACAACAACCACGGCTCCAGTCAGCCCATGATTGAGTTCCTGGAATCTTCATTTGAGGAAGCCGGTGTAAGGCCAGACATCATCTTCAGCGGCCATGTCCACAATTACCAACGCTTCCACAAACAATATAGTGATGGAAAAACCCTTCCTTTTATTGTTGCAGGTGCTGGCGGATTCGACGAGCTGCATGCCCTTGCTGATCCGCAGGGACCGAACATGAATGCCAACAGTAAGTTGCTGGACGAGATACATCTGCAAAATTACTGCGACAACAAACATGGCTTCCTTAAGATTGAAATTGAGAAAACACCCTTCAGCTTCGCCATCCATGGCAGCTACTATACCATCCCGGCACTGGGTGTCAATGTGGAAGATCAGGAGGCGCAGTTGTTTGACACGTTTAAGGTAGATCTTACCGGAAGATAACCCGGGACACTCTATTTTTTCTGTATGACTACAATCATGGGTTGATGTGACCATCATCACCATCCTAAAACCATTGTTTTCTGATCTTTATCACACGAAAGATTAACATCAGAAAGCATGAAAACGATAGAAGATCTTCAACTCGAAAATGAGCTCCAGGAGCTTCATCTGGTTACAAAATATTGGATATCAAATCTGGAATTTCACAAGAGTGAACTCAATTTTTTCCAAAAACTGTCGTTAAGATATGTTGGGGCAGATAAAGAAAAAATGAAAACCCTGAAAACACTTGTCCAGAGAACAGCTGTGCTGAAGGAAAAAATCACCGAAACAGAGGATGCGCTTGCTGCGCACCTGAAAGTGATTGAACCGCTGATGGTCAATCCCCAGGAAAATATTACTATCTTATTCCTCAACAGGCACCTGGACATGGAACAGGAAGTCAGCGACCTTTTTGCACATTACAAAATCGTCAGACAGGAAGTGTTGGACTTCGCAGATCAGTCTATCGCAGCGAGGTGTTTTGAACAAAACATGAATATCAACCCATCATAATATATCAATGAATCATCAAAATCATATTTCAGCAGAAGAAGCAGTAAAAATCGTTAAATCCGGAGACCGGGTATTCATTCACGGCAGCGCCGCCACACCAATACACCTCGTTAAAGCATTGCAAGCCAGACATGCAGAACTCAACAACGTCGAGCTAACCAGTATCACCACCCTTGGCGATATTGACTTCAACGATCCTACGTACAGCAGCAGCTTTTTTTTCAATTCTCTATTTGTATCCGCCACTACCAGGTCTGTGGCAAACAGTGCCCATGGCGATTATGTACCTGTATTTTTAAGTCAGATCCCTAAACTTTTCAAAGAAGGCTTTCTTCCTTTAGATGTTGCGCTGGTGCACGTTTCAGAACCTGATGCACATGGCTATTGCTCCCTGGGCACCTCCGTAGATATCGCAAAAGCGGCTGTAGATACCGCGAAGTACGTTATTGCACAGGTAAACCCAAGGATGCCAAGAACACACGGACATGGATTCGTTCACGTCAGCAAGTTCAACGCCATGGTATACCATGAGGCAGAACTGCCGGAAGTAGACTATGGATTGAAAATTACAGATGCCATGGTGACCATCGGTCAGCACATTGCCTCCCTGGTTGACGATGGTGCCACCTTACAGCTCGGCATCGGCGGTATCCCAGATCAGGTATTGAAAAACCTGACCAACCATAAAAACCTGGGTCTGCATACAGAGATGCTTTCTGATGGTGTCATTCCTCTGATCCAGAGCGGGGTCATCAACAATAGCCAGAAAAAGGTAAGCAAAGGAAAGTCCATTACCTCATTTATGATTGGAACGAGAAAATTATATGATTTCGTCAATGACAACCCTATGATCAGGGTCATGGAGATTTCACATGCCAATGACACCAGTCTGATTCGTCAGAACCCGAAGGTGACTGCCATCAACTCCGCAATTGAGCTGGACCTCACCGGTCAGGTTTGTGCAGATTCCATGGGTACTTATCAATATTCAGGCATCGGCGGACAGATGGACTTTATCCATGGCGCTTCGTTATCCAATGGAGGTAAACCAATTATCGCATTGCCCTCCATTACTTCAAAAGGCATTTCAAGGATTGTTCCCTTCCTGAAAGAAGGTGCCGGTGTGGTGACCACGCGTGGACACGTACACTGGATCGTAACAGAATACGGTAAGGTAAACCTCTTTGGAAAAAGCCTTAAACAACGTGCACAGGCATTGATCAGCCTTGCGCACCCGATGCACCGTGAGACGCTCGACCGTGCATTTCATGAAAGGTTCAAAGTTTAACAGCTAAAACAGGACGTCGCTCAAACCGGCGTCCTTATCAAAAACACTCTTCGCATAAGGACATAAAGGAAGGATTTTTATCTTGTTTTCACGCGCGTAATCCACAGCTTTAAGTACCAGCGCCTTCCCTACACCTTTGCCTGAGAAGTCTGGGTTCACCTCGGTATGGTCAATAATGATCTTACCGGGGCCCGCCCATACATAACTCATCAGCCCTGCCTCCTTTAACCCCTCAAGTGCCTTGAAATAACCTTTTTTCTCTGTGTTTTCCTGTTCTATATTCATAAAAGTATTTTTCTAATCTGGATAAAGTATTGTTGTAACCGGGATGGATAACCGGTTAACTGATGTTATTTAACCTGCTTGCCCTGCGGCGGCAAAGGCACAAAATCTGTTTCTCCCGGCACCGGCGCAAATTGCTGGTCCTGCCAGCGCTGTTTGGCTTCCTCAATCTTCTCTTTTGATGAAGCAACGAAGTTCCAGTAGATGAACCGTTCCTCCGGAAAGGCATCACCTCCAAAGATGTAAACCACCGTATTTTCCTGCATGGTAAATTCACACAGCCGGCTGTCACTGGCCACAAGGATCTGCTTTGGACCATAAATATACCCTTCGCTTTCTATCGCCCCCTGAAGGATATAAAGCGCACTCTCCCCAAACAGATCAGCTCCGATAGCAACTGTCTGCCGATCCCGGGCTTTCAGTTCAAGAAAATATAACGGACTGTATACCGGCACCGGCGATTTTCTGCCAAAAGCTTCACCCGCAATCAGTTTATAGGCAACCCCAGCCTCTTCCCAGTAGGGGATATCTGCGGCTTCAATGTGAAAGAATTCAGGTTCCATCTCTTCCAGCTCCTTTGGTAAGGCCACCCAGATCTGCAGTCCGTGCAGCATCTTATCAGAACTACGCAGGTGGACAGGCGTGCGCTCAGAATGCGCAATACCCCTTCCGGCTGTCATCCAGTTCACCTGTCCGGGTTCAATATCAACATGACTACCAAGACTATCCCTGTGGGTAATGCTGCCTTCAAAAAGGAAGGTAAGTGTCGACAGTCCAATATGGGGATGTGGAGGAACATCAAGATTCTCATGATCACTCATACTGGCGGGGCCCATATGATCAATAAAAGCAAATGGGCCGACCATCCTCTTCTCCCGAAAAGGCAACAGTCGTCCCACCATAAAATTGCCAATGTTACTCGGCCTTTCTTCTATAATCAGTTTAATATTTGACATGGTATCATCGCTAATTTTCCGGCATTAAATTACTCCAATATAGCGTAATTGTCGGGAAATTCCGGCTAATTATCAAACTATGGATTCCGCAGGCAACGCTGGCAGAAACAGTTTCTCCAGATGCGCTTTGTAAACCAGCATGTCCTGTTCAATGTCAGCATTTTTCTCTACATCGTGAAAATGCATACTTTGAAGAGGTTTCAGACCGATAAAGGCATTCATCCGGTGAAAGCCAAATAAAGGCCCCTGGTCAACACTGGTTTCCATGAAAAACTCTCCTGGAAGCGTAAAGGCTTCCTTAGGCGCATTCCAGGAGGTGGTAACCATATATTTCTTGCCCTGTAGCATGCCACCTGTTCCATAGTTTGCTGTAGGATTTTCATTTGACCGGCCGTCGCTTCGGTAAATCCCATTCCTGTGACCTGCACTGAAAACTACGTCGAGGTACTTTTTAAACTCGTGGGGCAGCTGGAACCACCAGATTGGTGTATGGTAAATGATCAGGTCTGCCCATACGTATTTTTTTACTTCTTCGGCAGGATCATAAACATCATTGATGTTCGTAATCCGAATTTCCACCCCTTCCTGCTGGCTGAAAAAACTAATGGTTTCATTGGTGACTGTGGCATTGAAACGACCTCCGGAGTGTCCGAAAACCTGACCGCCATTTATGATTAAAACTTTCATTGTGATATCTGTTTTGATTTGACACTACAAAATTAAAGCGCCGCATTGTATAATTAAAATAAGATAAATCATACATTTGTATCATAATTATAATACCTGGTATATGATTAATCTGGAATGGTTCAGGACCTTCAAATCGATTTATGAGACGGGAACGCTCACAGGAGCCGCAGAAGCACTATACATTTCCCAACCGGGTGTCAGTCTGCACCTCAGTTCGCTGGAAGCTTATGTGGGCTACAAATTATTTGACCGGACATCTAGAAAGATGGTGGCCACAGAGCGCGGCAAGGTCCTCTACAATTACATTCAGGAGGCGGTGGCCAAACTGGAAACAGCAGAACATCATTTTCATAAAAGCACAGAAAAGGACACACCAACGATCAGCATTGGAATGTGTTTCGAAACTTTTCAATTTACACTGGAATCGTATCTTCCCCAGCTCCCCTTCAACATCATCATCAAATTCGGGGAGTATCCGGAGATGCTGAACGACCTTGACAATGGCATCCTTGATTTAATTATCACTCCGCAGAAAGGAGAATCCCCGGGCATTTCCTACAAGCCTTTTTCAAAAGAAAGGATTGTGCTGGTAGCAGGTAGCGAAACTGATCTGGCAGGATTGGAAGGCATCGATACCAAAAAGCAACTGCAAGAATTTCAGCAATGGCTGAAGGCTCAAACCTGGTATGGTACTACCGCCGACATGGAACATATGCAGCGTTTCTGGCACACAAATTTCAATAAAAGGCCCGATTTCAAACCCAATTATATCGTACCTAACCTCAGCTCCATCATCCGTTGTATCAGTGGCAAAAATGGACTGGCCATTATTCCAGATTTTCTATGCAAAAAAGAAATAGAAAGCGGCCAGATCAAGGTCATCTGGGAAGGAAACAACATCCTGGAAAACACACTTTACTTTTCTACACGAAAAAAAACCATTTATGCAGGAGAGATTCAGACCATAGAGGATATTTTTGTTAAGGAAATGACTTAGTAAGTTCTTTATTATATCACTAACAAGACTAAAAGCTAAAATTATGTGGATAGATCAGTCATCATTAAGTCAATTGTTCTATTTCGGTTCATTTTTTGACGTCAACAGTTTATTTTCCCAAAAATAGTGGCGATGAAGATTTTACTTATTGAGGATGAACCGGGTCTGGTATCTGTAATTATCAGAGGGCTGACCGAAGTTGGCATGCAGATCAGCGTTGCAGGAGATGGGCTGGTAGGCCTCGAGATGGCTATGAAACATGATTTCGACCTCATCATCCTGGACATCATGTTATCAGGCATGAATGGCATCCAGGTGTGCAGGGAAATCCGCAAGGGAAACAACAATGTACCGGTACTGATGCTCACCGCCCTGAGCAGTACAGAAAACATCATCACAGGTCTGGACAGTGGGGCCGACGACTATCTGGTAAAGCCTTTTAAGTTTGCCGAGCTGGAAGCCCGCATCAGGTCGCTGGTCAGGCGCAGCAAGGTGGTCAGCAGTCCGCGCAGCACACAGAGCATTTCAGGGCTTGAGGTCGACACACTCGCAAAAACTGTTTCCAGAGACGGCAAAACCATCAACCTCACCGCTACAGAATACAGGCTACTCGAGTACTTTATACAAAACCAGAATGTGGTGCTTTCCAGGATCCAGATTCTTGAGAATGTATGGGATATAGATTTCAATATGGGCACCAATGTGGTAGATGTCTATATCAATTACCTCAGAAAAAAAATAGACAATGGGTATCAGACCAAATTGATACACACTGTATTTGGCATGGGGTACATCTTTAAATCACAGGCTCCAAATGAAGATACAGACTAAGATTACCCTACTCTTCTTCTGCATGTCGGCCATTGGGCTGATCCTGCTCAACGCATCTATCTTTTATTTTGTCAGCCAGTTCAACTTTGAGGATTTCTTTGACCGTCTTGACGCCAGGGTTAACCTTGCTGCCCAAACCAATATTTATCCGGATAAAAACTCGTCTGCTTATGAGGAAGTGAGGGCCAGGTACCTTGAAAAGCTCGAGGAAGAGAAAGATTACATCATTAAGATCAATCCTGAAAACAACAAGTTCAAGAAACCTTTGCCACTGCCGCAAAGTTTCTACAAAGCCATTCTGGACAACGGACGGGCGAGATATAATGAAGAAAACCACTTTTACGTTGGAGCAACCTTCAGTACCTCCTTTGGTAAGTACATCGTGATCGTTGCCGCATCAGACCCTTATGGCTTCCAGGAGCTACAGGAACTGAAACGTGTACTCATCATCAGTTTCGTGATCTCTTTGATCCTTACCTATATTGCGGGTGCCGTACTCTCCCACTACACCATCCAGCCGGTCAGGAACATCACCCGACGGGTAAAGAGCATCAAGGCCAATAACCTGCATTCCCGACTTGACGAACTCAAAGGGCGGGATGAAATGTCAGAGCTGGTGTCCACCTTTAATAACATGCTGACCAGGCTCGAAACAGCCTTTGAAACACAGAACAACTTCATCAGCAATGCTTCCCATGAATTGCGGACCCCTTTAACCATCATTACCAGTGAAACAGAGTTGCTCCTTTCCGGCCAACAGCTCGATGCTTCAACGACGCACTCCGTAAAAACAATCCTTTCAGAAGCGGAGAAGTTACAGCACATCCTGACCAGTCTTCTTGGCCTGGCGCAATCTGGTTTCGATGGAAAGAAACAAAACTGGCAGCAGATCCGCGTTGATGAGCTGGTACTGAATGTCGCCGATTCTGTAAAAAAGATAGACCCCAACCGCGTCATTGACATCGACTTTTCCGAACTGCCGGATGATGAAGCCTACCTATACACAGAAGGAAATGTCAATCTCCTGCAACTCGCCATCAGTAACATCGTGATGAATGGCTGCAAATACTCCAATAATCAGCCCGTTAAGATCCAGGCCAGGTTCCGGGACAATCTGATTATGGTCATCGTCACAGATCGCGGCATTGGCATTCCCGAGAAAGACCAGCAGCATATCTTTGAACCTTTCTTCAGGGCCTCCAACACAGGGAAGTTTGAAGGTTACGGTATTGGACTGCCCCTTACCCTCAACATTATCCGCCTTCACAAGGGTTCCATCGGGATCAGATCTGAAGTGGAAAAGGGAACAGAAATACAGATTATATTACCCGCACTGAATAGAATTGCCACCAGTTCCTGATCCAACTGAAGTTATTTTTAACAACTCTCTAATGTCCACATACCACATTAGAGCGAAAAACAAGACAAACACCTGTAAAACAACAACTTAAACAAAATACATCTCCTTATATTAGACACAAACTCTAATGAGTATCTAATACCATTGTTATCTCAGCTTAATAATTGAGCGGTAATATTGCATTGTAAATATTTAATTGTCAATCATTTAAAATTATTTCTATGCAGACCATTCTGGTACCAACCGATTTTAAGCTCAGCTCCCTGGATTGTATACCATCACTATGTGAGCAGACTGGTGGAAAAGACCTCAGTCTTATTTTCATGCATATGTTCAAACTATCAGACTCCATTGGAGACCTGCTGATGTTATCGCGCCGAAGCAAAGAATATGAACATGTAAGTGATGAATTCTACCAACAATGCGAAGCATTAAAGGCAAAATTTCCGCAGATCAAATCGCTGAAAATAGATTTCTTCTATGGGAACACCTTAATTATGTTTAGAAATTACCTGGAAGCACACTGCATTAACGAAGTGCTGGACCTGAACCTCTGCTCCACAGGCATCCTGAATAAGTCAAGCTTAGACCCTGCCATGCTCATAAAAAAATGCGGCCTGAACACCTTGAAAATAAACCTAATGAAACCGATGCGTCCCGTTCAGGTCACTACCTCCGAACGCCTGGAAGTATTAGAAGAAGAGCTTCTGAAAGAAGCTTAATTGAAAACCATTTAATCCATCGTATCATGCTGTTAAAAGAGAATATTCCAATTAAATACATTTTCGGAAAGATCCGGAAAGAACTGATCCTTGTGACCATTTATGCAGTACTGATTGCACTGATGTATAAAAATTTCCATTTCACAAGGATATCCATCCCCATCGCGGTGCCGACCATCCTGGGAACAGTGATCTCACTGCTGCTGGCTTTTAAATCCAATCAGGCTTACGACCGCTGGTGGGAAGCCAGGACTTTATGGGGCGGGATACTGAACGAATCCAGAACGCTTACACGGCAGCTGCTTACCTTTGTCGACACCAATTACGGTTCCGATGAAGAGAAAGCCTTTTGTGAGCGCATGGCCAAACGGCAGATCGCCTGGTGTTATAGTCTGAGCAGACACCTGAGAACACAGGATCCGCTTTACCATCTGGAGAAATGGATTTCTTCTGAGGACCTGGAGTACGTAAAAAACTATACTAATATACCTGTTGCATTGCTTGAACTGCAGGGGAACGATCTTCGTCATGCTTATAAGCTGGGTTGGATCAATGAATTCCAACAGGTGGAGATCGACAGGACACTGACGCGTCTTACGGATCTGATGGGTGGCTGCGAACGCATTAAAAACACGATCTTTCCTGCAACCTACAGTGTATACATTCACTTCTCCTTGGTGTTATTTATCATGCTCCTTCCATTCGGTCTGATTGAATTCTTCGGAATCGTAGAAGTACCTTTGGTTATTGCCATCTCCTGCTCTTTCTTTCTCATTGAGAAGATGGCCATTCATCTGCAGGATCCATTTGAAAACATGCCTACGGATACGCCAACAACAACGATATCCAGAACTGCTGAACGAGACATCAAGCAGATGCTGAAACAAGCTTATAAAGCTGACGAGAAACACAGTGGGGCAGCTCTCGCATCATCAAAAGTCTTTTACATACTCTAAAACAAAGGCCCGGTCATTAACCCCGGGCCTATATTATTTTTAAAGTTCATCTGATGTCCTTTGATTCTGAATCTCTTTGGATAAAAGGGATTCAGTATTAGCAATACATCATAAAGAGCCAAAAATTCGCTATATGCATCTTTAGACTTTGGTGGTATTCCAATAATACTGAAGGACCAACAACTTTCGAACTTGATCCCATCTTCCTGAAAATCTTAAAAATTCTCAAAAACAAGAAAGCCTTACCGGAATGGCAAGGCTTTCTTTTAATCTGCTCCCGAGACTGGGCTCGAACCAGTGACCCTCTGATTAACAGTCAGATGCTCTAACCAGCTGAGCTACTCGGGAGTACTGGTTAATCCAAATAAACGCTTCCTGAACCCTTTGGAGAACACAAAGCTTCGTTCGTTTTGGGAATGCAATATTAGGGGTTTTAATTTATTTATGCAATATTTGTATCGAAAAAAAGTGAAATAATTTTAAAACAATCTATATGAGCCTGATAATCATAGGTACTGTAGCTTTTGACGCTATAGAGACTCCGTTCGGAAAAACAGATAAGATAGTAGGTGGCGCCGCAACATACGCCAGTTTAGCTGCTTCGTACTTTTGCAATAAAGTAAAAATCGTAGGTGTGGTAGGTGACGACTTCCCTCAGTCGGACATTGACACCTTTACCGAACATGGCATCGATACCGAAGGCTTACAAGTAAAAAAAGGAGAGAAGTCATTCTTTTGGTCTGGAAAATATCACAATGACATGAACAGTCGTGATACCCTGGTTACAGAACTCAACGTACTGGAAAGCTTCG
Source organism: Pedobacter sp. BAL39 (assembly GCF_000170795.1). Classification (GTDB taxonomy): domain Bacteria; phylum Bacteroidota; class Bacteroidia; order Sphingobacteriales; family Sphingobacteriaceae; genus Pedobacter. Next base: position 152,649 of record NZ_ABCM01000012.1, read on the forward strand.
ATCCGATTATTCCGGAGAGTTACCAGGACTGTGAGTACCTGATGCTGGGCAACCTTACACCAATCGTACAGAGAACAGTCATAGAACGTCTTAAAAAGAGACCAAAACTAATTGTCCTGGATACCATGAACTTCTGGATGGACATCATGATGGATGACCTTTTGGAGACCATTAAGCTGGTCGATGTGCTGACCATTAACGATGCTGAGGCACGTCAGCTTGCAGGTGAGTATTCATTGGTTAAAGCGGCGAAAAAGATTTTGGCTATGGGTCCTAAGTACCTGATCATTAAAAAAGGTGAACATGGCGCTTTGTTGTTCAATGAAGATAAAATATTCTCTGCCCCTGCCCTTCCACTCGCAGAAGTATTCGACCCGACCGGTGCAGGTGATACCTTTGCCGGTGGTTTCATCGGATACCTGGCAAAAGTAGGCACCATCAGCTTTAACAACATGAAAAATGCCATCATCTTTGGCTCAGCACTTGCATCTTTCTGTGTAGAGAAATTTGGAACTGAAAAAATCCTCAACCTGACCGAAGAAGAAGTCTCGGCCAGGATCAAGGAGTTTGTAAGCCTCAGCGCCTTTACCATTGAGTAATGTTATACAAGTAAAGAACTGCAACTGCCCCGGAAATTGGAAGATTGCCGGGGCAGTTTTATTTTAACCGATTTATTTTATACGAGTTTCCCTACCGCATCAAACTTTTCAAAGACACCTTCTGCATGTGGCGCGTCTGCCAGCTCATCCGTCAGGTCCTGTCCCGCCCAATGCTCATAGTGTTTACCATTGCGCCATAACCGGCTCTCCGTGACATCGTAGATCACGCCAAGGTAAGCTACCCATATCTGAGGTTTATCCTGGCCGTTCCTTAGTGCCAGCTGCTGTTTGGTATATATCGGGAGTTCTGCCATGATCAGGATCAAAAATAGTGTAAAAAAACACTGATCCGCGATCAAAATATCTGGAAACAAAAAAAGCGCCCTAACACTGATCGGTTAAGGCGCTCGGAAAAGAAGCAAAATCGACTAAACGACTTCAGCTCCTAAAATTTCTTTGGAATACGTTTTCAGGTATTTCTTTAGAATCTGACGTGCAACGTGGATTCTTGTTTTTACCGTTCCTATAGGGATCTGCAGCTCATCTGCAATCTCGTGGTATTTGAATCCCTCAAAGTATTTGATAAAAGGAACATAATACTCAGGCTGTAAGGTAGAAAGTGCTTTATTGATGTCACCAATCACAAACTTACTATCGCTCGCATTTTTTGCAGCACTATAATGAAGATTGGCCGACGAGATGTCCTCCGACTTGGTGATGAGCGCATTCGTTTTCACCAAACGCCTGTAGTTATTGATAAAAGTATTTTTCATGATGGTGAATAACCATCCTTTTAAGTTGGTTCCTTCTTTAAATTTACTGTAGTAGGTCACTGCTTTTAACATCGTATCCTGCACCAGATCGTTTGCATCTTCAACATCTTTAGTAAAATTTAAAGCGAATGACTGTAAAGAAACCGAATGGTCGTTTAACTGGAGGTTGAATTCATTTTTTGTCATAATGTTTTAATTTTTAGGATTAATACGCAAACAAACAAGGTCATAGGAGTGGCGTCCTGATGTCTGTCTAATTTATACCCTAATCAATATGCAACATATGTACCAAAAAACGCCTGAAAGCCGTTTGCAGCAGATTAAACCCCCTATGGGCAGTCTATGGAGAAGTGTCACAGCATATTTACTTCTCTTTCAAGTTTGACCCCATATTTGGCCTCCACTGTAGTGATGATCTTTTCTGAAAAACTATACACCTCTTGTCCTGTAGCTCCGCCGTGGTTCACCAACACCAGTGCCTGATTTTTCCATGTTCCGGTATGGCCTGAAACCAATCCTTTAAACCCGCACTGCTCAATCAGCCATCCCGCCGCAAGCTTCTCCCCTCCTCCAGGCATCGTATAATGTACTAAATCCGGGAACCGGGACTTTAGCCGTTCAAACTGCTCCAGGTCGATCACCGGATTTTTAAAGAAGCTGCCTGCGTTTCCGATCGTTGATGGATCCGGCAACTTACTCACACGGATCCTTGCCACAGCAGCAGACACATCCGCTATGGCTGGAGCAGCAATTGCCATGCGATCCAACTCTGCCTGAATGGCACCATAGCTGGTATTCACTACCGCATTCATGCTGAGTTTGAACGTGACACTACTGATGATGTATTGTCCCTTCAGCTCATTTTTGAAAACACTCTCGCGGTAACCGAACTTGCAGTCCTCCGCAAAAAAAACTTTCGACATACCGGTTTGGATATGATAAGCCGTACAGCTGTAAAAAACATCCTTCAGCTCCACACCATAGGCACCAATGTTTTGAACTGGTGAAGCACCAACCGTTCCCGGAATGAGGGTCAGGTTTTCTACACCAGCATATCCATGCTCCACGCAGTATCCAACAAAATCATTCCATACCACGCCCGCGCCGGCCGTGACAAACACATCGTCTCCCTTTGTGCGGGCGTCAATCCCCCCAATGCTCATTTTAATCACAAGACCGTCAAAATCTTCTGTAAACAGGACATTGCTGCCACCACCCAACACCAGCAACCGCTCCTCCTTAATCATTGCAGAAGACAGCAAAGCCACCAGGTCCGACGGCTCGTTAATCTCTACGAAATGACGGGCATTAGCTTTTAAACGAAAAGTATTGTACGGCAATAACGAAATGTTTTCCTGTAAAACTGGCATATTAATGGTGGATATACTATTCTTTACAAATGTAATTGTTCAGGTTTGTAATAAAGATGTTTAAAAATATATTTAAAAATTTTGTCTATTTTTCGACTGAATTTGAAAGTTTAAACATCAATTAGAGAGAGGGACGTCAGGCTTACTTCATGGAAAATCAGGATAAAAAAAGACACTTAATTATTGAGGCTGCTTTAAAGCGCTTTGCACATTATGGTCTGGCCAAAACAACAATGACCGAAATTGCAAAGGACATTTCTTTTTCCAAAGCCCTCCTCTACTACTATTTCCCAGACAAGATCAACCTGTATGTCAGCGCCATAGAATACCTCATGCACTACATCAGCAGGGATCTGGTCAAATCAATTGATAAAACCAACAGCGTTACCGAGGGGGTCATGAAGCTGCTTCAAAAAAGGCAAACCTTCATCCAGAAGTACTATACCCTATTCGATTCGATTCAACTGATTGGCAGTGAACTCCCTGAAAACCTGAAGGATAAGTTCCATAAAGCAAGAACATTTGAAGTCATCATCATCAGCTCCATGTTCAGTCGCGGGATAGCTAGCGGCGAATTGCAGATGGAAGATCCGAAGCTCACCACTGAAGTATTTATCGATGCACTTCAGGGCATCCACTTCAATATCCTTGCGAAAAGTAAGACCATATTCCCCAATAAAGATCAGTTTAAGCAGATTTTTCAGAAAGAGATGCTGCTAGCCGAGATTTTTCTCAACGGATTGAAAACAAAATAACAAAGAGATTGTCATAATACTGTAAGTTTCGATGGATTTCAAGACATAACTATACTGATCATCAGTTCATGCCTTACCTTTGACTAATAAATACAAAAAGTCAAAAGGTAAAAAGGTAGAATGGTAGAAACAGATAAAAAGAGGGATATTATCATTGAGGGTGCAATTAAACGTTTCACACATTATGGGATCAGCAAAACAACGATGAATGAAATTGCTGAAGACTTATCCGTATCCAAGCCTTCATTATATTATTATTTCCCAGACAAAACAAGCCTGATCCACGGTGTCCTTGAGAAGATTTTCTCGGATTATTTTGAACAGGTTGAAAGAGAAAAACTTCATAAATTCAGGGTGGAAGAGCGCCTGTTGAGTTTCGTAGAGATCAGACACCGCTTTTTCGTCAAGTATTATATGCTGCACCTTTCGGGGGGCAGCCCTGATGCTGCATTGCACTCGGAGCAGCTCATTGGCACCTTCATGGCCATGAAAGAAAAAAACCAGAAATTCCACGCAGAGGTAATGGCTGAGGCTGTAGAAAAGGGCGAGATCGGCGATATTGACGTAGAAGATATGGCCGAGCTGTATCTCGACAGCCTGGCAGGAATCACCTCACTCTGCCTCTTGCAAGGCAATAAACAGCTGCTCCCCAGCAAAAAGGACCTGAAAATGATCCGGGAAAAGCAGCTTAGCCTCTCCAATATATTTATCAAAGGACTTAAATAAATCACGAAGACAAACCACTATCAGATGAATACGATCACCAAAGGGATAAGACTGATTCCGCTGCTCATGCTCGGATTACTATTATCAAACGCAGCCAACGCCCAGCAGACGCTGAACCTGAAGGATGCATTGAACTATGCCATCCAGAACAGCGTCAATGTACGCAAAGCGAAACTAGACATTGACGGCGGAAGGTATAAAACCGAAGAGATCCGCGCGCAGGCATTACCAAACATATCCGGAAATGCAGGCCTTAATTACAACCCCGTAATCGGACAGCTGGTTGTTGGTGATCAGTCCTTTCAGCTGGGAAGAAGCTGGGACGCCAATGCAGGCATACAGCTGAACCAGCAGATTTTCAATCAGCAGGTGTTCACAGGCCTCAAAGCGGCAAGGACCAGTGAAAGCTATTACAACATGACTGCAAACCTCACGGAAGAGCAGATCATCGAACAGGTAGCCAACAATTACTACCAGGTGCTCGTCAACAGACAGCAGCTCAATGTAATTGACACCAACATCAAAAATGTTAAAGTCATTGAAAACATCATTAATGACCAATATAAAAATGGATTGGCAAGAAAGATTGATGTTGACAGGATCAAGGTGAACCTCACCAACCTGCAAACCAACAGGGAGCAGACCATGAATGCCATCACGCAGCTGGAAAATCAATTGAAATTTTCCATGGGGATGCCAATTGAAACACCAATCAGTCTGCCAGTCAACCAACTCGACAACAACCCTTCGCTTCCGGTATTTGCCGACAGCATCAATGTGGAAACAAGGACTGAAATGCGTTTATTAGGCATACAGAAGGAATTACTAACCCTGCAGCGCAAAGCGTACGTGGCGGAATACTATCCCACAATGGCCCTGAAAGCAAACTACTCCTATACTGGTCAGAGCGATAAGTTCGACCTTTTCAAAAGCAATAGTTCTGCCTTCTGGTATGATGCCTCCGCAATTGGTGTCACATTGAGGGTACCCATCTTCAGCGGGTTTGCGATTAGATCTAAAGTGAGACAGGCAGATGTCGATCTGAAAAAAGCAGAAGAGGACAGGCGACAAACCAGGAACTCCTTGAACATGGCTTATGAAAATGCCAAGATTCAATTGAAAAACAGCCTGAACACCATCAACTCTCAACGTCAGAATGTGACGCTTGCACAGGAGATCTACAACAGTACACAAAACAACTACAACAATGGACTTGCTGCTTTAACAGACCTGCTTGATACAGAAAACGCATTGACAGAAGCTCAGAACAGCTATACCCAGGCGCTCCTGAATTATAAGATCGCCGAAATTCAATTAATCAAATCAAACGGAAATATAAAATCACTACTACAATGAAAAGAGTAATTATTACAGTCTTAATCATTATCGTCACTATCGGTGCTATTGCATGGGTGCTGAGCAATAACAAAAAGAAAAATGCGGCAAAAACGGCTATAGTTGCTCAAGGCTCAGGCGCAGTCAGTGTGCGTACTTCCGTTATCAAAAGAGAGCCTATTAACCTTGATTTCAGTGCTAACGGCACCTTTGCAGCCAATCAGGAACTCAACTTCCTTTCAGAGAATGCTGGCCGCGTGACCAAGATCTATGTAGATGAGGGTGCAAGAGTGTCTAAAGGACAAATCCTGGCGCGCATTGACGCAGAGATCATCAATACAGATAAAGAAACAGCACAGGCAACACTTCAGAATGCCATCAGGGACGAGGCGAGATACAGCAGCTCATTCAAAACCGGTGGTGTAACGCAGCAGCAATTGGACCAGGCAAAACTAGCGGTAGAAAATGCACGGCTACGCCTGCAGAGTGCACAAAGAAAAGTGAGTGATGCCAACATCAAATCTCCGATCAATGGCATTGTCAATAAGAGATACATTGAGGTTGGTGCCTTTGTAACCGCTCAGGGTACCCAGCTGTTTGAACTGGTTGATGTTTCCAAACTGAAACTTAAAGTAAGCGTCAATGAATCACAGGTGGCCAACCTGAATATCGGCGATCAGGTACAGATCAAGTCGAATGTATTTCCTGCTGACGATTACCAGGGCAAAGTTACGTTCATCGCTGCAAAAGCAGACAACTCACTGAACTTCCCGATTGAACTTCAGGTGGAAAACAATAAAAAGAACACCATCAAGGCAGGAATGTATGGAACGGCAATATTTAAGTTCCCTAAACAGAATCCGGCATTGACCATTCCTCGTGGTTCATTCGTAGGCAGCGTGAGCAGCAACCAGATTTTTGTATTGGAAAATGGAAAAACTGCCAGGATCAGAAAAGTGGTCCCAGGAAGAATTCTTGGAGAAAACGTTGAAATCGTTGATGGCCTGAAAGAAGGAGAAACAGTGATCACCAGTGGCCAGATTAACCTGGTTGACGGCTCAGAAGTTACGCCTGTTAAATAAGCAGGACTACCAATTCAACCGACAAGAGGCAGCTCGCCAAACCGGGCTACTTCAAACAGTTAAAATATAAATAGATCTGATGAAAATTACAGAAATATCAATCAAACGCCCTACCCTCGTGATCGTGGTCTTTACCGTCCTCACGTTGATGGGTCTGTTGAGCTACTTTGGGCTGAGTTATGAACTTCTTCCCAAATTCTCAAACAATGTGGTCTCCATCTCCACGATATATCCAGGAGCGTCACCAAACGAGGTGGAAAATACCGTCACCAAGAAAATTGAAGATGCGGTATCCTCGATGGAAAATATCAAAAAGCTGAATGCAGTTTCTTACGAAAGTTTATCTGTAGTTACCATCACGCTGAACGATAAAGCCGATGTCGATCTTTCCTTAAATGACGCACAACGTAAAGTAAACGCGATTCTCTCTGATCTGCCAGACGATGTAGACCCGCCCTCACTCAGCAAGTTCTCTCTGGATGACTTGCCGGTGATTACGATGTCTGCCTCTGCGAAGATGGATGACGCGGCATTTTATGACTTGATAGATAAACGTATTGCCCCAATCCTCTCCAGGGTAAGCGGGGTAGCTCAGGTAACACTCGTGGGTGGCCAGGAACGTGAAATTGTGGTAGGTCTTGACGCAGATAAACTTCAGGGTTATGGTCTTTCTGTACCTCAAATCCAGCAGGCCATTCTGACTTCGAATCTTGACTTCCCTACCGGTAGTGTAAAAACACAGAATCAAGACGTCCTCGTGCGCTTGTCTGGAAAATACAAATCAGTTGACGAGTTAAGAAACCTTGTTGTCGCAACCAGCAAAAGCGGTGCACAAATCCGTGTGGGCGACGTTGCAGACGTCCAGGATTCACAGAAAGAAGTTGAAAAAATAGCCCGGATTGACAGAAAAGGTGCCATCGCCATACAGATCATTAAGCAGTCTGACGCGAATGCCGTAGAGGTAAGCAGGGGTATGCACAAGATCATTGAAAACCTTCAAAAAGATTATGTAGCCAATGGCCTTAAGATCTTGATTGTAAATGATAGCTCGATATTCACACTGGAATCTGCAGACGCCGTTATCCATGATTTGATCCTGGCCATTGTACTCGTTGCATTTGTAATGCTTTTCTTCCTTCACAGTTTAAGAAATGCGGCAATTGTTATGGTATCGATCCCTGCTTCACTGATTGCGACCTTCATTGGTATTGGGCTTTTTGGCTACACGCTCAACCTAATGTCGCTCCTGGGTTTATCATTGGTAGTAGGTATCCTTGTCGATGATGCCATCGTAGTGTTGGAGAACATTTACAGACACATGGAAATGGGCAAGAACAAAGTGCGTGCAGCCTATGATGCAACGAGTGAAATTGGATTTACAGTCGTTTCTATTACGCTTGTAATTGTGGTCGTATTCTTCCCAATCGCAGTGAGCACTGGACTTGTATCCAACATCCTGCGTCAGTTCTGTGTCGTGGTGATCATTGCGACACTCCTATCCCTTGTCGCTTCGTTTACCATTGTACCCCTATTGTCTTCACGTTTCGGTAAGCTGGAGAGAATTGAGGGAAAAAACATCTTTGGCCGTTTTATCCTTTGGTTTGAAAAGCAACTGCATAAATTCACACTATGGATCACCGGAATCTTAACCTGGACGTTAAAGCATAAAGCCATCACCATTATTGGGGTGTTCTTATTACTTTTCAGTTCTTGCGGGCTTACTATAGGTGGATTTATTGGTACTGAGTTTTTCCCGAAAAGTGATAAGGGAGAGTTCCTTGTCCAGATAGAATTACCTAAAGATGCCTCTCTTGAAAAAACAAACCAGTATACTCAGAAAGCAGAAGAATTCCTAAATACAAAAAAGGAAATTACCCAGATGATTACTACGGTAGGTCAGGCAAGTGGTGATTTTGGAGGAACACAGGCTACAGCTTATAAATCGGAGATCAACGTCCGCCTGGTAGATCGTAAAGACCGCGAAGACGAATCCAGCATCTATGCAACAAAAGTGAGCCGCGAGCTCGCTAAGGTACTCGTGGGGGCAAAAGTAAAAACTGTCCCGATTAGTATACTTGGTATTGCGGAGAATGCACCTATTGACATGGTGGTGATGGGTTCTGACCTTGATAGCGCGATGAAATATGCTGAGGGTGCGATGAAGGTTCTGGCAACAATCGAAGGTTCAGCGGAGGTAAAACTATCTGTTGAAAAGGGTAGCCCTGAAATTAATGTTCAGGTAGACCGCGATAAGATGGCAGCGCTAGGTCTGACCATGCAAACGGTAGGGTCTACGATGCAGACTGCCTTTAGTGGAAATACTGATGGAAAGTACCGTAAAGGTGAATATGAATATGACATCAACATTCAGTACCAAACTTTCAACCGCAAGGATATTGATGATGTTAGAAACCTGATATTCGTCAATCCTGAAGGTCAGCAGATCAAACTATCGCAGTTTGCAGAAATCAAAGAAGGAGCAGGTCCAAGTCAGCTGGAACGCCGGGACAAGAGTACTTCCGTATCGGTGAAAGCTCAGTCTATTGGCCGTCCTACGGGAACGATCGTCACCGAATTCCAGGCAAAACTGGATGAAATGGAAAAGAATGGCAAACTGAAAAAACCTGTAGGGGTAAGTTACCTGTGGGCAGGTGACCAGGAAAACCAAAGTGAAGGATTTGGTACACTGGGAATCGCCTTGCTGTCATCTATCATCCTGGTTTATCTGATCATGGTGGCTTTATACGACAGCTTTATCTACCCGTTAGTAGTGATGTTCTCCATCCCACTGTCGGTCATTGGAGCATTACTTGCATTGGCATTGACAAATAATTCCCTGGGTATTTTCACCATCCTCGGTCTCATTATGCTCATTGGTCTGGTCGCAAAAAATGCGATCATCCTCGTCGATTTTACCAACCAGATGAAAGCCGAAGGAAAGTCAACGCACGAGGCACTGATCCTTGCCAACCATGCCCGTTTGAGACCGATTCTCATGACTACTATTGCCATGGTCATCGGTATGCTTCCAATTGCCCTTGCAAGTGGTGCGGGTGCGGAATGGAAAAACGGTCTTGCCTGGGTCATTATCGGTGGATTGACCAGTTCACTCTTCCTGACCCTCATCGTCGTACCGGTAATGTATCAGGTTTTCGATGGCATGTTGGAACGTTTTGGCTTCAACAAAAAAGGCAAAACTATGGAAGAACTGATTGCTGAGCCTTACACGCATAAAGATGTTAAGGAATATGACCTGGACCACGGCCACTAGTGCTAACTCCAATTAATCGTTAAAAAAACGCGATTTGTTCCATAATAAAAAAAGAGAATGTACTGAAAAGACATTCTCTTTTTTTATTTTACAGCGAAAAACAAATGGACTGATTCGCTGTAATATTAAAATGATGAAGTATATCCTTTCCCTGATGCTATGCTGTTGCCTGAATGCCTTTGCCCAACACCCTCCTGTATTTGAAGGGATGGAGATGGATACTACCCTTATCGTTGCAGGAGACTTAAATGTCAATCTGGTACGCTACAAATATGGTAAACCCAGCATCTCCTTCCTGGCCATTCACGACGATGAGGATACGGGCGTAAAGGCAGCATTTGAATACATACAGTTCAGCGGGGGCAGCATCATCGATTGTCAATATGGTGGTAAGAGAAATTACAAGTTCACATATAACGGTCAGCAGTACCAGACAGACCCAAACAGCATTTACTCAAAAGAAGGTGCCAAAATAGGAATTGAAAAATTTGGCCCCTCCAATAATGAAGTGGTACACCAGATGGAAAACATCGCCAGGATCATACTGAACCAATATAATCCGAAAAAACTGGGGTATATCTTCACTTTGCACAACAATGCCGACGGCGGTTTTGGCATACCGTCCTATCTCAAAGGATATGAACTTGAAAAGGTCACAGACTCAGTCCACATCAATTTCCAGATGGACCCGGACGACATGGTGCTGGTGACAGAGAAAAAACTCTACAACGCTTTAAAAAAGGCCAATGTAAATGTGGTATTGCAACATACCGAAGCCGATGACGATGGCTCTCTATCTATCTACGCGAAACGTAACCAGATTCCTTATATCAATGTAGAAGTACAACATGGTCATCAGGAAGAAAACTTAAGACTCATAGAAATCGCAGTAAAAGCGCTATATGAGTGTTACCCGAATCTGAAAGAAAAAGATAAAGCCGCAAACGAATAGTCTGCGGCTTTAAAGATACACTGCTTTAGCAAAGCAGCGCATAGAAGTTCATTAAATATGGATCGCCCTGTTTTCAGTTGCAGCCATTGCCGCTTCTTTTAAGGCCTCTGTATAGGTAGGGTGAGCATGGCAGATCCTTGCAATGTCTTCCGCAGAAGCACGGAACTCCATGGCTACAACAGCCTCTGCAATCATATCAGCCGCACGTGGCCCAATCATATGTACACCAAGGATTTCATCAGTAGCAGCGTCAGCCAGCACTTTCACAAAACCATCAGTATCCATACTCGCCTTCGCACGTCCGCTTGCTTTGAAAGGGAATGATCCTGCTTTGTAAGCCGTTCCTTTTTCTTTCAGCTGCTCTTCGGTAAAACCTACCGACGCAACCTCCGGCCAGGTATATACTACTCCTGGAATCAGGTTGTAGTTGATGTGTGGTTTCTGTCCGGCAATCGTTTCCGCAACATACACACCTTCATCTTCGGCCTTATGCGCAAGCATCGCTCCTTTGATCACATCACCAATCGCATACACTCCAGGTACAGCTGTTTCCAGATGATCATTTACTGGAATTTTGTTTCCGCGTTCTTCTGTTTTGATGCCTATATTCTCCAGCCCCAATCCTTCAGTATAAGCAGTACGTCCGACAGCAACGATACAATAATCAGCTTCCAGCTTCACCTGCTCTCCCTTCGCATTGTCGGCAGTTACAGTTACACGTTTACCTTTTGTTGTCGCTCCGGTCACCTTGTGTCCCATAAAGAACTCCATACCCAACGATTTTTTCAATACGCGTTGCAGTTCTTTTCCAAGACCAGCATCCATGGTACCAATGATGGAAGGCATAAACTCCACCACAGAAACTTTTGTTCCCAGGCGTGCATATACGGAACCCAGCTCCAGGCCGATTACCCCACCACCAATCACGACCATTTCCTTAGGAACCTCGGTAATGTTCAAGGCTTCCGTAGAAGTAATGATTCTCTTTTTATCGATAGGCAGAAAAGGAAGAGCCGTAGGCTTTGAGCCCGACGCGATGATCACATTTTTTGCGGTGATGGTCTCTGTAGAACCATCTTCCTTAGTGATCTTTACAGTATTTTTATCTACGAATGAACCCAGGCCCTGGAAAGAATCAATTTTATTTTTTTTGAAAAGATATTGAATACCGGCAGTGTTTTGCGCAACCACATCATTCTTGCGGGCAATCATCTGAGGCATGTCTACCTTCAGGTCTTTCAGGTTGATCCCGTGTGTATTGAAAGTGTGAGCAGCATTATGAAAGTGCTCAGAAGAATCTAACAATGCTTTTGAAGGGATACAACCCACATTCAGGCAAGTACCACCAAAAGTTTTGTATTTTTCTATTACCGCCGTTTTTAAGCCTAGTTGGGCACATCTGATTGCTCCAACATAACCGCCCGGACCCGAGCCAATAACAACTACATCGTACTGCATATATAAGGATTTTTTTTGTGGTACAAAGTTAATAAACATAAGGCTAATAATCCTGCTAATCCCCAGATTTTACACATCTTTAATGTTACAAACAGGACATTCAAATGGCAATTTCTGTATATTTAGCCATCACTAAATCGATCAAACACATCATGACCAGTATTAAATCCTTAGGGCTTGCGCTTGTCCTCTTTTTTGCAGGAACATCCCTGTTGGCGCAGCAGTCAGACTCTGCGTATGTACGCGAAAATTACACTAAAATAGAACGCAGCATCCCTATGCGTGATGGCAAAAAGCTCTTTACCGCGATCTATATCCCTAAGGATAAAAGCAAGAAATATCCATTCATGATCAACCGCACGCCTTACACCTCTGCACCTTATGGCGAAGCAAATTACAAAACCTCACTCGGTCCCACTTCCTTATTTCTCAGGGAAGGATTCATCTTCGTTTATCAGGACGTGAGGGGCCGATGGATGAGCGAAGGGGATTACGTTGATGTGAGGCCACACATCGACCACAAAAAAGGAAAAAGTGCCATCGACGAAAGTTCCGATACGTATGACACCATAGATTGGCTGGTCAAAAACATTCCCAACAACAATGGCAAGGCCGGACTATATGGCATCTCCTACCCGGGTTTCTACTCTACAGCAGCATTGCCTGGCGCACATAAGGCATTAAAAGCAGTATCACCGCAGGCTCCGGTAACCGATTGGTTCAGGGGGGATGATTTCCATCACAACGGGGCTTTCATGCTGGCGGATGCCTTCAACTTTTACTCCTCTTTTGGGGTGCCAAGACCGAAACCCATCACCCCGGACAAAGGACCTAAACCTTTCGAGTATCCTATTGTTGACAACTATCGCTTCTACCTCAGCATCGGCGCACTAAGAAATGTGAACACCAAATACTTCGGCGACAGCATCCAGTTCTGGAACGAGATGATGAAACATCCTAACCTCGACGCATTCTGGCAGGCGAAAGACATCACTCCTCATCTTAAAGACATCAAACCTGCGGTCATGGTTGTAGGTGGATTTTTTGATGCTGAAGACGCCTTCGGCACATTCCACACCTACAAAAGCATCGAAAAGCAAAATCCGAATGCCATAAACAAACTAGTCGTCGGCCCCTGGTTCCACGGCGGATGGGTCAGAAGTACAGGCAGTAGCTTCGGGGACATCAAATTCGGCCAGCCTACCAGCACCTACTACCAGGAAAAGATAGAATTCCCCTTCTTTATGCACTACCTTAAAGATGGTGCCAACCCTAACCTTGCAGAAGCAACGGTATTCCTTACCGGCAGCAATGAATGGAAGTCGTTTGACACCTGGCCACCAAAGGATACGGAAACAAAAACGCTTTATTTCCAGGACAAGGGGGGACTGGCTTTTAATAAACCTACAACCGCGGACAGCTTCAACGAGTATGAAAGCGACCCCAACAACCCGGTTCCTTATCAGGATGGTGTGCAGGCAAGAAGAACACGCGAATACATGATCGATGACCAGCGCTTTGCGGCTCGCAGACCTGATGTTAAAGTATTTCAGACAGAAGTCCTGACTGAAGACATTACCCTCGCCGGCCCGCTTACTGCTGATCTCCTGGTCTCCACCTCAGGCACCGACGCGGATTATGTGGTGAAACTGATTGATGTATACCCTGAAATCACTGAAGAAACATCAGCAGAAAACAAAGAGGTGATCATGGGCGGATACCAGATGCTTATCCGTGGCGAGGTGATGCGCGGGAAGTTCAGGAACAGCTTTCAGACCCCGGAACCGTTTGTACCAGGAAAAGTTACTGAGGTAAAATACACCTTGCCCGACGTTGGACATACCTTCAAAAAAGGACACCGCATCATGGTACAGGTACAAAATTCCTGGTTCCCGATTGTAGATAGGAACCCCCAGGTATTTACAGACATCTATCAGGCTGCTGATGCAGACTTCAGGAAAGCAACACACCGCATCTACCACGATCAGCAAAATGCCTCTTCCATCATTGTAACGGTACTTAAACCATAAACACCTACTGATGAAAAGGACCTTTTATCTGTTATTTATTTACATGCTGGCCGCAAGCCCGCTCATTGCAACGGCGCAACTGCTGGGTGCCAAAAAAGGGTATAGCCGTGCTGATACACTCCGCGGGATGTGGGGGCCCCTGCGCTCTTGTTATGACATCAACACCTATCACCTCGATGTGAAAATTGACATCGATAAAAAATTCATCAGCGGCAGCAATGAATTCAGCTTTACCGCCCTGAGCGACTTCAGCACATTGCAGTTTGACCTTTTCAGGAACATGACTATCGAAAAGGTGGTCTACCTCGGACAGGAGATACACTTCCACAGAGAACTGGACGCTGTATACTTGTCCTTCCCCAATGAAATCAAAAAAGGCAGCAAAGCAAGCTTCAGGGTCTTCTACTCGGGCAACCCCAGCATTGCCAGACGCCCACCATGGGACGGAGGGTTTATATTCAGCAAGGACAGGTCCGGCAACCCATGGGTTTCCGTTGCCTGCCAGGGATTCGGCGCCAGCAGCTGGTGGCCCACGAAAGACCACCAGAGTGACGAGGTAGACAGCATGACGGTCAGCATTAGCATTCCCAACGGACTGGATGAAGTTTCCAACGGTCGCTTTGTCAGCAAAAAAAAGCTTGACGACAACTATACACAGTACAACTGGCGTATCAGCAACCCCATCAACAACTATAGTGTCAGTTTTTACATTGGCAAATATGCACACTGGACAGATACCTATCAGGGTGAAAAGGGACCGCTGACACTGGATTTCTGGGCGCTGAGAGAAGACAGTACCGAGGCCCGCCCGCACTGGGATGCAGATGTCAAACCAATGCTTAAATCTTTTGAAAGCTGGTTCGGCCCCTATCCTTTTTATACTGATGGATACAAGCTGGTACAGGCACCACACCTCGGCATGGAACACCAGAGTGCCGTTGCCTATGGCAATAAATTTAAAAAAGGATACTTGGGCAGCGACCTGTCGGGCTCAGGATGGGGAATGAAGTTCGACTTCATCACCGTTCACGAAAGCGGCCACGAGTGGTTTGGCAATAACATCACCAGTAAAGATATCGCTGATATGTGGGTTCATGAGGGTTTTACCTGTTATTCAGAAGCACTGTTCACCGAGAGCCTGTATGGTAAGGATGCAGCTTCAGCTTACGTTCAGGGCATCCGGATGAACATCTCTAACGACATCCCTATCATTGGCCCCTATAATGTCAACAAAGAAGGATCGGGAGACATGTACTACAAAGGTGCAAACCTCATCCATACCATCAGACAGCTGATGGCTAACGATGATCAGTTCAGGGCAATCCTGAGGGGGCTGAACAAGGATTTCTACCACCAGACCGTAACCACACAGCAGATCGAAAGCTACATCGCCAAAAAAAGTGGACTAAAGCTGGACAAGGTTTTTGACCAGTACCTTCGCGATACCCGGATTCCCCTGCTGGAATATAAGATCAAGGATGGCAAACTGACCTACCGCTGGACAAACGTTATCGAAGGTTTTGATATGCCACTGCTGGCAAACCTGAAAGGCAATAAAACGTTCAGCCTCATCCACCCGGAAACTACCTGGAAGACCACAGCCCTGACTGCCGGTATCGACAGCAAAAGTTTCATGGTAAATCCTAATTTTTACATCAAGACAAAAGTGCAGCAATAGCAGATGTAAAGGCCGCAAAAAACAAAGCCTGTATGCGAAAACGCATACAGGCTTTTCTATGATCAAAACCTTTAAACGGCCTGAATGTCTAATTATACACCAAGCAACAATCTTGCAGGATCTTCCAGTAATTGTTTTACACGAACAAGGAAACCAACAGATTCTCTTCCATCAATGATCCTGTGGTCGTAAGACAAAGCCAGGTACATCATTGGACGGATCACCACTTCTCCTTTTTCAGCAATCGGACGTTCGATGATGTTGTGCATACCAAGGATCGCCGACTGAGGTGCGTTGATGATCGGCGTAGACATCATAGATCCGAAAACACCACCATTAGTGATGGTGAAAGTACCACCTGTCATCTCTTCAATCGTCAACTTGCTATCGCGGGCCTTCGTAGCCAGCTCAATTACCGACTTTTCAATCTGCGCAAGCGAAAGGCTTTCGGCATTTCTGATGATCGGCACAACAAGACCTTTCGGTGCTGATACCGCGATAGAGATGTCCACAAAATCATTGTATACCAGCTCGTCACCGTCAATACGTGCATTCACGGCAGGAAAATCTTTCATCGCTTCACACACCGCTTTAGAGAAGAAGCTCATGAAACCAAGACCTACACCATGTTTTTCCTTGAACTGATCTTTATATTTACTGCGCAGGTCCATGATCGGCTTCATGTTGACCTCGTTGAAGGTAGTCAGCATGGCCGTTTCATTCTTGACGCTCACCAGACGTTTTGCAACTGTCTTACGCAACGGAGACATTTTTTGTCTGCGTTCGTTTCTTTCTCCCGCAACAACTGGGGCAGCAGCAGCTGGTGCCGCTGCAGGCGCAGCTTTAGGTTGTGATTTTTCTGCTTTCAGGGCATCTTCCTTAGTAATTCTTCCATCCACACCAGTACCCTGTACAGAACCGGCATCTACTCCTTTTTCAGCAAGAATCTTTCCTGCAGAAGGAGATGGCGTACCTGTTGCATAACTGCTTCCAGATTTTTCAGCCACCGGAGCAGCTGCTTTTTCTTCAGCTACCACTGCCTTTTCTTCTTTCGCAGCAGCAGGAGCTTCGGCCGCTTTAGGTGCAGCCCCTCCATCTTCAATCTTACATACTACAGCACCTATCGCCAGGGTATCTCCCTCGCTAGCTACTGTTTTCAAAGTTCCAGCCTGTTCAGCAGTTAACTCAAAGGTTGCTTTATCAGATTCCAATTCGGCAATAACCTCATCCATTTCAACTGCTTCTCCATCGTTTTTCACCCATCGTGACAAAACAACTTCGGTAATCGACTCGCCTACTGGCGGAACTTTTATTTCTATACTCATAACTGATGTATTATATTTCTCTAATCTACATTATAAACTTTGCTCACCGATTTTTTGGCGATCTTTTTCTCCTGCTCCGTTACCGGCATCTCAAAAGATTTTGCCAGGATATAGGCTTGCTGGTCTGCATGTTGCCTTGCAAACCCAGAAGCTGTGCTGCTGCTCTCCTTCCTTGAGATCACTTCGATTGCGCTGAAACTTGTTTTACGAAGTCTGCGCAATAGATATGGCCAGGCACCCATGTTCTCAGGCTCTTCCTGTACCCAAAGTGCCTCGTCCGCATTTTTATATTTCTTGTATACGGCTTCCATCTGTGCCACAGGAGTAGGATACAATTGCTCAACCCTCACAATGGCCACATCTTTGATCTCGTCTTTCGTCTGTTTTTCCAACAGCTCGTAGTAAATCTTACCGCTGCAGAACAACACCCTTTTCACATCAGCTGCTTTCACACGGGCATCATCAATGACCTCCATGAACTTGCCATCGGTAAACTCTTCGATACCGGATACACACTGAGGATGACGCAACAGACTTTTCGGCGTAAAGACCACTAACGGTTTTCTGAAATCGCGCTTAAACTGTCTGCGGATGGCATGGAAGAAGTTCGCCGGTGTTGTACAGTTGGTAATCTGCATATTGTGGTCTGCACAAAGTTCCATAAAACGCTCAATACGCGCCGAAGAGTGCTCCGGTCCCTGTCCTTCATATCCATGTGGCAACAACATCACCAAGCCGTTTTCACGTTGCCATTTGGTTTCTGCACTGGCAATATACTGGTCTACCACAATCTGTGCACCGTTGAAGAAATCTCCAAACTGAGCTTCCCAGATGGTCAGTGCATTCGGATTGGCCATGGCATAACCATATTCAAAACCAAGTACACCATATTCCGAAAGGTGTGAATTGTAGATGTCAAAAGGCGCCTGCTGATCAGAAACATTCGACAGTGGGATATATTCTTCTTCTGAATCTTCAAGGGTAATCACGGCATGGCGGTGCGAGAACGTACCACGTTCCACATCCTGTCCGCTTAAACGGACGCGTTTACCCTCTGCCAGTAAAGTACCATATGCCAATTGCTCACCCATGGCCCAGTCGAAGATGTGTGTCGTCGTGGCCATCTTACTACGCTCGTCAAAAAGCTTTTCAATTTTCTTGAAGAATTTCTTGTCTTTAGGCAAACTGCTGATCCGCTTCGCAACTTCAAGTAAAGTGTTTTTCTTAACCGCTGTATTTGGAGAGCTCTCGAAATCCTTGGCTGTAGCAATGCGCATATCTGCCCATGCACCACCAAATTTAACATCCTGATAAGTGGAGGTCAGCTCCTTAGCCTCATTTAAACGCTCCTGCAGAATACCACGGAATTCTTTCTCCATTTCTTTTGCCAGGCTCGCTTCCAGTTTCCCCTCACTAATCAGTTGCTGCACATAGATGTCACGCGGGTTGGCGTGTTTCTCAATGGTCTTATACAGCAATGGCTGTGTGAACTTAGGCTCATCCGCCTCATTGTGTCCGAACCTGCGGTAGCACAGGATATCGATAAACACATCATTTTTATATTTCTGACGATATTCCATTGCCAGGTTAATTGCATAAACCAGTGCCTCTACATCATCGCCATTCACATGGAACACGGGAGATAAAGTCACTTTTGCGATATCCGTACAATAGGTACTTGAACGCGCATCTTTATAGTTGGTGGTAAAACCAATCTGGTTGTTGATGATCAGGTGAATGGTACCGCCGGTTTTATAACCGTCAAGACCGGCCATCTGGATCACCTCATATACGATACCCTGACCTGCGATAGACGCATCACCATGGATCAGAATTGGTGCAATGCGTGCATTGTCGCCACCATATTTAAAATCTATCTTAGACCTTGTCATCCCTTCTACCACACCGTTCACCGTTTCCAGGTGAGATGGGTTTGGACAAAGGCTCAGGTGTACATTTTTACCATTATTGGTGGTCACGTCTGTAGAATAACCAAGGTGATATTTTACATCACCACCAAACGGAGATTCAGCACTGTAACCTTTGCCCTCAAACTCGGCAAAAATATCCTTATAGGTTTTCTGCATGATATTGGCAAGAACATTCAGCCTTCCGCGATGCGCCATACCGATCACAAATTCTTCAATACCAAGTTCAGAGCCTTTCTCAATGACAGAGTCCAAAGCAGGAATCAATGCCTCAGCACCTTCCAGCGAAAATCTCTTCTGCCCCAGGAATTTGGTGCCCAGAAAATTCTCAAAACTTACAGCTTCATTTAGTTTTTTAAGTATCCTGCGTTTCTCATCAATGGAGAAGTTGGGCGTATTGCGCACACCCTCCATTTTCTGTTCAATCCAGGAAAGTACTTCAGGAGTACGCACATACTTATATTCAGCACCAATAGACCTGCAGTAGGTCTGTTTCAGAAAAGCAACGATATCACTCAGCTTCGCAGCGCCAAGACCAACCTCGATGCCGGCATTGAAAACAGTATCGTTGTCAGCCGCCGACAGCTTGAAATTCTCCAGATCCAATGTTGGCAGGTGCAGGCGTCTTTCACGAACGGGATTGGTATGTGTAAACAGGTGGCCGCGCTGACGATAACCATTGATCATGTTCAGCACGTTGATTTCTTTAAGAAAATGCTCGGGAGTTTCATCAGTTACTGCGTTGCCGCCAGCAGCTCTTCCAAAGTCAAAGCCTTCGAAAAATTTCTGCCAACCGAACTCAACTGAACTGGGGTCTTCCTTAAAAGTTTGATAAAGGGATTCTACGTATTCGGCGTTCTCGCCGCTGAGATAAGATAAATTATCCATTATTTTTGAATATGCTATAAGTATGGCAAAATTAGGATTTTACCTATTAAATAAGGCAAAATTCTTTATAAATCTTCAAGAAATTCTGTCATGTCGCAGACATTCTTCAAAGGTGTCAGATGGTCTTTTACAAGGATATCAAACTCGGAGATCAGGCTCCCTGCCACAATTAATGGCACATTCAGAT
Organism: Pedobacter sp. BAL39; assembly: GCF_000170795.1. Taxonomy (GTDB): domain Bacteria; phylum Bacteroidota; class Bacteroidia; order Sphingobacteriales; family Sphingobacteriaceae; genus Pedobacter. The sequence continues at coordinate 173,006 of NZ_ABCM01000012.1, forward strand.
TATCCATCACCTTTCCTATAATCTTGTTCACATCTTTCCCAAGGTTCAAGGAAGTGAGCACAATAAAAGCATAGTCAGGTTTGTAAGAAGTCACGACCCTTTTTAAATCGGCATATGGAATTTCCGAGCCCAGATACAATGTTTCATGACCGCATTTCTTCAACAGGTACCTAGCAAAAAGCAAGCCTGTTTCATGCATTTCCGCTTCAGGAAGAAATAAAAGGAATCTTTTTGCATCTTTTTTCTCGGGTTTTTCAACCTTATCAATCTCCACAATAATCCGGTCCCTGATCAGGTTTGAAGCGAAATGCTCCTGTGAAGGATCAATGGTACCCGTTTGCCACAACATCCCTACTCTTTTCATAAATGGGAATAAGATGACATCCATTGTTTCAATAAGTCCCATCTCGGCAATACACTTCGCAAGGATATCGGAAAAAGCGACTTCATCATAGGCCATTGTTGCGTCCGACAAACTGAGCATCTGTACGGAGTCATTGTGATAATCGGCCTTAAGCTGCGAGACCAGCTCCACGATCTGGTTTTGGGTCATCCTAGCAATCCTGCTGATCTTATAACCATTCTCATTCAGGGCCACGATATTCAACAGCATCTTCAGATCTTCTTCATCGTAATAGCGAATGTTTGTGGGTGTCCTTTTTGAAGGCACGAGATTATACCTGACTTCCCATGCCCTTATAGTATGGGCCTTAATGCCAATTAATCCCTCGATGTCACTTATTGAAAATTTTCTCACGCCACAAATTACAACAATTGTTAAACAACTTTGTTGAAAAAAATAATTTTGTTCAACGGACAGTAAAAAAAATCAGGTTGATCAGGCTACGGAAGTTTCACCGGAAACACTCAGCTCCAGCATTTTACGAAGCTTGTCAATATCAATCCCATTTTTCGACTTGCCATCTTTGCCTACGCCCGCAACATTTGCCCAGTTGCCCCAGTTGCTTGCCGGAGCGTAATCGATCAGCTTCTCTTCAAAATAAACGGCCCCATTAGTCCAGTGTACCTTCAGGAAATGAACCAGGTAAGTGGCAACAACCAGCCGTCCGGTGTAGGAGATATACCCCGTATCGTTCAGCTCGGTCATGTAATTATCAATCAACGGATATCCGGTATCCGCGGTTTTCCATTTCTTCAACACTGAGTTCGCAGGATCTACAGAGCTAAAAAAATCAGATTCAAAATCAGGTTCCTTAAAGAAACGGGTACCATGTTTTTTGAACATAAAGCGGTAGTAATCCCTCCACAACAATCCCAGTAGCATTTGGTTGAAATTGGCATTGCTGCCAAACTTCGACTCCGCTTCTTTTACCATCCAGTACACCATCCTTGGCGACAAACATCCCAAAGAAAGCCATCCGGACAAACGCGAAGAAAAGGCTTCGCGCTCCGCAGATTGTTTGGCCGTATATTTCTGATATACGGCAGCTCCTTCTAAAAGCAGGTCAGAGAGATGCTGCAAACCGGCTTCTTCACCGCCACGCAACGCATCCTCCTCGCCAGGAAAAGTCTCCTCTTCAAAGCCAAGGTCTTTAAGGCCGGGCAGCTGACCCCAGTCTTCATTTTCCACAAATTCAATGTGGTCTGGCGACAAGAAGCAGGATTTTACCATAGCATCACGCTCAGTCTTTTTCTTGAACTGGGCGAATACATCAGGGATGTCTTTAATTGGAAAAGGAAGGTCTTCTTTATTATATAAAGTGTGCCCAATAAAATGTCTCAGATTGATTTTGAGCTTCCATAACAAGTCTTCTACTTTTGTGGAGATCTGTGTTTCCTCTGGCGCCACTTCCCGGTGATGGTAAACTTCCGAAATCTCGTACTGATCTACCAGGCCTGCCATCAGCTCTTCAGGTTTTCCATAGAGCACCAGAAGGTCTCCGCCAAGCTGCTGAAAAGATGCCCGTAAGGCAGCCACACTCTCCAGCAGAAACTTCGTTCTGCTCATTCCCGTTTTGACTGTATTAAATTGCGTGGGATCAAAATAATAAGGATCGAAAAAGTAAACAGGCAAAATACTGTCAGATTTCGATATCGCCTCAACCAACATCTCATTATCGTGCAAGCGAAGATCATTACGGAACCAAACCAATATTCTCTTAGACTTCATTTATTCTGCTCGAATTTTATAACAATCCACAAAAATATACGATTTTTCACCGGATAAAGCATCCGTCAGGTAATATTTACATAAGCGCTACAAAAAATAGCACGAAAATGAACATTGTATCAAACTAATTCTCAAACAGAAAGGTTATCACTTCATGAAGCAGCACATACTCATTACGGGTGCCACCGGGTTAATTGGCCGTAGACTGACAAAAGCGCTCCTTGCTAAAGGACATACGGTTGCCGTTCTTTCCAGAAAACCTGTCGACATCCCCAATGTAAAGGTTTACCTCTGGGACGTCGAAAAAAAGGAGATTGACTTCGGATGTATGGACGGTGTTTCCTCCATCATCCACCTTGCGGGAGAAAGTGTTGCTGCAAAAAAATGGACCGACGAGCAGAAACAACAGATCGTAAAAAGCAGGGTGCAATCAGCTCAGCTTCTTTACACCGCCATTAAAGCGACCGGCTCATCCCTCAGCAAATTTATCTCGTCTGCTGCCGTAGGGTATTATGGCGATCGCGCGGATGAAATTCTGCATGAAAACAGTACTGCAGGCAAGGGTTTTCTTCCCGAATGCTGCATTGCCTGGGAGGCTGCCGCCGACGAAGGCAAGGCGATGGGCATCAACGTCATTAAACTCCGAACCGGGGTTGTCCTGGATAAGAACGATGGTGCTTTGCCCACCATGGCACTCCCCATCCGCTTTTTCGCCGGGGCCACCCTCTCCGATGGCAAACAATGGGTGCCATGGATCCACATCGACGATATGGTTGGCATCTTCATTCATGCACTGGAACAGGAATCCATCACTGGCACCTACAATGCCTGTGCTCCCTATCCGGTGACCAACAAAACCATCACTCAGGCGATTGCACATCAGCTTCACCGCCCAGTCTGGCCCTTTAAGGTTCCCAAATCCTTCCTATCCTTATTGATGGGCGAGATGAGCATTGTCGCCACCATGAGCACCAATACTTCTGTAGAAAAGCTCCTGGAAAGCGGTTTCAGATTTAAATACCTACAACTTAACGATGCTTTAGCCGATATTTACGGCTCCTAACTACCCGGATACTTCATGAAAAAAGAAATTAGCATCTGCTGGCTCAGAAGAGATCTAAGACTCGAAGATCATACTGCACTTTACCATGCCCTGAAAGGCCCCCATCCCGTATTGCTATTGTTCATCTTCGACACCAACATCCTCAGCAAGCTGCCAGTAAAGGATGCAAGAGTAACATTTATCTACAACACCATCAAAGAGCTCAATGAGCAACTGGCACAGCACGACAGCTCCATCGTTGTCAAACATGGAAGCCCGGAAAAAGCATGGACAGAACTCATGGAGGAATATCAGGTCAAGTCTGTCTTCACCAACCATGATTATGAACCGTATGCAGCCGAAAGAGACGATTCCCTGGCGGAATTCCTTCGCTCTGAACACATCAGCTTCCATACCTACAAAGACCAGGTAATCTTTGAGAAAGATGAAATCGTTAAAGCCGATGGCAAACCATATACGGTATTTACTCCCTATTACAAACAATGGCTTCGAAAACTGGACGACTTCTACATCAAACCTTACCCCATTAAAAAATACCTTAAACACCTACTAAAAATCAAGCGCCAGCACATTCCTTCTCTTTCTGACATGGGTTTCGAAGCCTCAGCACAGAAATTCCCATCAGAAGATTTCAGCAGGAAACTCGATGCCTACGAAAAGCTAAGGGACTTTCCTGGTGCCGATGCCACGACCCACATAGGCATGCACCTCCGCTTCGGCACGGTCAGCATCAGACATGCCGCAGCACAGGCAAAGACGCAGCAGGCGGAGAAATGGCTGTCGGAACTGGCATGGCGCGACTTCTACATGATGATCCTCTGGCACTTTCCGCATACCGTAAACAGCGCCTTTAAACCTGCCTACAACAACATCAAATGGAGAAACAATGAGGATGAGTTTGAGGCCTGGTGTCAGGGAAATACCGGATATCCGCTGGTCGATGCGGGCATGAGGCAGCTAAATGCAACGGGTTACATGCACAACCGTGTGAGGATGGTCGTGGCCAGCTTCCTCAGCAAACACCTGCTCATCGACTGGAAGTGGGGAGAAACCTATTTTGCGGAGAAACTGCTGGATTATGAAATGGCCAGCAACGTCGGTGGATGGCAGTGGGCCTGCGGATGTGGAAATGACGCAGCCCCATATTTCAGGGTTTTCAACCCGGAGCTGCAGATGAAAAAATTTGACCCCGATTTCAAATACATTGACAAATGGCTTCCTGAATATAAAAAACAAAAGCATGTCCCACCTATTGTTGAACATGCTTTTGCAAGAGAAAGAATCCTTAAAGTATTTAAAGCAGCCCTAAATAATTAGGGCTGCATCATTTTAATTGTCTACATCAACAATTTCGATATCGAAATCCAATGTTGCATTTGGTGGGATGACGTAAACGCCAGTTGAAGTATTTTGGCTGCCCGTAATACCATAACCTAGAACTGATGGCACAAAAAGACGTATTTTCGCACCTTTCTTAAACTCCTTCAATACTTCCCAACCGGAAATCAAACCCGCAAGGGTACCGGTAAAAGTACCGTCCGTGCTGGAGTCAAACTGTGTGCCGTCAAGCAGCCTTCCTGTATATTTCATGGTCAATGTAGAAGCCATCGTAATTGCCTCACCCGACGCATCGCCGGTAGTTTCCACGATGTAAGTTGCTCCTGAATACCCTGCAGGTTTTACCGCGCCGGTCAGGTTTTTGGCGGTTAGGAAGTCTGCAATGCGTTGCTGATCCAATGCCGCCTGACTACGTTGTGCGTAAGCCGTAATTTCAAACTCAATAAGGTCATTTGAAGGCACCTTAAGTGTAGTATTCCCATTTTTTCCAAATGCCAGGTAAGAAGGAACAAAAATCCTCGCAGATCCTCCTGGTTTCATCTTAAGCATCACTTCCCTGAGGGCGGCAATGTTCACCGTCGAAACTGTACCAACATACCCCACAAGGTTGGCCAGGTTACTATTTGCTGTCGGACTGGAATATACTGTTCCGCTAAGCAATGATTTCATCGTAGACTCATAAAGGATGGAGTCTGTATTTTTATAAAAATCACCCGTGGCAGGGTTATTCACCACATAATAATATCCGGTAGCAGCAGAGTCTGGCGTTGCGATAATGTTATTGGCAGCAAGGTACTCCGAAAGTTTACGGTTGTCGATGGTTTGGATGTCTTCGTAGTCTTTCTTACAAGAGTTCAGCAGTAAAAGCGCCCCAAACAAGGCAATGGTATAAAGTGATAACTTTTTGATCATTTTTATTTTTCTATTTCTTTTTGACGACTTTCAGCAGGTCGATGGTAAAATCTAATATGGTGTTGGCAGGAATGCCGGATTGTACAAAATCTCTATATGCCAGCGATGAGGGGATAAAAAGACGGATCTGCCCGCCCTCCTTAGTCATGGATAAACCTGTTCTCCAACCCTCAATACGCTGAGAAAGCAGGTAACTCCGGGGCGCACTTTCCGTCACCGTTTCGAAGGCTGTAGTATCACCCAGAATCCTCCCCGTATAAGCTACACGGATGCTATCCTCCAGGGAGGGCGTCGCAGCGGTATCCTCACCCTCGACTACCATCAGGTAAAATAAACCCGAAGGATCCTTCGTAGCCGTAATCCCAGAGGTATCCAAAAATTCCCTGATCTTCGCCGTGTCTATTGCCAGCTGAGCCTCACTATTGAAAGGATCATTCTTTTTGCAGGCAATGTAAGCTGCTGACAACAACAAAAGACCAAGAAAAATCCTGCTTTTAAACATATTGCACAAAAATAGTCTTTTATTGGGGATGGAACAATTTTTAACCAATTTTAACAAATACAAAGGGGCTTTAAAAAAAATGGGCTGCCCTTTTTAAGGCAGCCCGGCAATCAATGTTTAACAACATCTTTTATTTATTAATAACAGTATTTGTTGGCCGCGATGAGCTGCTGGGCAACCTGCTGCCTTACTGCTTTTACATTGAACGCCTCCATCTTGGTAAATCTGCGCAGGCCCACCATCATCATCCGCTGCTCATCTCCCTCAGCAAAGGCCCAAAGCGCTTCCTTACCCGCTTTCTGTAAGGCATCTACAGCTTCTACAAAATAAATACGCATAAGGTTCAGCTGACCTTCACAGGCGGCCTCGCCACGTAGCTGCACCAGTTTTTCCGTCCTGAGCATCGCTGATTCCGCCACATATACATAACTAGCCATATCTGCGATGTTCATCAGGATTTCCTGTTCCTTGGATAAACTCATCATCAGTTTCTGTACCGCCGCACCAGCGACCATCAGCGTGGCCTTTTTAAGGTTTTTAATGATTTTCTTCTCTGCAGCAAACAAGGCATCATCCTCTTCCCCAAAATCAGGGATCGACATCAGTTCCGCAGCAACGGCGGTCGCCGGAGTCATTAGATCAAGCTCTCCCTTCATCGCCCGTTTCAACATCATATCTACAGTCAGCAACCTGTTGATTTCATTAGTACCTTCAAAAATTCTGTTGATCCTTGCATCACGATAGGCGCGATCCATCGGTGCTTCAGCCGAAAAGCCCATTCCACCATAGATTTGAACACCCTCATCCACGACGTAATCCAGTACTTCGGAGCCCCATACTTTCAGGATGGCACATTCTACCGCAAACTGCTCCGTAGATTTCAGCTTTGCCTTACTTGCATCCATTCCAGCGGCGACCAGTGCATCGTATGCATCATCAATATTTTGCCCGGCGCGGTAATTGGCAGACTCCACGGCATAAACCTTTGCCGCCATCTCTGCTAGTTTGTACCTGATCGCGCCATACTTGGAAATCGGCCGATCAAACTGAAGGCGCTCATTGGCATAATTTATCGCGGTATCAATGACCGATTTTGAAGCGCCAATTGCAGCTGCCGCAAGTTTAATCCTTCCGATATTCAGGATATTTACCGCAATCTTAAATCCGTTCTGGCGATCGGAAAGCATATTTTTTACCGGCACAGGACAATCATTGAAGAATACCTGACGTGTCGATGATCCTTTTATGCCCATCTTGTGCTCCTCGGGATTCATCGTAATGCCCCCAAATCCACGCTCCACGATAAAAGCCGTCAGGTTGGCATCATCATCAATTTTGGCAAATACAATAAAAATGTCAGCAAATCCACCGTTGGTAATCCACATTTTCTGTCCGGTGATCAGGTAGTGCTGACCATCATCAGCGAGTTTAGCCTTCGTTTTTCCAGAGTTCGCATCCGAGCCGGAATTCGGCTCAGTAAGGCAATAGGCGGCCTTCCATTCTCCTGTACCCAGCTTGGGGATATATTTTTCTTTCTGTTCAGCATTTCCATAATAGAGAATAGGCAAAGTACCGATACCTGTATGTGCAGACAAGGCTACCGCAAAGGAATGCCCCGCGCCAATCACATCTGCAACCAGCATGGAGGTATTGAAGTTCTTGCCAAAACCTCCATATTCTTCAGGAATAGAAACACCAAGTAATCCGAGCTCACCTGCCTTATCCATCAATGAAGGCATCAGACCTTCCTCCTGCGTATCGATGCGGTCCAGGTTTGGATATACTTCTGCCGACAGGAAATCACGGCAGGTCTGCGCAATCATCTGCTGCTCTTCATCAAACTCCTCAGGAATAAATACATCCTGATAATTGGTTTCTGTAATCAGAAACTCACCACCTTTAATTGTTTTTTTGTCTGTAGTTTCCATAGTTTATCAATGATTAAAGCATTTCAAAAATACCTGCTGCGCCCTGTCCGCTACCCACGCACATGGTCACCATTCCATACTTCTGATCCCTTCGTTTTAACTCGTTAAACAACTGCACGCTCAATTTCGCCCCCGTGCAACCCAGCGGATGTCCCAACGCAATGGCCCCTCCATTTACGTTCACCTTCTCCTGGTCAATGCCCAATGTTCTGATCACTGCGAGCGACTGTGACGAAAAAGCCTCGTTGAGCTCTATCAAATCAAGATCTTCCAGTTTCATCCCCGCCATAGCAAGGGCTTTAGGGATCGCCTCTATAGGCCCGATGCCCATAATTCTTGGCGGCACACCGGCAATGCCATAACTCAGCAATCGCGCCACCGGATCCACCCCAAGCTCCTTCATTTTTTTCTCTGATACCACGAGCACAAAGGCAGCCCCATCAGAAGTCTGAGAAGAGTTTCCAGCGGTAACGCTACCGTCTGCCGCAAACACAGGCTTCAGCTTCGCCAGCTTTTCCATTGACGTATCCGCCCTTGGGCCCTCGTCCGTATCGACCACATAACTGCGGCTTTGTTTCTTCATTTTATCATCAAGAAAATTCTCTACCACCGTAATCGGGGCAATCCCATCTTTCAGGTGTCCGTTTTTTATGGCTTCTACGGCTTTTCTGTGAGAATGATAGGCAAACTCATCCTGATCCTCGCGGCTCACCTTATACTCATTTGCTACAGCCTCAGCAGTCAAGCCCATGCCCCAGTACCAGTCCGGATTTGTCCTGGCAACCTCAGCGTTGGGCACCAGTTTCCATCCGCCGAAGGGCATTCCCGACATCACTTCGACACCTCCCGCAACAATACAGTCCGCCATCCCGCTACGAATCTTGGCTACCGCCGTAGCAATAGTCTCCAGCCCTGACGCACAATACCTGTTAACCGTTACCCCCGGTACTTTATCCGTATCCAGGCCCATCAGTGAGATCATCCTGCCAATGTTCAATCCCTGTTCAGCCTCCGGTGTGGCATTACCAACAATCACATCATCAATCTGTTCCTTGTTCAGGTTGGGCACAGAGGCCACCAGCTGCCTGATCACTTCTGCCGCCAGGTCATCGGCCCTGGTAAAACGAAATACACCACGTGGAGCCTTGCCCACAGCGGTACGAAATCCTGCTATAATATATGCTTCCTGCATGTCTGTATTTTTTAGCTTAGTTTCTAAGCGGTTTTCCTTTTGTAACTATACTCTGAATGCGCTCAAGGGTTTTACGCTCGCCGCATAATGATAAAAATGCTTCTCTTTCAAGATCCAGCAAATATTGCTCGGTGACTTCTGTTGGTGATGACAGATCTCCACCACACATCACCCATCCCAGCTTTTCAGAAATCTTTTTATCATGCTCCGAAATGTAATGACCGGAATACATGGTATTTGCTCCCGCATATACAATACCCAATCCCTGCTTTCCTAGGACCTTAATGTCTTTACGAGGTACCGGCCTGGTATAACCAGCCTCCGCAAGCTCGATGGCTTTCGCCTTGGCGTCTGCGATCAGACGGCTTCTGTTCATGCTGATGGTATACTTTCCCTTCTGCAGATAACCGAGTTCCAGCGCTTCTACCGCAGAGGTAGAGACCTTCGCCATACCAATGGTCAGGAAACGTTCCTTCAGGGCATTCTGTACAATCTGGTCTTCACGGTAATCGTCGGATGCCCGCAGCGCAAACTCCTTGGAGCCACCACCACCAGGGATCACGCCCACACCAAACTCCACCAGTCCCATATACGTTTCCGCATTGAGCTGAACATGGTCTGCATGCAGACTGAACTCACAGCCACCACCAAGGGTCAGGTTATGTGGTGCTACCACCACCGGAATGGACGAATAACGGATACGCATGGAGGTATTCTGAAACATCCGTACCGCCAGGTTCAGCTCCTCCCACTCCTGCTCTACCGCCATCATGAAGATCATGCCCACATTTGCACCAGCAGAAAAGTTGGCTCCGTCATTACCAATAACCAGGCCACGGTAATCTTTCTCGGCCATATCAATGGCCTTATTGATGGCCTGCAAAGTGTCCCCGCCAATAGTGTTCATCTTGGAGTGAAACTCCACATTCAGGATACCATCGCCAAGGTCAATAATCGACGCACCCGAGTTCTTCCATACAGTATGGTTTGCCCTTAGGTTATCCAGCACGATGAAGGCCTCCGTACCAGGAATAGCTTTATAACTTTTAGTAGGAATATCATAATATTTCCTGATGCCATCTTCCAGTTTATAAAATGAGCGATTCCCCGCCGCGAGGAGTTCATGAATCCAGGCCGCTGCCTCGTGCCCATACTTACTCATCCCTTCCAGTGAAGCTTCAATACCAACCGCATCCCACACTTCAAAAGGGCCAAGTTCCCATCCGAAGCCCGCACGCATGGCATCGTCAATGCGGTACAACTCATCAGAAATCTCCGGGATCCGGTCTGACACATATTCAAACAAGCCGAAAAAAGATGCACGGAACAATTCAGCAGCTTTATCTTTTCCCGCAGCAAATACTTTCATACGCTCCCTCACATTTTCAATCGGCTTGGTCAACTCAAGTGTGGCCGACTTCACCTTCTCCTGAGGTCTGTATTCCAGTGTCTTCAGGTCGAGGGCAAGAATCTCGCTCTTGCCATCCGCACCCTTTGTTTTTTTGTAGAAACCCTGCTTTGTTTTATCTCCAAGCCAATTGTTGGCTTCCATCTTCTTCACATATCCTGGAAGTTCAAACAGTGCATGAGCCTTATCATCAGGACAATTGTCGTACAATCCTTTAGCTACCTTAATCATTGTATCCAGTCCCACTACATCCGTAGTACGGAAAGTGGCCGACTTAGGACGGCCGAGGGCCGGGCCAGTAAATTTATCCACCTCCTCAACCGTAAGTTCCATTTTCTCCACGAGATGCAGCAATGCCATGATGGAATATACACCTACCCTATTGGCAATAAATGCAGGGGTATCTTTGCACAGCACAGTAGTCTTACCCAGGAACTGATCTCCATAATGCATCAGAAAATCAACCAGCTCCGGATGGGTATCCTTAGTGGGAATGATTTCCAGCAGGCGCAGGTACCTTGGCGGATTAAAAAAGTGTGTTCCGCAGAAGTGAGCCCTGAAATCATCAGAGCGCCCTTCCGCCATCATATGGATCGGGATCCCTGAAGTATTGGAAGTAACAAGTGTACCCGGTTTACGGAATTGTTCCACCTGGTCAAACACCTTTTTCTTGATGTCAAGATTCTCCACCACCACCTCAATTACCCAGTCGTAACCAGCAATTTTTGCCATATCATCCGAAAAATTTCCAGTCGTAATTTTCCGGAGTACAGATTTGGAATATACCGGCGAAGGATTAGTTTTTACGGTCTGCTGCAGTGCAGCATCAACGATCCTGTTTTTCACAGCAGGATGATCCAGGGAAAGACCCCTTGCTTCTTCTTCCGATGTAAGTGCATTAGGGGCAATATCAAGCAGGAGCACCTCCACGCCTATATTGGCGAAGTGGCAGGCAATACGGGAACCCATAATGCCAGAGCCCAATACGGCAACTTTATTTATCTTCTTGTTCATATTTTTCTGTAGGATTATATGCCAATGTCAATTTATTTAGTTTCTGCAATGTATTGATCAAGTTGTTTTTCTCGTGTGTGCTCAGGTGCTCATTGAGGTAGTCATTAAAGGCAATTACTACTCCCTTTGCAAGCTTCCTCTTTTCCTGGCCGAACTCCGTCAGGTAGACCTTTACGGATCGTTTGTCACCCACAGAAGTCTCCCGGTATATCAACCCCAGTTCTTCCATATTGTTTAACATCCGTGATAAGCTCGTCGCCTTTACGCCTAGTAAACCCGCCAGCTTTGAAACAGCCGTCCCCTCCTTCTCAATATTAATCAACACATAACCGATAGCTTGTGTGATCCCAAAGCCCGAGGCAATCTGGTTGTAGGTATTGGAGACGTTCTGCCAAACTACCTTTAAAAAATAATCTACGGTTTCCTGCTGTTTCATTTATTACTATGCTTGCATAACAAAGCTATCGAATTAAAAGTTGAAATACAACAGCCGAAAAAAATTATTATCACAAAAAAACCGCTCCTGATTCCAGGAGCGGCATACTATAAATATCTGTTTATCAGATTAAAACAAAGTAAACTCTACCCTTCTGTTGGCTTGACGGCCAGCAGCGGTTTTGTTTGTTGCTATAGGTTGATTAGGTCCGTATCCTGTAGCTTCGATTCTCGAAGCATTTGCTCCCTGTGACACCAGATATGCTTTTACAGACTCCGCACGATCTTTCGACAAGCGAAGGTTCAATGCCATAGATCCTGTATTATCAGTGTGCCCAGCCAGCTTCAGGCTGAAGTTTTTTTCAATCAGCAACGCAGCTACACGGTTTAACGTAGCATAAGATTTCTGACGGATCACCGCTTTACCAAGGTCAAACTCGAGATTTTTAATGGCTTCATCTACTACCCTCCGGTCTGCCTCAGTGATGATTACTTTTTCAACAGGAGCAGGTGTTTTCAAAGGACATCCTGAACCGTCAACAACAGTACCGGCCGGTGTACCCGGACATTTGTCCAGTTTATCAGCCACGCCATCATCATCAGAATCTTTCAGCAGATCGTCAATCTGACCTCTCAGCCTTGCGTTATCCGCTTTCTGTGCATCCACCTCTGCTTTCAGCGCATTTGCCGTTTGCTTTGCTTTTAAGGCCTCATCATAGGTCAAGGCCACAGGATTATGCCAAGCCAGCTGCTGTTTGCCAGCACCCAGTGAAAACTCCAGTCCGCCATAAGCATAAGAATATTTATCATTTCCTTCTTTATAAACACCATCCAGATTGTCGCCATCCACGAAATTGACTGTCCAGCCGAGATCAAGGTTGATTTTATCAGAAAGCTTAAACTTTGCGCCCAGTCCTACGGGCACAATCAGCTCGCTGATCGTTTTGTCGTTCGCATAGGGCGTAAGTGAGCTGCTGGCAGCACCAGTTTTCACTTTGTAACCTGCCAGACCGGCACCCGCAGATGCGTAAAGCTGCAACGCATTATTTTTATTGAACATATCAATATTGAACATATTGACTACTGCATTTAAACTACCAGAATAACTCAGGTCTGTTTCAAACGCACCTACCCCATTATTGGGAAGCAATCCGCTTTCATAAGGTTCACTATTGTCGCCGGACAACTTTCCTCTGACACCGTCGAGCCTTAAAGAGAAATATGGGGTAAATTGTTTTTTGATATACAGTCCGTAGCCGAAGTTCGACTTCCAGTTCGAGAAATCATTCTTTCCTCCCAGTGGCGATATTGGACTCAATACACCGCCGTTTATACCGATAGACCAGGTATTAAGCGGAGCGGAAGCAGGCTGATCCTGCGCCTGCGCGGTGCCGCCAATCAAAAGGGCAGCAACTGCGAAAGGTAAACATCTAAATAGTTTTTGTTTCATAAAACGAGTGTTAAATAATTGTTACAATGTTTAATCAATTACCCTTATTCAATACTTAGGCCAATTATGAAAACTGCTTCAAATAACTGAAACGTAAAAAAAGTGTGTGGAATTCTATACAAGCTAACCTTTATAGTTTTCTGCGTCGGCATATAACTTATCGATGCCAGTGGCATTTTTCTCCAGAATGACCTTCCTTTTGAGGCTGAGCTTAGGTGTAAGTTCACCACCGTCTATGCTCCATTCTTTGGACAGCAGGGCGAAACGCTTCACCTGCTCCCATCGTCCAAACTCTTTACAGCTGTCGGCAACAATGCGTTCATATTTCTCGATCACCTGAGGGTTCAGGACCATCTCCTCATTCGTAGTGTAAGGAATGCCTTTCCGGCCACACCATACTTTAAGCGTTTGAAAAGCAGGGACAATCAGTGCGGATGGGAACTTTCGGTTTTCACCAAGCACCATAACCTGCTCCACAAAAATGGATTCCTTGAACTTGTTCTCTATCGTCTGCGGTGCCACATATTTGCCCCCAGCTGTCTTAAAAATCTCTTTCTTGCGGTCGGTGATCTTCAGAAACCGATTGTTGACCAGTTCGCCAATGTCACCGGTATGGAACCATCCCTCCGCATCTATATTTTCTGCAGTCAGGTCCGGCCGGTTATAATAACCCTTCATCACATGATGTCCCCTTGTAAGTACCTCGCCGTCATTGGCAATTTTAATCTCAACACCTTCAATTGCAGGACCTACTGTTCCGAACATCGTTCCGCCAAAATGATTGACAGTGATTACAGGAGAGGTCTCTGTGAGGCCATATCCTTCAAAAACAGGCATTCCGGCTGCCCAGAAGATCCGGCATAAGCGCGGGTTCAAAGCTGCTCCACCAGACACGATCACTACAATCTCCCCACCAAGTGCCTCACGCCACTTGGAAAAAACCAGCTTGCCCGCAAGCTTTAGCTTCAGGTGGTAGAACCATCCCTTGTTAAAATCATACTGCTCAGCCAACGCAACAGACCAAAAGAACAATGCCCTTTTGATACCGGTCAGGGCTTTGCCCTTCTCCATGATCTTATCGTATACCTTCTCAAGCAAACGCGGCACTGTAGAAAAGGCATTCGGCTTAACGAACTGAATATCTGCGACTATCGTATCCATGCTTTCTGCATAATATACCCCGGCCCCACCATAGAGGTAGAGATAAACGATCATCCTTTCAAAAATATGAGATAGCGGAAGAAAACTCAGCACCTTGCCGATGCCCCCGGGCAGCAGCACAGAAGAATGTACAAAGTTATTTACCAGGTTACTGTGGGTCAGCATTACGCCTTTGGGTTTTCCTGTGGTCCCGGAGGTATAAATAAGCGTTAAGATGTCATTTGGGGTCACGGCAGAACGATATTTATCAAGATCTATCTCCAGACGGGTGCGCCCATCTTCTACCAGGGCCTCCCAGTGCTCCACTCCATCAAAGGCATTAAAGCTATACACTTTCACTGTCGCGCCCGCAGCTGCAATTGCAACTTTCAGCTTGGCATACAGCGCATCATCGGCCACAAAGGCAATGGTGATTTCTGCATTTTCAAGAATAAACTGAATGTCATGCTCTGCCATCGTAGGATATAAAGGCACCTGATGTGCACCGATCTGCATGATGGCAAAATCGGTCAGGTTCCACTCAGGCCTGTTTGGCGACATGACTGCGATGCGGGAGCCCTTACCGGCGCCAATGCCAATCAGTCCCCTGCTGAGGGCATCAACAGTGCTGCAAAAGTCCTCGGTACTGTAATTTATCCAGTCGCCTTTAATTTTGCCGTTTATGAATTCTGCCTTTGGAAATTGCTGGAGGTTGTATTGAAGTAGATCAAATACTCTGGTTATCGTTACGGCCATACATTTGGTTATTTTGGGTAGCTTACCTGTTCCTTATCAAATCTAATAATTTATCTTGTGTAAATAAAACCTGTTTTGTACCCCTTTTGTTCTGACCATAAATATCCCTTGCCATCCCCGGACTTCCAACCATTAGATACATTCCAGGAATAATCCCGGCACAATAGTTGATAGCGTAGGTTTTATCTTATAAAAATCAAATAAACACAGATTATGAAAAAATTACTAACTATTATTTGTTTAACAGTTATTGCGTCATTTGCAATGAACTCAGTATCTAAAGCGCAGAGCTACGACAATGCGATTGGTGGTCGTTTCGGAGCAGCAAACGGAGTAACTTTCAAAACAACTCTTGGTGGTAACAAAATGGTAGACCTGATCGCAAACTTCAGATCTAACAGCAGCTATTCCTGGTTCCGCTTCACGGGTTTGTATGAGATTTACAACCCTATCAACGATGTACAGGGCCTGAACTGGTATTATGGTATCGGTGGTACACTAGGTTCCGTTAAAAACAAATATTTCGACGAAAGTGATCTTTACCTGGGAGTAGATGGTGTGCTTGGACTGGATTATAAATTTGCTGACGCACCGATCAACATTTCACTGGACTGGAAACCGGCAATCGGTCTGGTTCCTGATACAGATTTTGATGCTTCAGGTGTGGGACTGTCCTTACGTTTTACGTTCTAGTAAGTAACGCAGAAGGAATAAAAAAAAGAGGATG